>JAZOAK010000001.1:0-27242 GCA_045595445.1 Acutalibacteraceae bacterium
TCGGATTTTTTGGTCGAGATGACAGGTCACTATGCAGCGTGACAGAACGATCTCGTCTGCGGGTTTCGGTACAGCCCGTAGGGGCGGCGCACGCGCCGTCTACGACGAAGAACGGCTTTAATGACATAAAAGAAAACGCCCTCCGCAGAGGGCGTTTTCTACGTTACGTTCGTTGCTTCTTCAGTTGAGCAGTTCGGGAGCGTTACAGCCTTTGATTTCTGCCTTGTTCACGATAAAGGGCATCTCGTCTGTTTCGGTGAAATTCTCGGCGGTGATGTTTTGAAGAATCAGGTTCTCAACCACCGTGTTGCCTGCGAACCGCAAAGTGGGTACGGTGCCATCCACAAATTCGCGTCTGTGAATGTCGGAAATGGTCAGGTTTTTAATGTCCGCACACCCCTCAACTTCGATAAGCGCAAATTTTCGGTAGTTGTGCACGTACGGGAACTTCACAAGATCGCGACTGGATTTTCCGCCGTACATCTGCTCGATCGTGATGTTTTCATACAGAGCGCGTCCACCGGCGGGCATAAAGCAAATACCGAAATGATAAAAGGTGCCGTGAATGTCGGAAATATGCACGTTTCGGATCGCCGTTTCGGGACCGGAGGCGTAGAGTCGCATCGCACTGTACGAGTTTTCGGTGTAAATTCCTCTAACGGTCACGTCCTCGATCGGACCTGCCACCCCCTCTGCGGAATTGAGCGCCACCACGTCGTCGTAGCAGGTGCCGAACAGATTTTCAATGGTGCCGTGATGGCAATTCCCGCACAAATGAATACCGTCCATGTTGCTTTGGTACAGATTACCGTCGTTAAAATCAAACGTGATATTTTCCACCGTAAAATAGGAAACCGTATTCAGCGTAACGGCAAAATTAGCAGGATCTTTCATCGTCAAGGACGAAAGACGCAAATTTTTCACGTTATAGAACAAAAAACAAAAACCGGTATAGCCATCCGTTTCACAAGACCCGCCGCAGGATAACGGATTGGGCTTTTGCTGTTTGTTATTGTAATTCCAAACGCCGCCTTGGACTTCAATGTTTTCACAGGGCGCATCGGGAGAATAGCGGTTAACGTAGTCAAAAAGCCGCGTGTCGATACGCTTTTGATAGTCCTCTACGGTCACGTTTTTCAGCATATAGCAGTTGGAGCCTTCTTTGAGCCGAATCTCCGCAAAACGCGGCAGCACAAACCGCAAATTCGAGTGTAACTCCAGTGGTTTTGAGATCAAATAGAACGCCTTTGGTGCCGGCAACGCCACTTCGCAGTTGTTGTCGATCAATTCCTGGATCGCAGCGGTATCGTCATGGATTCCGTCACCATATAACGTATAGGTCATACTCGTTCTCCCTCACAATGCGTTTTGTACATTATAACGCAGCGATACGGCAAATGCAAGAAATTTTCCGTATCGCAGTACAGTGCGGTGGTTTGTGCTCGTCTGCGCGTTTCGGGACTCTTTTTAACCTGCGGGCGCCGTTTGCGGTGCCTGAAATTTGCCGTCTCGCTATCGCGCGGCGACTTTCGGCCGCGGCACAGAGCTTTTTGCTCGCTGTATCGTCCACCGGACGCGCTCGCAAACACAATTCCCCATCGTTTCGCAAAAGTAAAAAGGGTAGGCACAACGCCTACCCTTTTTACTTGGTCGAGATGACAGGATTCGAATGCTATTTTGGCGAATCGACCCCTGTCGGGCGATGTCGAAAGCCCTTGAAATACCTGGCTTTTTGGCATCGTCTTTTTTAATATCTTTTAATATCTTTCGGGGCTTACTGTTAACTTTCTTCCCCAAATAAGCCCCAAAGTCATACTGAACTGGCCTATTCTATCGATGAAAAAATCCGTTTATGAAAAATTTGTTAAATGTCTAGCATTCTCCTTGACATCTATTATAAATTGTTATAAAATAACATAAAAAATAAAGGATGTGAAATGTTTGGCCGTTGATTTAACCGCGCTACGCCAGTTAGCTCGAAACGGATGTGTTGATTGGTCCGCTCATGCTACTCAGCGTATGATTGAACGAAATATTACGCGCGCAAGCGTTATTAGTACACTTGAAAACTCAAATAATGAAGTGTTGGAAGTTCAACCGCCCCAAAAGCCTTGGCAGAACGAACGGTACGCTGTATATTACAACAAAATACCAAATGTTATTGCAGTGGTGACTTTTACGATAGTCGCGGGCTTGCCAAGGTTATTGGTAATCACAGTGGAACATCCCCAAACCGAGAAATGGGCACTCAACTTTAATCCGCCGCCTTCCTTAATTAGAATAAAATAGAATACTTTTCCCTCTCAAAACAGTATCAAGGAGTAAAATTATGAAAAAACAGAGCCGTTATTGCTATGAATGCAACGGAAACATGGAGTATGTAAATCTATCTATTAACTATGTTGTGCGTGGGAAACAAATAACAATTAAAGATGTTAAAGGATTTCGCTGTAGTTCCTGTGGATATGAAATTATTGAAGATCAAGATTTTGCAATGATTGAACAATTACTCACTTCTATTCCAGAAGACAATAAAATTGATCTACTCAATTTGAGCGAAACCGCTGAACTGTTACGAGTTAGCAATCAAACTATTTATAACAAAATTAAATCTGGCGAATTAAAAGCTTTTAAAGTTGGTCGGGAATGGCGTTTTTTAAAACCCGATATAGAGGCTTTTTTGCGCGGCGAATGTATGGATGATGAGTTAAGGTTAGCCGCTCGAGGAGGCTCTATTTCTAGAGAAGATATTGAGATTATTAAAGAAGAGTTGAAATCTAAAGATGAAACATAATGTCGCCAAAATAAAAGCACAAGAAATACAAAAATCTTTCATGTTAGAATACCCTTTAAATCTTCGAGAATTCTGCAAATGCATAGGCATACGTATCATTGAACATCGATCGTTACATGTTGATGGATATCTATGCAAAGATGGTAGCAACAAATATATTTTTGTAGATACGAATTTGACTGAGAAACAAAAAAATTTTGTTATTGCTCACGAATTGGGACATTATTTTCTACATACAGATAAAACACTGCAAATATGTTCTGGAATAATAAAAGGCTTTGATGGACGTCAAATTGTTGCAACAGCGGAAACCGAGGCCAATAATTTTGCTGCCGAGTTGTTATTACCCTCCGAATGCGTTAAACAGGAAATATCACATCTTCCGTTATCTTTTCAAAGGATAGCAGAAATATCTGATAAGTATTCTGTATCATTAACATCGACAGCAATAAAATGCGTGGAATGCTCTTCAACCGAGAGTGAGATGTTAATTTGCTATAATAATAAACACGTGCAATGGTTAGCATATCCGCCCCATTCACCCTTCTTTGTAAAAAAAGGATCTTTAGCTCCGGAAGATTCTGCAATTAATAAGGCGTTTGACGAAAACATCCATTCTGGGGAAGCCCAGACGCCTTCAGGTGTTTGGTCACATGGCGGCCGTGTCAAGGAAGCCTTTATAACTGTCGCACCGTCAATTAAATTGTTGTTGCTATCTGAGATGTGAATTAAACAAGCGCAACACAACATTTAAAAAAGTAGTAGACACAAGAAATAACAACCAGCCTTCGAGAATGCTATTCCGGAGGCTGGTTGTTACATATTTATAACTCCTCTACCATATTCCCCAAGCCATAGCGGTCGGCAAGGTTGAGTATGCTTAATTCATCCTCCACCTTGGGGATGTTGTTAAGATCGATCTCATTTGTTACTAAGTACACCTTATCGCAGGTCTTGCGGCAGTTTATGATTTGCGCTTTCAGGAAATCGGTTGTTTTATTGAGCATAAATACAAAACCGAGCCGTTTTCCGTCAAGTGTCGCAGTCACGTCCGCCGTTTCCATCGACATTTGCTCGGCACAAACGACTTTGCTTCTTCTCCATTTCAAAAAACACCAAATTCGAATAACGCCCTGAAAACTTTTATATTGATCTTTCTCCATGATAGCCACCTCTTTTTTAGTATAAATACACTATATCATACGAGATGGGAAGAAATTGTTATATGAATAAAATCAAATTAACAGAGAGTCTCTCGGCTTATCCATGGCCATGCCATCGGCACCATATTGTGTGCAAAAATCAAGCAGAAACAGCATATCGCCGTTTTCAACAATAGAATTACGCTCCTGTTCGTAAAGCGGGATCAACAACAGGTAGTTCACATTCCCGATACCGGATATCTCTGCTGTAAGGCCGCTATACATAAACAGAAAATACTCATATCCAAACGCTTTTCGAAACTCATCACTTGTGTCGATCGTATGCCCCGGTCCAAACCAAGTATCTTCTCTAAAGGGGAATTTGCTGATTGCATTGATTTCGGTAGCAATAGTCAGAGCCTTATCACTATTTACATCCAGATTGGGGGAAGCAAATCCCAACAATTCTATATTCTTGAAAGCGTCTTCCGGCGCGGACAAAGCTCGTGCCCCCATCCCCATGCTGGCAAATGCTTTCAGATCTGTTTGATTGTTGATTATTGCAACATCCGTATGAATATATTGACTCTTTTCTTCGTGAGCGACGTAATCATCCTCTGTACTACCCAAGTTAAAAGCTATAAATGCCTGTAGTTCGGCTGATTGTTCTCCGGTATATAGTTCAACTGATTCCGACATAATGTAATATCTCTCCGTCCTTTACCCTTCGGTCTTCGGATCGAAGGGTATTTTTTATGCTCATATACAAATATTGTACGAATCGGCACTTATCAAATAAGGCGATGAGTTAAAAGTGCTTTTTAATAAAATGCTTGCAAAATTAAATTTTTTGAAAACCCGATGAAAACCGAAAATTTTTCCTAAATATACTATCGAAAACAAAAAATTAAATTATTGAACATAAAAAATATTTTTATAAAGTTGCGAAAAAAATGAGTGTTTTTCTAAAGATAAATATAGAAATATAAATTTTTTGAAAGAAGTGATGTTAGATATGAGTGTATTTTAGTTTGAGTTTTTGATTTTTTGGAGGTGATAGTTTATTTGTTTTGAAAATTGAATAGCTGTTGCTAAGTAAGATACTACGCCACGACCTTGCCTTTGCAAGCGAGCGAAAACGCTGTGTAGCTGTAGAAGCTATGGGGTTAGGAATTAACGAAACTTAGAAGAACAGTGTGCGTCAATAAATTAAAAAAATATACCAAAAGGAGTAAATTGATTTGCTTATTAATTATTATAAAAACCGTGCGGACGTACGTATTACGAACAAATCTACTGATTTTATCATTAGAGAACGCTTCTGCGTAACCGTTACTAATGTCGAACAAATGGAAACGGTGCCGCCCAGCATTCTCCAAAAGCCTAACAAGCTCTGGAAAGTATCGATGTTCTTTCATGACTTGTTGCGCGAAGATGTGTACGAAATAGAGCATTCTACAGAATATGACTCCAAATACAAATCCTTTAGACGCGTTGTTGACAGTGCCTTCAAGAGCATTAATGTTAACTTAAATGAACTGCTTAACAAAAAGTTCAACATAATAGTTTCTACAACGTACCGACTTGATGCAAAAAGCAAAAAGTACGAAACCATTAAGCGGATCACCGAAATGAATATAGTCAACGATGAAATTGCTGATGAAAATCTTTCAGCCGCAGAATGAAATGACGGGGTCCCTTCCAATGCCGAAGGGACCCCTAAATAATAAAGAAAGGATGTATATCCCAAAAATGAAAATGGTGAAAACTAGACCCATTAAAGAAACTGCCCTTGTTAAAAAGATCATAACCGGCGATACTGCACGTATCGTAAACAACTCTTTCCATAATGATAAACCTCGAATGATTCGCATTGATAAAGATCACGGTGTCAATCCTGAGACCGGTGAATTGATTGTGTTTAATCACTCTGTTAATCGCAGAGAACGAATGCCCGATTTTCGCCGCTCGCTTTCTGCTTTGCGAGATATCATTCTCACGAATGTTACTGACTTGTCTAGATGTTTTCTTGTTACGATAACGTACGATGAAAACGTTTCGGACAGAAAGCAGTTGCAAAAAGATTTTATTAATTTCATTAAAAAGGTCAGACGAAAATACGGATCGTGTGAATACATCAAAGGCGTTGAGTTCCAAGGGCGCGGCGCCTTACATTGTCATGTGATACTGATCTTTGATGAAATTCCGCAGGTATCTATCGGCGATGAGCAGATTCGAAAATGTTGGAAATTGGGAAGCGTAAATGCGGGGCAAATTGCTTCTGCTGACGCTACTGCAAAATATCTGACGAACTTCCCGTTTGAATACCAACAGTATCGTGAACACTGGGATGACTACTGCAAAAGCAAGAAACAAAAGAAAGGCGAGCGCGTCCCCTTTTACGAGAGTGGCAGCCGCTTGTATAGTTATTCGAGCGGCATCCAAAGACCGATAGTTGTTAAAGGCATTACGTATGCAGAAGCAAAAGAATCGCTCGGTGATGCAGAATGTATTGATGCAAAGACGCTCGTGTATGACAATTGCAACGTTGTTACGATTGAAAATTATAGAGTAAAGGAGGACTCGGATGCGGCAGATCAGAACCATAGCCGGTGTAGCCGAAGAAATTAAACGCCAAGACCCGTACACAGCGATTACAGAATATCGCATCCGGCAGATGGTAAATGAAAAGATCCTTCCGTTTACCGCTGTCGGCAATCGAAAGCTCATCAATATGGATGATGTTTGGGCTTGCTTTGAAAAAGCTAACTAATCCGTTGATGTTGCTGCGTGGTGGTGGGAGAGTTTTCTCCCACCGGCCACGACATAATAATTACAATAATCATCAATAAGGAGATGTTAACATATATGGCATGCGTAGAAAAGCGCGGCAAAGGATATCGAATTACCGTATATGACGGATACGGCGTTGACGGAAAGCAGATAAAGCGACATAAGAACTGGACGCCTGCTACGAACATGACAGACTACCAGATAAAGAAAGAACTTGAACGTCAAAAAATCCTCTTTGAAGAAGAATGTAAAAGCGGACGTGTCATTAACCACGCCATCAAGTTCAAAGAGTTCGCCGAAAAATGGTTTGAAGAATACGCCATCAGTCACCTGCGAATCACGACACTTTCGAATTACAGAGATTTAAGCAAGCGAGTGTATCGTTCGATTGGTCACCTACGGTTAGATCATATAAAGCCCGGTGTATTAAATAAATTTTATTTAGAACTAAGTGGTTTGACAGAAAGCGAAAGCCGTTCCGTCATTCCGAAACACGATTTAAAACCGCTTTTATCGAGCACGGGACTGACGTATACCATGTTTGCCGAAAACGCCGGCATTTCGATCTCCACTGTGAAAACCGCAATGCGTGCACACCCCATATCTCGTCACACCGCTGATAAGATAGCCGTAGCGCTGGATATGAAGTTTGATGACCTGTTTGAGCCCACCAAGATCACGCAAGCAAAACTGGCACCCAAAACTGTGCATCACTATCACGCTTTCATTTCTTCGGTATTAGAACGTGCTGTAAAATGGGGGTACATACCCGATAACCCTTGCAGAAGAGTAGACCCGCCCAAACTTGAGCGTAAGCCGTTCAAACTCCTGTCGAAAGAACAAGCGAGAGTTTTCTTGAAAAATCTCGTCAATGAAGATATCGAAAAACAAGCCCTATTTTACACCCTGTTATTTACCGGTGTTAGACGCGGCGAGTTGTTAGGCCTTGAATGGTCCGACGTTAATTTTAAAGAAATGACGTTGACTATTCAGCGTTCCTCTTTGTATACGCAAGCAGACGGCATGTTCACCGATACCACAAAAAACGAGTCGTCCAAACGCACGATTACCATATCCGAAGAATTGATCGACATACTAAGACGGCTTAAGCAACACCAAAACGAAATGAGAGACGAGATCGGTAACATGTGGATTGAGTCGAACCGATTGTTTACCGAATGGAACGGCGCACCGATGAGTGTCAACAGACCTTACAATATGTTGCGACGCTTATTGAAGAAATATGATCTGCCGCTTGTTTCTTTGCACAGTTTACGACATACCAACGCCTCGATTATGATAGATTCCGGTATCGATCCGCGAACAACAGCCGACCGTCTGGGCCACTCGCAGACAAGTACGACAATGAATATTTACGTTCATCAGTTCAAGTCCTCCAATGAACGAGCTGCTGAGAATATCTCGAAAGCATTAGTGATATAAACGACAAATATCCCTACAGTCCTTTGCGACTGTAGGGATATTTTCATTCATCAAACAGATACCGATAATGCAGACTGTTGTCGAAGATAAACTTTATGTCCCGGATGCCCTTATAACCCTTTCGGAGCTTTAATTTTGCCAGGAGCATCTTTTTGTATTTCTCGTCGGCGAAGAAGGTGCTGCAATAAATAACGACCTTATTCCCTTTTCGAATCTCATATCTTCCCCTGGGGAAATAATAATACGGTTTGTTCTGTGTGATGGATTTATCGAGGGATTTCCATACCTGTTCGTGACTGTATTTGTGTTTGTCTATGAACAGTTCAAAGGCACTTGAGGCATATTTATAGGCGGCCAGTCGCTCGTTCCCGTGCTTGTCCTTCACTAGCCAGAATACCCCTTTGTCGAGAAACGTCAGATGGTCGTCTATGTATTCCGGGTCTGTGGTGATGTCGTCGTTCTCCTCGTTGCTCAGGAGGGTTTTCAGATATTCGGTAAATTCCTCCTCGGTTCGTAGTCTTTCGGTTAAAAATTGATAATCCATTGGGGCTCCTCAAATAATAAAATAATATAATTGAACAACTCAGTCAAAATTAAACAAATATTATTTATTTCAACTTAAATCATCCATTAATTATTGTACCGTTTTCTATTATATGATTATCCTTTGTCTTTGTATTTTACAAGTGTATGTTTGAGTGATATAACAACGTCCTTTTTTACCGGTCATTATACTATATCCTTTCAAAGTCCTCTTTTACACGCCAAAATCTTGTTAATCTCACCCTCGATTTGACTGATGCTCGCGCCACATTTGAGGGCAACGTAGCGACAGGCCTCCTCGGGCAGATTTATGTCTTGCTTTTGTAATTTCTGCGTTATCATAGCCGTTCTTTCTTCAATATCGGGCATACCCAATTCCAAGCACAATCCCCGAAGCAACTTATCACGCAGCGTATCTGACAGTTTCGGCATCTCGCCCGGCGACGAATTCGCCGCTATGACGATCTGCGTTCCTTGTTGCATCAATTCATTCAGTATACTCAAAAATTCCTCCTGGGTAGCGGTTTTGCCGACCATATACTGAAAATTATCCATCAGCAGTATATCAGTGCTGTGATACTTTCTCCGAAACTCTGTGACTTCTCCGTTTTTGATAGTCTCCACAAATTCTTCTACAAAATCTCCGGTAGAAACGCATAGGACATTTGCTCCTTTTTCCAAGAACGCATTTTCAATCGCACAAAGCAGGTGCGTCTTACCTACGCCGGGGGCTCCGTAAATATATAGCGGATTATATGTTTCGCCCGGGGAACGACAGATTTCTTCTGCGGCAAGTCGAGCCAGCCGATTGGATGGCGCGGTCGTAAAAGTTTCAAATGTGTAGCCTGTTTTAGCCATGGTAACCTCCTATGTTCATTAGTTGTTTGTTTTGAAATTCGGATATATGTGGGTCTTCTTCAGCGCAAGGAAACACCAAAAATAGCTACCTGCTTACAACACAGCTAATTGAATTATGGTGAGTTTGATTTTAATGTTATCCCTCCTCTTGTGTATTGTCAGCCATTACGATCGTTCTATCGACCGCCTCATAAACGGGCAAGTCACTTTCAAAAACCGTTTCTCCCTTGCGCTGCGCCTTGAAAGCCCACTTCCAATCATTCGGATGAAGACGACCGCACACAGCACACGCTTTCGTGACGTACTGATACGGTGTTCCTGCAAAGGTATCCCGTTTGATAACCGACATATATTGGTGTTTATGATCACTACGGGGCGTATGCTTCTTGACGCTTTTCTTCTTGTGGCGCATCGTGTCTTCTGCCTGTTCATAAAACACCTTTTCGGCAGCACGTTGCTTTTTCAGGGGCTCCCCCCAGTGCTCTTGCAACTTTTGATAGTCGTTATTCTTTGCCATACGTATTCCCCTTATTCTTAATAAAATCGCTGATAACACTAAGGGCGATATCCGTCCCTTTCAGCTCTTCGCGATAGTATTCCAAATATTCATAAGGCATCTCGCTGCAATAATGGATGACGGTTTTTCCATCTTCCGACACACGGTAGCACATAAGAAATATCCCAGCATCGGCCGGTAATTCTTCCAGCACTATCGGGCAACGGTACATAGGATCGTACAGAATGTCGCCCGGGAGAAAGGGCGCGGGGAAGTATACTCTGTCGGTTTCAAATACATCCAACATTACATCCACCAAAGGTTCGCGACTGCCCAATTTATGTATCGATACTAACTCACTACCACGGTATTCTGCAGTTATGCGACCATCTTGTTCATTAAAGGGTATTTTCTCGATCCTATACCCCAGTATTTCTCGCTGATTGCAGTAAGAAGGATCAATAGAATTCAAAAGAGCCTGAAAATAGGATGTCATACAACTGTCATAATCCCGGAAGTATGCATTCTGGTGAAACCAGCCCTTGTCATTAAGAAGATAATACGTGTAAATAGTATTATTATCTTTTTCTTTCAGCTCCGCTTTGATGGTATCTATATAGTCCAGATGTTGGCGGATGGTTTCGTGAATGCTGACACCGTTAGGATACTCCTCGGAAGTATACACGTAATCCGGCATAGTCAAAACATGATTTAAGGCTGCAAGTTTTTCAGATAAGGGGATGTTTTTGTTATCACGCATAATATTATCTATAATCCATGCGCACTCCAAGGCGTTGAATTGATACTCCATTCGACGCAGATGCTCCGCCACGTCTTTCGAATTCAAATACCGGTAAAAATCCATTTGATTATATCCTCCTTTTTGATTAACACGCGATTACGCTATCCCCGGTCGTCCCGTATCGCATTTTCGACTTGAGAAAGGCGAAACTACCTGCCCCAAGCCCAAAGCTCCATACGGCTTGTTTTGGGCAGCACAGAGAGTGCCACCAAATTTCAGCTTGATTTTAAGCCGAGATAAGCCCGGGCCTCTCCCCGTTTCCGCTGACAGTATATCATGGAGTATGGGAAGAATGTTTCCCATTAAAAAGTTTATAATAATGGCAACAGACCCGCAAACTCCCCTGATTTGACAGTATAATATTAACAGATGTGATGGGAAAAATGTTTCCTATCTCGTGAGGTATAATGGTTGCGGAAAGTCAAAGGCTGCGCTATAATACAGGAGAGGTGTGTGCTATGAAAATTGCAGTTAAGAAGTTAAAAGTCTTTTATCTATACGATATGTTGTTGCATGCGCATAAGACGCTGACGCTCACGGAGATCAACACGAAGCTGAGAGTGGATTACGGAATTGACGAAACAGAAAAGACGCTGAGAGACTGGTTGCGGGTTATGATGGATGCCGACGTGATCAAGGGTGTGGAGAAAAAGCGTAAAGACCACTTGAGGGGTCAAGATGGACACGATGAGGATGAAGCGGCCTATTATGTCGGTTATGAATTGAAAAAAAGGTTGCTAAATGATAAAGAACTTTCCTGGTTGATTGACAACGTGCGTTTCTCCAAACAACTTTCCGAAGAGAAAGCGGAGCAAATGATTTCTCGGCTTCTGGCACTTGGTTCCGGTGAATTACGCAAAAAAGTACAGAGCGAGAGCAAAAGCCGCCGCGGATTCCACGTAGCCGGCGACCGCTTCTTTGACAATCTGGACGTGTTAAAGGATGCCATCAAAGATCAAAAAAGCATCTGCTTTATGCTGCTCAATTATGCCGGCACGAAACCGCAACTGTTACCGATACAAGAGGAACCCTTATTTGTCAAACCGGTGGCAACGGTGATGGTTAATGATTTTCATTATCTGATTGCGTTTGACCCCCAAAGCGATTGCCTGCAGCATTACCGTATCGACCGCATGAAAGAAATTGAAATCGCAGAAGACAATATCGATTATGACGTGTTAAATAATCGACCGGCCGTGGATGACTATCTGTGGACCCACTCGTTGATGCGCACCGGCAAAAAGGAAACGATCAAAGTGCGTTTGCCGGATGACAAACTCGACTTGGTGATCGATCGGTTTGGTGCCGCTTGCCGCTTCTTCGATTACGGCGACGAGGACGATATGATTGTCACACTACAATCCAACGCTGAGGATCTGTTTGTATGGGCGTTGGAAAACGGCGAATTTGTGGAGGTGTTGGAGCCGCAACATATTAGAAACCGTTTGCGAGCAGTCGCAAAGGGTATGGTGGAAAAATATTTGGCAGGTGACAGCGATCATTATTATGACGCATTGCAGCATGCGCAGGATACCGGACGCTTCTGCTGCATGGGATACCCTCTCAACACCAAAAGCGAGTGGCTTGAATTAACTCATATTCGTGCTCTTGTTTTAGAAGACACTAAGATATGTGACCTTGCATTTATCCACCGTTTTCCCCATCTGAAAGAAATTAGAATCTATGAAAAAGCCATTAAAGATATTACGCCGTTAAGCGACTTCTCTTGGCTCCACACGTTTGTATTGGATTCTACACAGGTGGAATCGTTGGATGCTCTTTCGAACATAGAAATCGAAAACCTTCGTTTGTTTAACAACAGCAAGATTAAAGATTACTCGCCGTTGTATGAAATGCGTGGCTTGGTTGATGTGCACGTCGATAAGCAGACGGCATCGATGATCGACATAAATTTGTTTAAGTACTCGCATCCAACGGTGCGTGTTTACGATCCCGAAAAACTTCTCTTACCCTTTTATTCCTAACATAAAAGGCCCCGATAGATACTGCAAAAATTGCAATATCTATCGGGGGTTGTTCATTCGTTACGGATAAGACCAAACACTAACGTGTGCATTTAACTTCTTAATAAAATCAATATCATAATCATAAAAAACAAAGGGCAAACCATTTTTTGCAGACGTAGATTCGGGAGATATAAAGCAAGCAAAATAAATTTTTGCATTATACTTTTTGACTAACTGTTCTAATATGCCGCCATTTCTTGCGAGGACATATGGCATTGTATTTTTGATGGATGGACAATACGCTCCGTCCCCGAGAATGGCTTGTTCTTCCGGCGGATTGTTATCGGGGCAAATCTTATATTGACACTCAAAACTACCATGGCTTTCATCGTACTCAAAATAGCCGTTCATACATTCGCACAACTCAAGGAAATCAACGTCTTTCATGGGGACAACTGCGGTTATAATTATGCTGTCTTTTGCAGCTCTTTCTAAGCAATTAAAAATTTTAATCGTCCTTTCTGTATATGTAATAATAAATATAATAATCGAACAAGTCGGCCAAATTATAACTAAACCTATAAATAACCATAAATCTAATTATCAACTTATCCCATTATTTTTTACAAACAAAAAAATAATCATCTCCCTTCATAATTATATTTAGGGAAACATTCGGATTTCCTCTTGGAATTCACTCAAATTTCATATAAAAACAACCCGATAGATACTGCAAAAAACTGCAATATCTATCGGGTTCTTGTTTAATGGGAAGAAATTTACCTATTCGATATGGTACACTCAATCTATCGGGATTATTGCTTATTTTCCAGTGCCTTTATCATACTGATCACGACACCGATTTCCTCTTCCGAAAGGTTGGATACATCGATCATACGGTTTTTATCAACATCCAGGAGATAGTCGGTGGTAACGTGAAACAGGTGAGCCATCTTCACTAAGATATCGTAGGAGGGATATCTATCACCAGATTCATAATAGGAAACGATGGACTTGGCGACACCGAGTCGTTCCGCCAGTTCTCGTTGTGATAATTTCAGACCGGTTCTCAGCGCTTTCAATTTTTCACCAAAGTTCACTTTTCTTGTCCTCACCTTCCAATATCAGTCAACTTTATTTTACTATTATATAGTTCACTATTGGTTATTGTTTGCAATAAAAGTGTGGACATTCTTGTCGAAAAGTGATATAGTAAAAAATATAAAATCAGCTTAGTGGGAGTGATTACAAATGCCTATTGCCGAAATAATCAAATATGAAGGGAATAATAGTACTTTCATATGGAAGCATCCTTGCGAGGATTTTAATAGCCTCACGCAGTTGATTGTTCACGAAAGTCAAGAGGCTATATTCTTTATGAACGGCCAAGCGCTGGATTTATTTGGCCCGGGCCGTTACACGTTGGAAACGCAAAATATCCCTCTAATTGGCAAAGCTCTCAATCGTACAACGGGTGATGAAACGCCTTTCCATTGTGAAGTCTATTTCATAAATAAAACCGAGCAAATGGCCATTCGTTGGGGAACGGATACCAAGGTGGAATATTTGGAACCCACCTACAATTTCCCCTTGGCAATTGGTGCAAACGGCGAGATGAGCTTGCGTGTTGAAAACAGTCGCGAACTGTTGATTAACCTTGTGGGCACCGAAAAGGAACTTTCGCAACAAACACTGGTATCCTTTTTCAGAGCTTTTTTGATGACGCGGGTCAAAACCTATATTGCCCGCATCATGAAGGAAAACAGAATCAATATTTTTGAAATTGACGAGCAATTAACAGCCTTTTCTGACACCTTAAAGGATCTTCTCGCCCCAGATTTTAACGATTACGGAATTTCGTTAGAGCGATTTTTGGTAAGCACCATATTAAAGCCCAACGGTGAGCCGCAGTATGAACGGTATAAGGAACTCCATTTCAGGCAGTATGCCGATATTGCCGAAGCAAAACTTCGTCAGCAGACAGAGATCATTGATGCAGAAACTGAGGCTCAAAAAACGATTATTGACTCCAAAGCGCAAGCCACTAAAAGAGCGCAGGAAGGTTATACCTATAGCCAAGAGCGTGGTTTTGACGTTGCAGAAAAAGTTGCCGAAAACGAGGCGGTGGGGCAATTCACCAATATGGGTGTTGGTTTTGGAACGATGGCAGGGGTTGGCGGTGCCGTCGGCGGTATGGTTGGAGCACAAATGAACGATGCGCTTCATTCTATTAATGATCCTACGCCTACTTCCGGCACCGCTGTTTTCTGCGATAACTGTGGCACAAAATTAATGCCCGGTGCTGCTTTTTGTGATGAATGCGGAACATCGGTGGCAGCCTTTTGCAAAAACTGCAATTATAAATTTGAACGCCCCGGCAAATTCTGTCCTAAGTGCGGAACCAAAAGGGAGGGATAACCATGAATAAAACATTTAAGAGTTATTCCGTCATTTGGCTTATCGCTCTTGTATTGTTTAATGTGATTGCCTTTGTTACACCCAGCGAGGTGAACGGCACCAGCAAGTTCACAGGTGGTTTCTGGGCAGGGTATATCTTTATAACGCTTGCGTTTATCGGTCAATTGATATGTGCCCACTTTGCATTCAAAGCAGAGAACATACGAAAACTGTTCTACAATATCCCGCTCGTTAGAATCAGTTATATCGGTCTTGTTGTAATGATTATTGCCGGTGCTTTGGCAATGGGCATTCCCGGTTTCCCGATCTGGTTGGCGATTATTGTATGTTGTACGATTTTAGCACTAACAGTAATAAGCGTTATATCGGCCTCTCACGCAGCAGAAGCAGTGGAGAGCATCGATGTTAGCACACAGCAAAAAACAGCATTTATCAGAGATATTACCATGCGGGCAGAGAACCTGAACAACCGTGCCGGCACGCCGGAAACTCGTGAACTATGTGAAAAAGTTTATAAGGCTCTCAAATATAGTGATCCTGTGTCCAGCAAGAGAGTTATCCCTATAGAAAATGAGATTGAAAATGTATTTAAGCAATTTGAAACATCTGTTTCTTCAGCTGATAACGAGGATGCTCCTGCATGGGCCAAAGAGTTGCTTCGTCTGATTTCAGAAAGAAACAATGCGGTCAAATTGTTCAAATAATAAAAAATGGAGGTAAGAAAAATGGCACAAGAAATCATGTATGATCCGAATGAGTTTGTTATTGAGGATGGGGTACTGTTACAGTATTTGGGGAACAAAACCACGGTTAAGGTCCCTGATGGTGTAACAACGATCAGCGGAGAGGCGTTTTTGTTTACTGACCCTTATGGTCAATTGGTTAACAAGCCCATAATCAAAATTACATGTCCAGACTCTTTGGAATTAATCGAGTGCAAATTGCCTAAGACATTAAAAACAATTATTGCACCTGGTTTGAAAGTTGTGCTTGGTCATCAATTTGAAGGTACGGCTATTACCGAGTTTAATGGGCCAAATGTTTCACAAGTGGGTAGGTGTGCCTTTAAATGTTCTGAATTGAAAAAAGTTTCTTTGCCCAACGTAAGCGTAATCGAAGATGAGACTTTTTCCTATTGTCAGATTTCCGAATCAAATATACATATACCAAATTTAACACGAGTAGGGAGTTGTGCATTTGAATCCAACCAAAAACTGATAAATATTGCTTTTCCTAAACTAGAATATATTGGTAGTAGCGCCTTTGCACGTTGTGGAGAATTGCAAACCGTTAACTGCCCTAAAGTTAGAGAGGTATATGGCGGCGCCTTTGCGCTAGACCGTTCTTTGCGACAAGTAAACATGCCATTAGCACAAATATATGGGGACTATGTGTTTAATGATTGTCGCAATTTATCGGCCGAAAATGTAAAGATGGCTGTAGAATTTAAGAACAAATCTGGTGGGTGTTATGTGGCCACCTGCGTGTATGGCTCGTATGATTGCCCCGAAGTATGGACCTTAAGACGTTTCCGGGATATGAAACTTTCTGCCACATGGTACGGCCGGCTGTTCATCAAGCTGTACTATACTGTCAGCCCCACACTGGTTCGCTGGTTCGGTGATACGGTTTGGTTTAAAGAACTGTGGCATGGACCTCTTAATAACCTGGTTGAAAAGCTGAAAAATGAAGGATATGAGGATACCCCTTATAACGATTAAAACGGTGATTTTTTATGAAATGTGTAGTTTGCGGAAATACAGAATTAAGAATAACAGAAGACGGTCTTTATGAATGTCAAACCTGCGGAAGTCGGTTCTCGGCAGAGGAAATCCAAGAAACTGAGCAAATATCGGACATTGCAAAAGATGAGCAGACTTTCGATGACAGCGCAGAAACTACATGTTTTGAAACGGAACTGGGTGGGGAGGAGAACTTGGCACGGTTCTCCTCCTCCCTGGGCGTTGTTAAAAAGCGGAACTTAAAAGGCGTAAAAATCGGCTTGTCGCTGATCTTACTGTTGATTGGTGGCATCATGCTGTGGAATACGATAGGTATACGGTCATTGGCGAAGAAAGAATATTCCTCGATTATTGATGACCTGGATGTTGGAGAGGTTGTTTATTTTGGCACCTATGAGCAGGATGCCAACGAATCGAATGGCACTGAGGAAATTCTATGGGAAGTCATTGCGGAAGAGAATGACAAGTTACTTCTGCTTAGCGCCTATTCGTTAGATTGTAAGGAATACAGCGATTGGGTTAAAAACGACGTATATTGGGAGATCAGTTATACGCGTGAGTGGCTGAATGACACGTTTTACGAAGAGGCGTTTGATAAGTATCAAAGGAGTTTGATCGTCAAAGCATCTTTGGAGAACAAAGACAATTATCAGTATTCCACCTATGGCGGGCCAAGCACCAAGGATAAAGTGTTTCTTCTCAGTGCAGATGAATTTAATGCATACGTGACCGGCAACATAGGAATAGGCATTAACTCGGAATACGCCGACAGAAAAGGTTTGGGCGGCAAACCGTTATCCCGAAGAACCATTTGGCGCTTGCGAACACCCGGGAAACAAAGCGACTATGTTGCTTGCGTTGACGTGTCGGGACATATAGATATCAGCGGCGTTGGTGTTTCAGAGTCGCTACCTGTAAGACCCGCAATCTGGATTTATAAATAATACTTGCTTTAAAGAGGTTGTCATATGGAAAAGATACAATGTGATACTTGTGGGAGTTTCCTCTTCATAAAGCTTGATGACGATATATTTGAATGTCAAAGTTGCGGTTCGAAATTCAAAAAAAACGCCCCGCGGCAATCACAGTCGGATATACGCAAAGCAATGGAAAGCATGCGTAACGAAGAAGCGAAAAACTTGATCGAATATGCCGATGGACTGTATGAATCAAAAAACTATTCCGATGCAGCTGTGTATTATAATAAGGCATTGACTATAGATTCAAACAATCAGCATTGTCACAAACAACTGAAGAAAATAGAAGAGTATCGGCAAAGAGTTACGGTTGGTTTTGTTAAGCCGGGCTTGACCACCAAAGAGTGCGAACATTATTTTTTGCACTGGCTTAAGTACAGGGGTAATATCCCGGTCGATATATATGAAAAATTAACGATTCTTTCTGTCACAGAAGCCTTTTATTCGTACGGTGTTTGTTCATACAATATATCCGGTGATTTTAGTGCAGTTGCAATTGACGACTTTGGTTTTAGTTCCCCCTGGACCGGTCGGTATACCGCAAAAGCAGAGGGGAAAGTCTACTGCCACAATATGTTTTTGGCAGATCAGCATCTTTCGGTAGATCATACTGCTTTTGAGGAATGCACATTGTTGCAATATTCACCCCAAGAATATAGTGAGCTCAGTAACTATGAAGGGATTCCAGTTAAGAAGGAAATAAGTTTAAGAGATCAAGCATATAGCAAGGCCGAAGAACATTGTAAACATATGGCTGCTAAATCAATAGAGGGGACATCCGTAAAATCTCTTAAGAATATAGAAACAAGGCATGAAACTTGTGCGTTTAACTATCAAGAGATGTTTCTCCCTTTTTGTGTTATTACATACAAATATGAGGGGAAAGAATACTATTGGATAATGTGTTTAAAAAAGGGCGAAACATTTTACTCGGGCACATATCCGAGCGTAAAGGTTGCCTATGAGAATACAAAAATCAATTTCTCGCAGCGCTGCTTACAACTGGAAAAAACAGCACAGGAAAAAGTGGGTGAGATCGATAGGCAGTTGGACGTTTTAGACCAGAGAATCGCCAACATAGGCGATGAAAAAGCAACCTGGGAAAGACAAATGGCAGGTCAAATGAATATAAAACGCCCTTGGAAAATCGACGCATCGGTCATTTTGGTCCTTGTTGTTCCTATCGTTGGGTTTATTGGATATGTGATTACCTCAATGGGATATGTCTTAGGACATATCATTCTTGCTTTTGTTGTGGGCTTGGTTTTGCTTTGTGTAATCAATTTTATACGGAATCGGCTGATTGTTAGAGAAGCAATGGAAGCACAACAACTATACAACAATGAGTATGAGGAAATTTCAAACAAGGAAGAAGGTATTCTCGCTAAGATCAACGAAACAAATAACAGGCTGTTAGCACAACGAGAGAGCGTTATAAGGGAATATACCGCTTCACTCGAACAACTGAACGCTCAGAATATGGAACCTATTATTGCGGAGATTTCCCGCAAGCTCTCTGCTGATAGTTTTTCCTTTATTGGATCATTCGCAAAAAATAACCACGCACAGTTTTATAGACTACCTTTTTGGATTGAGATTTCCAGAGAAGAAAGCGTTTGTGAGGAACAAGATTTTTGTTGGAATGTGAGTCCAACGGAAATAACAAAAAAACGCACGGCGGAATCCGAATATGAAATCCTGCGTGAAATCCTTTACTAGAATAAAAAGCACCCGAAGTCACTACCAAAAGCCGTGATTTCGGGTGTTTTTCAGCACAATAAGCCCCAAATAAGCCCCAACTTGACCTTTTTGAGGAAAAGAGAAATCCGGAAAGCCTTTGTTTCCAAGGCTTTCCGGAGTTTTTCGATGGTCGAGATGACAGGATTCGAACCTGCGGCCTCTGCGTCCCGAACGCAGCGCTCTACCAAACTGAGCCACATCTCGATATAAAATTGTACAAACCCTTAGCACTCAACATTCTTTGTTGCGCTGCTACGCAGCTTCCGTTTGCGGTGCCCGAAATTTCTTTTCGCCATTCGGCGAATAAATTTCGACCGCGGCACCCGCTTGTTGCTCGCTGTATCGTCCACCGGACGCGCTCGCAAACGCGCCCACCAAACTGAGCCACATCTCGATTTACGAGCAGTTGTCATTATACTATGTTACTTGCCGTTTGTCAACCTTTTCTTGTTGAAAAATATCTACCCTTTTTTAACAAACGCGCCCTGCTGTTTTGCAGGGCGCGTTTTTCACTTACTGATCATTGCAACAACCGTTCTCTTTGGTGGAACAAGACTCGCAATACGGACAACCGATGCATTTCTTACCCTTTTTCTTTGCCTTGTAAACGTACCGCGCCGCAAGGCCGATAATCAGCGCCAACACGGCAATAATGATTGCATTTTCCATATTGATCTCACCTTTTATTTCACACCGGCGGTCTGCTTACTTTTTTGTTTCTGCTCTTCTTTGAGCTGTTTATCCGAGCGCACACACAAATACACAATAACGGCAACCATCGCCGCAACCGCGATCAGTCCGGGCAGGAAGCCGGCACCGAGCGCACCGGTAACAATGAACGTCCCGATCTGATACACGAGATACGAAAGCGTGAAACCGACACCGAGTTGCAGCGCAATACCGCTCCACAACCATTTGGCGCTCTTCATTTCACTGTTCATCGCACCGATGGCAGCAAAGCACGGAGGCGAGAAGAGGTTGAACATCAGATATGCCAGTGCCGCGACCGCCGTGATCGACACCGTTTCCCCCGCCGCGTTGAGTCCCGTCATGGCGTTGGCGGCACCTTGGGCGGCGCCTTCCATCAATTCGAGATTTTCCGCATCAATGAACTTGGTTGCCGCAAAGCAAACCGCCAACGTGCCGACCACGTTTTCTTTGGCAATAAATCCGGTCACCGCGGCAGCCGCCAATTGCCAACTGAGCACACCCACGACAGGGATCAACAGATACGCGATCGGCGACGCAATCGAAGCGAGAATGGACGTACTTTCGGCACCTTCCGCCACCAATTGCAAACGCCAGTCAAATGCCTGCATCACGTAGACGATGGCATTGCAAAGCAGGATAATGGTACCGGCTTTGACAATATACGCCCAGCCGCGTTCGCACATCGATTTGCACGCCCGCCACAGCGACGGCGCTTTATACTCCGGCAATTCAATGATGAAGAACGACTTTTTCGCTTTGTTTCCCGTGATCTTGTTAACGAGCAACGCACCGAAGAAGATGATAACGATACCGGACAAATACATCGTGGTACTGACCCAACCCGCATTATCGAAAAACGCACCCGCAAACAACGCAATCACGGGGATCTTCGCGCCACACGGCATAAAGGGAGTGAGCATCGCGGTTGCACGGCGCTCACGCTCGTTGCGAATCGTGCGGCACGCCATCACGCCGGGGATGGCGCAACCGGTACCGATAACAAACGGAATCACCGATTTACCCGACAGACCGACTTTCTTGAAAATGGGATCCAACACCACCGATACGCGCGCCATATACCCGCAATCCTCCAAGAGTGCGATCATAAAGTACATGACCATAACCAGCGGCAGGAATCCGACGACCGCGCTGACACCGCCGATAACGCCTTCGGTCAGCAAACCGACTAAAAATTCGTTGCCACCCGCAAGCAGACCCGCAACCCATTCTTTGAACATATCGATCAGCGTCACCAGACCGGGGATAACGGTACCGTTCGAAAACTCATACCCTTCCGCAATCCAAGGGCCGACCCACGCCTGCGAGATCTGGAACACTAAGAACATCACGACCGCGAAGATCGGAATCCCTAACCACTTGTTGGTGAGCACCGCGTCGATCTTATCTTGATAGTTTCGCTCATTCGTCAGCACCTTGCGGCTCTCGACCTGCTCAACAATACCGTTTACAAAACTAAACCGCTTTCTGTCGGCAGCCTCGACTGCCTTTTTATCGGTCAGATCAACGTCCCCTTGCACGTAGGGTGCTGCCTGCACGTTGCCCACACACTCCACGGCGGCTTTCACGACCTCGGTAAGACCCTTAGCAGAGGTGGAAACCGTATCCACGACCGGACAGCCCAACAGAGCCGACAGCGCCTCCACGTCGATCTTCGTTTCTTTTTTCGCGTTAATATCCGCTTTGTTGAGCGCGACCACCATCGGAATACCGAGTTCCAACAACTGCGTGGTAAAAAACAAACTGCGGCTTAAATTCGTCGCATCCACAATGTTGATGATCACGTCGGGGTTTTCGTTCTTCACATAGGAACTTGTGATACTCTCCTCGGACGTAAACGGCGACATCGAATACGCCCCCGGCAGATCAACGGCGATCAGTTCCTCTCGCTCGTTGTAATACGCCTTCTTAATGGGATGTTCCTTCTTTTCAACGGTAACGCCCGCCCAGTTACCGACCTTTTCGTTACAACCGGTGAGTGCGTTATACATCGTCGTTTTACCGCTGTTGGGATTGCCGGTTAACGCAATTCTCATAAATATTCCTCCTCTTTCGTCGTATCAAACGTATTTGAACAAGGTTTATCTGTTACAAAGCAACTATCAGTTAGTCGACGCTAACTCAAAAACAAAAAGGAATCAGCGGACTCCTTACCATCTTCAAACGAGGATCGCTTCTGCCAGCTGATTGTCGATATTATATCTGCCGTCCTTGATGGACACCACACACCCGTTTTTCAAACGAGAGATCACGGTGATGGGTTCACCGCTGTAACAACCGAGCGAAAACAGAAACGCATCCAGTTCGTCATCGTCGGTTTCGATCCGCTGAATGATATACTCTTTTCCGATCTCTGCGGTCATCAAATTCATGGTGCATCTCCTACGCTCTCTGTCGAACACTGTTAGTCAAGGCTAACCGGCCACTTAAAAAAGCGTTAGCCTTTGCTAACCGTATGTATCGTACCACTCCACCCAATATTTGTCAATACTTTTTTCAAAATTTTTATCGGTTGCTCTTCTTCATCTTTTATGATATACTAAAAGTGATTTTGTCCCAAGGAGGATATCACACATGAGTTCACGCATCTCACCGCGCACGTCCAAAACGGTGCTTACCATCATCGTATCGGTGCTGTTCGCGGTCATGGTCTTCATGGTTCTGTGGGGGGTCGGCAACTGGAACCCGACACAGATCGACTCGTCCACCGCCACCGGTGCCGCGCAAAAAGCCGCCTGCTGCGGCGGTATTGCCGGCTTGCTGGGCGTATTGTTGTATATTGTGTCGCGCGAATATCTGCGCGATGGCGGCGACGTCAAAAAAGAACGCCCCGTCTGGTTTTACCCGCTCATGTCGGGGCTCTTGTCGGTAGCGGCGATGTGTGTCGCGTATTCCTTCGTCGGTATGTGGCCGTTCGGTGAAAAAAGTGCCATGATGGTGGATATGCACCACCAGTATGCTCCCCTGCTCGCGGAACTGCGCTACGATCTGCTGCACGGCGGCAACCCGCTGTATACCTTTGAGGTGGGACTGGGCGCCAACTATCTCTCCCTGTTCGGCTATTACTTGGCAAGTCCGTTCAATCTGTTTTTGCTCGTGTTCCCCGAGCGTCTGCTCGCACAAGGCATCCTATTCATCACCCTTTTGAAAAACGCCTT
Source organism: Acutalibacteraceae bacterium (assembly GCA_045595445.1). Classification (GTDB taxonomy): domain Bacteria; phylum Bacillota; class Clostridia; order Oscillospirales; family Acutalibacteraceae; genus RGIG3009. The sequence continues at coordinate 23,603 of JAZOAK010000001.1, forward strand.
GTCCGGCGCGCTGTTTGCACTATGCGTGCAACAATTGTTCGGCAAACGCGGTCTGCATATTCCGATGGTGTCAGTCATGTATTCGCTGATGGTGTACCTGATCGCCTATTCCTGGAACCTCATGTGGTTGGACGTGGTGATGATACTGCCGCTCGTGGTATACGGCTTTGAACGGCTGATGCATACCGGCAAATTCCTCACCTACGTACTGTCCCTCGCATACGCGTTGTACGCCAACTATTACATCGGCTTCATGCTGTGCATCTTTTTAGTGTTGTATTACCTCGCCTACTGTATCCGTTCCCGCCGTTCGAGCAAAGAGCTCGGCATATCGTTTGCGCGGTTTGCAGGCTTTTCGGTACTGTCTGCGGGGTTGGTTGCCGCCCTGCTGATACCGGTATATCTGGCGCTGCAAAACACGTCGGCAGCAGGTGCTCAGTTACCGGACATCACCAACACGCTGGATATTTTCCAGTTGCTCGGCCGCCATTTGGCAGATACTTCTCCCACCGTTCGCGCCGGCAACCTGCCGAATATCTATTGCGGTGTTCTCACCGCGATATGCGTCCCGCTGTTTGCGGTAAACAAGGGCATCGCCCCGCGCCGCCGTGCCGCGTATATGGCGCTGTGGTTGGTTCTGTTCTTCTCGTTCCTGGTTAACTGGACAGACCTTGCATGGCACGGCTTACATTCTCCGAATGACCTGCCGTATCGTTTTTCGTTCCTGTACTCGTTCTTTGTGTTACTCATGGCGTGTGAAACGCTCATTCACTTAAAAGATATCGAAACCCGCCACGTCTTTTTCACCTTTGCGGGCGCGGTCGCGTATCTCATGCTCGAAGAGCATTTCGGAGACGAAGCCTACGGCTTCTCCACCGTGTATATCAACCTTGCGATCTTCGCGGTATACACCGTTATTTTAGTGCTTGCCACACGTAAACTGATGCGCCGCCGCGTGGCGTATGCACTGCTTTTGCTCGCGGTCACGGCAGAAATGGCGCTCGGCGGCGGCAGCACCTTTGTCAAACTTAACGCCAACGAGTATTTCACCCGCCACAGCGATTACGTAGACAACGAAACCACCGAGGCGATCCGCAAAGCGGTAGAAAAAACACAACAACTCGGCGATGCCGCTGCCGAGGGCGACTTCTATCGTTTGGAGTTCTTACCCCGCCGCACCTGCGTGGACACCGCCTTATTCCATTATCGGGGCTTAACCTCATTCTCATCCAGTAACTATTACGACACCACCCGTCTGCTCGGCGGGCTCGGCTACGCCATCAACGGCGTCAACAGCCATCTGTATAAATCCTATCAACCGTTCACCGATTCCTTGCTCGGCATCCGTTATGTGATTCTCGGCAAGGACGAAACGACTCCCATGCCGCTTAAACGCCTCGAAACCGTCACCGTGGGTGATGCCTCGTATACCATTTACGAGAATCCCTTTGCACTCGGTCTCGGCTATATGGTGGACGAAGATATCAAGGACTACTCCTACACGCGTTATGATCCGTTCCGTTCACAAAACGATCTGTTTTCCGCTCTTGTCAATAATTATTCTTCGCTGTATACGCTCTATGACATTGAAACCGAAGATTCCTCCGTCGGTGTTCCCACCGGCTCAGGTTCCGGCTTCCGTCTGTATACCGACGAAGAAAACAACACCGCCTCCTTCACGGTAACGCTGGACGAAAACGCCGCCCTCTTCCTGTATGCGGACTGCGGCGCGGCAGACAGCCTCACCATCGACTTGGGCGATGAGTCGTGGTCAGTCTCTCCGCATGAACCGTATATCATCAACGGCGGTGTCGCGAAAGCCGGTACGGTCGCTCGATTGACCGTCACGTCCGATATCGGTTGCAGCGGCAACTTCTACGTCGCCGCGTGGAACCGATCCGCCTATGCAGCGGGGATGTCGGTTCTTTCGGAAAGTCAGCTCGTGATCGACGATCTCGGCAGCCGTCATCTCTCAGGCAGCGTGGGTGCCGAAACGGATGGTGTACTCATGACCACCATTCCGTACGACAGCGGTTGGTCAGTCACCGTCGACGGCAAAGAAGTGGAAACTTTCTCGGTGGCAAGCGGCTTTTTGGGATTTGATCTCACAAGCGGCGAACACACCGTATCCATCACCTACCTTCCCGAAGGTCTGATCGTAGGACTTGCCATCAGTGCCGCAAGTCTGGTAGCACTGCTCATATTGCTTATCGTGTCCGCCGTTCGCCGAAAAAAGGCAGCGATCGGCGAAGCGCTGGACTATGAAAACGCTCAACCCATTCAAAAGGGCTTTTCGGTTACGGATGAACCGATCGCGGACCTCCCCCCGCTCCCCGACACGTTACAAGAACTGACCGACAACACCCCTGAACAAGCATAAAAAAGCCGAGATCCACGTGAGTGGATCTCGGCTTTTTCTTTATTTTACAACGATTCGCAGCACACACCCCGGTCGGCGAGGCGTTCCGTCCTCGTTCTTGCAATCGTATGAGTACGCATTGGAAACGAAGGTCACCTGTGGGATCACCGCATCGTGCTTGCCGCGATCGTCGGTATACGACGCCAGGATCTCGTTATAATACGCGCTGTGATAATGTCCGCAGAAAACACATTTGATCACGTCTGCACTTTGGCAGATAAGATCGTACGTCTTGCGATTCTGCTCGCTCATCCCCTCATAATTGCACAACAGGATACCGTTATAAAAATTGTTGTATTGGCTCAATTTCCAATACGGCTCGGCATCGGCATCCACAGGATTACCGGTCGCGATCGGCTCGTGCTGGAACAACAACAGCGTTCGCCCGTCGGCACGCGCCGCCTCGATCTCGGCTTTGAGCTTTTCATACACGTAATCACTGTATCCGGGATCGGCATTATCCACCGCCACCAACGTCAGTTTATCGTCCAGCGTACGGGTGGCAAAATGAATATCGTGCGGCCAGATCGTCTGCAACGCGGCATAGCGCTCCGCGCGCGGCGTTTGATCCGCCTTGCCTGTCTCCACCTGCTTGGTGATATCGTGAATCGCCACACAACTAAGCACCGACGGATCCCGATCGTAGATATGCTTCTTAACGAGCGCCATCGCACCGTGCGACAGAAAATCCAGCGTGTCACCGCCCACGACGGTCGCATCCATATGTTCGCATACGTCCATCGCGGCGATCATCGCCGGCACCGTTTCGCCATCCTTTAACCATTGCCGACATTCATAGGTATAGGCAATTTCCTCGTCCTGCATATCGACCTCATCACAGTAGTTGATATGCGTATCGGCAAAGAACCCGATTTCTTTCGGCTCGTCAAACAAACCGAGATCAAGGGAAAACTCCCCGATCACCTGACCGGTATCGCCTAATCGATAAAACGAAAAAATATCGTCGCGAACGCCCTCAATTTTCACGTGTGGTTGTGCAAAGAACCGTTCACGCTTTTCTTTTTTACTCATCAAACACACCTCATTCCTCTTCCTGCCGACGGATCACCCGCCAACATAACCGCCGCAGATCTTCCATCGTCGAGATGGTCCCCGCCTCGCCGCGGAAGATCGCCGCCCCGCGCAATTCACGCATATACCAGGATGCGTGCTTGCGCGCTTCCAACAGCGCCACACGCTCACCTTTCAATTTTGCCGCCA
>JAZOAK010000002.1:0-105587 GCA_045595445.1 Acutalibacteraceae bacterium
GAAAACATAGAGATAACCTGTGTGCGGCAGTTTATTTTCCTTATCAAGTTCTGCTATATCGGATAGCTTAATCTGACAGAAAAACAGCTCGTCATCGTAGAAATCTCCGTCCCACGCAAGGGGAACAGTGGGTGTCCCAAAGAATTTGCTTGCACCGAGATCATAGCCTTCAGGTGCTTTTTTTGCTGTTATCTTGATTGCTTTGCTCATACGCTTACTCCTCCGTCTCGGCGGTCACCTTATGCTTTTTCAGTCATAGATATCTTTTTGCGTTTTTTTCTCAGCACAATCGTAACAACGACTAAAACAGCAACTACACTCGTCAAAACAGCAAATAACACTATCCAAGGACGGAGAGGTTTTTCGTTCTCGCCAGTGCCTCCCATATCATCTGTCGATTCACTGTCTCCAGTAACGACTGAAATATCCGTGTCCAACTCCTTTTCCGATGTAAAGAAAGTGGAAAAGGACGAGGTGTAAAACGATATGCTCTCAATCGTGCCATCCTCATACGTACCGTATTCAGCCTTGCCCAACAACTCAATGATGCCGTCTTCGGCAATATGATAGACGTAAAGATCCGTGCCTCCGTCAAGAAGACCTTTCTCAACACTAACGGTGACATGCACAGGAAAACCGATTTCCTGATGTCCTTCAAAATACAATGGGAAAAGTCGTCCTTCCGGCAAAGAACCATAACCGTTTTGTGTTGCAAGAGAATTTAACAATTCATCGGTTTTGGAATCGGATCTTCCCGGCTCGGCAGATGCAACGATTGTACGCACATTGGTCAAGATTTGTGCCAATTCTTCCTCCGGCAGTTGTGCATAATACTTCTGTTCTTCATCGGTCATTTTGCCCATTTCCACACGAACGGAGGAGGTGATGGTTCTATCAGGCTCATTAGAGAGCGGAATATCAAAATCGGAATTGCGGTTTTCCGGCAAAAGCGTCATATCAGCCGGAGGAAAGTCCGTTCCGGGCTGATTATTTTCAGATTGATCCGGTGGATTGTCATTCTGCTGCGGTGGCTTGGTCTCAGACGATCCCGGATCGGTCGTTGCAGGCGGCTGCGTTGTATTTTCCGGAGAAGTTGACGCGGTTTCGTTACCGTTACTGCCGTTTTCGCCGCCGGAGTAACCGCCACCGTAGATGGCATATGAGCCGTTGAGGTAATAGATGCCATCCCCGGCACGAGGCACATTGGAAACGCCGTCGTTAGGTGTGCCTTCTCTCCCGTCACCCTCATAGCCCGTTCCTTTGCAAATTGGACATTGACCGTCGTGATTTCTTGCATATATGCACCATTCGTTGTTGTGCCAAACCACTCTTTCTCCGGTGCAATCCGGGCATTGGTTGTAGTACTGCCCTTGTGTACAGGGGCCCGATCCCGGACCGCCCTGACACTGGCCGGTGCCGTTACAATTATCACAATCAATTGTGTCATCGCCCAGACGCTTGCCGGTGCCTTGACATAATCTGCATTTGCCTGTGCCGTTGCAATCGCCACACATTTCTATTGTTTGTCCTGTGCTGTTGCATCTGCCGCAGGGGAGTTTCCCGTCTTTGCAATCCACGGCATCACAGGTGTATATTCCGTCACCGCCACAGCAATGGCACTGGTGAAGAATCTTTGCCTCGACGGGGAAAGCCGTAAATGCCACAATGAGAGTGAGACTGATAACAAGTGAAATCAGTGAAATTGGTTTCTTCAAGTAAATACCTCCTTATTAGATCTCCTTATGTTAAGATTATAACACATTCATCTGATTTTTTCACCGTTTTCCAGAGTTGTCAATGACATTTGTGGAAAGTATATTGTGTTTATTTAGCGTATTTCTTAAAATGAAACTATATCATTATTCATCCAGCAAACTTTGTTGGTCTTTTATAATGGCAAAAGCAACACCACCATAACTGTAAAGCTGCGGCGTATCATCATTCCTGATTTTATTCCGGATAGGTTAATATCCCGTAGACGCACTAAAAACATCATTATGAGAATATTATAGCATAAAATTATGACTTTTTCTACACTTTTCTAAAACATTATAACGGCAGAAAGCAAAAACTTCCTGCCGTTCAGTTTCTATGACACAAGCTGTTTGTTGACAGAATATCAGACTTTTTTGAGTGTTGCGCAAAAATTATCATAGAGAAGGGAGTACAAACAAAAAAGGACGGACTCTGCGAAAAAAATCGCAAAATCTGCCCCCCAAAGGCCCAAATATTTAGTTCAAGTCCTCCCCAAAGGTCGTTTTGAGGAAGATTCGAACTTCCGACTATACCTTTGCGGTGCCCGACTCCGTCTGCGGCGGGTAAACCGCCTTGCCGATCGTCGACCGCGGCAGCAGCTTATGCCTCGCTGTATCGTCCACCGGACGCGCTCGGCAACGCTACAAGTTATTCGCCCTTCGGGCTCATAACAACAGGTGGTGGAGTCAAACCTATCTTTTCGTAATAACAAAAAACACGGCACACAAAGTGTACCGTGTTTTTTGTGGTTGCGGGAGGAAGATTCGAACTTCCGACCTTCGGGTTATGAGCCCGACGAGCTACCCCTGCTCCACCCCGCGATATGGAGTGTTCGTTTGAGAACAATGATAGTATACCAGTATTCTCCATAGGTGTCAAGGGGTATTCCTGAATTTTATGAAATTATCTATCGACAGAATGCGTGATCAATCCAACAAAGAAGGATCTTGCAACAATACGGCGTATTCGTGATATTTGTGCGGTCGAATAGGTCGGATGAACGGTGGTGTGCTAAACTCCAAAACCAAACATTCCCCGATGTTAGGATAATTATCAACCAACCGATACCCGCTCAATTCTCCGTTTTTTATTCGTTGTTTTATCTTGTTGTGATAGGGATACATCATGTACCTTCTTTCCAAACGATGTTATTTGACAAATACTATGCGCATATGATATAGTTAAGACAACGTAATTTTTTATGTTACGAATTTCAAACGAGGTGATTTTATGCCTATTATCATTGCTGCTATTGTTCTGTTTATCCTGATAATCAGTTTGAAAGTCGTCCAACAACAAACCGAATGGGTTGTTGAGCGACTGGGCAAGTACAAAAAAACGTGGGATGCCGGATTGCACTTTTTGGTTCCCGTTTTTGATCGCGTCGCCAAAAAAGTCACCTTGAAAGAACAAGTATTAGACTCCCCTCCTCAACCGGTCATTACCAAAGATAACGTCACCATGCAGATTGATACCGTTGTGTATTTCAAGGTGTTTGATGCGAAATTGTTCACATACGGTGCGGTAAATCCCATCAGCGCGCTTTCGAATCTTACCGCTACAACATTGCGTAATATCGTAGGTGAATTGGAACTGGATGATACGCTGACCTCTCGCGATACCATCAACGGTAAAATGACCGAAATTTTGGATTGCGCGACCGACCAATGGGGCATCAAAGTCAACCGCGTGGAGCTTAAAAACATCATCCCTCCTTCTGAAATCCAAAACGCCATGGAAAAACAAATGAAGGCGGAACGCGATCGCCGCGAAACGCTGTTAGAGGCAGAAGGACACAAAGCGGCCGTAATTACGCGTGCAGAAGGTGACAAGCAAGCTATGATCCTTGCGGCAGAAGGTGAACGCGACGCGCGCATTGCCAGAGCTGAAGGTGAAGCAAAAGCCATTTTGCTCGCAAAACAAGCAGAAGCTGACGGCTTGGCGGCACTCAAAGAAGCCGGCGTAGATGCAGCGGTCCTGGAACTGAAAAAGTATGAAGCACTGATTGCTATGTCTGACGGCAAGGCTTCAAAGATCATTGTTCCCACAGATGCCGTGGATATGACCAAAGCCAACGTCATGTTTACCGAAACCACCGGCATTGGTGACGTCACCGCACCGGCTCCCGCGAAAGCACCTACTAAAAAAAGCGATCCCTGCTGTGAATAAGTAACAGAATATGATTAGCGGCAGATACGCGAGCGTTTGCGTATCTGCCGCTTTTGTTTTGTAAGAAAGTATTCACCTCTCTCCCCTCTGTTGCATGATATGAAATGAGGGTCGATATCATAAAAGAGGTGAAGTGTTCGATGGATATGCTTTGTGTTAAAAATGCCGGATTTCGATATCAAGCAGAAAACGGAGAGGTACAAGCGTTTCGAGATATTACTTTTTCCGTTCCGCGCGGGCAGTTTTTAAGCATCGTCGGTCCCAGTGGTTGTGGTAAGAGTACGCTGCTCTCGTTGATCGCCGGTTTGCTGCCTCGCTCTAACGGCACCATTCTGATCGACGGTAAAGAAACAAGCGGGGTGTCCCCACATATCGGATATATGCTGCAAAGAGATAATCTTTTGGAATGGCGAACCATTTGGGATAACGTTGTGTTTGGCTTGGAGATTCGCGGAATACTTTTCGAACAGACGATCAAACGAGCAGAAGAGTTATTACACACGTATGGGTTATACGAATTTCGTAACAAATACCCTCGACAGTTATCCGGTGGTATGCGCCAACGCGTGGCGCTGATCCGTACACTGGCAGCCGGTCCGGATATTCTCTTATTGGATGAAGCATTCAGCGCACTTGATTTCCAAACACGATTGACGGTTACCGATGACGTGTACCGCATTTTGAAAGCGGAAAAAGTAACGATGTTGATGGTAACCCACGACATACCCGAGGCAGTTGCAATGGGAGATGCGGTACTGATCTTATCGGCGCGTCCCGCTTGCGTAAAAGAAATATATCCGATCGTTTTCGACGAGGACCGCTCCCCTCTATCTTGTCGCAGTGATGCCCGTTTTTCACAGTATTTCAGTCATATTTGGAAGGAGCTGCGCGAAGATGAAAAAAACGAATGATATACCAATGTCGACGGAGCGCGCCCTCTGGCTACGTCAACAGAAAAAGCGAAGAATCAGCATCAAAGCATGGCAATTCGGATTGTTGATCGGCCTAATGATTTTATGGGAACTCGCGGCATCTCTCGGCTGGATCGATGCCTTTTTGGTGAGTCAACCGAGTCGAATCGCAGAAACTCTGCTCAACACCTCAAAAAACGGGTTGCTCAAGCATATCGGGGTCACGCTGTACGAAACCCTTACCGGCTTCTTTTTGGGCGTGATATTCGGTTTGGCAATCAGCGTATTGTGCTGGTGGAGTCCGTTTGTTTCGCATGTGGCAGAGCCGTATTTGGTCATACTCAACAGTCTTCCGAAAATCGCACTTGGACCGGTCATTATTTTGATAGCGGGAGCGGGAACAAAAGCCATTATTTTCATGGCTCTCGCCATATCACTCATTGTCACGGTTCTGGAAATGCTTTCGGGATTTCATCATACCGATGCCGAAATCATCAAAATGGCGCAAACCTTCGGCGCGTCAAGAAAACAAGTCCTGTTTAAGATAGTGCTTCCCGCCAATCTGCCGACACTATTCAACTCCTTGAAGATCAATATCGGATTATCGCTGGTTGGTGTCATTGCGGGTGAATTTTTGGTCAGCAAAGCAGGGCTCGGCTATTTAATCGTATACGGCGGTCAAGTATTTCAAATGGATCTTGTGATGGCAAGTGTATTGATCTTAGCCGTTGTCGCCGCACTCATGTATCATGCAGTTTCCCTTTGTCAGAAGCTTGTCAGCAAGCGTTTTGGCGCATAAATCTTTTTAGGAGAGTGTTGTCTTTGAAAAAACGTATTCTTGCCTGTGTTTTGGTTTTGATTTTAGCACTGATCCCCGTCTTATCGGGGTGTTCTAACTCGGATGAAAACGATATGACAACTGTCCGACTCTGCGAAGTCACCCACAGCATTTTCTACGCACCGCAATACGTAGCGATCGCCAAAGGTTTTTTTGAGCAAGAAAACATAACCATTGAGCTCAGCAACGGCGGCGGCGCAGATAAGGTTATGAGCGCAGTTATCAGCAACAGCGTCGATATTGGTTTAGCGGGACCGGAAGCAAGCGTGTACGTGTATAACTCCGGCAGCGAGGATTACCCGGAGGTTTTCGCGCAGTTGACTGCCTGTGACGGCAGTTTCTTGGTCGGTCGTGAGCCTGATCCGGATTTTAAGTGGAGTGATCTTGCCGGTGCACACGTTTTGCCCGGTCGTATCGGCGGGATGCCGTATATGGCTTTTCGATATGCGATGGAGGAAAACGGACTGGATCCCGATACCGATGCCAACTTGGATAACACGATTCAATTTGATATGATGACCGGTGCTTTTCTCAGCGGAACCGGTGATTACGTCACGATGTTTGAACCGGTAGCATCCAGCGTACAACTTGAAGGAAAAGGCTATATTGTCGCCAGCGTCGGTGCCGCCGCCGGAGAGATGCCATACACCGCGTATTTTGCCAAAAAAAGCTATATTACCGAAAACAGCGACCTGGTACAGCGGTTCACCAACGCGGTCGCCAAAGGGCAAAAATGGGTCGAAGAACACACGGCGGAAGAAATCGCCGAGTGTGTCAAAGATTTCTTCGCCGATACCGACGTCGCCTTGCTTGCCAGCGCTGTAAAGAGTTACAAAGATATTGGCGCATTTGCCACCACACCGGTGATGACCGAAGAAGCGTTCAACCGATTACAAGAAGTGATCCAGCGCGCAGGTGAACTGGATTCGCCAGCCCCGTTTGATAAGCTCATCAACAATACCTTTGCGAAAAAAGCAATCGAGTAAACAAAAGAACAGCCGAAAGCAAACGCTTTCGGCTGTTTCTTCGTTATAAAACTTTGGATAAAAACTCTTTTGTACGGGGGTGTTGAGGGTTACCGAAAACCTCTTCGGGTGTTCCCTGCTCCGCAATTTGACCGGCATCCATAAACAGAATACGATCTGCAACCTCTCGAGCAAAACCCATTTCGTGCGTGACGACAACCATGGTCATGCCTTCTGCGGCAAGTTGTTTCATAACGTCCAAGACCTCGCCGACCATTTCCGGGTCAAGCGCCGAAGTAGGCTCATCAAACAACATCACCTTAGGATTCATGGCAAGCGCACGCACGATAGCAACACGCTGCTTTTGTCCACCGGACAACGTTGACGGATATACATCCGCTTTATCCTCTAAACCAACACGGCGAAGGAGTTCCAACCCTTTTTCTTTTGCTTCCTCCGGTGACATCTTTTTCAGATGAATGGGGGCCAGCGTGATGTTTTCCAAAACAGTTTTATTGTTGAATAAATTAAACTGCTGGAACACCATGCCAATGTTTTGACGGTGTTTATTGATATCCACCTTCATATCGGCGAGATCTTCGCCACCGAAAATGATGGAACCGGAGGTGGGGTCCTCCATACAGTTTAAGCAACGTAAAAAGGTGCTTTTACCGCTCCCGGAAGGACCGATAACAACAACCTTTTCGCCTTCGCGAATAGTTTCGTTGATGTTATTAAGAACTTGCAGGTTGCCGAAATTCTTGCACAAATTAATGACTTCTATCACTCTTCCTCAAGCTCCTTTCCATCGCTTTAACACCACACGAAATCAAAAAGACCAGTATTATGTAAAACACGGCCATCGCAAGATAAGGCATAAAATATTCATAGCGTACATTGCCGATCTCAGTAAAGGTCTTGGTGAGATCGATAGCCGCAATAAAGCTAACCACTGAGGTATCCTTAATCAAAGCAATAAACTCATTACCTAAGGTAGGCAAGATGTTTTTGACAGCTTGCGGTATGACGATTTTCATCATGGTAGTACCGTAACTCAGCCCTAACGCACGACCCGCTTCCATCTGACCGCCATCGACCGACAGCAAGCCGCCGCGCATAATTTCCGAAACATAGGCTGCACTGTTGAGGCCAAAAACAATAATGCTGGTATTTAAGGAAGTGATGGTTACCCCCATCAACGGCCATAAGACATAATAGGTAATCAGCAGTTGTACCACGAGCGGTGTCCCTCTGAAAAAACCTACGTAAACGGTACAGATCTTATCCAGTATACGTGGCAACAACTTATACTTCGGCATAACCTTAACGGCTGCGATTAGCGTGCCTAATACGATACCGATCAGTAGACCGAGAACAGCAATGAGCAAGGTGTTGACGAGACCGACTTTCAAAACGCGTTCCCAGCCGCCTCTCTCGATAAACAGTTCCCAGAATACCTTGAATTTTCCGGCGAAATCCATAGTTGACCCCTTTCAACCCTAAAAACTCCAAAGAGCCTCTGCAGAATACACTTCTGCAGAGGCTACGTTGGTAGTTGTAAATTATTGAGCGTTGAGCTTTTCGGTGATAGCTTTGGCAGGACCGTTATCAGCGATAACATAGCTCACTTGGCCCTGTTGCATCGCAGTGATCGCGAGAGCAACATATTTGTACGGTGCAGCCTCCGCAGCTAAACCATCAAAGCCGTAGTCCTCATCACCTTTGATGTACAACTCACCGGTGGTACCAGCCTGGCAACCAATCTTTTTATCCGATCCGAGTTTGGCAAGGATCGCAGCAACATCTTCGCCCTTCTTGCAATCATCAAAGGTGGTGTCGTCTTCCATCGCGATCACGACCTGAGAGGCGTTGTAGTAGGACTCGGAGAAGGTAACGACCTTTTGGCGATCAGGTGTCACGGATAAGCCGGCCATACCGATATCGGATTTACCGGACTGCACCGAGTTGACAACGGCTTCGAAATCCATATCCTGGATAACAAGCTCTTGACCAAGCTCCTGTGCCAAATAATAGGCAATCTCCAGATCCACCCCGGAATATTTGCCGTTTGCATCGACCATCTCAAAGGGTTCAAAACCGGTACTGGTCGCAACAACAAGCTGTTCCTTGGTTTCGTCTAAAGTAGCAGACTCAATCGCCAACGGCGTCCCATTGCCGAAATAGTTGTCACAGATCTTATCGAATGTACCGTCACCCTTGATTTTCGCAAGGAAGGTGTTTACCTTATCCAGGAACTCCGTGTTTCCTTGGGCAACAGCAAACGCATATTCTTCCGTACTTAAAGGAAGATCGATTACCTTTACTTTGGTCGACTTCGTGGTGCCGCATGCTGCAAAGCAGGTAACAACCAGAGAGAGCGCTAACACCAGGGCCAGAACTTTGGAAAACTTCTTCATTATGTATTCCCTCTTTCCTATTTGTTAGAGCATATGTGCTCTTGGACTGTCATCATTATAATCCGCTCTGAATAAAAAATCAACACTTTTTCATAAAGTTTCATGAATTTCCGCATATTGCACAACAAGTAACAGGATTTTTCATTTGAAAAGCCGCGTTTCGTATAGTAATTCACGTCCTCGCTATGTTTTTAGCGCTTTTTAGAATGAATATTCATTCGTATTCACCTTTTTCCAAGCACAACTCGTTCAACACCGGCGAAATCAGGACGTATCGAAATATGCGTCATGCCGTGGCGTCGGAACAGTTCGGCAACCGTTTCGGCCTGCCCTATCCCCACCTCAACGGCAACAAAGCCATCCGCCGAGAGTTTTGGCAACCAGCATTCGGCAATCGCGCGGTAAAACCGATAACCGTCCTCGTCGCCATCCAACGCCATTCGCGGTTCGTGTTGAACCTCACGTTGCAAAGAATCGAGATCGCAGGTTGGTATATACGGCGGATTGGATACAATGGCATCAATGGGACCTTGAAAGCGATCGTACTCCGTCAAAATATTTGCTTGTACCGCCTTCATCTTCAAATCGGAATATCTGGCGATATTGCGTTGCAAATAGACAAATGCTTGTTCTGACAGTTCCACCGCCGTTACCGACGCCTCACGGCAAAGTGAAGCGATCCCTAAACCAACGCAACCGCTGCCGGCACACAGATCGTATACATGTTTATGCGGCAATTTTTGCAAGTATTCCGCCGCCAGTTGACACAACAGCTCCGTTTCCGGACGCGGGATGAGAACGCCTTCACCCACGTCCAATGTGAGATCAAGAAAATCCCAAGTCCCCAATAAATATTGAAGCGGTTCCCCGGCAGCGCGACGTTTAGCAGCGTTTAGTACCGCTTTTTCGCGCGAAGGGGATGTCGATAACTCATATGATGCCGGCACTTGTCCCCTGCCAATTTCTCCAATATCCTCTAAAAGACACATGGTATCAAAGGCAGGGGTTTCGCAACCGCCCGCCTCCAATATGCTTTGAACTTGTTTTTGCAACTCAAAAACCGTCATATCCGTTTACCAAATATCCGACGTTTCGTCTTCCGGAACAACCGCCGCAAAGGCAGTGATCGCACATTCGATCATGTCATCTTCCGGCTCACGCGTGGTAATACGCTGAATCCAAAGACCGGGTGCGGACATAATGCGTGTAAAGGTGTTATCCTTTCTCCCCGCGAGTTTAATAAGTTCATATCCAATGCCAACCGTGAGCGGCAACAGTGCGATTTTAATCAACACACGCAACCAAACGGTTTGCACCTGAATACAAATCGAAACAATAATACCGATCAAGAGCGTTAAGATTAAAAACGAGGTGCCGCAACGCGGGTGAAAACGACTTTGTTTTTTCACATTTTCAACAGTAAGTTCTTCGCCATGCTCATAGCAGAAAATGGTTTTATGTTCGGCACCGTGATACATAAACACGCGACGAATATCTTTCATCAGTGAAATCACCGAAATATACGCCACAAACAGCACAAGGCGAAGTACACCCTCGAACACGCCGCGCAAAACGGCGTTGTTCATCCAAAAGTCGCCACCGTTGAGATGATCCAACCCGCTCGCCATCAGTTTATATAAAAAGGATGGCAGATACATAAACAAGCCAAGCGCCAAAGCGATACCCACAACCGTGCTGATAAGCATCATAACGGTCATAAGAGCCTTCTGACCGGCTGTTTGCGGTTCATCCGACGGTGTTTCCTCCTCCAAGCCTGCTAACTCTGCCGAACGCATCAAGCATTTATAACCAAAGCGCAGAGAATCAACCAAACCGTATATACCGCGGAGAAGCGGTAATTTCCAGATCTTGGGTTTGTTGTTGGTATCAAGTTTCCATTCTTCCGTCACGATTTCTCCGGACGTATGGCGAACAGCCATCGCCGTTTTTTTGGGGCCGCGCATCATAACGCCTTCAATCAGCGCTTGACCGCCTATGGACGTCTTTTTCATATCCGGCATACTGTTCACCTCTTAATCGGTAACGTGACGGTCACGACCGTCCCCTTGTCAAGTTCACTTTCAATGAGCAACGTGCCGCTATGCGCGGTCACGATATCCTTTGCCACCGCCAAGCCGATACCGGACCCCGGCTGCGTGTTGGCAGCGCGGTAAAACCGCTCGGTAACAAACGGCAAATCCGCTTCGGAAATACCGATACCGTTATCGCTGACAACAATTTGAACACCGCCCGTAACCGGCGCTGCATCTACGTGAATGGAGCCGTTCGGTTTGGCATATTTGATGGCATTGTCAACGATATTCACGAACACCTGCCGCAAACGATCACCGTTCCCGCAAATCGGTGGTAAAGTTTCTTGCTCGGTGCAGGTCAGCGTGACACCTTGTTTTTTGGCACGATCATTCAACAGAAAGACCGCCTCTTGAACCTCGGCGTATACGTCGATCATTTCGTTGGTGTCCGACGGTTTTGCCTTTTGCATACGTGAAAAGTCAAGCAGTTCTTCAACAATACCGGAAAGTCGTTCGGTTTCACTGCCAATGACGTCAAGACCACGACTCAACAATTGCGGATCTTCCACCCCGCCATCTTTAAGCGTTTCACTCCATCCCTTGATAGCGGTGAGCGGTGTGCGTAATTCATGTGAGATAGAAGAAATAAATTCATTTTGTAATTTTCCGGAAGATTCAATCTGTGCCGCCATTTCGTTGATGGTATCACATAGGTCGCCGATTTCATCATCATATTGCTTTGCAATGCGATGCGAGTATTCACCCTGTGCAATTTTATCAGCCGCTTCCCCAATCTCGCTAAGCGGTCGAAGAATGCTGTTCACGAAATACGCGCTGACAAGCATAATAAAGAATAAGATGGCAATACCAAGCGCAATCATCGCTGACGTAATCAAGGTAATCTGCTTATCAATATTATCCAAAGCAACCACATAACGAATAGCACCGCATACGGTATTGTCTGACTTCGTCACCAACATCGTTAAGGCGAGCACGTTCTGCCCTACGGCATTTTTACCGTTCCATGCACCCCAAGCCGATTTTGAACCCAATTTCGCATTGCTTACGGCCGCCTGATAATCCAAAGGCACGTCTGATTGCGGCGGGAATCCGGTAGAACTCGTCAAAATTTTACCCGTAGCATCCAAGACCTGAAACTCCATTTTGTTGCGTTCCGCAAAATCCTCCATATACGTCTTTGCACTGTCTTCAAAATCAAAATCCGTGTCATTGACATATAGACTCAGCATATCGGATAACGATACCGCACGGGTATAGAGACTATTCTGTGCCTGTTGGTAATAATAGGAACGAACCAAAAACGCTGCTGCAAACTCAATGACAATAAGTAATGCCACAACAGCACCAAGGCCATTGATCAACCAACGCCGCGTTACTTTTTTGAACAGCATAATCGTTCCTCCTTTTCCACAGTCTTATCCTTCGTTCCAGCAGTACCCCGTTCCCCACACGGTGGTAATGTGCCGGGGATTCGAGGCACTGTTTTCGATTTTCATACGCAGACGGCGAATATTAACGTCCACGATCTTTTCTTCACCAAAATACTCCTCGCCCCACACGCGGTGCAAAATATCCACGCGTGACAGAGGGCGTCCTTGATTTTCCAAAAAGCATTGCATCAATTGAAATTCCACTTGCGTAAGTTCAATCGTTTTATCGGCCTTTTTCAGCATACGAGTGCGTAAATCCAACACGAACTCACCTGACCGCAATACACTTGATTTCGAGCGGGAAATCCGCCGTTCCAACGCTTCCAACCGCGCAATCAACTCCGAGGGACTAAACGGTTTCGTTACGTAATCGTCTGCACCGAGTTTCAGCGCCTTAATCTTTTCACTTTCCTGCGCACGGGCGGTAAGCATGACTATTCCCAGAGAAGCATCTCGCTCACGTAACGCTTCACACACCGCAAAACCGTCCATTTGCGGTAACATGATGTCTAATAACGCCAGTTCAATATGAGGTGTTTCATCATAAATCCGCAACGCTTCCTCACCCGAGACAGCTTCAAAGACCTCATATCCGCACCGTGTTAAATTGATGGCGAGCAATTCGCGAATGGGATGCTCGTCTTCACATACTAAAACACGTGACATAACGAAGCACCTCCTTAAAGCACCACAAACAAATATTGCGCTTCTTCCAACGTTACGATATCCGTATCGACCCGCACGGCATAACGCCACGTATCCAATCCGTCGAAATACGAAAATCCTTTCGGCAGAGCAATTTTCGCATCGGAATGGGTAGCCAACAACTGTAAAAACGGATCATCAGTATTCGTTTGTCGGATCGACAGAATATGCGTTTGTTTATCGTATGTGATCTCAACCGCATCGTTGCTCCACTCATCGCGCAAGCGCAACAAGTAGGAATCCGTTAAATTCACAATACTGCCAAACTTTCGTTCTGCCTGCCCCGAACGAAAATCGTACGCCATCCAATTGGTTTGCCAAATCGCCGTTTCCAACGACGCGGTTTCATACCCACTCAAACGCGCGGAAACCGGCCATTCAACGACACCGTCTCCGTCGATGTCCTGACAAGGAAGACCATTTTCGCGAGCCGTCACGGTGTTCAAGTTGGATTGCTTATCACTTAAAGGTGACTCTAAGGAGCTATTATTCCAATAAATCAACTCCGTAACGGTAGTGTCGGCATCCTTTTGACAATCTACAAAAATGCCGTTGACCGTCGGAGAAAGCGTTGCAACAATGGATGCTCCCACTCGCTTGATACCGCTGTCCAATAATGTCTCGCCACGGTACTGCATTTGATTTTTGACGTACGAATACAACTGCGCTTTCACTTCGGGTTCACCGCTGCCAATGTTAAACAAAAGGAGATCGTCCGCCCCATCGTCGGTCATATCGGCACAACGCAGTTCGGTATACGCTTTTTCAAAAGCGACCGTAGACAGTTTGCGATCAATGCGATAAACGGCCAGCCGTTTATCCGCCGTATTATACATATTCCAGCCAACCAAAAGTTCGGGAAATTCGTCACCGTTAAGATCGGCAAAATTCACTTCCGTAACATTTTCACTGTAACCTTCAACGTCGGCAACGGTTTCCCAGAAACCGTCTTCGTTTTTCTTAAGAAGATGAACTCTTGTTTTGGCATTATTCATGTTCCAGCGATAAAAAACAACGCCCCAATTGCTTAACGTATTGGAATTGGGAGCAACCGCCTTACTCTCCGTTTGTGCAGAAAGCACTTCCGCTTTCTTGATCTGATTCAACACGATAAACGGCGCTTGATACTCACCGGACGTCGGATAGGTAAGTGTAAAATTATAACTCTGCAAATAGTCGTATAAAGCCGTCTGCATCGCGTTTTGTTCTTTATCGTTTTGCGGGGGGATCAACTGATTTTCAACGTCGATACCGATGATGTTGCAGCCGGATAGCAGCAGGCAAATTACAGCGATCATTGCCAGTAAACGCACTTTCAACATAAGTTCCCCCTTTTGATGTATAAAGATAGTTTTATTTTAGAATACATTTGCCGTAAAGTCAATAGAAAAGCACGGTGAAACACCGTGCTTTCCGTTAACGTATACTTTCTTTTAACCGAGATAACAACCGATATAGCGGCTCACACAAAATAAGGGCAGTCATGAAATTGCCGCCCATATGCAACAGATCATAGGGAATGCCGAATATCCAATATGAAGCCATCGCCGAAAATCCGCCTATAAAGAAATAGGTAATCGAGCAAAGTGCACCAAAAGCAAAGCCGTAAGCTGTGTTCACAAGCACCCACAACGCACGCGATTCATATCGTCGCAGTAGCAAAGTCACCAGTGCCAATATTGCCCAAACGTAAGCATACTGAATGACCCACGTGTTGATCCCGTACCAAACCGCCTCTAACGCCACGAACAGGTAGATCGGATAAAAGGCCTTGTATCCATACACACGAGTATATACGATTATTAAAACCGATACCAGTTCAATATTGGGAAGAAAACCAAGTACCACCTGCACAACGAATAACAATGCCCCTAAAAGGCTTAGGGTCACCAAGTCCAATAACGTGAATTTAGAATGAGTCATAGCCTGCTTTTAACGTTACCTCAAAGGTTTCTCCGTCGGCAATCGGTGTGGTATCAACACCCGTCATCAATGTTTCACCGCCCTTTGTGAAACACCACCACTCCTGCTTGGCATCGTCAGCGGTACGTCCGTTTACCGATTTAACAAACAGACCGTATTCCGACTCATCACCGACAATTAATTTCTCTTGTTCCAAGGCGCCACGCAAATATTCCGCATCAGTATCGATCGTAACGGTCATATCAACATCGTCATATACGAGTTGAACCGTGATCGTTTTTGCGCCGGCTTGCGGCTGCGGACGGTTGTTAATATATATAACAGCCGCAGCCGTTACTGCTCCTACCAGCACTAAAACACCAATTACAATACCTAACCATTTCTTTTTCATATAAAAAGCCCCTTTCTGTTTCGAATCGCGGATGCGATGCCGACAGAAAGGGATAGCAAACAAAGAGCCGACAATATAAGCGACTCTACTTGTGCCATTCCCCAACACTCGTGGTTCTCTGCACGGCAACATCAGGCAAGTCTTCTGACTCATGGTCGCACCGCTTCGCCTTCCCGATTACTCAGTGGCTTTGTGAAGCGGCAGTCACCCAAATACAGCGACGGGTTCGTGGGGGATTCACACCCCTCTTCCTTGTTCGGCCAGCGTATAGCTGAACACCTGACGGCCTCCGATATTCATTTTTTAAAGCATAACACAAACTTTGGCCAACTGTCAACATTTTCAACTTCTTCTTGACAAAAACTGAGGAAAATGATATGGTATAAAAAAGCGTTGAGAGGGACGGCTTTTTGCCCCCTTTTCCTTACAGAGAGCATTCGGCATGCTGAAACGGATGCAGGAAATGGCAGAAGTTACCACCCTTGAGTGCGTTCGGGCGACACGGTGTGTCAAAAGAACGACGGCATGCTCCGTTATCGGCAATAATGAGTGCGGATTTGTATCCGTAAATCAGGGTGGAACCGCGTGGATGATATACCTCGCCCCTTGTATACAGGGGCGGGGTTTTTGTTTTTTGAAAGGAGTTATATCTGATGCTGAAAATCACACTCAAAGGCGGCGACGTGCGCGAGGTCGAGCAGAACACCACTGTTGATGCGCTGTGCCGCGAAATTTCTATGGGCTTGTACCGCGCGGCGTGTGCGGCTCGTATCAACGGCGAGGTTGCTGATCTGCGCACCGTCTTAACCGACGATTGCACACTGGAAATCTTAACGTTTGACGATATCGATGGTAAAAAAGCCTATTGGCACACCACTTCTCACGTTATGGCGCAGGCGGTAAAACGCTTGTATCCCGACGTGAAGTTGGCAATCGGTCCCTCCATCGATTCCGGATTTTATTATGATTTTGATCACACGGGCGGTTTTTCTCCGGATGATCTGACGGCAATTGAAGCCGAAATGAAGAAGATCATTAAGGAAGCTCTTCCAATCGAACGCTTTACCCTTCCCCGTTGTGAAGCATTACAACTCATGGCGGACGAGCCGTATAAGGTAGAATTGATTGAAAACCTGCCTGAGGAGAGCGATATTTCTTTTTATCGTCAGGGTGATTTCACTGATCTTTGTGCCGGCCCTCACCTACCGGATACCGGTCGTCTGAAAGCTGTCAAGCTGCTCAGCGCCACCGGTGCATACTGGCGGGGTGATTCCAAAAACAAAATGCTGCAACGCATTTACGGCATCTCGTTCCCCAAAAACGCAGAGCTCGAAGAGCATCTCAACCGTTTGGAAGAAGCCAAAAAACGCGACCACAATAAACTCGGGCGCGAGTTGGAACTGTTCACAACCGTCGACGTTATCGGACAAGGCTTGCCGATCCTGCTTCCCAAAGGCGCCCGTGTGGTGCAGCTGTTACAGCGTTGGATTGAGGATGAGGAGCAAAAGCGCGGCTATCTGTTAACCAAAACACCGCTGATGGCAAAAAGCGATCTCTATAAAATCTCCGGTCACTGGGATCATTACTTGGATGGTATGTTCGTACTGGGTGATCCGAAGGATGAATCCAAAGAATGCTTGGCCATGCGTCCCATGACCTGTCCGTTCCAGTATCAGGTGTTCTTAAACCGTGCCCGCTCTTACCGCGATCTGCCGATGCGTCTTGGCGAAACCTCCACCCTCTTCCGTAACGAAGATAGCGGTGAAATGCATGGTCTTATCCGCGTGCGTCAGTTCACCATTTCAGAAGGTCACTTGATTCTTCGCCCCGATCAGTTGGAGGAAGAATTTAAGGGCTGTCTGGAACTGGCCAAACACGTGCTCGATACCGTTGGCATGTGGGAAGATTGCACCTTCCGCTTCTCGCAATGGGATCCCAATAACAAAGAAAAGTACATTGGCACCCCCGAACAGTGGGACGAGGCACAAGGCATTATGGGTAAGATCCTTGACGACCTCGGTCTTGACTATGCGGTTGGCATTGATGAAGCCGCCTTCTATGGTCCGAAACTGGATATTCAGTATCGCAACGTATTCGGCAAGGAAGATACCATCGTCACCATTCAGGTTGACCAATTATTAGCTGAACAGTTTGACATGGAATATACCGATCAAAACGGCCAAAAAGTACGTCCGTATATCATTCATCGCACCAGCCTCGGCTGCTATGAGCGTACGCTTGCCTATCTGATTGAAAAGTATGCCGGCGCCTTCCCGCTGTGGCTGGCACCGGAACAGATTCGCGTACTCCCTCTGTCCGAAAAAATGCTGGACAAAGCCGAAGAAATCACCGAAACCTTAAAGCAATACGGATTGCGTGCGGAAACCGACGTGCGTAATGAAAAGATCGGATACAAAATCCGCGAAGCACAAATGCAGAAAGTCCCGTATATGCTGGTTATCGGCGAACGAGAAGCAGAAGCCGGTTTGGTATCCGTTCGTTCCCGCAAAGACGGCGATATCGGCACCATGACGATCGACGAGTTCGTTTCCAAAGCACTCAAAGAAGTTGCCGAAAAAGCCCGTTAATCACTCTAAATCATAAGCCCCACGGTCACTTGACCGTGGGGCTTATCTTATGCCGTTTTGCGTAGTTGTGCCACCAATACTGTGATATCGTCTTCCTCTGCACCTTGACGCTCTCTGGCGGCATGCGCAATGGTTTCCGCCAATTCGCTTAAATCCGCATCGCTATCAAGCTCAAACGCTTTCAAGATATCTTCCACCCACGACAATCCTTCGTTACTCACACCATCACTCATGGTAACCAGAATATCCCCTTCTACCAAACGATCGTGTGTTCTTGCAAACGTCAACTCACGCAAAATACCAAGCGGAAGAGAGGATTCATCAATACGGGATATCCGTCCTTTGCTGTATAAAAGAGAGGCTCCTGCACCGGCTTTCAACAAGCACACGTTTCCGCTGAACAGGTTAATATCCACGATGTCAAGTGTTGCCAAACTTTCATCCTCTGACTTAGCCATAAGTGCCGTGTTGATCATTTTCAAAACACTTTCATATCCGAACCCCGCTTTGAGCAATCGCACAGCCAATCCCGCCGCCATGGCGCTGTCTACTGCCGCTCTGCCCCCACTACCCATACCGTCGCTGAGCACAAGCAGTTGACTGCCCTCACTGTCACGGAAAATCTCATACGCATCGCCGCAAAGCTTTTCGCCTTTACACACGAGTTGTGCTGTTCCGACAGCCACGCGATACGTGTTTTCTTCCACAAACGAAATGCGCGTGATACCTGCCGCATATTCTGTGATAGGTTGTGCAAAAGTTCGATTACATAACTCATTGAATTTACGGCGAAACACAACTTTATCGTGCGGTTGAACGTTGCCCTCCAATAATAGTTCCACCGTCATACGTCCCCGATCACTGATGCGGCAAGACAATGAGATTAGTTCCATTTTCTCCTTTTCCAAAACCTTGCGTATGCGCTTTTCGGTTTCAATATCCGACCATTCGGGATCCGAAAACTGATGAGCAAATTCCTCTAACATCGTCGCCATACTGGCAAACTGATCGTTAACGATAGCGCGCAGTTCATGTAAACGACGAAAAGCGGCTTCCCGTGTCAAAAACTCCCGATATCGTACAGTCAAACACTCGGCAAGAGCTTGACTTGAATGACATTCCAAACGCAAATATCCCGAAAAATCCTCATCACACATTTCTCCTTTTTCACGAAGATGCGGGATCGCATGATTGAGCGAATCCATTACCTGTGAAAAATGAGATTCCCAACACGTGGTTCTTCTTTTACATTTTCCGCAAACTTCGTCAGCACATTCACGGCAGACACTGCCGATTTCCGGTGCACCGAGCGTCGCCAACTGAGAAGATACCGTATCCACGGTACCGACTACTTCCATCATGGCATTTGCCGCGTATTTCATTTTGAGTGCCGTCGCTTTTCGAGAGGCATACACCTCAGGAAGATGGCGTGCCTGTAAAAAAACTCGCTCAATAAAGGTCTCTGTTGCAGACGGTAATACCAAGAACAGCAAGCAAGATGCCGCTGCTTCGTACAGCCCGATGATTACAACCGATTCGTTACTCGCCTGCACGGTCGCAATGCCAACGGACAACAAATACGTTGCCGAGACAGCCACTCTTCCTTTTTCGGAAAAGATGCCCGACAACACGCCGCCAAGAGCAAATGCCGGCGCCAAGTGTCCCATATCGGGCGTTGAGAGCAATACCGCCATCCCCATCAACACACCCATCGCCGCCCCTCCTGCAATACGTGCACAACGAGCGGCAAGCAAAATTAAAATACCGCACAAAATCCGAGCAGGCGCGATACCGGAAAACTCGATCGTAAGCAAAGCCATCATCAAAACCGCTGCTAATACCATAGCACTCAATTGACCACGCGTTGAAAGAGGGTGTTCTCTTACAGCCGTCAGTTCTTTGCTCAGTAGCGTCACAAAATAAGCAAATCCGCCGCCGAGTAAACTTTCGGCAATAACCGTTAGAATGGCGCTGATACTCGGACCACTACTCAACAACAGCGCACTGCCGGTTACCAATAATCCGACAAATGCAACCGCTGCCGGAAAAATAACGGACCGCGTTACGATATGAAAACCGCTGATCGCCCATCGCACACCCGCCACAATAATAAGCGCCGCCATATACCGCAAGGAAACGGCAGAACCTTGCAACAAATATCCTATCAACACCGCCAGATAAACCAATACGGTTCCGGGACCACTGATTGATGCCGAAAGCCCGATTCCAAACGGCATCAAGCCCTCATATACCGATGCACGCGGCAACAGAACTCCTAAAACAATCCCGCCAACCATTTCAATCACGGTTCGCGCGACACCATTCTCCCACCATGTTTTTTTTGCGGCAATCAACCCGCCGCTGTTTATATGCTTCATCTTCTTTGCACCACCTTTTTCACCTCTATTATACGGCTTGTCCGTTTCTTTTCCTGTCACATAGCGTCAGAGAAAAATAGAAGGTTTTCGCGATAAATGACAAATTCAAGCGGAGGTGTCTATTTGGTACAGGCTGTGAATATAGTGTGGTAAAAGGAGTGGATACTCATGCCGGAATATTCGACAAACGGACTTAACGATCAAGAAATAAGACTTTCTCGCAAAGAACACGGTTCAAATGCGCTTACACATAAAAAGAGAGACAGTTTTTTTCGACAGTATCTCAGCAATTTCGGCGATCCTATCATCAAAGTCCTCTTAATAGCCTTAGGAATCAACGTGCTTTTTTTGTTCCGCAACCACGATTGGTATGAATCCGCAGGAATTGCCGTTGCTGTCTTTCTGGCAACCTTTGTATCGACGCTTTCAGAATACGGCAGTGAATCCGCTTTTGAGAAACTGCAAGAGGAAGCAGGTCGAATTTCTTGTCGGGTTCGACGGGGCGGGAAATTGCTCTCGATACCCATAGAGGAAATCGTCGTAGGCGATGTTGTTCTCTTGCAAAGCGGTGAGCGTATACCCGCAGACGGTATTCTCATTGAAGGTAGTTTGCGTGTGGATCAATCCGCCCTAAACGGCGAAAGTGAAGAAACGGAAAAAGTCGCTGATCAGAAAGAGATAGACCTTACACTCAACGGCACCTCCTCCCTCTTTCGCGGCAGTGTGATCTGCTCGGGCAACGGGACGATGCGCGTCGTAAAAGTCGGCGATCAAACCATTTACGGACAAGTTGCGGATGAGTTACAAGAAGAAACACGAGAAAGTCCTTTGAAATTACGGTTAGCGGGACTCGCGAAAACGCTCAGCAAAATCGGTTTTGTCGCAGCAGGTGCCGTGGGAATCGCCGATCTGTTCAACAACCTCGTTATTCAAAACGGGTATTCCCTACCCATGATCGCTGCCGCTTGTTCCGATGTGGGATCCTTGATCGGTCACGTACTGCACGCCATCACATTGGCGATCACGGTAGTGGTGGTAGCGGTACCGGAGGGATTGCCCATGATGATCACGGTCGTCTTATCCTCCAATATGCGCCGTATGCTGAAAGACCAGGTGTTGGTACGTAAACTTGTGGGAATTGAAACCTCCGGCAGTCTGACCATGCTGTTTACCGACAAGACAGGCACTCTTACTGAGGGAAAAGCGAAGGTATCGACGTTTGTGGATGGCGAAGGAAACAGCTACGATACCGTTTCAACGTTGCACCGCCAAAAATCCTTGTATCGATACGTGCAGTTGTCCTGCCTTTACAATACCGAAAGTCATCTATCAGGTGGTGATGTACTGGGTGGAAACGCTACGGATCGCGCCCTGCTCCGTTATATTTATGATCGTCATCCGCTGCACACAGTTGTCACCGTCCACCGACAAATCCCTTTTGACAGCGACAGAAAATGGTCAGCCGTGGAAATTATCGATGAAGATGGATCCCCACTCTCCTTGTATAAGGGTGCTGCGGACAGTCTGTTGCCGTCGTGTACTCACTATTTAACACCTGACGGCAATGTTTGCCCACTATCCGAACAAACAAAAGAAACCCATTCACATTTAGAGAAAAACGCCATGCGCGTGCTGACAATCGCTATTGGTGATCGTCCACTCGAAGAACAGCCTTCACGCTTGATTTTGATCGGTTTTGCAGGGCTGCGGGACGAGGTTCGTCCCAAGGTGCACAAGGCGGTTTTAGCGGCACAAAAAGCCGGTATTCACGTCGTGATGATGACCGGCGACAGCAAGGAAACCGCTTGTGCCATTGCACGTTCAGCAGGGTTGTTCCGCACGATAGCAGATGAATCCGAAGGGGTTCTGACAAGCCGCGAGCTGTCACATTTAACGGATGAGCAAATAAAAAAGCGCTTATCCTCCCTGAGGGTTGTCGCTCGCGCGCTCCCCGCTGACAAGAGCCGATTAATTCGTCTGGCTCAGGAATGCGGGCACGTGGTCGGGATGACAGGTGACGGTGTTAACGACGCTCCCGCCCTAAAAAAAGCCGACGTCGGTTTTGCTATGGGAAGCGGCACCGAAGTTGCCAAACAGGCGGGCGACATCGTCATATTGGATAATAATTTTGCTTCTATTACCAAGGCGATTTTGTACGGACGTACAATCTTTAAGAGCATACGAAAATTTATCGTGTTTCAGCTGACGATGAATCTGTGTGCGGTGGGAATTTCCATCATCGGGCCCTTTATCGGTGTTGATTCCCCGGTAACGGTTATGCAAATGCTCTGGATCAATATTATTATGGATACCTTGGCAGGGTTGGCATTCGCCGGCGAACCGCCACTTGTAGAATACATGGAAGAAAGTCCAAAACGCCGCGATGAACCCATTCTCAATCGTTACATGCTCAATCAAATTCTTTGCACCGGTGGCTTTACCGTTGCATTGTGCGTAACATTTTTACGATTGGATTTTTCAAAACTATTATTCCGCTACAACACGCAACCTGTCTATTGGATGACCGCTTTTTTTGCTCTCTTTATTTTCTGCGGCATTTTTAATAGTTTTAATGCGCGTACCACGCGACTGAATTTACTTTCACATTTGCGAAAAAACCCCTCTTTTGTGATCATTATGGGTGCCGTTACTGCCATACAGATCGCGCTGATCTACTACGGCGGGAGTTTATTCCGCACAGCAGGGCTTTCCATTCGGGAATTACTCATTATTTTATCCATATCGGCATTGGTGATCCCCTTTGATATGCTTCGTAAAAGCATTATTCGCCTGTACCACCGACACGGTACCATATGATTACAATCGCCCCGTGTGCTCATACTAGTAACGGGGTGAAAGAATGGGAACTGTATTCACAAGCCGATCACAAGCATCCGTATATTTACGAGGGTACTGGAAAAGTGCGGTTCTTGTGCAATTTCTGTGTATCAGTGCAGAAATCCTCTTGATCACTGCCGAGGGATTTTGCTTTTCCCGCTTCACGGTAATACCGATATTCCCGCTCGGACTGTTAGCGGATCTGTTGGTACTGTCACCGCTGAAAGCCGGCCGTGCGCAATTTTATGAAACCTTGGTCTCCGACGGCAGCAAAGCAACCGTAAAACTGTTGTTTCGTTTTTATAGGCACGATTATACTCGCGCCGTTGGTTGGCGTGTTCGGCTGTGGCTTCGTCGAATCGGTTGGCAAATTCTTTTTTCCGCTCCCTCGGCGCTTTTTTTGTTTATCAGCCGAATGGCCGAGCAACGCGGATCGGAAACATTTTCAATGATCGCGTTTGTTTTTTCACTTATCTTTTTGGCATTTGCTTTTGCCGTCACCGAGATAGTGATGTTTCGATACATTCCCGCTGTGTATCAGCTCGCAAAGGTTGCATCGTCACGGCATGCGTTTGCACTCTCCAAGCACTTATCCAAAGGATACAGCAACAACTGGGCGTTGCTCTATTTGGATTACGCCGGTTGGGCATTCTCCCTTTTACTGCTTTTCCCTTTCTTTTATCTATCTCCGCTGTTTCATACCGCCCGCGCCGCTACCATCAATCGATTATTTTCGGAGATTTCGCCGCATATTCATCAACAACTCTTGCAACGCGGTAAAAATCATGGTAGAATAAGGAACGAATTTTGAATCAACTTGGAGGCGCCATGATTACCGTATCAGATTTAGGTATCAATTTCAGCGGACAAAACCTTTTTACACATGTCAATCTTTTATTTACGCCCGGAAACTGCTATGGCGTAATCGGTGCTAACGGCGCCGGAAAATCCACCTTCTTGCGCATTTTATCAGGTGATTTAGAGCCGTCCTCCGGCGAAGTCATCATTGATAAGAAAAACCGTATGTCGGTGCTCAAACAGGATCACTACGCATACGATGAATACACGGTGTTGGATACCGTGATTTTGGGCAATCCGCGCTTGTATGAGATCATGCAGCAAAAGGATGCTCTGTATGCCAAAGAGGATTTCAGTGAAGAGGACGGTGTCCTTGCCTCTGAACTGGAAGGCGAATTTGCCGAACTGAACGGATGGGAAGCGGAAACCGAAGCGGGACAAATCCTGCAAGGTCTCGGCCTGTCTACCGATATTCTCTATCAGCAAATGAATACCCTGCCGGATAAGGATAAAGTTAAAGTATTATTGGCTCAAGCCTTGTTCGGTCAGCCCGACATCATCCTGCTTGACGAACCTACCAACCACTTGGATATCGCCTCCATCGCATGGCTTGAAGAGTTCTTGATGGATTATATCGGGACGGTCATTGTTGTATCGCACGACCGTCATTTTCTGAACAACGTCTGCACACACATCGTGGACGTCGACTACAACAAGATCAAGATCTATGTTGGTAACTACGATTTCTGGTATGAATCCAGCCAGTTGATGCAAAAAATCATGAAAGAGCAGAATAAAAAAGCCGAAGATAAAATCCGCGAATTGCAGAACTTTATTCAACGCTTCTCTGCCAACAAATCCAAATCCAAGCAGGCAACCTCCCGTAAAAAACTGATTGAAAAACTCAGTGTCGAGGAAATGCCCGCTTCCTCTCGACGGTATCCGTTCGTCGGCTTTACCATGGATCGCGAGGCGGGTAAAGAAATCTTGGCGGTAGAAGATCTTTGCCTGACGACCGATGGCAACACCGTGTTGGATCACGTGTCATTCCGCGTCAACAAAGGTGATAAGATCGCTTTTGTCGGTGAAAATGAATTAGCTATCACCGCCCTCTTCCGCATCCTTATGGAAGAAATTACACCGGATTCCGGCAACTTCAAGTGGGGCGGCACCACCTCGCAGTCTTATTTCCCGAAAGACAATTCCGACTTCTTTGATGACTGTGACTTAAATCTGTTACAATGGCTGAACCAATATTCTGCCGACAATACCGAAACGTATCTCCGCGGCTTTCTCGGTAAGATGCTCTTCTCCGGTGACGACGTTCAAAAACCGGTCAAGGTCTTGTCGGGCGGTGAAAAGGTGCGGTGTATGCTTTCGCGCATGATGATGTTCGGTGCCAACGTTCTGTTGTTGGATCAGCCGACCAACCACCTTGACCTTGAATCCATTACGGCAGTCAACGATGGCTTGATCGCTTTCCCCGGAAATGTGCTCTTCTCGTCTTATGACCACCAATTCATCGAAACGGTTGCCAACCGTATTATCGAGTTCCGTGCAGACGGCACCATCATTGATAAGATGATGTCCTATGACGATTACCTGGATTGGAAAGCGCAAAATCATATTCAATAACAAACAAAGCGCCTATGCACAATTGCACAGGCGCTTTGTTAAAGAAAACGGACGAGTCAAACAAATGACTCGTCCGTTTAATTACACTATCTTATTTGGACATAGCGGCGACTTCTGCGGCGAAATCGTCTTCTCTCTTCTCAATGCCCTCACCCATGATGTAGTGAATCGCATTAACGAATTTAATCGAACCGCCCAATTTCTTGGCAGCATCGGCAATGTAGCCGGCGACGTCACCCTTGAACAGATCCGAGCGGACAAATTCTTGCTGCAACAAGCAAGACTCCTTGTAGAACGCGTTCATCTTACCGGTAGCGATCTTCTCTTTCACAGCGTCCGGTTTGGAAGCCATGTTCGGATCGTTGTTCATAAGAGCGATCTGAACCTGCAACTCTTTGTCAACGTCAGCCTGCGGAACCTGTGCTTTGTCCCAATATTTCGGGCCCATAGCAGCGATCTGCATGGCAACATTCTTACCGACCTCGGTCACATCAATGTCACCCTCAACAGCGAGGTTGACAAGTACGCCGTGCGTACCTCCCGCATGGACGTACGCAACAGAGGTGTTCTCGGGGAAACGGTCAAAACGGCGGATCTGCATGTTCTCACCGATGGACATAACCTTTTCCTGCATGATTTCGGTAACCGTCAAATCGGAGTTCGGGTAGGTGCAACCTTTCAGCGCCTCAACATCGGCAGGAGCCTGAGTGGCAACCACCACAGCCAAATTCTTAACGAGATCGGTGAAAGCATCGGTCTTAGCGGCAAAGTCGGTTTCCGAGTTGACCTCGATCACAACACCGACACCGTCTACGACGGTGGCATACGCCACACCCATGGCAGCAACGCGGTCTGCCTTCTTAGCAGCCTTTGCCAAGCCTTTTTCGCGCAGCCAATCAACAGCCTTGTCCATATCACCGTCGGTCTCTGTCAATGCTTTTTTGCAGTCCATCATACCGACGTTGGTCATATCGCGCAGTTTCTTAACATCTTGTGCAGTAAAAGCCATAGCTTGTATACCTCCTGTGATTATTCAGCAGCGGGAGCTTCCTCGGCAGCTTCCTCAGCAGCGGGAGCTTCCTCGGCAGCGCCCTGATCGCCCTGACGACCCTCGATGATAGCACTTGCCATTGCACCGGCGATCAACTTAACAGCGCGGATCGCATCGTCATTACCCGGGATCACATAATCCACGTCGTCGGGATCGCAGTTCGTGTCAACGATCGCAACGATCGGAATACCCAATTTCTTCGCCTCGGCAACCGCGATCTTCTCCTTACGGGGATCAACGATAAACAACGCGCCGGGAATCTTTTCCATGCCCTTGATACCGCCGAGGAATTTCTCGAGCTTCTCAATTTCATGGTTGAGTTTGATAACTTCTTTCTTCGGCAACAGATCAAACGTGCCGTCCTCTGCCATCGCTTTCAGTTGATTCAAGCGAGCAATACGACCACGGATTGTGCGGAAGTTGGTGAGCATACCACCGAGCCAACGAGCGTTTACAAAATACGCACCGGCGCGAACGGCTTCCTCAGCGATGGAATCCTGAGCCTGTTTCTTGGTACCGACAAACAAAACGGTTTTACCCTCGGCAGACAGGTCACGGATAAACATGTAAGCTTCTTCGAGCTTACGCACCGTCTTCTGTAAGTCAATGATATAGATACCATTGCGCTCAGTGAAGATGTACGGTGCCATTTTGGGGTTCCAGCGGCGGGTTTGGTGACCGAAATGGACACCGGCCTCGAGCAGCTGTTTCATGGATACGACTGACATTAGAAATCCTCCTTGGTTTTCACCTCTACGGGATCTGTCGGTCAAAGACAGTTTTTTTTGACCGCATCTCCGGAATCGCCTAAGCGACACCACCGGAGCCGAGGATACCCGTATGCATTTTGCCGTGATATTGTACCACAACCATAATAAAATAGCAAGGCTTTTTCTAAAAAAAAGGAAAAATTTTTAATTCCCGAAAATACCGCTCAAAATGCTGTTACGACAACGCTTTTTACACGATTCCGGACCGCATAACGCCATCGGATGATTCACCAAAATCGTATGCTCCCCTATCACTTCTATTTCTTTCCAGCAAATAACGATGTCCTCCTCGTGACCGAATATTCCAAAACACTTGGAACGCCCGTAAATGACAAGAGAGATTAACTGTGCGGTACACGTATCCACCTCGACGTCATCCACGCGTCCCAATCGCATTCCGTCGCAAATGTTAATGACCTCCTTGTTGTGCATGTCCGTTATTCTGCAAACCATTACCATTCCTCCTATGCCATCATACGTATGCAACTCGCTGCCAAAAAATGAACAGTTTCCAATCATTTACTGAATTTCCCAAAAGAAAACCGACCATACTCCGTATGCATGTAAAACAAGGGAGTGACCGACGGTTTGTATAACAAAGTGGAAATTTGCGGCGTGAACACTTCAACTCTCAAAGTATTGAGCGAGCGAGAAAAAATGTCACTGTTGAAGCGCACGAAAAATGGCGATAGACAGGCTCGTGAAGAATTGGTGAACGGTAACCTACGTCTTGTTCTCAGCGTTATTCAACGCTTCACACAACGGGGCGAAAATTTGGACGATCTTTTTCAAGTGGGGTGCATCGGTCTTATCAAATCCATCGATAACTTTGACATTTCACAAAACGTTCGCTTTTCGACCTATGCCGTCCCCATGATCATCGGTGAGATACGCCGTTATTTACGCGATAACAACAGCATCCGCATCAGCCGCAGTATGCGGGATACCGCCTACAAAGCAATGCAGGCTAAGGAACTTTTAACCAATAAAATGAACCGCGAACCGACAATCGAGGAGATCGCGGCACAAATGGAAGCACCAAAAGAGGAAGTCGTGATGGCATTAGAGGCGATCGTTGAACCGGTATCCTTGTATGAGCCGATCTACTCCGACGGCGGAGATACCATCTACGTCATGGATCAAATCGGTGACGGTGACGATGATCGCAGTTGGCTGGATGAACTCGCGTTAAAAGAAGCTATCCGAGGTCTGAATGACCGCGAAAAACGTATTCTTAATCTCCGCTTTTTCAAAGGAATGACACAAATTGAAGTATCCAAGGAAATCGGCATCTCTCAAGCGCAGGTATCCCGACTGGAAAAAGGGGCTTTGGATCGTATAAAAAAACAACTTTGATCTTACCCTGCACGCTCAATATCACGGCGTAATCGCTTAATAATTTTCTTTTCGAGGCGGGATATATATGACTGCGAAATTCCAAGAAGATCCGCCACTTCCTTTTGCGTATGTTCCTGTTCCCCACCGATTCCGAACCGTAATCGCATGATTGTTTGCTCACGCTGTGACAAATGCGAAACACACTCCAACAACAGATCCCGCTCTGCCTCCTGCTCAACGCCGCGATTTACAATATCCGGATCACTGCCCAAAATATCCGATAACAGCAGCTCGTTACCGTCCCAATCCACGTTCAACGGCTCATCAAACGAAAGTTCATTACGTATCTGGGCATTTTTACGCAGATACATCAATATCTCATTTTCAATACAGCGAGAAGAATACGTCGCCAATTTGATGTTTTTATCCGGACAAAACGTTCTCACCGCTTTGATAAGACCGATCGTACCGATCGAGATCAAATCCTCAATCCCAACACCCGAATTTTCGAATTTTCGAGCAATATACACCACTAAACGAAGATTGTGAGTAATGAGCCTTTCTCTCGCCTCCTCGCTCCCCTCACCGGCTTTTATCAACATTTCATATTCTTCTTCCGTTGATAGCGGAGCGGGAAGGGTATCTGCTCCATTGATGTAATAGACGCCCTCGCCGAACTTTTTTGCCTGTAAAGCGAAACACCTTTCCACCAGTTCTTTCAATCGTTGCCACCATTTCATTTATAGCCCACCTTCCATTACGTCGCTGCCGATAAGCGCCTGATAGTCACCACGTCCCAAACCGTCTGACAAAGCCACATAAGTACCGCTGATGTCCCACTGTTTGCGATCATTTGACACCACCGCTAAGTAGCGCGGTACGAAAGCCGGAAGCAATCCATCTGTTCCGAGCGAACGGTATGGAATCACCCGCATACGCACGCGCCCCTCACCCGATAAGTAGGGTGCTATAACCGCTTCTTCGACGATCACCACCGGTTTTCCCGAAAAGGGTTCTGTTAAATGCATGCCGGTATCGTATAACGCACGACATTCACAAATCCCATTTCCGTCATCAATGCGCAGCAAGAATGAATACCCATGCGGTACTCGTTTTCGTGTTATGTACTCGTATAAGCACAGTATCGCATACGTAACAACGGCAAATACCGTCAGCATTAACGGTGAAATGTCGAAATATACGACACCGTTATAAGCGTAAAAAGCGTCGCTTTTCGTAAGCGACCAAATCGCTGAAACTATTCCTGAAAATAACGCCGAAATGACATAAAAGACAAGCACTTGCCTCAAAAAAACCGAAAATTTGGAAAAACGAAACGCAATCCTTATCAGTATGCAGGCGCATACAAAATGCAATACGACTATCAGTGCGGTGGGCGCCGTTGTTAAAAAAATCAAGCAAGCGCTCGCGGCGCCGACTATTCCGCCGAGTAACAGTCGCCATCGCTTTGGTGTTAACCGTAAAATACGTGAAGTAGCCGACAACAGCAGATAATCAATCACCAAATTGACGGCAATCAGTACATCCAAATATATGATCGGCATGTGTTTCATCCCCTCGCTTTCCATTATACGGAAAACCGCATGACGGATTCTGACGAAGATACGCGGCGAGAAGAAAAGTTTCTGAGATATTGAAAATCATCGCAAAATGCGTTATACTATAACTATCCTAAAATGAAACGAGGTTTGACCTATGAAGAAGAAAACGATTGTGATCATCCTTTTGATTTTTGCCGTTCTCGGCCTGTTTCTCGGCCTGTTTGTCGGATCATACAATTCACTGATTGAAGCAGATGAAAACGCAAACGAGAAGTTTGCCACCGTGGATACCATGCTCACCCGTCGTGCGGATCTTATCCCGAATCTCGTCAGCACCGTAAAAGGATATGCTGCACACGAAGAGGAAATCTACACGGCTCTTGCCGACGCCCGCGCCAAACTTGCCGGCAGTACGACAGCAGAGGAAACATTGGAAGCAAATACGCAACTGGAATCGGCGTTAAGCCGTCTTCTTGTTGTTGTAGAGAACTATCCCGATTTGAAAGCCAGTGAGCAATTTAAGGGATTGCAGGATCAACTGGAAGGTGCGGAAAATCGCATTGCAACGGCGCGTGTTGACTACAACGAAGCCGTCACCGAGTACAACAAGAAAATTCGCCGTTTTCCCGCCAGTATCATTGCCGGTATGTTCGGATTTGACAGAAAGGCACTGTATGAAGCGCCTCAAAGCGATTTAGACGCGCCGACGGTAGAGTTCTGATACTATGAAAAAAGGTCTTTGCATTTGTTTACTTGCGTTATCCCTTGTAACACTATTCACGTTTTCAGCAACGGCACTCACTGTTTCCGTGCAACCAACCGAACAATTTTTTGTCAATGATTTTGCTAACGTCATTGACAATCGTGCGGAAAAAGACATGATTGCCGCCGGTGTTCAGTTATATCAAAAAACCGACGCACAGGTGGTTGTTGTCACGCTGGATACCATTGACGGCGCCGATATTAAAGAATACGGCGTCCAGCTCGGTCGCGCGTGGGGTGTCGGTGACGAAGACAAAGATAACGGTATCGTTCTCATTTTGGCAATGGAAGAACGTGAAGTTGGCATTTCCGTTGGTTATGGTTTGGAAGGTGCCGTAACCGATATGCAATCCGGCATCATTTTGGATAACTACGCTCTTCCCCACTTCCAAGACAATAACTTTTCGGAAGGATTGGCCGCCGCATACGATGCCCTTATCAACGAGGTATATCTGGAATACGGCTTGGAAGCTGATCCGAATTACGTCCCCGTTGACGAGTTGGAAGAGGATTCCGCAAGTTCTACGTTCTCTTTGATCTTCATCTTGATCTTTCTGTGTATCATCAGTGCGGCCATGCGCCGCACACGGCGTGTGCATCCCGGTATCTTCTTTTTCCCGACCGGCGGTTTTCATCACCGCGGTAGCGGAGGTGGAGGATTCGGTGGTTTCCGCGGTGGCGGAGGCAGTTTCGGTGGTGGCGGGGCTTCCCGCGGTTTTTAACGCAAAAAGAGCAGGCTGTGGAAGCAGTCTGCTCTTTTTATATCGAAAAAAGTCTTTCTTTTCGATACGTAATACGGTATAATCAGTTCCATAAAATGCTCAAGGAGGAATGACCATGAACAGTACGCAAACCATTCTCAACAAACTACGCAACGGCGCCTTTGACAACCTGTTTGCAAAACTGTACGGAGAAGATTCGGTTTCTTCCCAGCGGGATCGGTATATCGATGCCGTGAACGCCTACACGGCTTTGTATGGTGAAGAAAAGGATTTGTGGCTGTTTTCTGCACCGGGACGCACGGAGATCGGCGGTAACCACACCGATCATAACCACGGATGTGTATTGGCAGGCAGCGTAACTCTCGACGTTATTGCCGTCGTCGCACCAACAACCGAACGTCGCATTTGCGTCAAATCAGCCGGTTACGATATGGATACAATCGATCTTGCGAATTTGCAGGTCAACAAAGCGCAATACAACCGTTCTGCCGCCTTGATCCGCGGCGTCGCCGATCGCTTTTGTCAGTTAGGATATACTGTCAACGGTTTCCGTGCTTATACTACCTCAAACGTGCTGAAAGGCTCCGGCCTTTCCTCCTCTGCGGCATTTGAGGTGCTCATCGGGACCATCCTCAGCCACCTGTTCAACAATGGCTTGGTCGACCCTATTGAAATTGCTAAGATCGCTCAATATGCGGAAAACATACATTTCGGAAAGCCTTGCGGCTTGATGGATCAGATGGCTTCTTCGATTGGCGGTATCATTACCATCGATTTTGCCGATCCCGAGTCGCCGATCGTCAAGGCGATTGATTTTGATTTTGCTCAAAGCGGGCATCGCTTATGCATTGTGGACGTTGGTGGTAATCACGCTGCTCTCACGCACGAGTATGCCGATATTACAACCGAAATGAAAGCCATTTCACAAGAGTTGGGTGTTGCTTTTTTGAGGGAAACAAACTATGAAAAACTGCTTGTTAAAATCCCTTCTCTGCGCAAAATCTGCGGCGACCGTGCCGTGTTACGTGCCCTGCACTTTTTAGGTGATAATGAGCGCGTTCACAAGGAAGTCTCCGCACTGGAAAAAGGCGATTTTGAAACCTTTAAGCAACTCATTGTTGAGTCAGGACACTCCTCGTTTGAATACCTGCAAAATATCTACGCGAACGCTGACAAAAATCATCAGGGATGTTCATTAGCGTTGGCATTAGCACAACGCGTACTTAATGGAAAAGGCGCTTGGCGTGTCCACGGCGGCGGTTTCGGCGGTACCACGCAGAATTTTGTGCCGAACGAACTTGTCGACGAGTTTACCGAAACAATAGAAACGGTGTTTGGAAAAGGCTCCTGTCATATTCTGTCTATTCGACCTCTCGGCGGTGTTTGTATCTCGAAATAACAGTTATAACAAAAGGCGGTGTATCCTACAAGGATACACCGCCTTCTTTTTTGTTTTAACCGCCCAAATAGGCTTTTTTGACCATGTCGCTTTGGAGCAATTCCTCGCCCTTACCCGACAACACAATCTGTCCGTTTTCCAGCACGTACGCACGATCGGAAATTGCCAGTGATTTACCGGCGTTTTGCTCAACCAGTAGGATGGTTGTACCGTTTTGCTGGAAATTCTTAATGATCTCAAACACCTGATCGACAAGCAAGGGAGAAAGCCCCATTGAAGGTTCATCCAACATCAAGAGTTCGGGATGGCTCATCATCGCACGACCCATGGCAAGCATTTGCTGTTCGCCGCCGGAAAGCGTACCGGCAACCTGCTTTTTACGCTCGCCAAGGCGCGGAAACCATTCGTAGATTTCCTCAATATCCCGCTTGATCTTTGCCTTGCTTTTTTCGGTGTATGCGCCCATCAAAAGATTCTCGTACACCGTCAACTCCTGGAATACACGGCGCCCTTCCGGCACCTGCGTCATGCCCAAATGCACGATGCTGTGACATGGCTTTTTGGTAATATCCACGCCGTTGTAGACAACCGTTCCGCCTTTACTGGGGATCAACCCCATGATGCTTTGCATCGTGGTGGTCTTACCGGCACCGTTGGCACCGATCAAGGTCACAATCTCCCCTTTGTTCACTTCAAAGCTGATGCCTTTGAGCGCTTGGATCACACCGTAAAACACGGTCAAATCTTTTACTTCCAATAAAGCCATGTCATCAGCCTCCAATGTACGCTTTGATAACCTCGGGATCGTTGAGTGCTTCGGCGGGGGTGCCTTGCGCTAACATCGTACCGAAATTCAAAACCGTAACCTCATCACACAAACCGGACACGAATTTCATATCGTGCTCGATCAGCAAAATGGTCATATCAAAATTGTCGCGGATATACCGAATGATGTTCATAAGGTCTTCCGTTTCGTGAGGGTTCATGCCTGCAGCCGGCTCATCTAACAAAAGCAACTTCGGATTTGTAGCGAGTGCACGAGCGATCTCCAATTTGCGTTGTTTGCCGTACGGCAGGTTGCAGGAAAGGTTATTACGCTCTTCCTCCAAATCAAAAATACGCAGAATTTCCTTGGCACGTTCGCGCATTTTGCGTTCGTTCTTAAAGAAACGCGGCAAGCGGAACATACTGGTAAAGGGATTACACTTAAATTCCGGCTGATTGTGTAGACCGACCATCACGTTGCGGATCACACTCATATTATTGAACAAGCGAATGTTCTGGAAGGTGCGCGCAATTCCTTTATGATTGATCACTTCCTGCTTCTTGCCTGTGAGATCCTCACCCTCCAAGTAGAAAGAACCGGTAGTCGGCGTGTATACGCCGGTCAACATGTTAAAAACCGTTGTTTTACCGGCACCGTTCGGGCCGACCAAACCATATAATTGACGTTTGCGAATCTGCAAATTCAAGCTTTGAACCGCGTGCAGACCACCGAAGGAGATACCCAGATTTTTCGTTTCCAAAACGATATCTGACATCAGTTGTCCCTCCTATCTTTCAAGCCTTTATCCGGTTCGTAATTTGTCGGTGTGACATCGACCGATAGCAGTTCATCCATCTGTATCTTGGTCGGCACGCGATCCCAAGCCGCGTCATCATCCTTGATTTTTTCGGGCGAATGCTTTCTTTCGAACAAGCGACGGAAGTTGAGTTTTTCTTTAATTGCACGGAAAACCGGTGCGTTATTGAACAGAACCACAACGACCAAAATGATAGCATAGATCAACAGTTTTAACGCAGCTAAATTACCCGTCAACTCATTTTGCAAGACAAAGTTCACGTAGGTAATAAGCGTAGCAGCCAAAATGGAACCCGTGATATTACCCATACCGCCAAGCACAACCATAACCAAAATTTCAATGGAGTAGTTGTACGAGAAGAACGAATACATAACAGGGGTCGTTTGATGGCCGTATAACACACCGGCAACACCGGCAAAGAACGCTGCAAAAACAAACACAAACAGCTTATAGTAGGTAACGTTGATACCCATTGCTTTTGCAGCGATCTCGTTATCACGAATAGCGGTGATAGCACGACCATGCTTACTGCGAATTAAGTTTTGTGTCACAACCAACGTGATCAGCACAACGATAAAGGAAATGATCAACAACGTGGGCTTTGTGGAACTGAAAATCTTGTTCACCATCAAGCCTTTTGCGCCACCGAAATTCGGCAAATTCTTAAAGATATTACGAACAATCTCACCGAATGCCAACGTGGCAATCGCCAAGTAGTCACCTTTAAGGCGAAGCGCCGGCAAGCCGATGATAAAGCCGAAAAATGCCGCCACCAGACCACCAACAAACATCGTCACAATCAAAACGAGAACCGGACTATCGATTAAACTGTTCAAATAATTGGCAAGATAACAGCCAATGTAAGCGCCGACACACATAAAACCGGCGTGACCGAGGCTGAGTTCACCCAAAAAACCAACGACTAAATTGAGTGAAACCGCCAGTATAATGCTATACGCCACACGATTCAAAAGAGAAACGTCACTACGACCGAGCGCATCAACAAAACTGAGGATAACGATCAAAACAAGTGCCGCTGCAGCGATAATCCAGTTGATGTGGTGATGCAACTTAAACGAGGAACGTTTGGTTTGTAAATTACCCATCGTGCATCACACCTTCTCTCTTCTTCTCACGCCCATCAAGCCGATCGGTCTGACAAGCAAAATGAGGATCAACAGACCAAATTCAATGGCTGTCGTATAAGGGTTAAGTACCGGAATACTGGTGCAAATTTTTTCCACCAATCCCAACAACACACCACCGACCATCGCACCGGGAATGGAACCGATGCCACCGATAACCGCCGCCGCAAAGGCCTTGATACCGGGCATAGCACCAAGCGTCGGACTTACGGAAGGAATTTGCAATAAGTAGAAGAAACTGGCACACGCCGCCAACGTGGAGCCGATGGCGAAAGTAATCATAATAATACGGTTAACGTTTACACCCATCAGTTGTGCTGCACCTTTATCCTCCGATACCGCCAACATCGCGCGACCGGTACGAGTGCATTTCACAAACAACGTTAACCCAACCATAAGCAGGGCACCCACGCCCAGTGTAATCACTGTGCGCAGTTCAACCTGGAAATTTCCGATTTGAAGACTTCCTAACGAGGGCAATGTGATCGGCTGCGATTTCGAGCCGAAAATCAACTGAGCCGTACCTTGCAGGAAATAGCTGACACCGATTGCGGTAATCAAGACCGCCAACGGAGACGCAGAACGCAACGGCTTATAGGCAAGCTTTTCAATGACCACACCCGTGACCGCGCAAAGAAGAACTGAAACAACAAGAGCAAGCAACAAATTGGTGCTCGCCAACGTAACGAAAATAGCATAAGCACCCACCATGATAATATCACCGTGGGCAAAATTCAGCATTTTAGCAATACCGTATACCATAGTGTAACCAAGCGCGATCAACGCATAGATCGCACCAAGGCTGAGACCGTCTAAAATAGTACTCATAACACGCTCTCCTTAGACGAGATAAGACAAGGTCTGACCGGGAGGGGGTTCCCTCCCGGTCAGACAAAACAGCAGAAATAAACTTAGTTAACTTCTACGATCTGGGGAACCTTGGTGCAAGCACCGGAAGCATCCCACTTCATTTCACCGGTAGCACCGTTCAGTGTGAAGGAAGAATCGGTGATTGCTTTCTTTACCGCTTCACACAGCTCGCTGACTTCAATATCGGCATCGGTGATGTTAGCAGCTTTCATTGCCTCATAGATGGCATAGATCGCATCATAACCGTCAGCAGCAAACTGGTCGGGGGTCGCATTATACTTTGCTTTGTAAGCCGCAACAAACTTCGACGGAACTTCGTCCGTGCTGTTTACGTCAAAAGGCGTGACGTAGGAAATCTTGTTGGTAACGGTACCATCGATCTGATCGGCAACGCCGTCCAAACCATCACAACCGAACAAGACAGCTTTACAACCCTTGGCAACGCAAGCCTTAGCAATCAAGCCGGCTTCGGTGTAATAGATAGGCAAGAAGATCGCATCGCAATCTTTTAACGCTTCTACCTGAGTAGAGAAGTCCTTTTTGTTTTCCGCGTCAAAGGACTGCTCGATGTAGGTGATATTCTTCGCCTTCATAGCATCTTTGAACGCCGCATAGATACCGCTGGAATAATCGTCACTGCTGTCGTAGATCGCACCGATTTTTTTGTAACCGGCTTTTACCAACTCATCAACAGCCAGAACGCCCTGATCGGGGTCACCGAAGCAAACGCGGAACGCGTTGGGACGGTTCTCGATGACGTTGGCAGCCGAAGCAGAAGGCGTGATGAAGAACAGATTGTCTTCAACAGACTTCGCAGCAAAGGACTCGCAGGAACCGGAAGTGACACTACCGAGCGAGATCTGCATACCTTCATCCATCAAGCTGTCATAACCGGTAGCAGCATCACCGGCTGTGGCTTTGTCGTCTTTCATCACGAACTTGAGATTAATGCCGTTCAAACCACCGGCGGCATTGATTTCTTCCACCGCGAGCATAGCGCCGTTATTAACGGAGATGCCGTATGAAGACGCATCGCCGGTCAACGGGCCTGTTGCACCGATAAAAATCTCATTTGCCTTTTCGTCACCGCAACCGGCAAAGCAGGTCACGATAAAGAGCGCTGCAAGAAGCAAGCTAAGAACTTTTTTCATGTATATACCCCTTTTCAATAAAGATACTAAGTATTATATCAACAATCACCGCGTGCTGTCAAGCAACTTTCGATGTTTTTTTACCATAAAAAGCAAGAAAACCGCCCAAAAGGGCGGTTTTTGAAAAGCAATTAGTTCTCGCCTCTCATGCTTGCGAAGCACTCGCTGCAATACACGGGGCGGTCCTCACGGGGCTTGAAAGGCACTTTCGCCTCTTTGCCGCAGTTGGCACAGATAGCCGTGTGCATCTCTCTTTCAGGTCTCGCTGCGTTCTTCCGAGCGTCGCGGCAAGCCTTGCAGCGCTGGGGCTCGTTTACAAAGCCTTTCTCAGCATAGAACTCCTGCTCACCGGCGGTGAACACAAATTCTTCGCCGCATTCCTTGCAGATCAGAGTCTTGTCTTCGTACATGTGTCTTACCTCACTTGTAATAATGTTTGCCCTGCAACGGAATAAGATCGGCACCTTTTGAAAAGCAACGCTCTAATTTGGCTGCCCGGCATATTGTGAAACGGTGTACATCCGTTTACAACCAGAGTTAAATAAGTATGGAGGCTAATTTGCGGCGCAAGCGCTGATGCGCATTGTCCACCGCTTTTTCGGTAATATTCAAACGTTCGGCGATCTCACGATACGAGTAACCGCTTAACCGCGCCATCAGCACACGATATTCGAGCGAACTGAGG
Organism: Acutalibacteraceae bacterium; assembly: GCA_045595445.1. Taxonomy (GTDB): domain Bacteria; phylum Bacillota; class Clostridia; order Oscillospirales; family Acutalibacteraceae; genus RGIG3009. Next base: position 38,834 of record JAZOAK010000002.1, read on the forward strand.
CCATCGCGCAATCGGTTGTTCAACTGCTCAAATTCCTCTTGGCGCACTAAAAGTGAAGCAGGATCCACACCACCGATAAGATCGGCAAGCTCGTCCTCCTCATCTAAGGACTGCATCTGTGCCCCGTTGCGGCGCCGCAAAGCGGATACCATACGGTTGCGTGCACAGGCATACGCATATGTTCGGAAAGCAACCTCCGCTGAAGAACGATAGGTCTGTACGGCAGACAGAATCCCTAACAATCCTTCTTGAACAAGATCCTCAGATTCCGAAACATCGCAACAATAGTTAGCCGACAACGATTTGAGCATCCCCGAACACCGAGATACCAAACGCGTAAATGCTTCCTCATTCTTTTCGCGTGCCAGAACAACCAACTGTTCATCGCTGAGATCGTTCAAGCTTGTTACAAGGGCGTTCAAGCAAGATCACCTCAAACTAACACACTCCATAACAGAATACAGTATAGCGTAGCTTTTTTGAAAAGTCAACACCTTTTTGAAAAAGAATTAGACAAGTTGTGGAAAAATTGTCAAAATAATCAAAATAATTTCTCAATATTGCACAAAATGACTAAAATCGACTTTATTTTCCCATTAAATATTCGTGTATAGACGCAGCAGCTTTCTTGCCTGCTCCCATAGCCAAGATTACCGTAGCGGCACCGGTCACGGCGTCACCGCCGGCATATACCCCCTCGCGAGTCGTTTGGAGGGTATCTTCGTTCACAATCAAACCGCCGCGACGGTTTGTTTCCAAACCGGGGGTCGTCGTGCGAATCAAGGGATTCGGCGAATTGCCGATTGCTGCAATCACCATGTCTACGTCTAACTGATGGTTGCTGTCCTTAATCTCTTGGGGGCGACGTCTACCCGATTCGTCCGGTTCAGTAAGTTCCATCGACACACATTCCAGCGAAGTAACAAAGCCTTTTTCATCACCATGTACCGCTATGGGTGCCGTCAAGAACAGAAATTCAATTCCCTCTTCTTTCGCGTGGTGGATCTCTTCCAGACGAGCCGGCATCTCTTCTTCCCCGCGACGATACACGACGTAAACCGTTTCAGCGCCCAGGCGCTTAGCGCAGCGCGCTGCATCCATGGCAACGTTACCGCCACCCACGACCGCCACGCGTTTCGCACGCGGTACCGGAGTATCGTAGTCCTCCCGATAACCTTTCATAAGATTGATGCGCGTCAAGAACTCGTTTGCCGAAAGTACACCGAGCAAACCTTCGCCCGGAATGTTCATGAAGCTCGGCAGTCCCGCGCCACTTCCAACGAATACTGCTTCGTACCCTTGCTCAAAGAGTTCGTCAATGTCTAAGATCTTGCCAATCACCATGTTTGTCTGAATATCAACACCGGCATCTTTAAGGGCAGCGATCTCTTTTTGAACGATATCTTTCGGCAAACGAAATTCGGGAATGCCGTACATTAACACACCGCCTGCGGTGTGAAACGCCTCAAACACCGTAACGTCGTAACCGTGCTTATTCAAATCGCCCGCGCAAGTGAGTCCCGCAGGACCGGCGCCTACCACCGCTACGCGATGGCCGTTGCGCGACGGCACATCGGGGTTGGTCGCTTGCGCTTTCACGTGCATATCCGCGGCAAAACGTTCCAGCCTGCCGATAGCCACCGGTTCGCCCTTAATGCCACGTACGCACTTCGCTTCACACTGCTTCTCTTGCGGACACACACGACCGCAAACCGCCGGCAATGCGTTGGTTCCGCGAATGACCTGATAGGCACCTTCAAAGTCACCGCTCACAATCTTTTCAATAAAATTCGGAATTTGAACGTTTACGGGACATCCCGATACACACGGCTTATGTTTGCAATTCAAGCAACGCTGTGCCTCATTGAGCGCCATTTCCTCTGTATACCCGCAGGCAACCTCCTCAAAATTCGTGGCACGAATCTGTGGATCTTGTTCCGGCATGGGAGTCTTTTTGAGTTGATTATTGATAGCCATCACGCGTTTTGTCCCCCTATAAAAGCCATGCGGCATGCGTGTTCCTGTTCCTTATATTGTCCTAAACGGTGCATTGCCTCTTCCCAATCCACCTTGTGTGCATCAAATTCCGGCCCGTCTACACAAGCAAACTTTGTTTCACCGCCGACCGTCAGGCGGCAACCGCCGCACATCCCCGTACCGTCTACCATAATCGGGTTCATGGACACGATGGTTTTAATACCGTACGGCTCGGTAACGTTGGCAACCGCGCGCATCATGGGCAATGGTCCGATAGCGATCACCAAATCGTATTGTTCACCGGCATCCAGCAATTCTTGCAGTTTGGCAGTGACAAAACCTTTATTGCCGTTGGAGCCGTCGTCCGTCATCACAAACAAGCGCGAGCTAACAGCCTCCAAGTCATCCTCCAACATGATGATATCACGGTTGCGGAAGCCGGCAATCATATCCACGTGAGCGCCCAAGCGATGCAGGGCCTTGGCTTCCGGATAGGCGATTGCGCACCCAACGCCGCCGCCAATCACAGCAACACGCTTATACCCGTCAAGTTCGGTCGCTTTACCCAAGGGACCGACCACATCCAGAATGGAATCCCCCACGTTCAGTGTATCCAACAAATCGGTGGTCTTCCCCACCTTTTGATACATAATGGTAATCGTCCCGCGTTCGGGATCTTCATCTGCCAAGGTCAGCGGAATACGCTCCCCCGTTTCGTTAACGCGCAGAATAATAAACTGCCCCGCTTTGCCTTTGGCGGCAATCAGCGGTGCTTCAATTTCCATCAACGATACAAAGGCATTCAGCGCCCTTTTATTTACAATTTTATACATGGTCTCACCTCAATACTCAGTATGATACCATATGCTTTTTACAAAAGCAAGAAAACATACGCTTTTACTAACCGAAAAATGAAAAAAAGATAATTTTTTTCAAAAGAACGCTTGACAATCCCACCATGACATGATATAGTAACACTTGCGTTTCGACGCGGGGGAATTCCCGAGTGGCCAAAGGGGGCAGACTGTAAATCTGTTGTCAGTGACTTCGGTGGTTCGAATCCACCTTCCCCCACCAAAAATCCTCGTACGATAGTACGGGGATTTTTACTTTTTCACTATTACCTCTTCACTCTTCACTTTTCTCTTAATTACTCGGATTTTTGGAAAGTAATAAGTAATAGTGAATAGTGAAGAAGTAAAATACGCCAACGGCGGAATATCACTAAAATCTCCGTCAAGGTGGATTCGAACGACCGAAAGCGTGATGCACTTGTTTAATTCTTTCGTTTATGCTATAATCAAACAAAGGCGGTGATTATTTGAAATTAAGAAATGCACGATTAGATCCGATAAAATTGAAAAACAAAGAAAATTACCTTTTAGATAAATGGGCAAAACAAGTTCCCGGTTTTATACGCGACGGATTACCTAACGCCGAACAATATGTTCTTTCTCCTATTCGCGTTTTATTCGTGCTCAAAGAAGTAAACGGTGGGCAAGATTGGGATTTGCGGGAGTTTTTAAGAGCAGGTGCAAGAAGTCAGACTTGGAATGTTGTGGCACGATGGGCAGAGGGCATTTTGAATCACGAAAAAGAGGTTAAATGGAGCGAGTTAGAAAGTAATAACGACGAACGTAGAAACTATATTTTACAAAAAATATGTGCTGTAAATGTCAAGAAAACATCCGGAACTGATGTTGCAGACAATAAAATCATCAAGGCGGCCGCGCAGGAGAACAAAGAGAATTTAAGAAAGCAAATCGAAATATATCAACCGGATATAATTATCTGTTGCGGAACCGAAACACCGTATATTAAAACTATGGATGACTCGCCAAATTGGAGAATGACATCTAGGGGCATTTGGTATTTTGTAGAAACCAGTGGAACGATTGTCGTTTCCTACTCACACCCCGAAGCGCGCACAAAAGAATGCTTGTTGCACTATGGTTTACTGGATGCAATAAAAGAAATTTTGCATACATGAGACATAAATGGTCCATATACTATTTTATAATTAAAGAAAAACAAAAGAGGAGTATCGTTATGGAAGATTTGAGAAATGATATTATTATACTGAAAGAAGAAACGGTAAAGCTCGTTACTGAAAAAGACGGTGCATTTATCGAGCATTTCAATGAAGAGTATGGTGCCGGTTTTGGAGATGGCAGGACTTTTGAATGTTTTTCTGATCTTTACAGCGAAGAAGAAGAGGGTTATTTTGACCCATTCGATTTGTTTATGGATGAAAAAGATGTTTTTCAGTTTATGAATTGGTGCTATCGTAAGTTCTTGATTATCAATATGCAGTCAATAACAAAATCAATTGAAAAAATCGAAAGTGGAGACAAGCATACCGCAATCAAAACACTGGAAAATGATGTGTCTGATTTGCGAAAATACAAAAAGAACATTCGGCAAATAATCCAGACCTCGAACACCACTCTTGATAAAATTGATGAGTTGATAAAGATGGCGGACAAATACAGGAAATAATTCTCTGGACTTCTAAACTTTAATGTGTATAATTGCTGTTACCAAAAGAAAGGTGGCAGTAATATGAATAGAGAAGAACTACAGGAAGAAATAATGTTTTTATACGGACTTTGGTACAGATACTTTGACCTTTATCATTTCCTGAAAAAGAATAAACGTGGATTAGAGTTAATACCCAAACTCCGTGAAAAACAAAATGAACTTTTACGGCTAATTGACTTTACAAAAGACCAACTTTAAGTTGGCATCTAAATGGTTCGTAACAGCCAAACAAAAAGGAAAGCGGATTCGAAAGCCCGTTAAGAAAACGCCGCGGTGTCGGCGTTTTTAGGGCGTGGGATTGTGCCGCCCGTGTTCGCTGTACCGAAACTCACAGACGAATATAAAAACTCCATCAAGATGGATTAGAAGGACCGAAGTAAAAATAAAGGGCAGATTGAGCGATTTATTATTGCTAAATCTGCCCTTTTTATTTTACTATATAAATCCTTAATAAAATATGGTATAATCAATCCCATAAATAAGAATTTATAAAGGGGCAGCTTATGGTTGAAATACCGTTCTTTTTCTTAGAAATTGTTTTTTCGGCAATCTGGCTAATCATTAGGATCGCTATATGGATTAATCAAAAATTGAATATAGCGAAGATGAAACCACAGTACGCGTTGTTATTCGGTAAAAAAGGGCACACTCCCCCTCTTGTACTTTTCCATTTATTGTGATATACTGTTTGCAACTTGAAAATGAGAGGTTCGTTTACAATGGAAAACAGAAAACCGGTCAACATTATTTTCGATACCGATATTGGTGTAGATTGTGACGATGCCGGCACGTTAGCCATGTTACATCGCCTTTGCGATAAAGGTGAGGCGAAGTTGTTGGCAGTCACGCATTGTTACAGTTCCCCGTATGCTGCGGGTTGTATTGATGCAATCAACCGTTTTTACGGCAGACAGGTACCCATTGGTATCAACTACGCCGTTGCCGAAGAAGCCCATAACGGTCGCGCCACGTACGCCGGCTTGCTGTGCGATCTATTTGAGAACAACTACCCCGCCTCCGCCTTTGGCACCGCCGATGCAGCTCCCGATACGTTAACCATATTGCGTAAAACTTTGGCTGAGGCGGAAAATAACAGTATTACGCTTGTAGCAACCGGCGCGCTGACTTCTATGGCAAGACTGGTCACGAGTGAGCCTGATGACATTTCCCCTCTTACCGGCAGAGAATTAATTACCAAAAAACTGGCGCGCACCATCGTTATGGGCGGTCGTTTCTTTGAATCCTGGCCAATGGCACTGTATCCCGACGGAAACACAACGGGTGATCCTGTCACCTGGGAATGGAACATTAAGTGTAGCGGCTTGCAGACGGCACAAACCGCTTGTAACGGATGGCCGGGCGAGTTGGTCTTTGCCAGTTATGAATTGGGATCCTATATCAAGACAATGATTGGCTATCCCCATCGCGCACAAGTGGGCGATCCGGTCGCTGCCGCTTACGAGATTCATAACCACGGAAAAGGCCGTTGCAGTTGGGATCAAACTGCCATGCTGGAAGCAATTCGCCCCGGTGTATACTGGAATTGCCACGAATTTGGCAAAATCACGGTTGGCGATGATTTTGTAACACGCTGGACGCGCGACGAAAACAGCCGCCACACGTATTTGTTGCCCAAAGCTGACTACGAAGATATTCGCCGGGTGATCGACGATTTAGTTGATGGTAAGTAACGCATGAAAGACCGACCACATGGTCGGTCTTTTTCATTCTAATTTGCTTTTATCGAAAAGAGTGTTGATTGCACACGACAGTTATGATACAATAACGCGCAGGAGTGGTCATTATGATTCGCAATTATATTTTCGATTTTGGAAACGTGTTAGCGCGGTTTGATCCCGATGAATTGACGGCTGTGCACGTTCACGATGCCGATACACGCAAAACCGTCAGCGACGTGGTTTTCGACCGATTGTATTGGGATCGGTTGGATGATGGCAGTATTACTGATGAGGAAGTCAAACGCGGCATTTGCAGCCGTTTACCACAAGAATTGCACACCAGTGCGTGCCTCGTTTACGACGATTGGATCATATCCATGCCAACCATCAAGGGAATGCGCGAAGTGGTCGCCGACGTTAAAGCGCGTGGCGGGAAATTGTATCTTCTGTCAAATATCAGCGTCGGATTTGCGGAAACCTATTCCGCAAATCCCGCGGTAAAAGATATTCTGGATTTGTTTGACGGATTGGTGTTTTCAGGTCCTATCGGGCTTGCCAAACCGAGCCGCGCGATCTATGAGCATTTACTGCACCGTTTTCACCTTACGGCAGAAGAATGCTTGTTCATCGACGACAACGTCGGTAATATTGCCGCTGCAAAAGCGGTCGGGATTCACGGATACTTGTTCGACGGAGATGTTAGTGCATTACGGAAATCGCTGTTTTTGGAGGAATCATAATGCTTTCCAATTTACATACACATACAACGCTTTGCGACGGTAAAAACACCCCCGAAGAAATGGTACTTGCCGCCATCGAAAAGGGATTTTCCTCAATCGGCTTTTCCGGTCACGGCTATACCGATTTCGATTTGTCATATTGTCTGAAAGATATGAACACCTATATCTGCACCATTCGCGATCTACAAGAACGCTACCGTTCCAAAATTGAAATTTATCTTGGTGTGGAAGAAGACATGGGGTGTCTTCTTCCCAATCGCACGGATTTTGACTACGTTATCGGTTCTTCACATTACCTCCGAATCAACGACTCCTATCACCCAATTGATGCGGGTCCCGACAAGCTCAAACAGCTCATCGAATGTTTTGATGGTGAGTCTCTCAAACTGGCGGAGTGTTATTACCGCGCTTTTTGCGACTATATTCGCACACGCAAACCGGATATTATCGGACATTTTGATTTGCTTACTAAGTACGATGAACTTGATACCTCGCAGTTTTTGAACGTCGCTACGTATCAAACGCTCGCCGAGCGGTATATGAAAGAAGCGCTCAAAAGCGACTGCTTATTCGAGGTGAATACCGGTGCCATCGGGCGCGGGTACCGCGCCTCACCCTATCCCAGCGCGGAGCTGTTACACGTACTCAAAGCAAACGGTGGAAAAGTGACCTTGTCCTCCGACTGTCACTCAGCGGATAAATTAGATTGCTTCTTTGCAGAAGCAAAAGCCATGCTTCGCGACATTGGTTTTGAGTATGTATACACCTTATCAAAAGGTACTTTTGTCAAAGACTATTTGTAAACAAAAAACACCGAGGATTATTCCTCGGTGTTTTTTATGTGTGCCAGTAAGGCGGTGCATCCGTTACATATCTGCTCAAACACTGCCTCAAAACGACCGCTGTACCAGGGATCCTCAATGTCACCCGGTGTATCGGTGAAGTCCAACAAGCGATGCACTTTACCCTCGGGATCGCTACCGATAATACGCATCAAACGCGGAAGGTTGTATTCTTCCATCACGATAATATAATCAAACGTATTATAATCCTCCGCCGTTATCTGACGCGCGCGATGAGCACCAAACGGGATTCCGTGTCGACACAAGGTGTCCGCCGCTTTGGGGTATATCGGATTTCCGATCTCTTCGCGGGAAACAGCTTTGGATTCGGTGTAAAGGTTCTCCCCTTGAGCCAAATCTTTGAATATAAACTCCGCCATAGGTGAACGGCAGATGTTCCCGTGGCATACGAACATTATTTTTATCATTAAAAAAATCTCCAATCTATGCAAATTTATGCCAAAACATGCCGTGTTTACTACCAAAATCAAGGTTTTGGGTGGTTTTCGTATTTTTTGCCGTTTGGCATATGTCGGCACAACTTGGCATAACTTTGATTTCAAAAGTAGTAAAAAAGGTAGTAAAATCGAAAAAATATTCAATTTTACTACCCGAGAAATTTAGGCTGTTTTTATTACTTTTAAGCCAAGTTCCTTTTGGGACATTTGCAATTCTAATCGTTTTAATTCATCACGTGCATTTTCAAGACCTAAATGTGTATAGGTGTTCATTGTAACACCTATTTCAGAATGACCCATTAAATATTGCAAGGTTTTTGGTGTCATTCCGTTTATCGCCTTGTTAGTGCAGTAGGTATGCCTACAGACATGCGGTGTGATTTTTGGAAGTTCTTCCTTGTAAATTTTGTTATGCTTTTCGACGATATGTTGAAAATACTTTTCCCAATGCATAGCAACCATTGGGCGCTCGTCCTTATCAAAATACAAGAAACCCGAATAGCCATCAATAACAGGCTCAACCTTTGGCGGTTTGCGATTTGCAAGTATTCTCTTAAAGCACTCGTAAACCTCGTCTTCCATAGGAAGTTGCCTAATTCCCGCTTCAGTTTTTGGGGTTTCGATATATTTTGTTCCGTCACTTTTTCGTTGAAGTTGGTGGTTGACGTTGATAACCCTGTTTTCCATATCCAAGTCATTAACAGTCAAACCAACAAATTCCGAAATTCGCAATCCCGTGTGAAACAAGATATAAATGCCGTCATAGTATTTGCTAAAGTGCTTGTCTGTCTTGACAAATTCGAGGAACTTTCGCATTTGCCCTTTTTCTATGGCATTCCTTTTAATCGAATCATTGATTAGAACTTTTGATAATTGAAAATCAAACGGATTTTTTCGAATCAAATCATCCTCAACTGCCGTAGCAAAGGCAGGACGAAGAACACCGCGAACAGTATGAATGGAACTATAACTGCGCTTATCCTTTCTTTGCAAGTCTTTTATGAAGTCTCTTGCGGTAGTGCAACGGACATCTTTTATAGCCAATTGAGAAAAAGGCTTTGTGGATAGGATATTTACAACAGTTTTATATCCTGCCTCGGTGGTTGGCTTGACAAGACCTGATTGCGATTTAATATATTTCTTGACTAACTCTAAAACTGTCATCTTTCCGCCGTCTGTTTGTATGCCGTCATCCAAATCTTTTTGAATTTGGCGTATTTTTTCGCGTAAAGATAGGTCGTATTTTTTACCCGCAGGAACTTCATCCTTTGGGGTAAGCCGCCAAGAATATATGCAATGGGGCTTTTTAAGGGCGTCTAAGTATTTATACATATATCGTCCGTCGGGTCTTTGGCTTTCTCCCTTTTCCAAATTTCTGTTTTTATTATCTTTTCGTTTTTCGCTCATTTTGGCGTTTCTCCTTTCATTGAGAAAGCCCCGAACATGACATTAAGTAGTATAACATAAGTCGGGGCTTTTTGCACTATGTAATTTTAAATTTCTGTTTCGTTATCTAAAAATTTCGCAAACATTTCTCGTTTGATTGTATGTTTATTTCCAATCACAAGTACACAATCACGAAATTTGTATTTTTTAATCATACTGCGCAACGTCTTTTCGCCTATGCCGAAATAGACCGCCGCTTCGGTTATTGTTAAAGCGTATTTTTCACAAATTCTAACATCGAGATTATTCAATAAATTATCATCCTTTCTATTTTTACAGATAAACCAAGTCCCATTTTTTGCCCAAAATGTAAAGGAACTAAATATTCAATTTTCAAAGAACAACGGGTGCTTTTTTAAGCATCCGTTATTTGTTATAGGGTGATTTGGTTTTTTCGGGCGGGGTAAAAATAGAGGAAAATTTTGTTCTATATTAAATATGTGAGCAATCGCAAAAATACCGATTGCACCTGCCTTTAGGTAAAAAAGGAAAGTAAGTAGTAGCACATACATCAAGTTATTATTTACCATTGGATGACGACACCAATATAAAAACGCGGTTTGGCACAGCCGATTCAGAGAATGTGCTCGGCGTAGCGTGACCCAACTGTCGCGCGCTATGTTGGTAAGGGGTTAAAGTCGGAAGCAAAGACCTCATTAAGCCTAACCCGATAAAATCGGTACATTGGTTAAAACTATCCCGAGAGAGAGGCATAGCCACCGCGCTCATGTATGGAGAAGCGCAGGGAATGCACAGACAAACCGAAAGGTTAAGCACGTGGAAATGTGTGGCTTGGCGCGTGTAGAAAGTGTAGTTTATTGAATTTTCAATGAACGTCGGACAGTTTATGAATACGGATACCTCGTTGATACAAGAGTGAGCGGCGTGGCGCTTTTGCCTCTCTGCGCGTATTTTGGGCGGCTTCAAATTTTATCTACAGGTGAAGTCTGCCCAAAAGAAGCCGTTGCCTGTTAACGTGTCCAAGCTCGCAGCGTGGGATGGTTCGGCTGAATGGTGGTTGGTTTGCAGATAGCTGCTTAACCAACTTGCAAAACAACGGCTTCTTTCTGCGGCAAACTTCGATTCAAAAAAACATAATGATAACAGCAATCATTGAAAGGAGAGCTGAGGAGATCGGTGCCCCGACGAAGCTCTCCTATAAATTATTATAGTAATAAAACATAAAGGGTGAGGTTTGAAGCCTCACCCTCTTTCTATGTCATCAAGATCATAGTCGTATTCAATTTCTCTTTCCAAAGGTTCGTTCTCTTGCTCAAAAACGCCGAGTTCTTGTGCTTCAAACTGTGCTTCCCAAGAGGCGCGCAACTGTTCAAAGTTTCTGCCCATATAACTGTTAAAGCCGTCTATAATGTGCTTGACCTCTCCGTTTTCGCCACGAACTTTGGCTTTTTTGATAAACTCAAACATACAATACTGTATGAACGGTTGCTCTACTTGGTCGGCAAGAATATTGTTCATTTCTTGTAATTTTTGATTCTTAAAGGTTAATTTTCTACACTCTTTACGTAATACTTCGGCTTGTTGTGTAAGACTATCTAACTCTAATTGATTGGTGTTTTTCTTGTATTCTTGCACCGATAAATGCTCTCGCATACGTTCGGGGTCTTGTGTTTCGCCTCGTTCCATACCGCGTGGCTTACCGACTTGCTCATAAAATTCGTCTTGTCGGCGGCGGTAGTCGGCACGACCACCCATAATATCACGTGCAGACAAACGATTTTGTCCGTCCTCACTATGTAGGATGCTTGGACTTACTACAGAAAGATGCGGTGTTGCCTCATCAAAGTGGATGACCGCATTTATCACCTTTCCGTAAGTCTTTTCGTGGTATGCAAGACAATCCTTGAAATATGAAACAATTTCTTCCAAACTTTTGTCCGCAAACCATTCACGCGAAGCACCATAAAAGCCCTCAAGCACAACAACGCTGTTTTTCCTTTCTTGCACTTGAGCTTGTTCCAATGCTTTTGTTACGGCTTTGCCCCAATTTTCTGCTTTCACCAAAAATATGTTAAAATCGGTAAAATCCCAATTTATGTCCGAAGCGGCAAAATCTCGCCCTCTCTTAAAATCTTCGGAAGTGCGATTTGCTTCAATTTGTAAGCCGTAAAGAGCTGAACGTTTACGCTTTTCAACTCTCATTATACAGTATGCCATAGGAATCTCCTTGTTTAAGCAATCGGGGGCGTGTGTCAGACTTTTGCTTTTCGTGTTTTGCCACTCAACTGATAATTCAACGGCACGACAAATGCCGTGCCGTTGGTTATCGGTTTCGTTGACGCTTGCAAATTTTCCTCGTTGCCGAAAGCGTATATATGGCACTCGTCAACTTTGCAAGTGTGTCAACACTACAAGCAAAGTCTAACACACTAGACAAAGCTTCGCTTTATTCGTTGTGGCAAGGGCTTACCCCTGCACCCCTCTATATTGCTTTTGTTTTATAAAATCAATATAGAACACACACGAATTACCTTTACAATTTACAAAATTCGTGTTATAATGTGTTCACCACATAAAACTCTAAAATGTATTTTTCCGCACAGAAGTGGGCATTTTACTTCGGTAAAAGTGCTGACTTCTTATTTCGCATTTCTGTGTGGAGTGTGGAGTTTTGTGTGGTAGCAAATCGGAGTCGAGCATTTTTCGGTGTGTGCGACTTCGTGTTGCACACACTTTTTTAATTTTTCGAGGAGGAAAAGAAATGATTTGTAAGCATTGCGGAAAAGAAATTGATGATAAGGCGGTATTGTGTGTTCACTGTGGAAAAATGGTAAATGAAAAAACAAAATTACCAACGGGACTTATTGTGTTTTTATGGATTGCCTTTTTGCCCATTATGGCAATTATTACTATAGTTAAAAGTAAAAAGTTCTCTAAAAAAACAAAATTGATTTTGTCGGTGGCTGTAATTATCGTTACTATATTGTTTGGAATAATTGGTGCCGCTTCAGATGCAAATATTGAAAAAACAAATTATGAAACAATTATTACCACAATTGAAGAACAAAAATTTGAGGAAGCCCAAGATTTAATAGAGGATTTCTTGCGTGATTATCCTGACTCAGAGTACATAGACGAAATCAATGAGCAGAAGAAAACTGTGGATACCGAAGTTGCTAAAATAGAAGCAGAGAAAAAAGCTAAGGAAGAAGAAGAAAAATTAAAAAAGGAACAAGAAAAACTCAATGCTAAAAAGGCTGAAAACGCTAAAAAAGCAGGCGTTTCCGTAGAAGCATTTGAAAATATGATTAACGCTTGTAAAGCAATTGATATTGAGTACGGAAAAATTTCAAATATAACGGCAAAAAATGATTGGGCTAATGGAAAAAGATGTTCGTTTGATTTTAGCGGTTATAACTTTTTGGTTTATTTCAATCAAGACGGAACTGTAAATTCTATAAATAGTGGAACTATAAAGTTTTACGAGAACGGTAAAAAAGTTGAGGATTTAAAAAACCGTCTTATTACCACTGAAGAAAAAACCCAAATCAAAATGTGGGCAGAAGAACACGTTAAAGCAGTCCTAAAAGCTCCGTCAACCGCAAAATTCCCTGGTTCATTCCTTTCACCATTTGAGGATTGGAGCATTTCAAAAGACGGGAATAAGTTTACCGTTTCATCGTATGTTGACTCTCAAAACGGATTTGGAGCAATGATAAGAAGTGATTTTACAATCACTTATGAGTGGAAAGATGGAACAGGTAAAGTTGTTTCAATGATTTTTGATGGTAAAAAAGTAGTTTAAGTTCAAGACAAAAAACAGGCACGGAAAAATCCGTGCCTGTCGTTTTTATGTCATATTCAAGGCTTTTTAGTTAATTTCAAAAGTAGTAAAAAAGTAGTAAACTCTCAAAATATCTTTGTAAGGCGTGGTATATGGTGGCATAGATTAGCAAGTTCATATGGTACCGTGGCATAAAAACAATACTTTTTTCACGTTCATCTTTCCTTTACAGGATACTGAAAACAAGGCGGTCTTCGTTCAATGAAACGTCGATGCCCGCTATGGATTGATGGCGCTGTTCTACGAGCAGCGAGGCGATCTTATCCTCAATTTCACGGCGAATGGCATTGCGCAGATCGCGCGCGCCGCGTTTTCCGCCGTGTGTTTTCTCTGCAAGATAGGACGGTACGTCCGCTGTCCACGTGAATTGTATTCCCCGTTCGTCAAGCGGTTCCACAAGTTCGCCGAGCATCAACACCGCTATCTCCGCATAATCGGATCTGGTGAGCGGCGCAAAGTATACGATCTCATCCACACGGCTGATAAATTCGGGACGAAGGAAATCTGACAACGCTTTCTTTGCCTTATCACGCGACGCCTGTGCATCACTCTTGCCGAAGCCCATCAAATTCTCATGAAGCTGACTGCCGGCATTGGAAGTCATGACGATAACCGTATTTTCAAAATTAACAATGCGACCGTGGGAATCGGTAACACGACCCTCGTCCAATATTTGAAGCAGAATATTGAGTACGTCGGGATGCGCTTTTTCGATCTCATCAAACAAAATGACAGAATACGGCTTTTGGCGCACTTTTTCGGTAAGTTGACCCGCTTCGTCATAACCGACGTAACCGGGAGGCGAACCGATAATGCGGGATACCGCGTGTTTCTCCATAAACTCGGACATATCTAACCGTATCAACGTTTCGGGTGCATCAAAGAGTTGCGATGCCAATACCTTAACGAGTTCCGTTTTACCGACACCGGTAGGTCCGACAAAGATAAAGGATGCCGGACGACGACGCGGGCTGATCTGCACGCGATTGCGGCGGATTGCCGCCGCCACCAACGAAACAGCCTCGTCTTGACCGATAACGTGACGCCGCAGTTCGTCCTCCAAATCCGCCAATTTGGACAATTCATTTTCTTGAATTTTGGAGGCGGGGATTCCTGTCCACAATTCAATTACTTTCGCAAGATGTTCTTCGCCGAGCGGCATGTGAACTGCCTCATCACGAACGGCATCGATCGCTTGTTGTGTTTTCATCAAACGGGCACGGATATTGGCCAAGTTCTCATAATCGACCGTCTCAGCCGCCATAGCATCAGATTCCTGCTTTTGGAGACGTTGTTCTTCGAGCAATAACTTGGCGTACTCATCCGCCTTTTTGTTTTGCAACGCGGCCGTAGCACACGCTTCATCCAACAGATCGATGGCTTTGTCGGGCAAATAGCGGTCGGTGATATACCGTTCTGAAAGAACGGCGGCTTTGCGGGCGAGCGCCTTTGAAACCACTACACCGTGATACTGCTCATAATGCGACTTGATGCCGCAAAGTATCTGCACGGTATCTTCAACGGATGGTTCTTCCACTTTAATCGGTTGGAAGCGACGTTCAAGCGCCGCGTCTTTTTCGATATTTTTGCGATATTCGTTAAAGGTTGTGGCACCGATTACTTGAATTTCACCGCGCGACAGTGCGGGTTTGAGGATATTGGCGGCAGACATACCGCCCTCGGCATCACCCACACCAACCAAGGTGTGTACCTCGTCAATAAACAAAATGATGTTGCCTTTTTCTTTGACCTCATCAACTAAGTTTTTAATACGGCTTTCAAATTGGCCACGGAACTGTGTGCCTGCCACCAAAGCAGTCAGATCCAGTAAACGCAGTTCTTTGTTTTGTAATTTATATGGCACCTCACCTGCCGCCATACGCAATGCCAATCCTTCGGCGATCGCGGTTTTACCGACACCTGGTTCACCGATTAGGCAAGGGTTGTTTTTGCTGCGGCGGCAAAGGATCTGTACCGCACGATAAATCTCGCGATCGCGTCCGACGACGGCATCTAATTCTCCGTCCCGCGCTTTTGCGGTGAGATCGGTTGTGAAATTGTCAAGTATACTGCGTTTTTTGTTTTCTTTTTTCGGGGCTTTGGATGAATCTTCGGGTTGTTTTTCAGCAGTATTCTCCGTATTCATATGTTGCCCGAACAAATTTTGTAAAAATGGAAAAGACGCCGCTCCGCCCGGCATAAAATTTTCGTCTTCTCCGTCTTCCATATTCATAAACTCACCAAGTTGCTCGTCCATTTGTTCAAGTTCTTCTTGACCGATGCCGAACTTTGTCAGGAAATCATCCACCGGCTTAATACCAAGCTCCTTAGCGCACGTCAAGCAAAGCCCTTCGTTCGTGCTATTCTCCCCCTCCATACGGGTGATAAACACCACGGCAGGGCGCTTTTTACAACGGGAACAAACCATCATGGGAACTCCTTTTATGTGAAATCACTGAGCAGATTCCGAAACGACTGTTTTGGAGGCAGCCGCTTCCTTTCTTAATTTGAAATACAACTGCAAATACTTAAAAAACGAGAATAACATCGTAATAGCTACCAAGGCAATCAGTGCCGTTAAAAGCCATGGCGGCATATCCGCCCACAACACGATGAGCAACATCACCGCATAGAACAAAAAGGTGGAAACTTTTCCAAACCATTTGGAACCGCGTATGGTCGAATTTTTAGAGAGCAGGATCCATCCGCCGATCGCCTGCAACACTTCCTTTACCAGGCAGATAATTGCCAACGGGATAAGTGCGGCATTCCGCATGACCAAGCATAACATTACCGTAATTTGGGTCAACTTATCCGCTACCGGATCCAACAGTTTACCGATCTCCGTAATTTGGTTGAATCGTCTGGCGATCACACCGTCAAACAAATCGGTTAGTCCCGAAAGCAGTAATACGAGCAGTGCCCACAGTATCAAATTGTTAAGGTAGAGTACTGCAAAAATCGGGAGCAAGACGATCCGTACCAACGAGAGGACGTTGGGAATATTCCACACAAATTTTAGACGTTCCATTTCAAGTTACCTCATTCATTCAATCGAGATTAAGCATCACCGAAAGAGGATTGATTTCAGCAACCCATCCGGCTACCAAACTATTATCCAAATTTTCTTGCGTAAAGGGACCGGTGGTGGTACCGGTAGCAATCAACTGAATAATGGTGACCGCTACTACTGCAAATACGACACCTTTTACCAGACCGACAATCGCGCCTAACAAACCGTCCGTTTGGCGAACAAGCGGTATTTTGGTCAGCGGCTTCAACAGTTTCTCTAACAAACGGATTAAAAGCATGGAAATCGCAAATAAAAGCAAGAAAGCAATGAAACGAATTACTGCCACCATCAGCGGGCGGATCAAGTCATCCACCAAGTAATCGGCAACCGCGGTACCGGTCTGATCGTTACCGACGGAATCGCGAATACCTTGCGTAATCGTTTCAGCATCCAACGCAGTCTGAACAAACTCGGGAAGCGTATCTAATACCGCTTCTGTTTGTTCTGTCACCGTCTGTGCAGCACCCTCAACCACGGTTTCACTCCAAGCCGTTTCGATCTTTTCATGTAAACCGTCACGCAAAATTTCATCATACACCATCGTTGCCACGGTGCCACTCAAAGAAAGTGCCAATATAAACGCTACGATACAACCGGCAAGCTGAATAATCGTACGGATAAATCCGCGCCGATATCCGACAATCGCCGTCACAGCGATAATGATAACAACGATGGCATCTAAAATATACGGCATTTGAGGTTCTCCTTTACACAGTATTGACAAATTATTGTAGCATATCTACGTAAAAAGCACAACTACGATTCCTCCACCCGTTGCAGTTCACTCAGCGTCAGCAGTAACGGGCGGTCGCGGTATTCCGTAATCAACAAAGAATCCGTTGGTGTGTGAACTTCACTTGACAGCGTTGTCTTTTCGAAGTCGTATAAGTGCGATTCTGTCAGCACTAAGACCTCTGAGCTTTGGCAAGAAACGCTGCGGAAATTCCCTTCCATTTGCTTGCTTTTCCAAACAGTTCCGGATCCGTCGATCGTCCAGAGATAGCTATCTCCGGTACTGCCGGAACGCCGCAAAACAAGACCGGACAACGTGGGACAAGCACTGTAACCGATCGGCTCAAAACCATTGAGGGTAATTTTTTCAACCGCATTTCCCCGAGCGGGAAGAACCCATATTTCCTTATCGCCAATGGCAAGGACAGCACCACTGCTGTAATAATTGACATCGTATAAAAGCAAATCGGACCCGCTGTATTCGATGGGCTCGGTATCGGAAAAATTGAACATCAGCAGAACGGATTTTAACATGCCGCCCTCAGCCGTTGTACCAACCGCTGCAATTCCCTTACCGTTAGCCGCCAGAGAAATGCTTGTCAATAAATATTTACGGCACTGATAGGTAAAAATCGATTTTCCGCGGCGGTTATATACCTGAATTTCACAAAGGTAGCTCTGCGAAGCACTGTCCGTTACCACCGCGACCATACCGGAGGATAACACACACGACGCGTATATCTTACGATTTTCCAATTCCATGGACAAAACCGTTTCACGGCGCGTTTCCAAGCGGAACCGACTACCCCCTACTTCGGTAATCAACGCATAACGACCTGCCGTATGCATGGTAGGGTCAGAAAAGGGATGGTTTCGTGTAACAACGCGAGAGGCTGATGAGTTGTAAAAGTGCACGGACGTATCGGTAAGCATCACCATGTGCTGGTTTACCTCGCTCATTGCCAAAACGGAATTTCCTTCCACAGCAACCGGAAATCCACTGCTAACCTGCGCATTACCAAAGCGCGCCTCCGCCCAGTCTAAAACGGCTTCGGGGGCAATTTTATCCCAGTTGTTCCAAATCAGAAAGCCGACAACCAAAACGGCGGCAACGATCAAAAGTCGCACAAACAAACGCAACCACGGAAGATACTGGTTTTTCGGCCGCCGACGCGGAGTTTTCGACTCGCTCACGACTCTCCCTCCCCCTGATACCAAACTTCGTCTAAGTATAAACCGCACGCAGGTGCCGTAGCACCCGCACATTTGCGATCACCGGTTTCCAACGCGCACTTGACGCTTTCTAACGATAAGCGACCGGCTGTTACGTCCAAAATCGTACCGACAAGGATACGAACCATGTTATACAAAAAGCCGTCTGCTTCCACCGTATAAAACACGCTGTCACCCTCGCGTTTTACCTCGGAGCGGCGAATGGTTCGCACCTTATCCTCCACGCTGCTGCCCACAGAGCAAAACGCGGAGAAATCATGTGTACCTAAAAACAATTGCGCGACCTCATTCATATGTACTTCATCAAGCGGCGAGCGCAAATGCAACGAATAGCCTTGTTCAAACGGATTGCGCGCCGCCCCATTCCAAATGCGGTAAACGTATCGTTTTGCCACTGCGGAATACCGCGGATGAAATGCATCCGACACCGTGCGACAAGAAAGCACCGCAATATCATCCGGTAAGACGGCATTGAGCGCTTGTACGAACTTTTCGGCAGACAACCGCTCCGGTTGTGCGGTGGTACAATAAAACCGATGGGCGTGCACCCCCGCATCCGTACGGCTGCAACCGGTAACAGCACTGCGGATACCGGTTATATGTTCAATAGCATCTTGGAGGGTTTCCTGCACGGTAATGCCGTTTGGCTGTACCTGCCAGCCGTGATATCGCGTTCCGACATACTGTATCGTCAAACACACAGTTGCCATACAGAACCCTCCTTTCATCAAATTGTGGGTGCAACAAACACGTTGCTCAATATGAGTAACGCGACAAAGAGTGTCATTACGAAAAGCGCCGCATAGTCGCGTGTTATCATATGCATTTGTTTCATACGCGTACGCCCTTCCCCACCGTGATAGCAACGACATTCCATTGCCGTTGCCAATTCATACGCGCGGCGGAAGGAAGAAATAAACAACGGTACCAACACCGGAATCAACGCCCGAACACGCTGCAACAAATTGCCGCTTTCCATATCCGCTCCGCGCGCCTTTTGTGCGGACATGATTTTATCCGTTTCTTCGATGAGCGTTGGGATAAAGCGCAATGCAATCGTCATCATCATGGCGATTTCATGCACGCTGATGCGAAATACTTTCAACGGACTTAACACACGTTCCAAAGCATCGGTTAAGGTGGTCGGTGAAGTCGTATAGGTCAGCAACGAACCGGCAGCAATCAAGCACAAAATACGGATCGAAATAAACAGTGCCGTAAAAATACCTTCCAGCGTTATTTTCAACACCCAAAAACTGAAAAGCACGTGTCCGTCTACATAAAAGATGTTGATAATCGAGGTGAATACCAACAGTGGTATCACCGGTTTAAGTCCCTTGAAAAACAGGTTAAGCGGAATGCGGGATAGTCCGATGCACACACCGAGTAAAAGAATGGCAACTGCCAACCCGACCCAGTTATCCGGTATAAAGATCAGGAGAATATACGCAAAGACGAGCACCAGTTTCACGCGGGGATCCATCCGATGAAGAAACGAATTCCCCGGGAAAAACTGACCGATGGAAATGTCAGACAGCACTGTCGGCACCCCCTTTCAAGAGTGTGAGCAATGCTGTTTTGGCGTCATCAACCGTATAAACTGTATCCGGCAACGCAAAACCGCGTTCACGCAATTTTACAAAAACCTTGGTAACTTCCGGCACCGAAAGACCCATATTTTCCAGTTCGGCAGCTTGTGAAAAAATGCGGTCGGTGGTCTCAAACATCGCAACAGAACCGTTGTTGAGGACCAATACCCGATCCGCTACGCGGGCAATATCCTCCATACTGTGAGATACGAGCAAGACCGTCGTATGAAACTCTTGCTGGTACGCACGAATACGGTTTAAGATTAAATCTCTGCCGCGCGGATCCAAACCCGCGGTTGGTTCATCGAGGATCAACACTCGCGGGCGCATCGCCATCACACCGGCAATCGCCGCGCGTCGCTTTTCACCGCCCGAAAGTTCAAACGGCGACTTTTCGAGCAAGTCCTCTTTGAGTCCCACCCATTCAGCGGCAGTGAGCACTCGCTCGCGGATCTCCTCATCAGACAACTCCATATTTTTCGGTCCGAAGGCGATGTCTTTATACACCGTTTCCTCAAACAGCTGGTACTCCGGATACTGGAATACCATGCCCACCTCAAAACGAACCTTACGAATCTCCTTGGGGTTCTCCCAAATATCATGACCATCCAATAAAACACGGCCGGAATCAGGCTTTAACAAACCATTAAGCAACTGCACAAAACTGGATTTGCCGGATCCGGTATGACCGATAACGCCGACAAACTCACCCTCCTCGATGCAAACCGATACATCGTGGAGAGCTTCACGTTCAAACGGCGTTCCGACGGAATACCGCAATGTGCAATTTTCTGTTTCAATCAAAGCCATAGGATTTTTCTTCCTTTATAACATTGAGGATAATGCCTCAACACATTCATCAACCGTCAGAACGTCGTCCGGCAGATCAATCCCCGCCTGCCGCAGCACATGACACAGCTCTGTCGGTTGAGGCACATCCAATTCCAATTCACGTAACGTATCCACTTTCGAAAACACCTCGTGCGGTGTACCGTCAATCTCTACTTTACCGTTTTCCATTACCACGACACGGTCAGCTAACACGGCTTCTTCCATGTAATGGGTAATTAAGACAATCGTAATTCCTTCTTCGCGATTCAAACGACAGATGGTATCAATAACCTCTTTTCTGCCGCGAGGATCCAGCATCGCCGTCGGCTCATCCAACACGATACATTCCGGCTGCATTGCCAGTACACCGGCAATCGCCACACGCTGTTTCTGACCACCCGATAATTTATGGGCCGCGTGCCCGCGATAGTCATACATACCGACCGCTTTAAGAGCCGTATCCACTCGTTCGCGGATCTCGGCGGGATCAACTCCTAAGTTTTCGGGACCAAATGCCACATCCTCTTCCACGATCGTAGAAACCAACTGATTATCGGGATTTTGCAACACCATTCCCACCGTACTGCGGATATCATAGCGTTTATCTTCATCCGCCGTAGAGATGCCTTTAATAAGCACGGCACCGCCAAGCGGCAGCAATAACGCGTTAAAATGCTTGGCAAGCGTAGATTTCCCGCAACCGTTATGCCCCAGCAAGGCAACAAACTGACCGCGGGGAACGGTTAGATCGACACCATCCAACACAACAGCAGAATCCGAATGATCTTCCCCTTCTTCGTACCGAAAGCGAAGGGACTCCACCGAAATCATATTCATACGCTGTCACCCGCTTTCCACATAGCGGTAGCACCACAAGGTAAAATCAACCCGCTTTGCGTGACCGGAAGACCGATCTCATCCGCGCAGGTGTTCCCGCCAAAGCGCGGAACGATCAACGATCCCAACATATACTGCATCACCGATGGGGACAACCCCGTGGTATACGAATTGACAAGGAAAAAGAGTGGGTTATCCGACAACAGAGATACACATTCGCGCACCAAACCGTAAATCTGCTCTTCCAATTTCCAAACCTCACCGTTCGGACCGCGCCCGTAAGACGGCGGATCCATCAAAATCGCATCGTAGGTGTTGCCGCGCCGTTGTTCACGCTGAACAAATTTGCTGCAATCGTCAACCAACCACCGCATGGGACGATCGACTAAACCGGAAGAAACGGCATTTTCACGCCCCCACGTGACCATACCCTTGGAAGCATCCACGTGTGTTACATGTGCCCCCGCCGCAACGCACGCAAGTGTTGCGGCACCGGTATAACCAAAGAGGTTAAGCACCCGAATGGGGCGATTTGCGGCGCGAATCATGGTTGCCATCGCATCCCAGTTGACCGCCTGTTCCGGAAACAAACCGGTATGCTTAAATCCCATCGGCTTCAAGCGAAAGCGCAAACCGCTGACAGCAGGCGAATCATAACCGATCTCCCACACATCCGGCAACGGTTTGTAGGTTTCCCAATGACCGCCACCCGTATGCGAACGATGATACCGCGCTTGCGACGCTTTCCACAGCGGGTGTTGCCGACCGGTGCTCCACAAAATCTGAGGATCCGGACGAATCAAGAGGCAATTCCCCCACCGCTCCAAGCGCTCGCCGTCGGTTGCATCTAGCAATTCATAGTCTTTCCAGTTTTCCGCAGTTCTCATAGGAAAAATCCTTTACACGTCAAAGGTAGTTTGATGGGCGATTCCTAAGTGCGCATACGCCGCCGGTAATACCACACGACCGCGCGGTGTGCGATTGATAAAACCGAGTTGCAAAAGATACGGCTCGTACACATCCTCAATCGTGACGGCTTCTTCACCGATCACCGCCGCCAAGGTATCCAAACCGACCGGACCGCCGTTATAGTGCTGAATCATCGCCATCAGCATACGGCGATCGACCATATCCAAGCCTAATTCGTCCACTTCCAGCTTATCCAGCGCCGTTTGTGCAACCGTTGCATCAATGCCGCCGCCCGTCATAACCTGAGCGAAATCGCGAACGCGTTTAAGTAAACGGTTGGCAATACGCGGTGTGCCGCGCGAACGAGAGGCGATTTCAAGCGCTCCGTCATGGTCACAAGCAATACCTAAAATACCCGCACTGCGTGCGACAATCCGGGCAAGTTCCTCCGGTGTATACATTTCCAAACGACATACCACACCGAAACGATCACGCAACGGCGCAGAGAGCTGCCCGGCGCGCGTTGTCGCACCGATCAACGTGAATTTCGGCAACGGCAGATGAATGGAGGAAGCACCTTGTCCCTTGCCGTTGATAATATCAATCGAAAAATCCTCCATTGCCGGATACAAGATTTCCTCAACCGTACGCGGCAAACGGTGAATTTCATCGATAAACAGCACGTCACCTTGATCGAGATTCGTAAGCAGTGCCGCCAGATCACCGGCGCGTTCCAGAGCCGGTCCCGAGGTAATGCGGAAATTCACACCGAGTTCGTGCGCAATGATGGCGGAAAGAGTCGTTTTCCCGAGTCCCGGAGGGCCGTACAACAACACGTGATCCAAGGAATCACCACGCAACTTGGCAGCATTGATAAACACAGACAAGTTGTCCTTCACCTTTTCTTGTCCCACATACTCTGAAAGTGTACGCGGACGAAGCGGATTATCCCCCTCGTCCTCCGGCAGATATTCGGTAGACATCATGCGATTTTCGTAATCCATTTCCTGCACGGCTTATCACCTCCTGCCAAGCGCACGCAACGCTTGGCGTACCATTTCTTCAACAGACAATTCACTGTCCAACTTAGCGACGGCAGCCGAGGCTTCGCCGGCACTGAAGCCGAGCATCGTCAACGCACCGACCGCTTCCGCCGCATTACCGGATGCATTAAAGCCACCACCTGCCGAACCTGTTTCCAAGACCACACCGTTGGTCGCAGACGGCAATCCAAATTTATCCTTGAGTTCCAACGTGATACGCTGTGCAAGCTTCGGACCAACGCCCTGTGCGCGAGTAAGCGCTTTATAATCACCGCTTGCAACAGCAAGCGCCACACGTTCCGGAGAAAGCTCCGACAAAATGGCAAGTCCCGCTTTGGGGCCGACGCCGTTGACCGAGGTCAGCAACTTGAAGCAAGCAAGCTCGCTGTTATCAGCAAAACCGAACAGTTCTACCGCATCCTCGCGAACGTTCAAAATCGTGTATAGCATAACCTCCGCACCGACCTGCGGCAGCTGACGCGCCGTATTGAGTGTGATAAAGCACTGATACCCAACACCGCCGCATTCCACGACCGCAAGATTCATCTCGCGATGAATAAGGGTGCCTCTCAAGCTGTAAAGCATGCCGTTACCGTCCTTTCATAATGCGAAGTTTAAGTGCTGTCCCGCCGGTCTGCGCGTGGCAAATGGCGATCGCCAGAGCATCGGCTGTATCGTCCGGCTTTGGAACAGCCTGCAAGCGAAGCAACCGCCGCGTCATCTCCATGACCTGCGGTTTCTGTGCTTGACCGAAACCCGTCACCGCGCTTTTCACCTGTAACGGTGTATATTCAAAAACCGGAACACCGCACCGCTGGGCAGCAAGCAAAATAACGCCGCGTGCTTCCGCTACTTCGATTGCGGTTTTTTGGTTGTTTTGAAAATAGAGTTTTTCGATCGCCATCGCATCCGGTTTGAACTGCGTGAGTATGGCGGTAAGCTGTTCATATATCTGATTCAAACGCTGTAAAAACGGCGTACCCGCCTCGGTGGTAACGGCTCCGAAATCCTGTGCATGAAAACGCCCGCCTTCATATTGTATCGCGCCCCAGCCGATGATAGCATAGCCGGGATCAATTCCTAAGATCCGCAACCGATCACCACCTTTTTCGATAATTAAATAAGTGTATCATATTTTTAAGAAAGTATCAATGCTTTCATCGCATTTATTGCAGTTTTTGCTGCAGAATCCGTCTTTTCGGATTTCGGATTAGACAACTTTGCTTTCTCGCGTTCCTGATTCCACACGACGTGTAAAACGCAACCGGCGCGCAACCCCAATGATGCCGCCACAGTATAGAGTGTTGCCGACTCCATTTCCGATGCCAAACAACCGCCGCGCAACCAAGATTGCCACTTGTTTTGCAGCTCGTACGATACCGGAGACGCTTCCGGAGAATGTTGCCCATAGAACGAATCCTTACAGTGCACCACACCGGCATGAACGGTATAGCCCTCAGCTTGTGCCGCATTCACCAGCGCATTACATACAACAAGATCCGCTACTGCGGGAAATTCGATCGGCAAATATTCTCGAGAAGTACCCTCGGCGCGGATCGCTCCGGTAGCAACAACGACGTCCCCGCCACACACCTGCAACGCCATGCCGCCACAAGTACCGACACGAATTAACGTCTTGACCCCACAGCGCGACAATTCCTCAACACAAATCGCGGTAGAGGGACCGCCGATACCGTGCGACGTAACCAACACGCGATGTCCGCAAAGAGTACCTGCCCACGTGGTATACTCGCGATTGCTTGCGACAAACTGCGGCTCATCCAGCAAACGTGCGATGGATTCGACGCGTCCGGGATCGCCGGTAATAACGGCATATTCCGCACCCTCAGAGGGCTTGAGTCCAATGTGATACATCTGCTCTTTGTTAAAGTTCATCTCGGGATTCCCCCCTTATTCCAAATCTATTTTTAAGTATACCAGAAATTGGCTTGTCAGACAAGTAAAATCCTGCTATAATATGTAACAAATTTGTTAAAAGGATCATCATTATGAGCGCTCTTTCCGCCCATCGTGTAAGTAAATCTTTTGGTGACCGTTGCTTGTTTGACAAACTCTCGTTCGACGTAAATGAACACGACCGCGTCGGATTGGTTGGCTCCAACGGTTCCGGAAAAACCACGCTGTTCCGTCTGCTGATCGGTGAAGAATCGGCAGACAGCGGCGATATTTTGGTGTCCAAAAATACCCGCATCGGATATTTGGAACAACACACTCTCCAAAACGAGGCGATTACGGTTTGGGAAGCGGTAGAACGCGTCTTTGAACCGATCCGCCGTATGGAAAGCGAACTTGCCGAGTTGGGTAAAAAGTTGACGACCGTTACCGAGGTGCCCGCCGAATGGTTGGATCGACAGCAACAGTTACAAGAGGAGTTTGAAGCGGCAGGCGGTCTGTATTACAAAAGCCGCATCGCCTCTACCCTAACCGGTCTGGGCTTCACAAACGAGCAATTCTCACAACCGGTATCCACCCTCAGCGGTGGACAACGTTCCAAAATCGCCATGTGCTGCTTGCTGTTATCGGATGCTAATCTGTTGTTGCTGGATGAACCGACCAACCATTTGGATATCCCCTCGGTAGAGTGGTTAGAAGGCTTTTTGCGTTCTTACCCCGGTGCCGCCATCATCATTTCACACGATCGGTATTTTCTGGATAAGGTCACGACCCGCACACTTGAAATTACACAGGGAACGGTGTATGCCACCAACGGTAATTACACTGCCCATAAAGAAAAGCGTGAGCACGATAAAGAGGTGGCGTTACACCAGCACAAAACGGTGGAACGGCAAATCAAAAAGTTGGAAGATAACATCGCTCTTCTCAAACGCTGGAATCGTGAAAAATCCATTCGTGCCGCCGAGAGCCGTGAAAAGCGGTTGGAACGGCTGAAAGAACAGCAAGTGCAGGTTGTGCAAGAGGAACATACCATTCGTTTCGGCTTTACCGCCAACACCGTCAGCGGTAACGAGGTACTGGAAGCAGGCGAACTGTCCATGGGGTTTTCCTCCCCCTTGTTTTCAAACGTCAACTTTGGGCTGCGGCGCGGTGAACGCGTTTTCCTTATCGGCCCAAACGGCTGTGGAAAAACAACACTGCTAAAACTTATCACCGGGGAACTTAAACCGCATTCCGGCTATCTTCGATTAGGTGCAAAAGTATCGATTGGGTACTACGATCAGATACAATCTCAACTATCGTACGATAAAACAGCGATTGATCAGTTGTGGGATGATTATCCCACACTTACCCAAACGGAGATTCGAAACGCGCTTGCGGCATTTCTTTTTTATGGCGACGAGGTGTTCAAGCCGGTATCGACACTGAGCGGCGGCGAACGCGCTCGTTTGTTGCTGCTTCGACTGATGCTGGCACATGACAATCTGTTGTTACTGGACGAGCCAACCAATCATCTGGATATTGCCTCTCGCGAAGCGTTGGAGGCGGCTCTGGAAGGTTACGACGGTACGTTGTTGATTGTGTCCCACGACCGTTACTTTATCAACCGTATGGCAACGCGGATCCTGCACATGACACCGAACGGATGTGACAGTTACGCCGGCAATTACGACGACTATACAGAGCGTTGCACGGTTTTGGAAAACACTGCTGAAACGGTAGATAAACCGGTAAAGGAAAACACATACAAGCTCCGCAAAGAACAGGAGTCGCAAAAACGCAAGTTGACAACGCAGGTGCGCCGATGCGAAGAAGAAATCACCGCCAAAGAAGCGTTGATCACCGCGTTAGAGCAGCAATTGGACCAGCCGGAGATTGCGGCGCAGTATGAGGAAGTGGTGCGTATTTCCGCAGAACTTGAACAACACAACGAGGAATTGGAAGAACTGTTCGCCCGTTGGGAAAATGCGCAAGCAGCACTCGAAAACATGATATAAGATAAAAAAGCCCTTTACCATTTACATGGCAAAGGGCTTTTGCTTTACAGTCCAAACTCACCTTCATAGCTGACAAGGCTTGCATCCTGCACGCCGTCGATCGCCAACATGGTGTCAATAATTTTCGTTTCACTGCTTCCCAAGGTAACTTCAACCGTCATTTCGCCGCCATTGCGGGTAACAATGCGTGATTTAACACGATATTTCGGCAAAACGTTCAATGCTTTTTTCACCGCTGTGGTTTTCGCAGGGTCATAACGGACGATCAGCAAATACGGAGATTTGTTTTTGCGATAGATCACCGTAATGAGATAATACAAAATACCGAGCAAAAGGCACGCCAAACTACCCGGCAAAAATAGCCCCGCACCGCTCATAATGCCGCTGGCAATCGCCCAAAACATAAAGATCGTATCAACGGGATCTTTAATTGCCGTACGAAAACGAACGATGGATAAGGCACCGACCATACCGAGCGACAGCGCCAAATCCGAGCTGATGGTGCGGATCACAACGGCCGTCACCATGCACAGAAGAACCAGCGAAAAGGCAAAGCCCTTAGAGAACAAGACGCCACGGAACGTCGCCCGATAGACGAGCAAAATGAACAATCCCATCAAGAACGCTACCAACAGCGACAACAGCATCTCTCCCATTGTCACACCCGTATTAAACTGTTCGACCACGCTGTTTTTAATCATATCCAAAAAACTCATAACACTCTTCCTTTACTGCATTTTTCTGCACAATTCATATTTGGAAATCGCGTTGCGCGACATCGGCACTGTTTTGAGAAGCTGCCGCACCGCATACGGCAACGCATCGTCATATTTCACCTCAATCACCAAACGGTCAGAGGGAAACACCGGCACACTCGGCAGATCGCGCTCAAACAGATCCAACGAATACCGCCCGCTGTGAATATCCCGATCAAAAGTGATGCGCACGTCCTGAAACACATACGCTTCACGGTAATAATCCACGAGCACCATCGGACGCAATACATGAGTGCGACACTTGACGTAGAAATCGCGGATCAACGCGTGTTCGCTGTCATGCATCCACCAAATATCACCGCGCAGGATTGCGTCCGTTTGCTCGCGGGTAAGCGGTGCGGAGAATTTCC
Organism: Acutalibacteraceae bacterium; assembly: GCA_045595445.1. GTDB lineage: Bacteria > Bacillota > Clostridia > Oscillospirales > Acutalibacteraceae > RGIG3009. The sequence goes on from JAZOAK010000002.1 coordinate 67,609, forward strand.
GCGTCATTTGATCGAGTTTCTGCTTACATTCCAAACGAATAAACGAATCATCCATGTCGTAAAAACGAATGCGGAACTTTTCGCGTTTTTGGACACCTTCCACTTTATCCAGCAAACCGGTTTGTTCAAAGTCATCAAAGTACAGACTGCGGATGAAATAGGCACCGTCCGGATGAGCGGTGTGTGCGTCCTTGCAAAGCCCCGCATCCAACCGCGCTTTCAGTTGCAGATATCCGGCGCGACTGATAAAATACTTATTCTCATAACGAAAGCCGTTCACCGGATCCCCTCCCTTCGACACGCTGTGACAAGTATAACACATCTGTTGTAAAAAGACAATACAACCGCACGTTAAAATTTAGACCTCGCATCTTGACACCGAAAAGCTTTTGTGGTATATTCAATCAAAACTATTTTATGGGAGGAAATGTCATGAAACGCATCGTTACGGTTCAAGATATTTCGTGTGTCGGCAAATGTTCACTCACCGTGGCTCTGCCGATCATTTCGGCTATGGGTATCGAAGCCGCCGTCCTACCTACCGCTGTGTTGTCTACGCATACCGCTTTCAAGGAGGGTTATACCTTTCGCGATCTAACGGATGACATCACGGCGATCACCAATCATTGGAAAAAAGAAAACTTTCGCTTTGACGCAATCTACACCGGATATCTCGGTTCCTTCGAACAGTTGCGTTTGATGTCAACGTTTTTTGACGAGTTTAAGACCAAGGATAACCTGATCTTTATTGATCCCGTTATGGGTGATTACGGCAAGCTTTATACCGGCTTCACGCCCGAATTTGCCAAAACCATGGCACAGCTGTGTGGCAAAGCCGATATTATCGTTCCGAATATGACGGAGGTTGCCTTTATGCTGGGCATTCCCTATAAAGGGGAAGGCTACGATGCCGCCTACGTACAGGATATCTTGCGCAAGCTCACAGCACTCGGCGCAAAATGCGCTGTGCTGACCGGTGTCAGCTTTGAACCCGGTAAAGTCGGGGTTATGGCCTACGATTCGATCAACGATCGGTTCTTTGAATATTATAACGACCGCATCGACGCCTCCTACCACGGCACCGGCGACGTGTTCGCCAGCACCTGTGTCGGCGCGTTAATGAACGGTAAAACGTTAGAAACCGCTCTTCAAATTGCGGCTGACTATACCGCCGAGTGTATACGCCTCACAGAAGCCGAGCCGAAGCACAATTGGTATGGCGTCAACTTTGAAACAGCAACCCTCTATTTACTTGATCTTTTAAGCCGCTGAAATTTTATAAAAAACCTCTTGACAAGCGTTTTCTTTTCCGCTATAATAGCATTCGTTCCGCAAATATGGACGTTTAGCTCAGCTGGTAGAGCATTCGCTTGACGTGCGAAGGGTCAGCGGTTCAAGTCCGTTAACGTCCACCAAAAAAGCACTTGCAATCTTGCAAGTGCTTTTTTATTTTTTATTTCGGAAAAAGCCGCGTAGCTTTCGCCACGCACGGACAATCAACGGTCTCAGAGGTCGCAAACACATCCACACCGCCATATATATGCGATAGCCGAAATTTCTTCGGCAATCTATCACTCGTCCCTTGCGGATGAAACCGGTCATTACCGCCACCACATTCTGCTTCGGTAAACCGACTTCAAGTTCCCATTGTGCATCGCCTGTCAGCGTGTACGTGTCCTCATCAACGCGTACGATGCGGTGCAACACGTACTGACCGTTATCCCGCCGATACAGCGGTACGTCGCCCCGTTTCAGGAAATACGGATCGCAGGTGGATAATACAACGCTATCTCTCTTATGGCGAAACAACGGCCTCATACTATTGCCGGTGACAGGGAGCGTAACACTAAGCCCCTGACGAAACGAATCTTCAATCAGCGGCATCAGTTCGGCAAATGCGACTTCTCGTTGTATCTGTTTCATACGAGTAGATCCGCTTCCCTCAAAGACTTCACAAACGCACCAACATCGCTTGCCGCTGTGTTATCGTCCACGTCGTATTCGTTTGTCATAGCGGTTACTAATGATTCCTCGGTACACTCGTTTTCTGCCAACTGCTTCCACAAAAACGCACCGGTTTCATTCAGACGAATCATCCCCTTGAAATCCAGCGTTTGCAAACCGACGGCAACCACAACATACGAGCCTGCGACCTGCCGCAACACAAATCCTGCTTTGAGTTTCATACTTTCTTCTCCTTTACCATTGCATAGTATTTTTTACGAGTTCTACCGCTTGACTGCTGATCGTACATTCCAGCAAAAATACAGGAACGGATTGGATCAACCGTTCTGCTGCCTCCAAAACTTTCATTCCTAACGCTTCGTCATAAAACGGACGAACAGTTTCACGATAAATGTGCATTAAAGCATCACCCACTGACAACGTTTGGATCCGGTTCTCCGGTGCCTGTTTCAAAAACACGATCGCTTTGAGAGGCGCAGAGTTATTGGAATTGGTATCGGTTTTTCCACTCCAAGGCGTTCCGTATACAACCGGTACACCCTCATCAAAACGGATCGCCGGTTTATCATCGTTGATGTGCACCACGCGTTCACCGTAACACTGTTTCCATAAACCGGCATGGGTGGATTTCCCGGTTCCGGACGGTGCTGAAAACACGATACCCTTCCCCTCATAACTGATGGCTGAGCCGTGCATTACCAAACCACCCAGATATGCCAAACGGTTGGCAAACGCCTCACCTGTGCACATATATTCAAAATCCGTTAAGGTCAACACGGGGTGTTTTCGACTATCCAGGAGGATGTATTCCAAGCAAGAATGATCTGATGAAAATCGATAAATCTGGAGAACACGCCCTGTTTTATTGCCGATGGTATACCGACATAACTCCCCCTCAGGAGAACGCACCATCACCAAACCGCCGTGCCGAGTAATTTCTTCACCTTCCGGCACAGCAATCTCCGCCACACGCGACAGGTTCAGAGACAGCTCCGGCTTCGTTATCGGCGCCTCATACTGCCGTAACCGTGCGGCAAAAAAGTCCTGATCGCCGCCGTCAAGCTGTATGGGCAGACCCGCAATACGAGCTTGTATCATCTTGTCACCCGCTTTATGATTGATTTATGAGATACGAAAGTGCCATTAGACTATCGCCCAAATGTACGTTTTCCACAAGCACCTGGGGGTGATGTAACACAATATCATAATGGCTGTAATTCCAAAAGGCTTTTACGCCGCAAGCAATCAAACGTTCAACCAATTTCGGTGCTGCTTCTTTCGGAATACACAGAATGGCAAGTTGCGGATGATACTTGGCACAAAACGATTCCAAATCGGTCGTTCCGCGGATGGTAATTCCTTGGATCTCTTGTCCGATAAGCGTCGGTGCATCGTCAAAAATGCCGTCAAGCGAAACGCCTTTACTCGAAAAGTTCATGTGATTGATGAGAGCGTGACCCAAATTACCGGCGCCGAGCAAGATCGAAGGGGTAAGTGTATCCATACCTAAAATCCGATACAATTCGTCATACAGCTGGTCGACCAAATAGCCGTAGCCTTGCTGACCGAATTCGCCGAAACAGTTCAAATCCTGACGAATTTGCGAGGCGGTAAGCCCCATACGCTCTGCCAACTCGCGCGACGAAATACGTACCACACCGTTTTCTTTCAAGTCATACAGAAACCGATAGTAGCGTGGCAACCGCCGTATCACCGACATCGAAATCGCTGTATTTTTGGATGCCATTCACGCATCTCCTCTCACATATTCTGCTGACGCGTATAATCCAACAAACCGCCCGCCAACAGCATATCGATCTGACGATCCGAAAACGTCGTATTCAACGCAATTTCGGCACCGGTAGTTTCATTTTTAAGCACCAACGGCTCGCGGCGCGTCAAACGACCGCGCACGTCCGATAACACCAGACGGTCGCCGAGTGAAATGCGATCGTAATCCGCCTCGTCAGCAAACGTCAACGGGATAATGCCCGCATTGATAAGATTAGCCACGTGGATACGGGCAAAAGACTTGACAATAACCGCTTTGATTCCCAGATACAGCGGTGCCAAGGCGGCGTGCTCACGCGAGCTTCCTTGTCCGTAGTTCGAGCCGCCAATGATAAAACCGGCACCTTCTTCCTTGCAACGCGCCGGGAACTCAGGATCGCACCGCACAAAGCAATGCTCCGAGATCGCGGGAATATTCGAGCGCAGCGGCAAAATTTTGGCACCTGCGGGCATAATGTGATCGGTTGTGATGTTATCGCCGACTTTCAGCAGAACTTTCGCGGCGATCTCCTCTGCCATCGGCGAGGTTTTCGGGAACGGCTTGATATTGGGGCCGCGCACCACTTCCACCGTGTTCATATCGGCTTCTTCTACCGGCGCTACGATCATATTGTCATTCACTAAGAAGCGTTCCGGCATGGTAAAGGCAGGTGCTTCGCCGGCGGTACGCGGATCGGTAAACACACCGGTCAGAGCGGAAACAGCCGCGGTTTCGGGGCTGACAAGATACACCTGACCGTCAGCGGTACCGGAACGTCCCTCAAAGTTGCGGTTAAACGTACGCAGAGAAACGCCTTTGGAATTGGGCGACTGACCCATGCCGATACACGGACCGCAGGCACATTCCAAGATGCGCGCACCGGCAGCAATCAAGTCTGCAAGCGCACCATTTTCTGCCAGCATCGTATACACCTGTTTGGAACCGGGAGCGATCGACAAACTGACATTTGGATGTACGGTTTTCCCCTTCAAGATAGCGGCTACTTTGAGCATATCCATCAGTGACGAGTTCGTGCAAGAACCGATGCAGCACTGATCCACCGCGAGACCCTGCAATTCCGAAACCGGTTTAACGGCATCCGGAGAATGCGGGCAGGCGGCCAACGGTACCAACGTATTCAAATCAATATCAATAACCTCGTCGTACGCGGCATCCGCATCCGGCTGCAAAGCCACCCAATCGTTCTCCCTACCCTGCGCTTTCATAAACTCACGCGTGACTTCATCAGAGGGGAAAATCGAGGTGGAGGCACCAAGTTCTGCACCCATATTGGTAATGGTCGCCCGCTCGGGAACGGATAACGATTTAACACCTTCACCGCCGTATTCCACGATTTTGCCGACGCCACCCTTAACAGACATCCGACGGAGCACTTCCAAAATAACGTCCTTAGCGGCAACCCACGGCTGCAAACGACCGGTTAGATTAACACGCACCATTTTCGGCATGGTAATGTAGTAAGTACCGCCGCCCATCGCCACGGCAACGTCCAAGCCGCCCGCGCCGAAAGCCAACATACCGATACCGCCGCCCGTGGGCGTATGACTATCTGAACCGATCAAGGTCTTACCGGGAATACCGAACCGTTCCAGATGCACTTGATGGCAAATGCCGTTGCCGGGACGCGAAAAATAAATGCCGTGCTTATTGCAAACCGTTTGAATATACCGATGGTCGTCGGCATTTTCAAAGCCGGTCTGCAACGTGTTATGGTCAATATAAGCAACCGATCTCTCTGTACGTACGCGCGGTACGCCCATAGCCTCAAATTCCAAATACGCCATCGTGCCGGTGGCGTCTTGTGTAAGCGTTTGATCGATTTTTAATCCAATTTCTTCACCGACACGCATCTCCCCGCAAACCAGATGAGAGCGTATCAATTTTTGCGCTAAAGTATCACCCAAGAAACTCACTCCTTTATATATTCAGTTTATTATAAAACATTTGTCCGTCCCTTGTCAATTATTTATCAATATTTGCAATTCCGATATTTTCTCTTGATTATCGTAAGGTTTTGCGCTATAATAAGGCAAAGTGGTGTTTTATGCGTTTCACTCAAAAGCATCGCAAAGCGTTTCAATATTCACAGAAAGGTGTGTATATCGATATGATCCGAATTGATAATCATTTGGGAAGTATTGAGATTTCGCAGGAATACTTTGCCTACTTGATCGGCAACGCGGTTTCCTCTTGCTACGGTGTCGCCGGCATGGTGAAAAGCGGCACTCGGCAAGGTCTGCGTTCGATTTTTTTCAAACGCTCGTTTGCGGATGAAGGCATTCACGTTCGCAGTGAAAACGATCGATTGATCGTGGATCTTCATATCTGTGTTATTTACGGTATGAATATCGCGGAGATCTCGAAGAGCATTATTAATAAAGTTCGCTATACCGTTGAGGAAGCAACCGGTTTATCCGTAAAAAAAGTGAATGTATATATTGACGGAATGAAATCCGAATAACGTGATATGATGCAACTACTGTAACTTGACGTTCCCATCGAAAAAGGAGTGCTACGTTTGATACAAGGTAACCTATTACGTGATGCGATGATTTCCGCATCCAATGTTCTTGCCGGTCAAAAACAGCAGGTAGATGAACTGAACATCTTCCCCGTTCCCGACGGCGATACCGGCACCAATATGTCGATGACCTTCTCCGCTGCCGCGCGTGAGTTGGCTCGTCTGAGTGATCCCACGGTCAGCCAAGTTGCTGACACCGCTTCCTCCGCCCTTTTGCGCGGTGCGCGCGGTAACTCCGGCGTTATCTTATCGTTGTTGTTCCGTGGTTTTTCAAAAGGCCTTAAAGGTAAAACCGAAGCCAACGGTGCCGACCTGGCAACAGCGTTGACCCTTGGCGTTGAAGCAGCTTATAAAGCGGTTATGAAACCCACCGAAGGCACCATTCTTACCGTCGCTCGCGAAGCGGCGGAAAAAGGTGTTGCAGCATTTCAATCGGATGCGTCCGTCAAGGCAGTATGGGCGGTCATTTGTGAGGAAGCGGAAGCCTCGTTGCAACGCACCCCCGAATTGCTCCCCGTTCTCAAAAAAGCGGGTGTTGTCGATGCGGGCGGTCAAGGTCTCTGCATTATCTTCCGTGCGATGCAAGCTGTTTTCAACGGTGAGCCGATCGTACAGGGCGATACTTCCCTTTCCACCGCACCTGCCCAAAAAGCGGTAAGTGCCGCCGGTTCCTTTGATGCTGATATCACCTTTACCTATTGCACAGAATTTATCGTCGCGCGTGACAAGGCCTGTACCAAGGATCCGCTAAAACTCCGCGCGTATTTGGAAACCATCGGTGACTGTGTCGTGGTTGTGGATGATGATGAGATCATCAAGGTCCACGTTCATACCAACGATCCCGGCAAAGCGCTCAGCAAGGGCGTGGAATACGGCGCGTTTGAAACCGTCAAGGTGGAAAATATGCGTATTCAGCACGAAAATGCCGCTTGGATTCCCGAAGAGAACCAAGCTCCTGCCGCTCCCGCGCGTGTTGAGCCGGAAGAGGAATTTGGTTTTGTTGCCGTAGCAGCGGGTGATGGTTTACAAGCCTTGTTCACCGACCTCGGTTGCGGCCAGGTCGTTTCGGGCGGTCAAACAATGAATCCGTCCACCGACGACATTCTCAATGCAATTGAGGCAACTCCCGCGAAAGTGGTTTACGTTTTGCCGAATAATAAGAACATTATTCTCGCAGCAGAGCAGGCTGTTCCGCTTGCGGACCGCACTGTTCACGTCCTTCCCACCCGTACCATTCCACAAGGTGTTTCCGCCATGTTGAATTTCGATCCGGATGCGGAGGTTCAAGATAATCTTAACGCCATGATGAAAGCCGCTGACAACGTATCGTCCGGTTCCATCACCTTTGCCGCGCGTGACAGTGATTACGAGAACCGCGCCATCAAGGAAGGCGACATTTTAGCATTAGATAACGGCAAGCTTTCCTTTACGGATTCTTCCGCTGACCATGCTGTCGTTAAGCTGACCAAGAACATGGCTGCCGCGCGTCGCTCTGCCGGTAAAGACGTTGCGTTTGTGACGTTAATGTACGGTGAGGGTATCACCGAAGATGCTGCCAACGCCGCCAAAGAGGCGATTGCCGCCAAGCTCGGCAACGACGTGGAGATCACCGTACTTGCCGGCGGTCAGCCTGTCTACTATTATTTCATTTCGATCGAGTAACCACAAACGTACACAGCCGATGGCATCCCGGGGGAAGCCATCGGCTATTTGTCAAAAAGGAGGGATTTTCTTGCTGACAATCGAAACACCGATTCAATATCTCAAAGGTGTCGGCCAAAAACGCGCCGAACAATTGAATAAGCTGGGTATCTGCACTGTCGGCGATCTTCTCTCCCATTTCCCGCGTCAATATGAAGACTGGTCGAGCGTCACACCGATCGCTTCGGCACCTCGTGACGTTCCGTGTTGCATTCGAGCCACCGCGATGGCGGCTCCGATTGAGCGGCGAGTCCGAAAAGGACTTTCCCTTTACACATTTTCCGCTGTGGATTCATCCGGTGTAATACGCGTAACCTTGTTTAACAACAAGTATACCGCAGCAAAAATTGAAGCGGGACGGCAATACCTGTTTTTCGGTACCGTTTCCGGCTCGCTCAATACACCTGAGTTATCGTCCCCCTTGATTGAACCGGCAGAAACCGGCACGCGTATCCGCCCCATCTATCCGTTGACAGCGGGCATCACCTCGCGGTATTTGGAAAAACTGGTCGGCACGGCACTTTTGACGTTGGATAAGGCTTTGGATACTGATCCGCTACCACACACGTTGCGACAACAACATCGTCTGTGTACGTATCGGTATGCCTTGGAAAACATTCATTTTCCCGCCGATCACGATGCCCTGGCAATCGCGCGCCGCCGCCTTATCTTTGAAGAACTGTTCGTTTTGCAGTTGGGATTGTTGGGACTAAAAAACCCCACTAAAACGAAAACAACGATCCGTATTGAATGCGATCATACGGCTGATTTTGCCTCTTTTCTTCCCTTTACGATGACCGGCGCGCAACAACGGGCCGTCGCCGATGCCGTGTGCGACATGCGTAAACAGACGCCGATGAATCGTCTGCTACACGGTGACGTCGGAAGCGGTAAAACCGCCGTTGCTGCCTGCCTTGCCTATACCGTTATACGCAACGGCTATCAATGCGTGATGATGGCACCTACCGAAATCCTCGCGCAACAACATTATCACTCGCTTTGTCGTATGTTCCGAAATGCTCCTGATATTCGCGTTGGCTTGCTGACCGGCTCGATGACTAAGAAGCAAAAAGACAGTATCCGCAATGACGTTGAAAGTGGGACTTGCCATTTGCTGGTGGGTACTCACGCGCTGTTGTCAGACACGGTTCACTTTTCACGTTTGGGACTGGTTATCACCGACGAACAGCACCGCTTCGGTGTGCGTCAGCGTTCCGCGCTGACCGCCAAGGGTGAGCATCCCCATTTGCTGGTTATGTCTGCCACCCCCATTCCCCGCACCTTAGCACTCATCGTATACGGTGATCTGGATATTTCGGTATTGGATGAGTTGCCTGCCGGTCGCACCCCCATTGCCACGTATGCGATCGGCACCGACAAACGTGCCCGCGCGTACGGCTACGTTCGCAAATTCGTGGATGAAGGTCGGCAAGCATACGTAGTTTGCCCGCTGGTAGAGGAAGGCGAAACCGATCTGGTAGCCGCCGAAGCGTATGCCAAAAAGTTGGCGGAGGGTCCGTTCAAAGGGTATTCGCTCGGGTTGCTTCATGGCAAAATGAAACCACGTGAAAAGGAAGAAATCATGTCAGCTTTTGCCGAAAATCGTATTTCGGTATTGGTTTCCACCACGGTTGTCGAGGTCGGTATGGATGTTCCCAACGCCGTACTGATGGTGATCGAAAATGCCGAACGCTTCGGCTTGGCGCAGTTACACCAGCTTCGCGGTCGTGTGGGGCGCGGCAAGTACGCTTCCACTTGTATTCTTATTTCGGATGCGCAAAATGAAGAAGCCATCCGCCGTCTGAAAGTCATGTGTGAAACGACCGACGGCTTCCGTATTGCTGACGAGGACTTGAAACTGCGCGGTCCCGGTGACTTTTTCGGTGACCGTCAGCATGGACTGCCGGAAATGAAAATTGCAGATTTTCTTTCCGATATGTCCCTGCTCAAAGAAGCGCAAAACGCGGCACAAGCGGTCTACGCCGCCGACCCCTCCCTCGCGCTTTCTGAACACAACCTTTTACAAATTGCGGTACACAACTTATTTGAACGCACCGGCGGTCAAGGACTCAACTAAAAAGAACCGTGTAAGTAAACAACTTACACGGTTCTTTTTTACAATTCATCCAACGTTAACTCATAAGTCGGTAAAAATTCTTCCAAAAAACAATCCACAGCGGGCATCTTCAACTCACGCAATGCGGCTTCGGTGGATTGCTGCGCCTTGACAAATTCACGGTTCCCCTGCTTGATCTCCTCAATACACTTGATCAGTGCTGCCAATTTATCAGCAGCCTTGACAATACGTAGTTCCTCATAAAACACCTGTTTATCAGGCAACAACCAGCGGCTATATTCCGTTTTCAGATCCTCCGGAAGCAGCGACAAGAGTTTATTGGTTGACACCGTTTCCACCTGACGATACGCTTCACGAATGGCAGGGTTATCGTATTTCACCGGTGTCGGAAGATCGCCGGTTAAGATTTCGGGCGCATCGTGATATACACTGAGCATCACGCACGCCTGCACGTCAACCATTCCTCCAAAGCGACGATTCTGTAAAAGCGCCAAGGCATGCGCTAACACGGCAACGTCGTGCGAGTGTTCACAAATGTTTTCAGTGCGCGTATTTCTCATAAGCGCCCAGCGATTAATATATTTCATGCGGGACAGCATGGCAAAAAACGACTGTTTCACACTATCAACTCCTTTTGCTATTATATCGCCTTTCCCTCAGCATTGCAAGACGTGAATAAAAGCATTTTTTATTACAATACTAATTCAAAAGAGGAAAGGAAGATTACTATGAACCGCGATACCGTTTGTTTGCTCAAAGAATGTAACTCCGGCTGTAAATCCGCCACCAACAGCATGGAGCAGGTCATGCCGTTTTTGAAAGATAAAAACGACCTGAAAGCGCTCATCGAAAAGTACAACGAAAGACATATCAAAATCGGCGACGAATGTCACGCACTGCTTAACAGCGTTGATCTGGATGAAAAAGATCCTCCGAAAATCGTCAAAGCGATGTCTTGGTTTTCTACCGAGATGAAATTGTTGATGGATGATACCACCTCCCATATTGCGGGATTGATGGTGGACGGTTGCAGTATGGGAATCAAGTCACTCAGCGGATATCTGAATCAATATTCCGAAGCCTCGGAGGATTGCCGCCAACTCACGCGCAAGCTTATCGATTTAGAACAAGAGTTTATGCAAGATCTCCTAAAATTCGTTTGAAAAGGCGCCCGCTGCTGCGGGCGCTTTACGTTTTACTTCAAGATAACGAAGCCTAATTTCTTCATCGCTTTTCCTAGTGTACGACCGGCGATATGTGACGCTCTTTCGGCACCGATCTTCATCAGATTTTCAAGCTGTGCTTTGTCTTTCATGAGTTCGGCAAACCGTTCTTGAATGGGTTTGAGTTCCAAGGCAACCGCTTCACCGACAGCCGTCTTAAAGTCACCGTATCCTTTGCCGGTAAATTCATCTTCTATCGCTTCCAGGCTCTTCCCCGTAACCGCCGAATAGATCTCCATCAGATTGTTAACACCGTCTTTACCGGGGGCGTAGCGCACTTTGGCTTCGCTGTCGGTCACTGCGCGGCGGAACTTGCGCATGATGGTATCCTCATCGTCTTTGAGAGAGATAAAGGAATTTTGGTTTTCATCCGACTTAGACATTTTCTTGGTCGGCTCCTGCAAAGAACAAACGCGCGCCGCCGTTTGCATAATATACGGCTTCGGGATAGTAAACGTATTGGCATATAAATTGTTGAAGCGAGTGGCAATATCCCGCGTGAGCTCACAGTGTTGCTTTTGATCTGCTCCCACCGGCACCACGTCCGGCTGATACAAGAGGATATCTGCCGCCATCAGTACCGGATAGGTAAACAAACCGGCATTGATATTATCCGCGTGTTTGGCGGATTTGTCCTTAAATTGTGTCATGCGCGATAACTCACCAAACTGAGTATGGCACGCAAGTAACCAACTGAGTTGCGTGTGCTCGGGCACCTGCGATTGCACAAACAAAAGTGATTTTTCGGGATCCAGACCGATTGCTAACAACAAGGCAAACATCTCGTTCGTCTGCTGACGGAGCTTTGCCGGTTCTTGACGCACTGTGATGGCGTGCAGATCGGCAACGGCGTAAGCACAGTCAAACTCTTCCTGCAAAAGCACCCAGTTACGCAGCGCCCCAAGATAATTACCGAGCGTCGGTATGCCGGTGGATTGTATACAACTTAACGCACGCTTTTTACGTGGCATTTCCGTTACGATTTGATTTTTCATATATTTTCGAACCCTTCAAAAAAATCTTTTATATATAGTACCATACTTGCATTGACTTTTGCAACCAAAAAATGTAAAATAGATATATCTGTTTATATCATTCAGGAGGCTCACATGACGTCATTAGAGCAACTCGCGGAATTGTTATTCCCAAACGTGACAAAAACACCCGAAGACTATGAGGCACTGTATCCCCCGCGTACCCTTAAAGAGGGGGCGCGCGTGGTACGTATCGCCCCCTCGCCCACCGGTTATTTGCATTTGGGTGTGCTGTTCACCGCTACCATTAACTATCTGACCGCCCGTTCCACAGACGGTGTGTTTTATTTTCGCTTGGAAGATACCGATAAAAAGCGTGAAGTTGACGGCGGCGCCGAGGATATTTTAGCCGGTCTGCGACAGTACGGTCTGCAAATTGACGAAGGCTACCAAGGAGAAGACTCCTCCATCGGCAACTACGGTCCGTATCGTCAAAGCGACCGCGCGGAGATCTATCACGCATTTGTCAAAGCGCTCGTGTTGCAAGATCTGGCATATCCTTGTTTCTGCACACCGGACGAGCTTTCGGTTGTCCGCGAAAAACAGGATTCCCAAAAACGACGCACCGGGTATTACGGCGAGTTTGCCACGTGCCGCGCCCTTTCGCCGGAACAAGCGATGGAAAAGATCCGTGCCGGGCTCCCCTACGTGATGCGCTTGCGCTCTCCGGGTGATGAATCCCGCCGAATTAAGTTTGACGATATGATCAAAGGAACGATTGAGATTCCCGAAAACGATCAAGACATCGTCTTGCTCAAAACCGACGGTATCCCGACCTATCATTTTGCCCATGCCATCGACGATCATTTGATGCGTACCACGCACGTCATTCGCGGTGATGAATGGATCGCCTCTGTTCCCACACATATTCAATTGTTCCGTGTGCTTGGCTTTAAGCCGCCCAAATACGCACACGTCAGTCCGATTATGAAAGAGGAAGACGGCAGCAAACGCAAATTATCCAAGCGCAAGGATCCCGAAGCCGCTGTGCATTTTTATACCGAACAAGGGTATCCGCCCGAAAGCGTGATGGAATACCTGCACACCATTGCAAACAGCGATTATGAGGATTGGCGCCGTTGCAATGCGGACAAGCCGCGCAGCGCTTTCCCTTTCAATCTCAAAAAGATGAGCGTTTCCGGCGCGTTATTTGATTTGAACAAACTCAACGACGTCAGTAAAAATGTCATTGCGGGCATGACCGCACAGCAAGTCACCGATGCCGTGATTGCTTGGTCGAAAGACTATGCGCCCGACTGGCACGCATTACTCAGTAACGATCTCGCCTTTACAACCGGCATTTTCAGCATTGATCGCGGTGGTGCCAAGCCGCGTAAGGACCTTGCCAAATGGAGTGACGTTCCTGCGTATGCCGAGTATTTTTTCCATACACCCACCGAATATCCGTGGCCCGAGAACCTTTCCGAAGAGGATGTTCGCGCTATTTTGAAAGCGTATCTGCCGCTGTATGATCCGACCGAAGATAAGCAAGCCTGGTTTGAAACCATTAAGGCACTTTGCCCCGCCATCGGCTTCTGTCCGGAGGTCAAGGAGTACAAAAAGCAACCGGATGCGTATAAAGGGCACGCGGGAGATGTCAGCACCGTTATTCGTGTGGCTGTCACCGGTCGCCGTAACACACCGGATTTGTGTGGCATCATGAGCTTACTCGGAAAAGGTGCCGTCACCAAACGATTCAACGCCGCATTAGACACGCTGTAAACGCAGGAGGGTACATTTTATGTCAGAAGAACGTATCAGTAATTTTATTCACGATATTATCGACGAGGAATTAAAGCCGAACGGCCGTTGCTACGGCATGCAGGTACACACTCGTTTTCCGCCGGAGCCGAACGGCTATCTGCACATCGGCCATGCCAAAGCCATCTGCATTGATTTCGGCACAGCAGAAAAGTACGGCGGCATCTGCAATCTGCGTATGGATGACACCAATCCCACCAAGGAAGACGTCGAATACGTCGATGCGATCCAAGAGGATATTCATTGGTTGGGTTACGACTGGGACGATCGTTTCTATTACGCATCGGATTATTTTGATACGATGTACGAGATCGCTGTATCGCTCATCAAACGCGGGCTCGCCTACGTGTGCGAACTTTCACCGGAACAGATGCGTGAAAACCGTGGAGATCTCACCCATCCCGCTGTCAGCCCATACCGTGATCGCCCCATGGAAGAAAGCCTGGATCTGTTCACACGGATGCGTAACGGCGAGTTCCCGGATGGTGCCATGACACTTCGTGCTAAGATCGATCTTGCCAGCGGTAACTTTAACATGCGCGATCCGGTCATTTACCGTATCAATCATTCACATCATCACCGCCAAGGTGATAAGTGGTGCATCTATCCGATGTATGACTTTGCCCATCCGTTGGAAGATGCTATCGAGGGGATTACCCATTCCCTGTGCTCGCTTGAATTTGAAGATCACCGCCCTCTGTATAACTGGTTTGCGGAACACGCCGAGTTGGAGGGTAATCCCCGCCAGATCGAATTTGCGCGTCTTAACATCAACTACACCGTAATGTCCAAACGCAAACTGCGTAAATTAGTGGAAGAAAACTTTGTGTCGGGATGGGACGATCCGCGTATGCCCACCCTGCGCGGTCTGCGTCGTCGCGGATATACGCCGGCTTCCATTCGCAATTTTATTGAGCGTGTGGGTGTTGCCAAGGTGCCCAGCACCGTTGAAATCGCCCTTTTAGAGCATTGCCTGCGTGAGGATCTCAACGAGAATGCTACCCGCGCGATGGCGGTATTGCATCCGGTCAAGTTGACACTGACCAACTATCCTGAGGGTCAGTCGGAAGTCTTCCAAATGGAAAGCCATCCGTATTACCCCGAACGTGGTACGCACGACGTCTCCTTCTCTCGCACTTTGTGGGTGGAACGCGACGACTTCATGGAGGAACCGGTCAAAGGCTATTTCCGTTTGTTCCCCGGCAATGAAGTCCGTTTGAAATCCGCTTACGTGGTACGTTGCACCGGATGTGTGAAAGACGATGACGGAAACGTTGTGGAAATTTTGGCAACCTACGATCCCGATACCAAAGGCGGCAATACCCCGGACGGTCGCAAAGTAAAAGGCACCATTCACTGGGTAGACGCCGCTACGGCAAAAGATGCCGAGGTACGGTTGTACTCTTCCCTCTTCCTGGATGCCGAACCCGAAGCCGGCGATCAGGATTTCTTAGAGGTGTTAAACAAGGATTCCCTTGAGAAATTAACAAACTGCAAAATCGAAGCCGGTATTCTGCCTGCTGAGGCACCCGCGGCATTCCAATTCCTGCGGCTCGGCTATTTTTGCATTGATAACGTGGACAGCACCAACGACCGTCCCGTTTTCAACCGCTCTGTATCGCTCAAAGACAGTTTCAACAAAAAATAAGTTCACTACCAAAAAGCGCTTGGAGAGTTCTCTCCAAGCGCTTTTCATTTATATTAGATCGTGCCGTCGTCGTCACTGTCTTTCATGTTTTTCTGCAAACGGCGACCTTTTCGCATTTCATCGGCATTGTATTGCTTCGGAATACTCTCGGAGATCGGTTCTTCTTTTCCGACATCTTTGAAGATCACGTTGGGGTCCTCCTGTTCAGCATCCTCGTCAACTAACGCTTTGGGAGCTTCCTCAATATCTAAGTTGAGATCGTGACGCTTATCCATATCCTCCTCGGGATGTTCTTGGTAATACGGATCGATAATCGTCCGCTTGATGAGCGGAAAGATGGTGAACTGGATAAGGAATGAACGGAATGCCGGGAATAATAACACGTATAAAACCACCAGCGGCGCAAGCACGTACCAGAAATAATTGAGTAACAGCACCGCAACCAAGGCATAGACAGCAAGTAAGGATAATGTGATAATGATATTTCCCTTAAAGCCGGCAATGGCAAGCAAAAGGCTATTCTTCCATACCTGCTTAAACGAAAGCTTGAACGTAATGATCTGCATGTATAAATAATACCGCGTATAAGTAAATATCACCACAAGGAAAAAGGAAACCGCAAAGAACAACAGCGGCATGATTTCAAATCCTTGTACCGCATTCATCCAATCCCACGCGTAGATAATATCAAAAATCAAGCACGCGCTGATAACGAGTTCCAGAATACCGGTCGCCAGTGCTTGTTTCCAATTCTTTTTGATGGTATCAAAAAAATCGGAAGGCAGAAAAACGTGCTTTTCCCTTGCATAATTGCGGGTAACGAAAGTAAGACCGGCCTCGGCCAATCCGCGCGTTACCACGGGGAGTGACACCAGCGCATACAACATATTAGCGATAATCAATCTGAAAAACTTTCGAAAATACAACTCCCAAAACAGGAAAAACCGTTTCTTTTTCGGCTCATTTTTGGAAACACCGGGACCCGGCTTACTTGCATCAAACATCCCGAAAAAGCCTGCCATATAAAACACTCCTTTTGTTTTACGACAATAATCCTCCAAGCAGAAGGCGTAATAGTACATCCAGTGCACCTGCACCGAGAATGAATGCCAGCAGCATCAAAAAACGCAAACAGTACAAACGAAAATCCTGCCACAGACCGCCGCACCGTGCCGAGCGCGGCAATAACTGTACTGCCATCAGAAGCGTCAACCGCAACGATTCAGAACACGCCATCAGAAGCGCAACCAACTCCATGATCGCAGGCGGTAACAGTACGACGGCAAGAACAAGCCACCCGCTCAACCCGCTTTGCGCGTAATAGGCCTCGCTGAAACCAAGTCCGATCCCCCAAAAGATCGGCACTAAGAATATGATCGGTGCGCCAAAAGCGGATACACCAGAAAAAAAGACCAGTACCAGCAAACATAACGGCTGAAAGCAGAAGGAGAGCCACTGTGAAAACACACTTGCGAAATCACTCTTGACGGGTGTTAACGGCAACAGCGCCCACCATTCGGTCGGCAGGGTTTCCGACAATGGTGCATATAACACCATTCCAGCGATGCAGCCAATCAGCGGTAACAACAGGAATAGGAGTAACCGCCGATGCTGATTTACAAAACTTCCGATAGAGTTTGTCCGTTTCATACGTGTCCGTCCTTTCTGTTACACAAACACTATATGCCCCGAAAGGATCGGATATGACGCTCTATCTTCTAACAAAAGCGGGACGAAATTATCCGTCCCGCTCGGTCAACGTCTTGTCTTAACATTTACGCCAAGCACACCGCCAAGCGCACCAAAACCGATGGTAAGCGCTGCTTTCAGCAACATCATGCTTCCACGAAGCTCCTGCGACGAAAGCATACCCGCAACCGTGATAAGTAAAAACAGTAACAAGCCAACGCCGGCGCCATACAACAATCCTCGCTCATGCGATAGCCTTGCCGTGGCAAAGCCGCTCGCAAACGCACCGATCGCCACCGCCGCGAGAGCGATAGGAGTCACCGCCGATGCGGGCAAAATACCGGTTGTCATAACAGCGGCGGCAATCAATAGAATAACCACACACGCCATTACACCGATACCAAGCCCCATCCAAAGCGGACGCAGAATTTTGGTTGCTGGTGAAACCTCTTTGCGAGTGCCCATACACTTTCCCCCTACGCGAATATTAGGTAGTATACCTATATTCCGCCGCAAAGGAAAATATGTCACGCGTAAAGATTAGATATCGTCATCGTCGTCATCGTCATCGTTGGCATCGTGAACCGTGTCACAGCTCTGCAACGCCCACTTTTTGATGACCATCTTATTGCGATCCGCGCCGGTCTCAATGACGAACTCGTCTTCTTTGATATTCACAATACGACCACGAATACCACCAATCGTGGTGATCTCATCACCGACACGAATGCTCTCACGCATTTTCTGCTCTTCTTTTTGTTTTTTCTTCTGCGGACGGATCATGAGGAAATACATGACCACGAACAACAGAGCCATCATAATCAACGGCATGAAGGAACCCAACCCACCGGCGGCGGTCGCTTCACCTGCGGCAGCAGTGGTATCTGCTGCCAAGGAATACAAATCAAACATAGTTTATTACCTCCTAAAATAATACCTTTTCAGTATACAGGATTTCATGACCGATAGCAAGACATAGACAGAAAAATTTTCAAAATCTTCATTTTTTATCGAATATCATATACGCTGCGCAGGGTCACGGTGTTAACGTCACCCTCCAACACGGTCACCGTTTTGCTGCCCGCATTCATATCGAAATAGTTATCACTCAATACAAAATCACCGTCAGGTGAATCAATTTCAACCGATTTTGCATATGCATCGGCAAAAACGGTGATCTCGTTACCATTGATCTCATAGCGGAGCTTCGGATCTTGGAAATTATAGTGTTTCGGAGCTGTGAACAACACCGTCCCCTCAGAAACCACTACGCCGTCCACCTCAAACGCATAACTCAAATAGTTGTTTAGCACGTCCGTTTTCTTAAAATCCATGTTTTCAAGCCACACGGATGTCAGCGCAGGCACCGTGATGTGTTCACTGCCGCTTTGCAAGATTTTGCTGTCCGCTGAACGCAACTCCCATTTCACCATGCCGGATACGTCGTTCATCGTTTCATTGGCAACACACAGATGCGCCTGCGTACTGTAATCACGGAATCCTTGCTCCATTGCCGCATACGGACGAGTGGTGGTCTCGCCTATCTCCTCACAGGAAATCATGATGGGCGAAAAGAAGCGCTTGGCAACGTATTGCAACGCCTTATACCGTCCAAAGGAATCGATGCTCGCCCAAGAAGGACCCGGCCAAATATCGTTCAACTGCCAATACAGAGCACCCATACATCTGCCGCGATGACGGCGAAGATGCTCCACGCAGTTGCGGATGGCATCCGCTTGGATCAATTGAGAAGCATATAACAGCGTACCGAAATCGGTCGGATACAAATACACGTCCGCCATAGGTCCAATAATTTTTTTCGTGGCGCCGTTACTGCGCTGATGCAGATCCATAATACGGCTATAAATGTTGCGATCGCCTTCTTCAGTAAAGGCATTAATCGTCTTCTCACACGGGAAAGATTGATAACCAAACTCGCTCAAATAGCGGAAATAATGATTGCGATATTCGATCGCCGGTTTACTGCTGTGCCACACCTGCCAATAGTGGCAATCGCCGTAATTCTCATTAGTGGGATCGTTAAACGAACCAAACGAACTTGGTGAAGACGGCACGTACGGCAGATACGGGCAAACCTCTTTAATCACATCAGGGATAAGGTGCTCAAATATTTGAATATAATTGGCTTGGCACGCCTCGCGCACCCGCTCATCGCGCGTATCGTGTTCCAGCATCTCCTCTACTTCGTTGTTGCCGGAGAGAAGCGCTATACACGCGTGATGCCGCGTGCGGATAAGGTTGTCCCGAACCTCGGCAACGATGTTTTCGTGCATTTTACGATCTCTCGGGACCTCCATACAAGCAAACATCATATCATAGAAGACAAGCAAACCCAACTCATCGCACAGGTCAAAGAAGAAATCGTGCGGATAAAAACCGCCGCCCCAAATACGAATAGTATTGAAATTGCACTCGACACAGTGCCGCAAAAGCGTTTTACTGCGTTCTTTGGTGATGCGCGTCAGAATATTGTCCTCAGGGATATAATCCGCACCCATTGCAAAAATACGCACGCCGTTCACTTCGTGGCAGAAACTCTCGCCATATTCATCTTTTTCGCGAACAAGTTTAATTTCACGCAAACCGATACGTTTTGTATCCGCGTCAACGACCGCGCCGTTTTCATACAGTTCCACCGAAACGGTGTAAAGATGTGCTTTGCCGAAACCGTTGGGCCACCAAAGCATAGGATCTTTGATTTCGCTTTCGGTATTTGCCGACAAGGTAAACACCTTGCCATCGGGCGCGGTAACGGTAACGCGAATATCCGCCGTCCCCCGCTCTGTTGTAACGCATGGTGTTACAAACACCTTGTCATCATCGTGTCGCTGCAGGATATGAACATCCGATAATCTATCTGAATCGACAATCACGAGGCAGATATCTTTCCAAATACCTGCATCGGGCAGACGGGGACCCCAGTCCCATCCCATCATACAGCTTGCTTTGCGGATATAGTTAAACCCTACCAAAGCATCCCACGGCGCTCTGAGCGGCTCTTTTTCGTGCAGTGCTTTAATGTATTTATTGGGAGAATAAAAACGTGCAACAATTTCATTTTCGCCCGCTTTAAGAACATCCGTCACATCGAATTCATACACGCGATGCATATTATCGGTATACGCCACGTGTGTACCGTTAAGATACAGATCACAAAGCGTATCTAACCCTTCACACCGCAATAAAACCTTTGCATCGGGCACCTGAAAATCAAACACTTTAGAAAACGTAAAATCATTTTCCAAAATTTTTGTTGCTTCCAGCTCGTTATCGCGATAATACGGATCGGGCATCAAATCATTGTCCAGTAAAAAGGAATAGACAGAACCGGGCACAGTTCCCTCGCAGGAATAGCCGCCGCCCTCCAGATGCCACTGTCCGTTTAAAGAATGTGTTTTCACGCAGTTGCCTCCTTATATTCTACGATCCAAAACACCGACGTAGCGGTTATAAAACTCCTCAAAAGTACCCTCATCCAGCGCAGTACGAATCCGTTCCATCAGAGTGTTATAGAAATACAAGTTATGCATCACACACAGCCGCATGGCGAGCATCTCGTTCGCCTTAAACAAATGGCGAATATACGCACGCGAATGACGGCGGCAGGTTGGACAATCACATTCCTCGTCAAGCGGCAACAGATCGTGTTCGTATTTTTGATTGAGCATATTGCGGTGGCCGCTCCACGTGAACACGTGCGCGTGTCTGGCATTGCGCGCCGGCATCACGCAGTCGAACAGATCAACACCGCGGTGAACACCTTCTAAAATATTTTCCGGTGTTCCGACGCCCATCAAATACCGCGGCTTTTCTTTCGGCATATATGGCTCTACCGCTTCAATGATGCGGTACATATCCTCTGCCGGCTCACCCACCGCAAGTCCGCCGATGGCATAGCCGTCGAGGTTAAGCTCCGCAATCTCCTGCATATGTGCCACACGCAGATCGTCAAAGGTACACCCTTGATTGATACCGAACAGCATTTGCTGTTTGTTAATGGTTTCCGGCAACGAATTGAGCCGTTCCATTTCCGCTTGACACCGTTTGAGCCAGCGTGTCGTGCGCTCGCAAGAGCGGGCAGAATAGTCGTACGGTGCGGGATTTTCCACGCACTCGTCAAACGCCATCGCGATCGTGGACGCTAAATTGGATTGGATACGCATACTCTCCTCGGGACCGATGAACAAGCGCCGTCCGTCAATGTGTGAAGAAAAGGTAACCCCCTCTTCTTCAATCTTCCGCAGATTGGCAAGCGAAAACACTTGAAAACCGCCGCTGTCGGTCAGAATCGGACCTTGCCAACCGGTAAACTTATGTAAGCCTCCCAATTCGTGAACAAGTTTGTCGCCGGGACGAAGATGCAAATGATAGGTATTGCAAAGCTGTACCTGACACTTGATATCCTTAAGATCGTACGCGGAAACGGCACCCTTAATGGCGCCGCAGGTTGCGACGTTCATAAATGCAGGTGTCTGTACTGCCCCGTGCGGTGTGTCAAACTCGCCGCGGCGAGCCGCGCCACAGGTTTTTAAAATCTTCATACTCTCTCTCCCGTTACAGGATCATCATCGAATCACCAAAGCTGAAAAAGCGATACTGCTCGTTTACGGCATAACGATAGGTATCCATCGTCGTTTCATAACCGGCAAAAGCGCTGACCAACATAATTAACGTGCTTTCCGGCAAATGAAAATTGGTAATCAGCCCGTCCAAGATCTTGAACTGATAACCGGGATAGATAAAAATGTCCGTCCAGCCGTCCGCGGGATGAACCAGGCCATCCTCACCCACGCCGACACTTTCCAGTGTACGGCAACTGGTAGTGCCCACAGCAAATACCCGACCGCCGCCATGTTTGGTTTCATTGATAAGATCTGCCGTTTGTTTGGACAGTTCATAATGTTCCGAATGCATCTTGTGATCCGTAATGTTATCTGCCTTTACAGGACGAAACGTTCCCAGTCCCACGTGCAGCGTTACGAATCCGATCTTTACGCCCTTTTTTTGCAATTTCTCCAGTAATTCCGGCGTGAAATGCAAGCCCGCCGTGGGAGCAGCCGCCGAACCGAGGTCTTTGGAATAGACGGTTTGATAACGTTCTTTGTCTTTCAGTTCGTGCGTAATATAATGCGGGAGCGGCATCTGACCGATACGCTCCAAAATCTCATAGAAATTGCCTTCGTAGTGGAATTTTACCAGTCGGTTTCCCTCCGGCGTAACCTCCAAAACATCCGCTTTGAGCAAGCCGTCTGCAAAGGTCAGTGTATCGCCGGGGCGCGCCTTTCGTCCCGGCCCCGCCAGCACCTCCCAAACGTCGGCACCTTTTGCCGTCAGCAACAGCAATTCGACGGCACCGCCGGTCGGTTCACGATGGCCGTATAAGCGCGCCGGCAACACGCGGCTGTCGTTAAGAATTAAACAGTCTCCCGACTGTAAATAGTCCAAAATATCATAAAAATGCCGATCTGCGCGCGTACCCGTCTTGCGGTCCAACACCAGCATACGTGAATGATCACGAGGTTCGATCGGCTCTTGCGCGATCAGTTCCTCCGGCAAATGATAAAAAAAGTCTTGTCGTTTCATGGTTTCTCTCCGCCGAATTTATTGACATCCCAGATATATAATGATACAATAGTAACCGAAATAAGTCAAGTTAAATCAAGGCTTTACAACAGCAGGTAAATGAGAAAGGAAATCCATTATGAAAACGTACAAAGTAGGTATTATCGGCTGTACCGGTATGGTCGGTCAGCGCTTCGCGACCTTGCTCGCAGACCATCCGTGGTTTGAGGTTTCTGTCCTTGCGGCAAGCCCTCGTTCTGCAGGCAAAACGTACAAAGAAGCCATCGGCAGCCGTTGGGCTATGACTGTTCCGATGCCGGAAAAGCTGGAAAATATGATGGTATACGATGCCGCAAACGTTAACGAGGTTGCGGCAAAAGCGGATTTCGTGTTCTGCGCTGTGGATATGCCCAAAGACCAGATCCGTGCATTGGAGGAAACGTATGCGAAAGCAGAGTGCCCCGTTGTTTCCAATAACAGTGCGCACCGCGGCACGGCAGACGTTCCGATGATCATTCCCGAGCTTAACGATTCTCATATGGAGGTCATCGCTTCTCAACGCAAGCGCCTGGGCACCAAACGCGGCTTTATCGCCGTCAAATCCAACTGTTCACTGCAAAGCTACGTGCCGGCTCTGTTCCCCTTATCCAAGTGGGGCATCACCAAATCGCTGGTTTGCACCTATCAAGCGATCTCCGGCGCCGGCAAGACCTTTGAGCGCTGGCCCGAAATGGTGGACAACGTGATCCCCTATATCGGCGGCGAGGAAGAAAAATCCGAGAAAGAGCCGCTCAAAATTTGGGGTAAGGTTGAGAACGGCGTGATCGTCAACGCGACTTCTCCCGAAATCACGGCACAGTGCTTGCGCGTTCCGGTATCCGACGGACACTTTGCCGCCGTGTTCTGCAGCTTTGAGAACAAGCCCTCCAAGGAAGAAATCATCGAAACCTGGAAATCCTTTAAGGGCCGTCCGCAGGAGCTTGAGCTGCCCAGCGCTCCCAAGCAGTTCCTGCACTATTTTGAAGAGGATAATATGCCGCAAGCCAACCTGCATCGCGGTTTAGAGGGCGGCATGGCGGTATCCCTCGGTCGTCTGCGCGAAGATACGCAGTATGATTACAAGTTTGTCGGCTTATCCCATAATACCTTGCGCGGTGCCGCCGGCGGTGCTGTTCTGTTGGCGGAATTACTCTGCGCGGAAGGATATATGGATAAATAAATATTAACAGGAGGGCTGTGCATGAGTAAATCCACACTCTTTACCGGTGCAGGTGTTGCACTGGTCACCCCCATGGAGCGGGACGGACGTATCAATTACGAGAAATACCGTGAGCTGATCGATTTTCAGATCACGCACGGAACCGATGCCATCATTTCCGTCGGCACCACCGGAGAAGCCCCCACCTTAGAAGATGACGAGCATTTGCGCGCATTCGAGGTCGCGATTGAGCAAACCAACGGTCGCGTGCCGATGATCGCCGGTACCGGCTCCAATAACACCGACCACTGCATTTATATGTCCCGTGAAGCAAAAGCCATGGGCGCAGACGGTTTGTTGTTGGTCACCCCTTATTACAACAAGACCTCTCAACGCGGTCTGATCGCACATTATACCAAGATTGCCGCTTCGGTAGATTTGCCGATTATCTTGTATAACGTGCCGTCACGCACAGGCGTGAACTTGCAACCGAAAACGGTGGCAGAGCTTGCCAAGATTCCGAACATCGTCGGCTTAAAACAAGCAAACGGTGATATGTCGGAAACGGCTGAGATTGCCGCCTTGTGCGATCTTCCTCTCTATTCCGGCAACGACGATCAGATCGTGCCGATACTGGCACTCGGCGGAAAAGGCGTTATTTCCGTGCTGTCCAACGTGTTGCCGCAGGAAACGCACGATATTTGCGAGGCGTGGTTTGACGGAAACGTGCAGTTATCGTTGGAATTACAGTTAAAATATCTGGAACTTGCCAACGCGTTGTTTATGGACGTCAATCCGATTCCTGTCAAAGAGGCGATGAATCAGATGGGGCTTGAGGTTGGTGACTGTCGCTTGCCGCTTTACACTATGAGCGATGCCATGAAACAAACCATAACAGACGTCTTAAAACGCTATCATTTAATTTAAAGGAGTTTGCTATGACTCGAATTATCCTTTCCGGTTGTAACGGAAGAATGGGAAAAATGATTACCCATTGTGTCGCTTCTCGTGACGATTGCGAGATCGTTGCGGGTTTTGACATCAATACCGAATCGCTTTCCTATCCGGTATATGCAAAGCCTGCACAGTGCGACGTTACGGCCGATGTGATTATCGATTTCTCTCATCCCGCCATGTTGGACAGCGTACTCACCTATGCAACCGCACACGCACTCCCCATCGTGATCGCAACTACGGGTCTTTCCGACGATCAATTAACCGCTGTTCGCAAAGCGTCTTCTCAAACCGCAATTTTTTCCAGCGCCAATATGTCGCTTGGTATCAGCCTACTCGCGGAACTTGCGAAAAAAGCGGCGGCGGTACTGGGAACGTCGTTTGACGTGGAAATCATCGAAAAGCATCATAACCAAAAAATCGACGCGCCCTCCGGTACCGCTCTCATGTTAGCGGATGCCGTCAAAGAGGGATTGCCCTACACCCCCGAGTATGTGTTTGATCGCCATGCCGTTCGTCAAAAACGTGATGCACACGAGATCGGTTTCAGTTCGATTCGTGGCGGTACCATCGTGGGCGAACACGACATCTTGTTTGCGGGACACGAAGAATGCATCACCCTTTCCCACACCGCCACGTCCCGAGGTGTGTTTGCCGTGGGTGCTATCAACGCCGCTCTCTTTTTAGTGGGCAAGGCAGCCGGTTTTTATACCATGAAAGATTTGGTTGCAGAAAACTAAGGATATCAAAAAGCCGTCACACCACAAGTGTGACGGCTTTTTTCTTGTTAATTATTTCTTTTCAAAAGACTGACAGTCAACGCACTGGCAAACAGTGGGGTCTTTCTCGTGCGTACCCACCTGAATCGCATTCAGCGAGCAGTAGTTATCGGTACCGCAATGGTAACGGCACTGCTCAACCGAGCAATGAATCGACTTGTTAGCCTGACAGTTGTTCATATCCATCATAACTCCCTCCTTTATTTGAAGTCGTTAATAGTATATCCTGTTGCACGGATAATACACAACTCATAAGGAGTGAAATGATAGAAAATAAAAACGATTTACGGCTCGCTTGCCACTTCATCCAAGATGGTGCGAAGTAGGTCAACACCCTCACCATTCACCGCAGAAAACGGAATACATTGTATTCCTTCAAACTCTTTTAGTTCTTCCTGCAAGGCTTTCATTCGTTCTTCGCGTTCGGTTTTATTGAGTTTATCCGACTTGGTTAACACGATAACGAACGGGATTTCGCACTGCACCAAATAGTCTAACATTTGAAAATCGTTAGCGGTCGGCGGATGACGCATATCGATTAACTGCAAAACAAGTCGCAGATCGCGATCGTCATCAAAATAATGCTCGATCGTTTGGCTAAAACGCAGTTTTTCCGCATTGGACAGCTTGGCATATCCGTATCCCGGAAGATCAACCAAGCGCATCGTATCCAGTTTATAGAAATTGATGGTAGCGGTTTTTCCCGGGGTCGCGCTGGTGCGTGCTAAGGATTTGCGGTTGAGAAGCTTGTTGATCAGTGAGGACTTACCCACGTTAGAACGACCGGAAAAGGCGATTTCCGGTAACGTGGAAGCAATTAACTGACCGGAAACACCGGCAGAGGTTTCAAAAACAGCCGATTCGATTTTCATAAGGCTTTCTCCTTACATCAGCAATGCGGTTTCAATCACCGTATCCATCGTACGTGCGGTCACAAAGCGAATGTTGTTTTTAACCACCTCATCCACCTCAGAAAGATCCGGCTCGTTATCCTGCGGGATGACTACCGTTTTCATGTGATGACGGTAGGCAGCCATTGTCTTTTCTTTAAGACCGCCGATCGGCAGCACTCTGCCGCGCAACGAAATTTCACCGGTCATCGCCACGTCGTGACGTACCGGAATCCCCGTCAGAGCCGATACCATAGCCGTTGCCATGGTCACACCGGCAGAGGGACCATCCTTCGGTACAGCGCCCTCCGGCACGTGGATATGAATGTCTTTCGTCTTGTAAAAATCGTCCGCGATATTCCAACGATCGGTGCGGGAACGCACGTAACTGATAGCGGCTTTGGCGGATTCTTTCATCACGTCGCCGAGTGAGCCGGTAAGTTCAATTTTGCCGCTGCCATCCAAAACGGCAACTTCAACAGGCATGGTTTCGCCGCCGACCGCCGTCCAAGCAAGACCGTTTACAACACCAACCTCATCAACAACGGCAGGCGTTTCTTCCTTAAAGCGGCGAGGTCCTAAATAATGTGCCAGCAGTTTCTCGTTCACGGTCACCTTGTAGGGCGTTCCCGAAACGAGCTCCTGTGCCCGTTTGCGACAGATTTTGGCAATCAAACGCTCTAAATTACGCACACCGCCCTCACGGGTATAGCCGTCAATCATTAACCGTAGCGCACCGTCACTAATACGTAAGCGACGGGTATCCACCCCATTCAATTTCAATTGCTTTTTAATCAAATGGTTACGCGCAATATGAAATTTTTCTTCCGCCGTATAGCTGGACAGCGTGATCACATCCATACGGTCAAACAGCGGTGCCGGAATATTTTCCGCGTTGTTAGCGGTTGTGATAAACAAAACATCTGAAAGATCGTACGGTATTTCCAAATAATGATCCACAAAGGCGTTGTTCTGCTCGGTATCCAACACTTCTAACAAAGCAGAGGACGGATCGCCGTTATAGCTGCTTCCGAGCTTATCGATCTCATCCAGCAAGATAAGCGGATTAGAGGTCTTCGCCTTTTCGATCGCGCGGATAATGCGACCCGGCATGGATCCGATATAAGTGCGGCGATGGCCGCGAATATCGGATTCATCACGCACGCCGCCGAGCGACACACGGACGTAAGCGCGACCAAGTGCTTCGGCAATCGAGCGCGCAATGGAGGTCTTACCGACACCGGGAGGACCAACCAAACAAATAACTTGTCCTTTCGTGCCACCGGTCAGACTGCGAACTGCCAGCACCTCCAAGATACGCTCTTTGACCTTTTCTAAGCCGTAATGATCACGGTCGAGAATCCTGCGTGCGCGGGAGATATCTAAAATTTCTTCCGATTGCGTATACCACGGAAGATCCAAGCAGGTATCCAGATAGTTACGGACTACCGTTGCTTCGTGTGAGCCAAACGGCATCTTTGCCAGTTTATTGCATTCTTTAAGCAATTTCTGTTCGACATCGGAAGCAAGACCGAGCGCTTTGATCTTTTCACGCAGTTCGTCCGCTTCACCTGCGGGATCATCCTCTTCGCCAAGTTCGGAGGCGATGACGCGCATCTGCTCATGCAGATAATAATCGCGCTGATTTTTATCGATTGCGGACTGTACTTGACGCTCAATACCGCGCTCCAATTCGGCAATCCGCACCTCGTCAGCAAGGATGCGGAGCAACTCTGCAAAGCGCTTTTCAAGCGATAAGGCGTCCAACACCTTTTGCTTATTTTCTGCGGTAGCAGGCAAAATATCCGCTATACGGTCAGCAAAAATACCGTTATCACGCAACATCATCAGATCGCTGACAACGTTGTCGGGAACCTCGGGACTAAGTTCTATGTACTGATGAAAATAGTCACGGCATTTGCGGAAAAAAGCGGTTTCTCCGTCCTTATCCGTCATGGGACGTGTAAGACATTCGCGCACTTCGGCAACCATAAACGGCTCTGTCTGCGTGAAACTGCGCACGCGTGCGCGGTACAAGGCTTCCACCTTTATCCGCACCGTGTCCGACGGCATACGCAATACTTGCTGTAAGCGAACGACCACACCGGTCTTGCACAAGGCCTCGGGTGCCGGATCTTCATCAGCTGTATTCTGTTGGGTGACCAAAAAGATTAATTGGTCGGTATTCACAGCTTCCTGCAAGGCCTGAACGGATTTTTCACGTCCTACCTCAAACTGAACGGTCGTGTTCGGAAAAACCACCAAGCCACGCAAGGCAAGCAGCGGCAATGTGGATACGCGGGAAATCCGCTTTTGCAATGCCATCATTGTTTTCACTCCTAATATGGAAAAGTCAGCAGTCGGTCGCAAAACCGACTGCCAACGATTCAAAACCAATATTACTCTCTACCCTATGCCGTCACCTTGCGCCGCACCGGCTTTTTGCCGGGCGTCTTAATACGGTTCGGCTTTCTATCGGGATTTTTAACAAATTCGGGAGACGCGTTATCCTCGATGCAAGCACGCGTGATAATCACTTTCTCTATCGTAGAATCAGACGGCACCTCGAACATGAGATTGGTTAGGACTTCCTCCATAACCGATCGAAGTCCGCGAGCTCCCGTGTTACGTTGCAACGTCTTTTCCGCCACCGCTTTGAGTGCATCCGGCGCAAATTCCAATTCAACGTCGTCGAGCTTAAACAAGCCGGCATACTGCTTCAACAGCGCGTTTTTCGGTTTGCTCAAAATCTTGACAAGTGCATCAACGTCCAACGGTTGCAATGCCGTAATAACCGGCATACGGCCTACCAGTTCCGGAATCAAGCCAAACTTGACCAAATCCTGCGGTACGACCTGCCGATACATCTCCCCTTGATCCAAATCCTTTTTGGATTTCACTTCATTACCGAAGCCCATCGCACCGGAGGAAATACGTTTTTCGACAGTTTTTTCAATACCGTCAAACGCACCGCCCAGTATAAAGAGAATGTTACTGGTGTCGATCTGGATAAACTCTTGCTGCGGATGTTTACGACCGCCGTTCGGAGGAACATTGGAAACGGTTCCTTCCAAGATTTTAAGCAATGCCTGCTGCACACCCTCGCCGCTGACGTCGCGGGTAATGGAGGGGTTTTCGCTGCGGCGTGCAATCTTGTCGATCTCATCCACGTAGATGATCCCGCGTTCGGCGCGCTCCACGTTTCCCTCTGCCGCTTGAATCAAACGAAGAAGAATGTTCTCCACGTCTTCGCCGACATAACCCGCCTCAGTCAACGTCGTCGCATCCGCGATAGCAAACGGTACGTTCAGCGTTTTGGCAAGCGTTTGCGCTAACGCCGTTTTACCAACACCGGTCGGTCCGAGCAACAACACGTTGCTTTTACCGATCTCGACGTCCAAATCGTTACCGCAGTAGATGCGCTTATAGTGGTTATACACAGCAACCGACAAGGCAACCTTTGCGGCATCTTGACCGATGACGTACTCATCCAGCGATTTCTTGATCTCCTTAGGTGTCGGTAACACAAAGGAACCTTCCGCATCCTGCGCGCGCTTTTTGGAGAAATGGGAACCATCCTCCAAAATATCGCTGCACAATTCCACGCACTCGTTGCAGATATATACGCCGGGACCGGCAATCAGACGGTAGACCTCGTCTTGTGCTTTTCCGCAAAAAGAGCAGCAGACAGTACGGTTATCCTCGTTCTTCGGCATGGGTTAAATCCTCTTTTCGATCACTTTATCGATCAAACCGTATTTCACGGCATCCTCAGCAGTCATCCAATTATCGCGGTCGGTATCCTTCTCGATAACATCGAGCGGTTGACCGGTCATTTCGGACAGCAAGGTGTTCATACGGTTGCGGATGAACAAAATGTGCTCCGCCTGAATCTTAATGTCGCTCGCTTGACCTTTGGCACCACCAAGCGGCTGGTGAATCATGATCTCACTGTTCGGAAGCGCCAAGCGCTTACCCTTTGTACCGGCAGCCAGCAAGAACGAACCCATACTGGCGGCCATGCCGATGCAGATGGTGGACACGTCACACTTGATAAACTGCATCGTATCATAAATCGCCATACCGGCGGAAATGGAACCGCCCGGACTGTTGATATACAAATGGATATCCTTATCCGGATCCTGCCCTTCCAAATACAAAAGCTGTGCCACCACCAAAGAAGCCGTGGTGTCATTCACTTCATCCGAGAGCATAATGATGCGATCGTTTAACAGACGAGAAAAAATATCATAGCTGCGTTCGCCGCGGCTGGTCTGTTCTACCACGTAAGGTACCAAACTGCTCATGTCCCTCATCCTTTCTTAACGTTTCTAATATAGACCGTTTAGGGGCCTCTTAATCTTCTTTTTTAGCTTTCGTCGTTTTGGTCGGTTTCACAGCGGCGGCCTTAACAACGTCCATCGCCTTGCCGACAGCCAAATCTTTCACAAGTTCACCCTCGGGGATCATGGATTTGATCTGCTCGACTTCCATCTTATACTGCTCAGCAAACTTCGCAAATTCCGCATCAATTTCTTCAGTGGTCGGCGCGATGTTCTCAAGCTGTGCGATTTTCTCCAACGCTAAGCGCAGTTTAACCGATTTCTCAGCCTGCTCACGGAAGCCTTTACGGAAAGCGTCCATATCCATACCGGTGTACTGCAAATAAGTGTTCAGGTTGAGACCCTGTGCCTGCAAACGATAATCAAAATCACGAACGCTTTCGTTCACGCGATTTTCATACATCGCTTCCGGAATTTCGCCTTTGAGGTTCGCAATCAACTGCTCCATCAGTTCAGTCTCAAACGCCTCGTTGGCAGCGTGTTCCTTCTGCTTTTTAATTTTTTCTTTGGTATCGGCTTTGAGTTCGTCCAAAGTATCGAACTCGCTGCAATCTTTTGCGAAATCATCGTTCAGTTCAGGCAACTCTTTCGCCTTGATCTCATGCAGTTTGCACTTAAACACGGCGGGTTTACCTGCGAGCTCGGTTGCGTGATATTCCTCGGGGAAGGTCACATCAACATCAAATTCCTCACCGGTCTTTTTGCCGACGATCTGATCTTCAAAACCGGGAATGAACTGACCGGAGCCCAGTACCAACGAATGGTTCTCCGCCTTACCGCCCTCGAATGCTTTGTCGTCGACGTAGCCATCGAAATCAAACACAACGGTATCGCCGTTTTGTGCCGCGCGATCTTCCACCGTTACCAAACGGGAGTTGCGCTCCTGCAACTGTTCCAGCGCCTCTTTGATCTCGGTCTCTTTCACGGAAACGGATTTCTTCGCAGCCTTTAAGCCTTTGTACTCGGTCACTTCGACCTCGGGTTTCACGGTGATAACCGCTTTGAAACACAACCCCTCTTTGCCGACAGAGACCACGTCCAAGTCGATCTTGTCTTCGACATATTCATAGCCGGACTCCACAATCGCCTCGTCCAAAGCAGACGGATAGAGCGCGTTTACCGCATCCTCATAGAAAACGCCTTCGCCGTAGATCTTCTCGACGTACGCGCGGGGAGCCTTGCCCTTACGGAATCCGGGAATGTTCATCTTCGCGATGTTCTTGCGGTACGCAGCGCTGACAGCCTGCTCAAACGCCTCTGCACCGACTTCGATTTCCAACTCTACGCGGTTGGTTTCTACTTTGTTTGCCTGTTTCAATGCCATGGTTATTTGCCTCCTAAGATTTGAAAATCCATAAATCAATTTATTATAGCATATATTTCAGCGGAAATCTACTGAAATTTTGCTTTTTTTGCGATTTTTCAAGGAATCAGCAACGGACAAAAGCGCAAAGCGTCACAAGAAGTCAGTCGGAAGGTTATCCCCTCCCACTCGCCTTCAAATGCCTGACGAATCCCCGCACCGTGAACGTGACCGTAATAACACCGGCGAATGCCTTCTGCTTTAAGTACGTCGGTTAATTCCTCGCAAACACGACCGTCAAACAACGGCGGATAATGCAAAAACGCCACCGGTTCCAGTTCGGTTTGTTTCGCTGCCCGAATGGAAGTGCGCAAGCGTTCTGCCTCGCGGCGAAGAATTTTGACGTTATCCTCTGCGTCGTCGTAAAACCAGCCGCGCGATCCGCAAACGGCGAAGCGTCCGTCAACCGGCACCGCATCGTTGTGAACAATGGTAAGCGACGTAAGACCGTTTTCTTCAAAAAACGCATCCATTTTGCGGCGCGTACACCACCAGTAATCGTGGTTACCCTTAAACAGTAATTTACGGCCGGGGAGTGCGTGCAAAAACCGAAAATCCTCCAAAGCATCATCCAGTGTCATCGCCCAAGAGATGTCACCGGCGAGCACGACCGTGTCTTCGGGGGTAACAAGTTGCCGCCACTGCTTTTCCAAACGCGTGACGTAGTCGTCCCAACCGGAAAACACCGTCATCGACTTATCGGTCGTCAACGATAAATGCGGGTCGGATATGACATATAAGGACACTGCCTCACCTCATCCCAACAGTTCGAATACAGCTTGTTCCATCGTATCGCGGTCACATACGCCCAAAAAGCGAGGTTGCTTGCCTTTGAGTTCCGCGAGCGGTGCGGGAATCGGGCAACCGGTCAACGCGTATAACTCGTCTACAACAGCAAATTCATCTTCTCCGTCGATCGCGGGTTTCAAAGCACTTAACACGCTTGCAGAGAACTTGTACGGATTCGCCGTAGAAGCCACTACCGTGGGAGTTGCATCCTTGGTACTCTCGCGGTATTCTCGATATACACGCATGGCGACCGCCGTGTGAGTATCGCAAAGATACTGTTCGTGCTCGTAAATATCGTGTATTTCCTGCAAAGTCTGCTCATCGTCGCACCAACCGGCGGCGAAAAGATCTTTGATCTTGGCAAGCACTTCATTGGAAACCGTATACGTGCCGTTTTCTTTAAGCTGTTTCATCCAGTCGGCGAGCTGTGCGTCGTCCTCACCGCACAAGTGATACAGCAACCGCTCCAAGTTCGAGGAAATCAAAATATCCATTGAGGGCGATACCGTGGTGTGGAAATCACGGTTGCGATCGTAGGTGCCTGTATGCAAGAACTCGGTCAAGACGTTGTTGCAGTTGGAAGCACAAATCAGGCGTGCAATCGGCAAGCCCATTTCGCGTGCGTAATACGCCGCCAAAATGTTACCGAAGTTGCCTGTCGGCACCACCACGTTGATGGAATCACCAAGCTTGATACTGCCGTTTTTCAGCATATCACAATAGGCAGAGATGTAATACACGATCTGCGGAAGCAGGCGCCCCCAGTTAATCGAGTTGGCAGAAGAAAATTGTTTGCCTTCTTTCGCCAGTTTTTCTTTCACGATCGGATCGGTGAAGATGGTCTTAACACCCGTCTGAGCATCGTCAAAATTACCGCGAATGGCACAAACGCCGACATTGACACCCTCTTGCGTAGTCATCTGCAATTTCTGCATCGGGCTGACACCGTTTTCGGGATAGAACACCAAAATACGCGTATGAGGCGCATCACGGAAACCCTCCAAGGCTGCTTTGCCGGTATCACCCGAGGTAGCAACCAAAATCACGATTTCGTTACCGTCCGCTGTTTTCTTCGCCGCAACACGCATAAAGTGCGGTAAAATCTGCAATGCCATGTCCTTGAACGCGCAAGTGGGACCATGCCACAACTCCAATACCGCTGTACCGTCTTCCATAAAATGGACCGGTGCCGGATGATCGCCGGAGAAACGCTCGGCTGTGTAAGCCGACGCGGCGCAGTCTTGCACTTCCTCATCCGTAAAGTCGGTTAAAAAGCGCGATAATACGAACACGGCACGCTCAATATACGTTTTGTCAACGAGACCTTCAATATCGCGAAGCGTAACGGAAGGAATCTGCTCGGGAACGAACAAGCCGCCCTCCTCGGAAATACCATGGGCAATTGCCTCTGCGGCTGTCACTCGGACAGAACGATCACGCGTACTGTTATACATCATAGTCTATCAAGCTCCTCTGCCAAATTACCCTTTATTGTACCGCATTTTTTACGACTTGTAAAGCATTATTACGGTAAAAATCTCATAAAAAATCGATGGGCATTCTCAAAAAACAAGCGGTCAACACACGTTGCTGTTACGCCGCGTTTTTGCAGGTACTCCGCAAACTGTTCATACACACCCACTCCCCGCCATTCAGGCAGTAAATCAGTGCCGTCCAGATCGCAGCCAAGTGCTACGGTTTCTTCCCCGCCGAGTTCCCAATAGTGATGCAAATGACGATATAAGCACTCAAAACTTTGTTCACCCAGTTGGTCAGCGCATAAGGTGAGCCCCACCAAACCGCCCCGATCCCGTAACAAGCAAAACTGCTCGTCACGCAGATTGCGCGGGTGTGGCGTTACGGACATGGACACGGAATGACTGGCAATAAACGGTAACGTCGTGACTGCGGCAACATCCCAAAATCCCGCCTCGTTCAAATGTGAGACATCCGGCACGATCCCGCACTGTTCCATCATACGTACCGCTTGCTTTCCGACCTCGGTCAATCCCGCTTTGTTTTTTGATAAGCAGCCGTTGCCCAGTTCGTTGGAACCGTTCCACGTAATGGTAATCACCTTTACACCGAGTTCTGCCAAATTCGCCACACGCTCCGGCTTCCCTGCCAATGCAGCGCCGCCCTCTACTCCTAAAAAACCAACAACGCAGTCGGTATTCAAGGCGGCTTGTAGTTGTGAGGTGGTTTGCGGGAAACAAAGTCGTCCTGAGGCTTGCTTTTTCGCGTACATTAACATTTCGCGGCACTGTTGCCATGCCGGTTCTCCACGCACGGTATCCGGCACAAAAACAGCAAACACTTGGCACCAGGGGTGATACTTCCGCCCGCGTTGCAAATCAAGCGCACAGGAATTAGAGGCAAGGCTCTCCCCTTTTCGGTAACATTCGTAGATGGTATCACAGTGTAGATCGAACAGGC
The DNA here is from genome assembly GCA_045595445.1 of Acutalibacteraceae bacterium. Classification (GTDB taxonomy): domain Bacteria; phylum Bacillota; class Clostridia; order Oscillospirales; family Acutalibacteraceae; genus RGIG3009. The sequence continues at coordinate 103,355 of JAZOAK010000002.1, forward strand.
GCAACGTTTATCCCCCATATGCGTTTTCTATGTGGCGGATTTCAAGCGCTTTTAGCGGCTCGTTTTTGGCGGTAACAACCTCAATCACATCAAACCGCATTTGGCGCGGGTCGGGTTTATGAGCAATATAATATAAGGCCGTTTTGATAATACGCCGTTGTTTTTGCGCCGTAACTGCCTCACGCGGCAAATAATAAGAATCCTCCGCGCGGCTCTTGACTTCCACGAACACAATATACTCATCATCTGCCGCGATTATGTCAATCTCGCCAAAGCGGGAATGGTAGTTACCTGCCAATATCTCATAGCCGTTATCACGTAAAAAGCGGGCAGCCAACACCTCGCCGACCGCCCCTTTGGAAACACCTGCCATGCAATCTTCATTCCTTACAATATCTTTTTTAAGAAACTACGGCGATGAATCGGTGAGACTCCATACTGCGCCAATCGCTCATAGTGAAGCGCCGTACCGTAACCTTTATGCTTTGTAAACTCATATTGCGGATACTGCTCCGCCAACTGCAACATAACCCGATCACGACTGACTTTGGCTAAAATGGAAGCCGCCGCGATGGATGCAGATAAAGCATCCCCTTTGATGACGTACTGTGCCGGTGCTGTTAAACCATCCGGAATACGGTTACCGTCCACCAAGATAAGTTGCGGCTGTACCGAAAGTTTTGCCACCGCGCGGCGCATCGCCATAAAGGTCGCCTGCAAAATGTTATGCTCTTCGATTTCTTCAACAGTTGCCTCGGCAATACCAAACGCTAATGCCTGCTCGCAAATCTCATTGAAAAGTGCTTCGCGCTTTTTCTCGGAAAGTTTTTTGGAATCGTTAAGACCTTCCGGTATACGAGCGGGATCAAACACGACAGCCGCCGCAAAAACGGGCCCGGCCAGCGGACCGCGCCCTGCCTCGTCCACGCCGCACAACAAGGCGGTACCTTGTTGCCGAAATTGCTCGTCAAACTCAAAATTCGTCATACAAACCTCCGAAACGGTCGATTGGAGATATGCGGAACACCGCTTTGCCGATCACGCGGCTCTCTTCAATACAACCAAACGTACGGCTATCTAACGATTGCCCGGCGCTACGGTTATCACCCATAACAAACACCATGCCTTCGGGGACGGTAACCTCCCCTTTCATGAGTTCGGGCGATGTGGGAACTTCGATATAGGGTTCTTTCAAGACTTTTCCGTTGAGATACACCTCACCGGTTTTGGAATCAATTGATACCGTATCGCCGGCAACGCCGATCACACGTTTGATTAGGGGCTCATCGTCCGTGCCGCGGCTTACCACCACGATATCCCCACGGTCGGGAGTGTACGGTAAGCAGGAGAGAATCAGCCGTTCTCTGTCGTGCAGCGTGGTTTCCATGGACGTACCCTCTACGTTCACCAAACGAAACAAAAAGGTAAAGATCAGCGTGATGGCTATCAACGCCGTCGTGATTATTTCAACCCACTCATACAAGCCGGCATATCGTTTTGTTTTTTCCATACTCATTCCTCCACCGGTTGCTCTAACGTGATGCGGCCAATCTTTTGACCGCGAAATTCATCCAACAACATCACCGATGCACGCAAGGTGTCCACCTCACCGCCGGAGATAAGCATCCCGCGTTTTCGCCCGATCTGCTGTAACAACTCAAAACGATCTTCGCTGAGCGGTTCTGTTAGTTTGTAACGGCTGCGCAGGAAACCCTCATAGTCGGTTGCTAAAACGTCCAGCAAGCCGACCGCCAGTTCTTCACTGTCCAATATTTCGTCACGAATGGCACCGGTATACGCCAAATGCTGTGCCACTTGTTGATCCTCAAACTTCGGCCACAAAATACCCGGTGTATCCAACAGTTGCGCACCGCTGTCGATAACAAACCATTGTTGATTACGCGTAACACCGGGGCGGTCTTCCACTTTTGCTTTTCCGCCGCGCGCCATACGGTTGATAAAGGAGGATTTTCCCGAATTGGGAATCCCCACCACCATTGCACGAATCGGGCGGTTTACCATTCCTTTTGCCACCCACGCGGCAATTTTGTCTTTTAAGATCTCCTGCATGAGCGGTACGAAACGATTGATTCCCTTACCGCTCTTACAATCCACCGCGATAGCGGGAACGTTGTGTTTGCGATAATAGTCAAGCCATCGCGCCGTTGCCGTCTCGTCCGCGATATCTGCTTTGTTGAGGATCAGCAAACGAGGCTTTTTGGCAACCAACGAG
>JAZOAK010000003.1:0-13197 GCA_045595445.1 Acutalibacteraceae bacterium
TAAATAGGGGGTCAAGCACAGACGCCGGTTCCCCATAAAGAAGCAGCGTCAGCACATGGCCAACGCTGCTATGATTATATATTATTTTGTCTTGTGTGTCAGTCGTCCAAATCGGCTTTGACGTCCGAATACTTATAGTACTGCGTTGTCACCATCGATAACCGATCAGACAGATTTTCAATACCTGCCACGGTTGTCGGGCAGTAGATACCCGGGTAAATCCCGAAATACCGGTAGTAGTCAATAAAGTTTTCCATGTCGGCCAGTGTTGCGAATGCGCTGTTTTCGTGCTCATGGAATACTTTATTCTTGCCGGTTTTATAGCTTGCCGCATAGGGCGGGTCAAGCGTCGGAAACGTGCTCGGATCAACATATGTCCATTCGCTGCTGCTCGTGTTGATAACCGGGATATATGGGTTGATCGCCGTGAATTTATCTACACCGCCCAACGATGAGCATAGCAAAATCACGCGCTGGGTCATATCATACTTTTCAAACAACGACCATACCGCGCTTACGTCAGCGTTTGAAATTGAAGAATCTTTGACCTCAATAACGGGGTATACGTGCGCCTTGTTACACAGATTCAAGAATTCGTCAAGCGTCGGTATCTTTGTTCCGGCATATTCAGCGCCGGCATAGATGCCGAAATCATATTCGAGCGCTTCGGCGTACGTGATATTCGCGATATTGATAGTGGTCGATATCGTGGTACCATCGGCATTCCTCGCGGTGCGGTTGATTGTCGCATCATGCAGCAGCACCCAAACGCCGTCCAATGTTTTTCTGATATCGGTTTCAAGATATCTCCAACCATTGAGAATTCCATCCTTAAATGATACTATTACATTTTCCGGCATGCCGGCAGTGGCAAGACCCCTATGCAGCACATCTATCGGCATATCTTGAACCGACGGAAATCTGAATTTTGCATCTTCTTCATCTGCCGAATTCAGCGTTGTCAAATTCGTTTCAGCAGCATTCAGCCGGCTCTGCAGCTCGTCAACAAAACCGAAACTATTGATTGCCAGTCTTGCGATTTTAACATATGAAATACCTTCATAGGTGCCATATGTAGCACCAACCTGTCTATACGACATGATGAAATAGCCATCGGCGGGCGCTGTCAAGGTCGTATGGTAATACCTGTAACCACCATCTGATTCATTATACCGACCATTGCTTGGCGCCGCGTATCTTGTAGTATATTCGCCGTTCGCGTCACACCACGCATAATAGAAATACGATGACGTTGCGGTAGTCGGAATGGCAAGCTTAATATCGAGAATATCACCCTTGCCCACTCTGACTGGCGACGTGTTATAAACGTCATTATTGCTTGATCCGACATGAATGCTGCGCGTTCCAAGATAACCATCCGCCCATGAATTGTTCTTAAAAGGATCAAATATGAGAAGATCGGCGAGAGTGTCGGAAAGTTTCTCAAGCGTAACCGCGCCGTTTGGTAAACTCCACGCATACAGGAAGCACGGCGCCGGCAATGCCGGCAGATCGGCCGGCGTCAATTCCGAAAGATCTGCATTTCTGATTGTTATACGGTACTTATGATCAGCATCTGTAACAAACGGACGCCAAACCGTCGGCTCTGTATCCGCATTGAATACCCTGTCCACAAAGGTGCCGTCTAAATTATAACGGAACACTACAATGCGGTATTCCTCATACGTCCTCATCATAGCGATGCCGGCCGGGATTTCATGGAAACCGGAGCGGCACCCATATGCTGATTCAAGATTTTCACCGGTGGTTGGACTGATCGCGCCCTGCTCAAAATCGGTGATATTGACGGCGGTAGATACATCAAATCCCGCCATCAAAACCGATCGCAGATTATTGTTAAGTTTCAGCCATGATATGGCTTCGTCTTGAACCGTTGTAGTAACGTCCGGATGGCTCTCCATCCAGTTATTTACATCGTTAGGAATTGTGTTGATCGCAGCTGCGATTTGATCACTGGCTTCTTGCAGATATCTATCGATTTCCGCAAGACCGACATTGATCTGTGCGTTGATCAGATCACCGAACGGGAAGATTTCAAGCCAAAATTCACCTTCTACGGTCGGCAGCACACCCGCCGGAATGGTCTGCTTTGATACATATGCGGTGTCGTTATAGATAACCACAGTATTTGCCGGATAAATCGTATCCGGATCATACTGGATCGGATCGGCATATGTCAGCGAATTCATAGTAACGAACTCGTCAAGCCTCTCGCCGAATTCGCGCAGCGTCTTGATGATCCAGTCATCGTTCATCTCATGGAAATTCGTGTATGGATAGTTGTCAAAGATCATGGTTCCACCTCCTTAATATACTAAAATGCAAAACTGTTTTTTGAAATCATTGATAATAAACTCGTCGATTTCAAATAAGTCAATTTCGCGTTCTTCCTTGATTAGCTGTTGCGTACTGGTCAGGCCGATATTGCCCTGTTCGGTCCGCACATACTCCTCGGTTTCATTGCCGCTTGTGGTGCCGGATTCCGTAGTGCTGCCGCTCTCATTGCCGCTTGTCGATCCGGTTTCCGTTGTGCTGCCGGTTTCTGATCCGGTATCGGTGATGGTATGTCTTGACGTTCCGGTATCTGTTTCACCGAAAGACCGATCAACCGTCTGTTGGTCCTTATTCACAAAACTGCCGGAATTGAACCCCGCCGTTTTATTGACCGTCGTTACATCCTCGTCACCCGATATAATCATCGAAGTAGCGCCGGCGTCAAGTTTTTCTGATTCTGATTCTTTCGTGCTTTCAACCGAACCGGAATTTGAACCGGCATATTCTTTTGAACTTTCGACGGTTCCGGATTTTTCATCCGAATATTCTTTCGATCGGGTTTCTGTGATCGTGCCGTCCTTATTCCAAATCGGGTTATAAACGAATTGCGTTGTGGCGTAAAGTTTTTCCCACACACCGACCCGCGCAGCGCTCCAAAATCCGATGGCTGCCTTGCAAAAATCGAAATTAGGGAATACGCATTCAAACTCCGCGCAGTCCATTAACAGATTGTTAATAAGCGTAGTCCGATCATTCGCCGTAAACGCTGCGGGTAAATGCAGCTCGTCAAACAATGACTGGTCATGCTGATACAATCCTAAAACGGAAATCTTACTCATCAATATCACCGCCCTCTGTGACGCTCTCTGCGGCCCTCTGCTGCTTGAATCGCCAGTCAACCGATATGGTTGTACCGAACATGATATTTACCTTTTTTACGCAGTCCTGCAGCGTTTCAAGCCACAGCGCCGCCTTACTCTTTACCTCGATATTATTGCTTTGTACCTCGTCTGTAATAAGGCGTTCACGCTTTTCTGTGTTTGAATTCGGTATACCGATCTCGGTATCAAACCGGCATTCCCATTTGCGCATATCATCAAGGACCGTCCCTGCAATATACGTCTGCGCCACGTTCTGATTGAAGATTGCCCAATTCGGAGAACCGTCATCGTTGAACAGATTCTTATCAACAACGACAGCCGGATTTCCGGATGCAAGATCGTCATACATCTTCTTGAATGATTCGGCAGCGCTTTTATTCTGCGCGGCGAACACATACGCCAACTTTGAATTGAAAAGGTTCGTGGTCGCCGTTGACGCCGACAGCGCAAGCATATCCGCGTAAAAATCCACGATATCCATAACGCCGGAATAATTCGGCTGTAGCTTGATGATCTCGCATTGACGACCGATCGTCGGCGTCACGATACCGGTCAAAAGCGGGTTGGAAATAACTGCGGTTGTCGGGTCATACATCACGTTATAGCCCTGCAGCCCACAGCCCTGCGGTATCACGCCGAACTTGTCGGTATTGATAACCGCAATATATCCCCAACAATAGAGGACATAGAGAAAGTAGTTTTTCGACCATGTTTCCGGAAGCTTCCATTCGAATACGCTGAACGCCTTTTCGAGCAGATACTTGCGGAAGAACCGTTGCATACCATTATCGCGCAGGTGCATTGTCGACGGTCTGACCGCCTGCGTCTGTGCGTTAATATAATCGTATTCATACGGCGCACCCATTCCGATAATACTCATTATTATCAACCCCCTGTTTCAATATAAACGCCGCCGTCAAGCAGCGCATTCAATTCCGCGTGTTCCGTGGCCGTCATATCGCCGGTTATGGACGCCCCACGTGTTTCAACGTAGCCGGTCAGCGCGCCGATCGGACGCACTCGCATGGTCGGCGATCCCATGATAGCATTCGCATCCGGTGACGTTGGCAGCGGGTCCGTATTATGCGCGATCACCGTGCAAATGCAAGTTCCGGTCAACCCCTGCGACGCGCCGCCGCCGCCGCCGCCAACGCTGCTGCTGTTCGGCGTATTTGCCGCCATAATGCCCTGCAAAGCACCAAGGCTGCCGATCACCGCACCGGCAGCACCGCCTTTAGAAACACCCGCAGCAATAGCGCCGACAGCCCCGGAAATTCCGGTAACGGTTTGAGCCGGGCTGACGTTAGAAGCACCGATCGGATAGCTTGCGCCGATGTTTGACGAATACGAGGCGATTAACTCGTCAGACGGTTCAACATATACCCGGAACACAGCATCCCCCGACATTAAATCGACAACGGCATAAACGCGCAAATGTGTTTCACCGATCAAGACGCTGTTCGGCATTTTAATATTCCCAACATAAGGGATATAAAGGAATATTTCAGTATAAGGCTCATTATTGCGCCAGTCGCTATATCGCCAAGGAATTTCAACTTGACATGAATCGTATAAAATACGATTTGTTACACGTTTTGCGAAAATGCGTGTTTCATACTGTCCCAATATGATCTGTTGATTTGACCCGGTAACATCGTCAACATCAACAGGGAGCTGCACAGCAGCTCGAATATTTTGTGAAGCGTCGCCGTTGCTTGCAATGTTTACAACAACCTGTTTCCACCAACTGACAGACGCAACCAAAGCATCCCAAAGTGCTTCACCGAAAGATGCGTTCGGGTTTCCGGGATATATCGTCGTCGGATCAACAAATGTGGCATTCCACCAGTTTACGACATTATCCATTAAATGGGAAATATCCGTAGGTGTCATAGCAAATGCCGCCGTTGAATTTTTCCCGGTGCACATTATGATAACAACGCCGCCGGATGTATCATTCTGCCCCAGTTTATCAAAGATTGCAACTTTATGTTCAATCGTTTTTGCCGTCAGCATGGACAAACGTGAATCGACCAAATCCGTGTTGGTTGTTTCATCATAAGCGACAAACGCATCGGCTGCAAGGATTTGCGGGCGATACGTGGCGAGGACGTCAACCTTCATTGTCGCATGCCACAATCCGCCCTCGTATGTCCAATCGGTGATCCAGTAGTAACGCGAAAATTTCGCGATATACGCATAGTTAAAATGTAGATTCCAACTATTTGACATCGGCGACGCGTCGCTTGCGAATTCAAATCCGATCGTGGGCGTGATCAAAGAACTGCCTTCACGCAAAACACCGTCAAACGGTACCATGCCGCCGGAAGGCCGTCGCGTTGAATTATGACGCTTCTGAAAGTCATATAAATTAACTGTAAACGACATGAGATTATTCCTTTCTATAAAGCAATGGCGCAGCGGCTTATAACACCGCCGCGCCTATCGGAGAATGCAGCCGAGACCTAAGCTGCCGTTAGTCCATCAGAAGCACGATACCGTTCTCGGTGAAGTCGTTCCAGTGGCGGTCCGTGAAGTGGAAGAACACATTCGTATAACCGCCTTTCGCGTTGAACGGCGCCGGGCTGCTCCACTGATTGACCGTCGTATACCCCATAGCTTCGCGATCGAAGATCACGCCGAACACGGACCCCTGTACGACAGCGTTTGCAGCGCTCTGCAGCGTGCCGTCAGCCTTCATCCACGTCGGCTTGACGTTGATCGTATCCGGCGTCTTGATGGACTGCCAGAAGTTCACCGCTTCGTGCTTTGCCATCGACAGATAATTGTCATGATACGTATCTGCGAGGACCCTGCTCTCGATACCGAACTTGGACGGCGCATACAGATAGATGCGCTGCTCGGATTCGGGCGTGTGCCGCTGAATCGGCTTGCCGGTGACGTTGGTGTGGAATACCTCGCTGCGCTCGGTCAGCAGTGCGGACAGCGCCGCGATCCGCGCGAACGCCCATTTGATGAAACCGGGATAGTTCGCCGGCTGCAGTACGGTCGTCGCCGTCAGAGAAAGACCGGTTGCGGCGTTGTACTCCGTCAGCAGGTGCACGACTTGATTTGCAGCATTCGGACCGGAGAGAACGCCGCCGATATAGTTCGCAACGGTCATGCGCGCGAACTGTTCGTGGTCCTGTTCGATCATATCGCTGACGTTCTGCACGACCATGCTGATAAAGCGCGCGAATTCTTCCGGAGAAGTAAACGCCGTATCAAGCTGATCCTTGAAGATCGTATACTGACGCTCATAGGTCTGCGCGCCGTAGAAATTCGTCTGCAGGATCGTCGGCTTGCTGACCTGCTGCTGATCAACCGCAACACCGTCGGTCAGCGGCAGCCGGCCGTCATTCTGTGCCGCCTTGTCGGCAATGTTGATCTTCCGTACGTGGTTGCCATAGGTGATCGCATCGGCTTCAAGGGACTTGAACTTGCGCGTGTACGGACGCACTGAAAAGATCGTGCGGGACAGCACTTGCGAGATCGCGCCGAGCAGCGGATCATAACCCGCCAAAAGTCCGGTCTGAGCGACGGTCACGAAATCTTTTGTATCGGCGGTCGCGATCGCGGTGTTGCCGGTCGCTTGCGCGACGATGGCGTTCAATACGGTTGATGCCTGATCGATGGTAAGAGTGTTTGCCATATTGATTATCTCCTTATCATTATTATTTATCATTCGCCGCCGTCGGCGGGTTAATGATCGAAGCGATCATATCGTCAGCTGTCATCTGCTGCTGCGCGGGCTGCTGCGCTGTCTGAATCGCGGCCTGCTGCATCTGCAGCTTCAAGCCTCCGATTGCCGCCATGATCGCGTCAAAATCCGCTTTGTTATCCGGTGCGGGTACCGGTGCTGGTACCGGTGCGGGTACCTGTGCGGGTACCGGTGCCGGTGCCGGTGCAGGTGCCGGTGTCGGTGCCGGTGACGGTGCGGGCACAGGTTCCGGCGCGGGCTGCTGCTGCTGTTCGGCAAGCACCATCTGCGCAATCTGCGCAGACGAGAACCCAGCCTTTGAGAGTGCAATAACGTCGTTGATGTTCATGATCTTTTCTCCTTATAAAAATTATAGGCGGCGTCATGATCGTGCCCGATCGTGGCCACTCCTTCCGGGAGCTGCATAAGGCCGGCCGCCTACTTATAATATATCTATAATAATTTCGTTTGTCAACCATAATATTTTTTGAATAATATCTCACAAAGATATTCTTCAAAAATAATATTATTTTTTAGATACTCGAACCATATTTGACCATATGCCCGCCGAAATCTTGCACGTTCAACGTCGCCGGTTCCGAACACCGGGCAACCGCCCGCCTTGCACGCTGCTACATAATATTCGCGGCGGGATTTGTGCCGGAAGATTGTCAATTCGCCAATCATAACCACCGGCTTATATTCCGCGATTTTCCGAGATTCGATGCGGCTGCGTTCTTCCATGGAAAAATCATTGTTCAGCGACATTTGCGAAAACTGCCCCGAGCCAACCATTTTATAAAGCGCGGTCTGTGATTTCTTTTTTGCAATCGGACTATCCTGCAGAATGAAAAGCCCGATCCCGCGAGACCGATCTATATAAACCTCTTGCTTTGACGCGCGCATTTTTTCGCAGCGCCGAACAAGATTCAATTCTATAAAAATCGGATTTGCAAGATCGTTTGCATTTGCAAGGCATAAGCACTGCAGCGGCGGGTTTCCGGTCAATTCCCGGTTTCGGTTGATCGTTTCATACGTATTGAAAAACGCCGTTGCTTCTCCTTTGATCGGTCGCTCGTGCTTTTCGGGAATAAATTCATCATAAATAAGCAGCTTGATATCAGAACCGTCAAAACCGCGCACATTTGAAAACGTTGACAATGCAGCCGTGTACCCGATCGGACCGCTGACCGGCGTCAGCTTGCCGTCGTGATCTTCCATATGATAGAACCCGGAATTATACTTTGTGATAGGACTTGTCCCCACTGTCCACCCCTTATCCACATTGAGCACTTTGAACGGCGAAAATTCCGGTTTATTGATTATATCGGCCTGTGCTTGCGTACGGCGCATAAACATGAAGGTGATACCGTCAGATACCGCAGTTTCAAGCGCGCCGTATGTTTTCCCGCAAGCGCGGTTGCCAACAATAAAATTAAAGGGGAGACCCTGCTTTAGAATCTCCCGGATATCAAGATAACCGCTTTTCTGATAAATGTTCATCCCGCGTAGACCGCAGTATAGAAGGTGCGGCCGGCCTTGCTCTGCGCCGAGCAAACAAGGATCGCGTTGATTTCGGTCGGATCGAAAACGTCGAGGATGTCATACATCGAACGAATGAACGTCGGGCTGTTCGTTGCGAAAACCTCGCCGTCGGGCGTCCGCAATGCGAAAATCTCGCGTTCGTCGCCGTCCTCTGTCTTGTCGGTGTAGATACACCATGCGTAGAGTTCCAGCTTGCTACCGTCGGCGAAACTCATCTTCTGTGCGTTCGGCGCTTTGGTCAGATAGTAAAGGTCCTGTTTGGTCAGTTCGGTTCCGTCCGGCTTGCCGGATTTGATGATGTTCAGCATAATCTTTTCTTCCTTTCTGCGCTCGGTTTCCCCGGCGCATATTCATAATATCACAACCATACGCCGCTGTCAATACATAATTATTATAAGTTAATAAAAGCCCGCTGTTCGCGGGCTTGGCGGGAAGAAAAGATCAAAGACCCGCCTTTTTTACTTCCGGCAGTCCGGTCGCAATCGATGTTAAAATCGATAGGACAGCCGCCACGCCGGAAACTGAAAGGACCTGCAGCCAATTCACGTCAGAGAATGCGCTGCCGACGGTGATCATGCCAAGCGCGGTCTGCGCAAACGTGCGCAGCGCTCTGATCGCTGCCGCGGACAAAAATTCTTTCCAATTATCTTTGGTCATCCGGAAACACCCCCATTCAATAATATGCCTATCACAACGCCGATCACCGCGCTTATAATGCCGGTGATCACAGCGTCCCACCGCCGGGCCGGTTTCTGTTCCAGTGCGCGGATTCGGTCCTCATGATCCTGTTGATTTTTCAAAATCAACTTGATATTCGTTGACATTTCAACGATCTTTCCCTGCAGATCGAAATCACTCATCCGGCAACACCACCTTTGTATATTTAGATTTATCTGAAATATAACCGGTCTGCCCCGGCGCGTATTCGATCTCCCACCATCCGGACGCGCCCCGGCCCACGATCGGATAAATCTCACCGCGCAGGGCCGTTTTCAGCTTCTTCGTATATTTATTGTCACCTGCGCGAACGTGCACACGCCCGCCTACAATCTGCAGCACATGACACCCTTCCGGAATATCCGGATGATCGAGAAACACACCCGGCAGCCGGCCGAAACGGTTGAATTTGCGATCGGCAAGCTTCGTCCGAACAACGCCGACGTCGCGCCCGCGCGCATCGATCACATAACCGTCCCCGACATATGCGCCGACGTGCACGATTTCACCGGCTTCATCATCGAAAATAAAAACTAAATCGCCGCGGGTCAATTCGGCTTTGTCAATGTCTTTGCATTTCGCATACAATCCCCGGCTTGAAACGTCCTTCGTCAAAATGTTCAACGTATAAAGCGCCCAATATATCAAGCCCGAACATTCAAACGCCCGGATCGGGTTTTTACCTTCGGAAAGACGCTTTTCAAACAGAGTGACCGCGCGCTTATAATTCGCGGCACAATCCTCTTGGCCTGAAATCCATTTAACCGGGTCGAGCATTTGACATAGGTTCTCACCGTTACCGCCCCATACATAAATAGCGGTATCGACCTGCGCGTCAAGCAGTTTGGTAAAATCGTTTACGTCAACATTTTTACGCATATCAAAAAATGTCCTTTTACTGATCTATAATCAGTATAAAGGACACTGTTGCAATTTGTCAATCATCTGTTGCAAATAATTGTATGCCATTCAGCAGCCGCGCATAATCACCGGACAACCCGACAATATATGTAGATCGTGACATATATATATTGCTTGTGATCGGTATACAAATGCCGTCGGGCGTTTCATATTCAGTTATAGCCGGATGATCGTTATATGTCGCTTCTATGCCGGCAGCGCCGTGTTTTGCGTCGAATACGAACCCTTCCCGGAACGCATCAATACCGCCCTTTTCTGCCAATTCTGCAGCGCCTTTGCTCTTTCCAACGCCCGCAATAGTGATATGCAGCTCATCATCGGCGGTCACATATGCGTACTTCTTTGCGCCCAATGTTCGGAACTGCTTATATTCGCCCTCAAATTCATAAACGCCCATATAATGCCGAACGCCGTGAATATCATCGGCAAATGCGCCGTTCTTACGACTTAGCCGTTTCTTCTGATCATTATAGCGGCGCCAATCAATATCCCCGATGTATTTGACTGAATCAGTATCTGCATATACGAACGCGCAGCCGGCTGCGTGCGCCAACTTCAAACCTTCTTCCAATTCATACCGCGCCCATGCGGTAGTCCACACACCCCATTGATAACACAGAAACGCCCGACGGTTATAATTAGCAAGAATTTCAGCATCATCTTCATCAACCTCGGCATAGCCGGACGTATCTCCGATCATGGACTTTGCAAAACCTTCATATATCCGATAATAATTATAATCATCTTTGACATGATCAACAGGTTCGTTACCGATCTCTTTGATCGAATGCTTTACCGGGTTTTGTGCCATCATACCATAAATACTATTTAGTTTATTCTTTGATTTCACATAAAGAATTTCAGATCCCGCAACGTCTTTCAGCGCCGTCTTGCGGACGTAATAGGCACGCACGACGTCAAGAAGCTTTGACGGCAGCTTGCCATAGCGCGCCGTCGCGACGTCGAATACTTCGATCTGATCGGCGTCGTATTCGTCAAGAAAAATTCTGAAATCAACGTCTGTGAATGACGTTTCAAGATAGGCGGCGCGCAGCACTCGGCCGTTATCAATGTCACACGTACCGCATTGCAGATTGCGGCACTTATGCCGCGACAAATAAGGCGCGCCCCAAAAGGGATTTTTTAGCCGCACATTCCACAGCTTCACCCGACAAATGATGGCCCGATTATGATCCATATAACCCATGAATTTTTCAAACGACATAGGACCCTTCTGCAATACAAAATTTGAGATCGGATAAAGATGATTTATCAATACTTCCGGATAGCTGCTTGATCGGTCCGCTGATTTGACGGTTTCATATTTTCCGATTGTCATATTCGCATAATACCGGTTTGCGTGTGTATTGCCGCCCCGGAAGCATTCCGCAAGTAGCGTATATATATCTATGTCCGGAAGCTGATTTTTCACGAACATATGATTGACTTCGTGCATGGCGCGCTTTGCGTCACGCCGGACATAGCCGGTCGACGTCAAAGGCAGCGTATACAAGTTATCGCCGTCGGCGGTCATTTCATTGTTGAGCGCTTCACACAATCCGATAACGTCGTTTATGCAGTATTGCAGCTCCCGATCTGACAGATCGGTATACCAGTAGCGGCGCTTATCATAATCGAATTCGTCGCCGGACAGCTTCGTGTGCTTCGCGCCGAATTTCTTTGTATATAGGTCAAGGCTCATGTTGCTATGCAGATATGAACAGCGGAATTCAAAATGCTTCATCAAATCACACTTCATGATCTTCCGGCGGTCAATCGCAAACACGTTTTCCGGGTCGAACTGGTAAACGCCGCGCAGATATTGATATTCAAATGAGAGATTGTGCACGAACACAACGATATACACATCGTCGGCAAGCGCCTTTGCAATCATTTCGCATAGCGTCAAAAACTCGGACCATGTGCGACCAATCACCACGAAATAATTTTCCTCATCCCAAAAGAAGCACCACTGCCAAATGTACATGATCGATTGACGCACCTCGTCAATGCTCGTCGTTTCAATATCGAACGCCGTAATTAAATCCTTATACCGGCGCTTGTTCTTCCCGCGGCGCGCCGGATTGCCCGCCGGCCGCTTGAGCAGCTTCGACCGGCGGGTTATGTCTGTGATCTTGAATTCGGGAACGGTGATGATCTTTTCTTTTAACATATCAACTGATAACGCGATTTATGCGTTTACGATACGCGGCTGCACTATGCGCCGACTTGCCTTTGCTCATTGTCATATTGTCTAGCACGTCGCGGTTTTCAATCCAAAAATCAAAATCGCGCCGAATTGCTTTGAGCGTCAGCCCCTTATCGCGGATCGCGCGATAGGTTTCTGCAGCGTCGCCGGAGTCATAAAACCGATCAAGCTTCTTTTCGCGATACTCTTGCATGAACTCGCCGAAATCCTTATAATTCTCTTTCGTCACGAATTCATAACCACTCTGCTGCAGGGATTCAAGCGCTTGATCGCGCTGCGCGCGCAGCGTTGACACCGATGACCGGTAATCGGACAGTGTACGTGATAAATCAGATAGCCGCATAGCGATTTCTTGATCTGTCAACCCTCGCATTGCCCCGCCAACATAAGCTTCTTTTAATTGTTGATGCGATTCTGACCCCTTCCAGTAGCCACCTTCTGACGATTCAAACGATCTCAAACGATGGCGGGCAACGTCGCGCAGGCGTTTGTATTCGGCGCGCAATTCGGACGAACTGACGCCGCTTGAGAGCGTATGCGTCGGTGTGTACCATGCCGGATCGTGCTTCAAAATGGACTTCTTCGCCATTTAGACCACCTCACTTCATAGAATTCATGTCGAGCGCTTCAAAGTGCTTGCGATCTAAATAGAATTCAATCATACGCGCGATCATTTTTGACCGGGTGCGATCTTCAAATTGCGCTTGATCATCAAGACGGTTGAGCAAATCGCGGTCTATGCTCAATGAAACGATTGCGACCGGGGTCTGCTGCGTGGTTTTCTTTGTCATGGTCATACCTCACTTTCATATTTGATCATAGCCATTATATCATTATTAAATGTTAATAACAATAGGTTAAAATAATATATTATTTACGTGCCATTGTGGGAACCGGCGTCAGTGCTTGACCCCTATTTAGGTTATCAC
>JAZOAK010000004.1:0-2020 GCA_045595445.1 Acutalibacteraceae bacterium
CCAAGGCACGGTTGTTTTTGAACACAACGTCCGTACCGGTGATCTCCGGCACGTCGTCCTTGCTGTTGACGCCCGTTTCATACACGGCACCGCCGTAGCTTTTCGCCGTGTTGCCGTCGAAGACGGTATTCGTCAACACCAGTTCAATTTTTGAGGCAGCAATCGCACCGCCGGAACCCGTCGTGGCGGAGTTGTTGATGAACTGCGTATCCTGCGCTTCCAGTTTGTTCTGTGCATAGATGGCACCGCCGCTGGGCGCCGAGTTACCTTCGAACACCACGCGGCTGTCTGCAACCTCGTTTTCACCGCCGAGGTACAAAAACGCAGCAGTGCTGGCAGGCATATACACCGCGCCGCCGAGCGACGACGCCGAGTTGTTGCGGATAACGGCGTTATAAATATAGGTTTTACGGTAGCAATACACCACCGAACCACGAGCGGCGTAGTTGTTCTCAAACGTACCGCCGTAAATGGATAACGTGCCGAAATTGTAGATAACGGCGCCCTGGCTGGAAACGCCTTCGGACACGTCGTTGGCGGCGTTGTTCGCATAGGTGCCGCCGTAGATGTTCATGGTTGCTTTGGCACAGATGATCGCCACCGCACCGCCAACCTGTTCCACATACGATACGCCGTAGTTTTCGGTCAAGGTTTTTTCGTTGCCCAGCTTTTTATGGTTGCGAATCGTCACGTTATCGTACAGATCCGCCGTGGCGCCGCCGACGATAAAGAGCGCCGAGCCGGTGACGGTGACGGTCATATTATCTTTGTTACCGTCGATAACGAGTAAGTTTTCCGTTTTGGATTCGGGATCGCCAAGCGTTAGGGTAACGGCGTTTTCACACGCCGTACCGTCGGGAAGTTCGCCCACGACGAACATATCGCCGCCAAAGTCCGCCGCACGCAGGAGCGTGTGCGCTTCCGTGGAGTAGATCGTGGTGTTACGGCGGATGTAGAACGTGCGGTCGATCGCAAAATCCGCCGTGATATGGATGAGATCCTTACCGTTGGCAAGCGCTGATTCCAGTGCATCCGCTGTCGCAACGTCAACCGGAATACGAGGCAGGACCGGCACGACCTCTTCGCCCATGTATCCTATGTAATTGGGAATATCGATAACCACAAAGTGATAGGTGAGCATATTCGCGATCGCCGTCGCCCAGTAGGCATCGTCCAGTTCGCCGGTGTGATCGCGGTCAATATACAACGCTTTGTCCAAATACAAGTCGGCGTTGTAGGTGTTACCGTAAATGATCGGACCGTCGGTCGCGGTGTTACCCTCCAAGATCAAGCTTGCGAGGTTGACCACCGTATCAAAGGCGGTGTGGTACAAAAAGCCGCCTTTGCTCGCGTTATTCTTCTTAGCAACCGAGTTGTACAGATCGATAGTGGACTGCTTGGCGGTATAGATGGCACCGCCGTTAGTCGCTTCATTTTCGGTATAGGTGTTACTGTGAAGCACCATTTTCGGCGCTTCGTATTCGGTGCCGTACAGGTAGATATACAGCGCACCGCCTTCGGTCCCGCAACTGTTTTTGTGGAACGTGGTGTTGTAGATACCGCCGTTAGCGCCCGTTATCATATACACCGCACCACCTCGAGAAGTGGCACTGTTTTCCGCCAAGGTGCTGTCGTATCCATACAAGGTCGATTCCGCTTCGCAGTAAACAAAACCGCCGAATTTGGCAGTGTTTTGCGAAGCATCGATCTCGTTGAAGCGGATGGACGATGCCGCCACAGCCGTTAACGCACCACCGTTCGTGCTGCTGCTGTTTTGTGTGATCGTGCCGCCGTTGATATCGAGATGCGCGGCGTTCAGGTACACCGCACCGCCGTTGTTTTGGGCGGTGTTGTTGATAAAGTCCGCATTTTCCAAGTAGGCGGAGGCCTCTTTGTTCATATAGATCGCGCCGCCCGTTGCCAAGGCACGGTTGTTTTTGAACACAACGTCCGTACCGGTGATCTCCGGCACGTCGTCCTTGCTGTTGACGCCCGTTTCATACACGGCACCGCCGTAGCT
>JAZOAK010000005.1:0-3393 GCA_045595445.1 Acutalibacteraceae bacterium
GCGATGAACGGCTTGGCACAGTTGCGTACCGCTGAAGAAGCGGGTGCGATCCGCGGCAAAACTGCCAAGGAAATTTTAGGATAACAGGAGGGCGTACGAAATGGCTAAAAAGGCAAACGATTGCTTGACCATCAAGTTGACCAAAAGCTTGATCGGTGCAAAGAAAGATCAGATCGCCACTGCCAATTCCCTGGGTCTGCGTAAGATCGGCGACACCGTGTGCCAACCTGTCAACGCAGCTACTCAAGGTAAGGTGGCGAAGATCATCCACCTCATCGAGGTAACGGAAGCTTAACCTATACGATCAAGGAGGTGCGAATACTATGAAGCTACAAGAGCTTTCTCCGGCACCCGGCTCGGTTCGGGATGTCAAGAGAATCGGCAGAGGTCACGGTTCCGGCCAGGGCAAAACTGCCGGTAAAGGCCACAAAGGTCAAAAAGCGCGTGCCGGTCGCGGTATGCAAGTCGGTTTTGAAGGTGGCCAGATGCCTCTGCAAAGACGAGTGCCGAAAAGAGGTTTCGTCAACATTTTTGCAACAACTTATGCCACTATCAACGTCGGTTCTCTCAACGTATTTGAGGATGGTGCTGTTGTCGACGCAGCAGCACTGAAAGAAGCCGGTTTGGTAAAGAAGTCCTATGACGGTGTGAAGGTGCTGGCTAACGGTAACCTGACAAAAAAACTTACTGTCAAGGCAGCAGCCTATTCTGAAGCAGCTAAGGCAAAGATCGAAGCTGCCGGTGGAAAGGCTGAGGTGATCTGACATGTTCCAAACCTTACGGAATGCATGGAAGATCGAGGATTTGCGTAAAAAACTCCTCTTCACGCTGCTGATCGTATTGATCTTCCGCATCGGTTCAGTTATTACCGTTCCGTTTGTGGACGTTGCAGCGCTGAAAGAAGCCATCAGTACGACGGAAAACGTGTTCGGTTATCTGACCATGATTTCCGGCGGCGGCTTCTCTAACGCGAGTGTTTTTGCGCTGTCCATTACTCCGTACATCAACGCCAGTATCATTATTCAGTTGCTGACCGTTGCCATCCCTGCTCTGGAGCGTTTGGCGAAGGAAGGGGAGGCGGGCCGCAAAGTGCTCGGTAAGATCACGCGGTTCGTGACCGTCGGTCTCGGCTTGATGCTTGGTATTGCGTACTATTTCATGGTGCGTAACAACTACGGCTCAAAGGTACTGGTCGCTGAGGCGCAAAAAGGCTTCGGCGAATGGTTTGCGGCAGTGGTTATCGTCCTTTGCTTCGTGGCGGGCTCCGCGCTCATTATGTGGCTGGGCGAACAAATTAACGAAAAGGGTATCGGAAACGGCATTTCCATCTTGTTGTTTGCCGGTATTCTCTCGGGAATCCCCTCCGCAGCGCGCACGCTGTGGGCGTGGTTCTATGAGGCGGGTATTGCACAGCTCGGTACGTATTCCGACGCGATCTGGAACGTCATTTTGGTTCCCGTTGTGTTGCTCATCTTCCTCGCGATGATCGGTTTCATCGTGTTTATGAGCGATGCGGAACGCCGTATCCCGGTGCAGTATGCCAAGCGCGTTGTCGGTCGTAAGATGTACGGCGGACAAAGCACATACATCCCGATCAAAGTCAATATGTCCGGTGTTATGCCGATCATCTTGGCGGTTTCGATCGTGTCGCTGCCCTCGATTTTGCAGCAGTTCTTCAGTTGGAAAGACAACTGGTTCCTGTCTGCGTTCCATCAGGACAGCTGGGTGTATATCCTTATCTATTTTGTGATGATCATAGGCTTTGCCTTCTTCTATGTCACGATCCAGTATAATCCGTTGGAAATGGCGAATAATCTTCGCAAAAATTCCGGCGCGATCCCCGGCTACCGTCCGGGTAAGCCCACTTCGGATTATATCAAGCGCGTGCTGAATAAGGTGACCTTGATCGGTGCATTGTTCTTAGGCTTTATCGCTCTGTTCCCGAGCGTTTTCGGCAAACTCAGCGGCTTCTACGGATTGACGCTGGGCGGTACGTCCCTCATGATTGTGGTGGGCGTCGCGCTGGAAACCACGCAACAGATCGAAAGCCAGATGATGATGCGCCACTACAAAGGCTTCCTCGAGTAACATCCCGATCGTGCGATGAACATACTGGTCCGATCCGTCCGGTGGATGACACCGGACGGTCGGACGCGAGTGTTTACGAAAAGAAAGGTTGTATTCCATGAAGCTGATCTTATTGGGTGCGCCGGGTGCCGGCAAAGGCACACAGGCTGAATTTATCAGCGAGCACCTGAGCATTCCCACGATTTCCACGGGTAACATTATCCGTGAAGCGCTGAAAAGCGGCACGGAGATGGGGCTGAAAGCCAAAGCGTTTATTGAATCCGGTAAGCTTGTTCCCGACGAAGTGGTGATTGGTATTATCCAAGACCGCCTCCAAGAGGACGATTGCCAAAACGGATTCATTCTCGACGGCTTCCCGCGTACCATCCCGCAGGCCGAGGCGCTTGACCGCATGGGTATCGTCATTGACCGTGTCATCAACTTAGAGGTCGCGGACGAAACGATCACCCGGCGTGTATCGGGCCGCCGTGTTTGCTTAGCTTGTGGCGCCACCTATCACGTCGACTATAAAAAGCCGGCAGTGGAGGGTGTGTGTGACAAGTGCGGAGACACCCTTGTTCAGCGCAAGGATGACCATCCCGACACTGTAAAACAGCGCTTGGATGTCTATCATGAGCAGACCGAACCGCTTAAAGCTTATTATGCAAAAGCGGGTAAGCTTGTCACGGTAGAGGGCCAAGAGGCGGTTGAGGATACTACTCGACTGACCCTTGCCGCTCTTGAGGTTGATCTATGATATCCATTAAAAACAGCCGAGAGCTTTCCTTAATGCGGGAAGCATGTATCATCTCGGCGAGAGCGTTGAAGCTCGCCGGCGAGGCGGTTGAACCCGGTGTCACCACCGGTGAAATCGATCGTTTGATCCGCAAGTATATCGAGAGCCAGGGTGCTAGGCCCTCCTTTCTCGGATATGCGGATTACCCTGCCAGCGCCTGCATTTCTGTGAACGAAACGGTTATCCACGGCATACCGGGCAAACGTGTAATCAAAGCGGGCGATATCGTCAGCATTGATGTGGGCGCGTATTTGAACGGTTACCACGGCGATAACGCCGCCACCTTCGGTGCCGGAGACGTGTCTTCGGAGGCGAAAGCCTTGATGGATGCTACCCGCGAAAGCCTGTATGAAGGCATCGCGGCGGCAACAGCGGGCAATCGCATCGGTGATATCGGCGCAGCGGTTCAGCGGTATGTCGAGATGCGTGGTTACTCGGTCGTACGACAGTTTGTCGGCCACGGAGTAGGCACGAATCTGCACGAAGACCCCAGCGTTCCGAATTTTGGGACACCCGGTCGAGGCCCACGC
>JAZOAK010000006.1:0-13483 GCA_045595445.1 Acutalibacteraceae bacterium
AAATGCCACCTCCCTTGGGCGTTCCGTCGAAATTAAAAAAGAGCCGCCGCCGGTGGGGCAACGCTCGAACGCGGGGACGGCTTGCAGGCTGTTTAGTATTGATAAACTTTTAGTTTAGTGATATAATACAAGACGGGGTGATCATATGATCGTTTACACATCAACGGATTTTGTGAAGTGGGCGAAAGTGGCGGCCGCGGCCGTCGAACAATGCTATTGCAATAGCGATTTTGGAAGTGATCTAACAGACGCGGCGATTTTGGAACAATACACAACGGAAACATCGTGGGACCGGACGCACGCGGCCGAGACGAAAGCAAAGGCGGCGGCGGCGAAAAAAGCTGGTGTGCCGTTGTGGGGTTGGGATTGTGTCAATTTTGTAAAGGGTATTTTATGGGGTTGGAAATGTGAAAAGGGAAAGCCGCGTGGCGGTGCTGTCTATAAGGCAAACGGCGTGCCGGACGCAACAATTGAAGATTTATATAACAATTATTGCACTGATCAAAGCACCGATTTTTCAAACATAGAGATTGGCGAATTTGTCGTTTATTCAAAAGCATATGGCCATTGCGGCATTTATATTGGCGGCGGCTATATGATCGAAGCGACGACGAAATGGGACAGCAAAGTACAAATTACGCGTATATTGAACGTGCCGAAATGTTCGGGCGAATATCCCGAAGCGGACAGCAAAACGCGCACGTGGTGGGCGCACGGCAAATTGCCGTGGGTGAATTATGCAGACGTTCCCGACGTAGTGCCGGCTGACACGATTAAATGCCCATGTTGTGGTTGTGCGCTTAATGTTACATTGACACCGGCAAACGTGCGTACGTACATAGTAAAGAGTGGCAACACGTTATGGTCCATTGCACGCGATGAATTGGGAAGTGGCACACGTTGGCCCGAAATAGCACGTCTTAACGGGATCATAGAGGGGCAAGGCATAATGACGGGGCAAAAGTTGTATATACCGAACAATTGACTATACAATGTATGGGTGATATGATATAATGAAATTGCCGCAAGGTATGTCTTTTCTTGGCATTGTTAATTCTCCTTATAACCGGCACGACGTCACAATAGCAAATATTGTGGCGTTTTGCTTTTTCAGCGTAAAAAATGGCAAAAATTAACTATATACAAACTATTTACAATATGATACAATTGACAATGTCAAAGGGCGCAATAAGTGGCCGGCGACGAAAGGAGAAAGAACAATGATTTATCGTGTTGCTTATATTGTAAATTTGGTTGTGTATCATAAAACAATTAAAAAAGACAGTTTGGGCGAAGTTATTAAAAGTATTAGGGAAAAAGAACCGTTTGCGGTTATTGTATGGATTAAGCAAGGTGGAAGTCAAATATATTAAATAATTACGCAGATGACGAAAGGAGAAACAACAATGACAAACGAGTTTTACAAAGGAATGTTACAGGCACTAAAAAACACACGTGCTTATGGGGAAGTGGTAAAAGACAATCACGAAAACAACAAAGAGGCTTTTACTGATCCCGAATTGATCGCTTATGAAAACGGAGCGGCCGCCGGTGTTCAAAAGATGATTGAATACTTCAATCTGTTTATTGACTGTTTGGGAGTGTATGACGATGACGACAAAAGAAATGAAAGCAATTGACGATCTATGCGAACGCAAGTATAAAGCGTTGTTAAACGTGGAACGTGTAACAGGTATTAACAGTATGCAAAGCGTTGCGGCCCGTGCGGAATGGTGGGGCGCGTGTGACATAGCGAATTATATACGTGAAAAGTTTTTTGATCATAACGTGCCGGTGGTGCGTTAAGATAAATACAAAGCACTAAAAGAAAAGGAGAAAAAATTATGAAAATCAAGTGCGAATTGGTAAAGGTTGAACAGAGGGAAACATTAGACGGCAAAAAGAAATTTTACGTCTACAAGACAGTTAACGGCAAGGGAAAACTTATTGACGTACGTTTTACACAGGCCGTTAAAGACATTCCGACGACGCGCGGCACGATTTATGGCGACGGCAACGTTGACAAAGAACGTCAATATCCTTGCGTATGGATCAAGGCGATTGACAAATTCGAGCCGTGGGCGGCTGAAGAAGAAGTTGAAAATGAAAACCCCGTGGACATTAGCGAATTGCTTTAATTGTATCACGTGAAACATTAGGGCGTGCCAATGGGTGGGGGCAACGGGTGCGCTTTGTCGCGGTGGGGTTGCAATTGAAAGGAGAATATACAATGAAAAAATTAAAAGTTACAATAACGTTAGATATGAAATGTGTCAACGATTGCAGTTTTTTATCGTTAAAGGAAATATCAGAAAATGTAATGAGTGAATTAGAGTGCAATACGAGGCTTATTCCGTGGGATCAAGGTTATAAAGGCAAATTCAGTGTTCGCGTTGAAGATGGAAAAGACCATTTTACAAGTTGGTGTTTGCTTGAAGAGATAAAAGAATGTGCCGACAAATATGTTTGTGAGTTTAAAGGGGAGAAAGGAGAGGGAAAGAAGTAAAACATTTGTGGGTATAGCTGAAGCAATGGCCAATCAGTGGGGCAAATATTTGTGGGGGAACTAACAATGACTTTAGTTGATATATACAATACGATAAACAAGTATTTAAAGGATTTAAAAAGGACATACGGCGACAATATTAAATATATCGAAGCGTACGACGGGAAGATAATAATACATTTCAAAAGGGATTATGTTGAAGAAAAGATTGCAGAAATGTTAATAAGTGATCTTATACAGGCAATATCAAAAACAATATGGGGGAATAACAAATGAAGATTGAATTAAATAACACAAGTGATGAAATGAATGTTAAAATACCAAAAGAAGAATTAAGAAAAGTATATTCAAATTATGATAAATTTGTAATGTATGAATTTATGTTTGGCCTATTAAAAATTGTTGGTGATATGTATAAGCATATTATGAGTGACGAAAAAGAAACAGATGACAGGGGGACGAAGAATGACGAGAGAAGAAGCAATATGTTATCTGGAAGATCTAAAAGATGAATACGACGATTTCCCAGACGATAAAGAAGCATTGATTATGGCAATTGAAGCGTTAAAAGAGTCGGACAATATGACATACGAAGAACAATGTATTTTTCTTGCGGCGATGAGACGAGAATACAAGCTGTGTGAAAAAATAGATAAAAATCAAGATTTACCGCGCGAAAACTCACTTACTTTTATTTGTAAAGAGATTGTGCGCAAAGTTAAAGCTACATTGTGGGGGTAAATAATGACACGTGGACAAATTCAGCAATACCGCGTCACCGGCAAAAGTGAACAGCAGTTAATTGACGAAGCGCGGCAAATGCAACGATGGATCAACGGCAGAATTGACGCGGTGACTACAGAGGGAATACCAAAGAACGCGACAATTGGCCGGTTGCAGAAAAAGCCGCCGTCAGCGATAAAAACAGTTAAACAGGCGCAAAGAGTTATTGCACGCGGCAAAAAGTTGGCAAATAATCCATTAACGGATATTCGCAAATGGCGCAAGTTAGTAAAAGAAGCGGAAGCCGAATACGGCAAGGGTAGGCGTTTCAAGATTATTGCAGACCCGAAAAACCCGCGCAAACCAAAATTAATACCATACGGCGCAGACAAAGACGCAAAGCCGTTTGATGTTGCCCGCGATTTAATCGGCGAATTTTGGGAATGGTGGGACGAAATCGGTCAAATGTTTTTCGACAGTGAACAGGCATTGGCAATACTTGTTGACGCACTTGACTACAACAAAGACCCGATTGACGCCGGCGAAGCGTACATAAAATATGAATTGGGACAATGGAACGTATACATTGAATTATATGACATAGTTTATAATACCGATAAGGCAAGTGGTTATTTATGACATTTGGCGAAAATTTTGAAAGAGCAAAAAACGGGCAATATTACACAAAAGATAATTTGTCCGCTTTTTTGTCGGCCGTCGGTACGTTGGAATTGTGCGGCGGCAAAATTAAATATTACAATGTTCCTGCGTCATTTGACATTGAAACGACGTCGTTTCGTTTTGGTGAAATGCCGTGCGGTACAATGTATTGTTTTTCTTTTTGTCTTAACGGCGCAGTGTATTTTGGCCGTGCATATGATGATTTATTGTTATTGACGGACACGTTGACAGATTATTATAACTTAAGTGACACGCGCCGGTTGCGGGTGTATGATAGGAATTTAGGGTTTGAGTTTCAATTTATCCGGCACTGGTTTAATTTTATAGACGTATTTGCGCGACAGCCGCGCGAACCGATGCGCGCACGCACAGATGGCGGCATTGAATTTTCGTGTTCGCAAGTGCTCACAAACCAAAGTTTGAAAGCGACAGCGAAAGACTTAATTGAATATAAAATTGAGAAACTCTCCGGCGAATTAGATTATCGACAGTTGCGGCATAGCGAAACGCCGATGACAGAACGCGAAATACAATACAGTTTGAACGACGTCCTAATTGACGCTTCACTGATCAACGACCGCATAAAAAGTGACGGCAACATTGCCCGCATACCATTGACGGCGACCGGCTACACGCGCAGGCTTTGCCGCAACGCCTGTTTGCCGCACCGCGACAAAAGGCGATGGAAGTATGCACGAAATATTGCGCGATTGACGCTTACTGTCTCCGAATATTTATGCGCTTTGCAAGCATTTGCCGGCGGCTATTGTCACGCTTCGCCGCTGTCGTGCGGTGCTGTTTTGGAATATGTGGCAAGTGTTGATTGGACGTCGGCATATCCGGCCGCAATGGTATGTGAAAAGGAATACCCCGTATCAAAGGGAATTGAAATTGACCCACGCAAAAATATTTCACGTGAAGCATTGATACAAAAAGCGCGTGAATTTGCGTTTATTGGGTCCTTTGAATTTTACGACATTGACAGCAAAACCGAAGTTGACTATTACATATCAAAAAGCAAGACGCACAATGCACGCGGCATTGAAGAATTTAACGGGCGCATTGCGTCGGCCGAATTTATACAGATATGTTTAACACATTTAGATTTTTTAACTATTTTAGAGAATTACAACATTGGCAAAATTCGCGTGTTGCGATTATGGCAATACCGCAAAGGTTATTTACCGAAAGAAATAATTGAAACTGTTTTGTTGCAATACGGAAAGAAAACAAAATTAAAAGACGTTGCCGGAATGGAAGCGGAATATTTGAACGGAAAGCGTGACACAAACTGCATTTACGGAATGTTAGTTACACAGTTAAACCGGCCCGAAGTGGAATACAACGCGGAAACGGGCAAATGGCAAATTGTGCCGGTGAACACGGCCGAAGTTATTGAAAAATATAATAACGATCAAAACCGCTTTATTTCGTACTTGTGGGGCATTATGGTGACGGCAATATGCCGGCGCAATTTGTGGCAGATGATAAACGAATGCGGCACAGACTATCACTATAGTGACACGGACAGCGGCAAAATAACAAACTTCTGTAGACATAAAGAATACTTTCACAATTACAACAAAGAGATTGATCGCAAAATGAAAGAAGCGGCCGACGCCGTCGGCTTTGATTTTGAATTGACGCGGCCTGAAACTATAAAGGGGGTCAAAAAACCGCTTGGGCAATGGGATTTTGAAGGCGTTTACCGCAAAGCAAAATTTTTGAACGCAAAACGATATATCTATATAAAGGACAACGAACTGCACGTTACAATTGCCGGCACGGGCAAGGAAAGCACGGCGAAATGGTTAATGGCAAAATACAAGACGTTTGACGCGGTTTTTGAAGCATTCGACGATGGTTTGACTATTGACGGCGAACTGCGCGACGAAAACGACAAAATAGTCGGCGGCACAGGCAAACTGACGCACGTATATAATGATGAAGAGTTTACAGTTGAACTGACGGACTACACAGGCCGCACGGCAGTTTGTCACGAAAAATCAAGCGTGTATCTTGAGCCGTGCAATTATGCAATTGGCTTTACAGGCGCGTTTCTTGATTTTTTGCACAAACTAAATAATAAACTCGTGGCAACGGAATATATACCGATTTAACGTGCAAAAACGCTCCCGTATATGTTATAATTATACGGGGGTGTATTAAATGCTACATTTAACACTTTATAACTACAGCGACGCTATAAAGCGCGTGAACAAAACTGCATATTTGGGGACAGGTACAGCAAAGACAGGTGATCAGTTTGAAAACGACCAATCATTGCTTGATCTGTCCATAATTATTGATAATAGCACCGCTCCAACATATAACTATTGTCACATTCAAGAGCTTAACCGATATTATTTCATTGAAAATGTAGTGTGGCTTGGCGGTAATGCTTGGCAGTTAGATTTACACGTGGACGTGCTTTTTACGTACTATTCAAAATTCACAACAATGAACGCGCTTGTTGCATATTCCACAAGCGGCAGTGCGCTTGAATATGATCCGCGCATAAACTACGTTGATCAACCCGTTGTGACGCGTACAGTCGGCAATTTGTACCCGAATTTTTTACTTGATCAATCAGCGACAAACAGCTACACGGCTGACCCGTTCGTTATGATACGTTATTACGATTTACCGCCGCGCACTGCCGGCGGCGTCAATCATGACAACGAAACAACAATCGGGTGTGCGTTCATGTCGCTTGCGACGTTTAACGCGTTCATAGATAGATATTTGGATAATAACATACTTGACGAAAACAAACGCGTTGACTTTGGCAGTAAAATAATTGATGTCACAAATGTTTATTTTTTAAGTCAATACAGATTATCACAGGCAACAACGGGCCAAAGTGATTTGACGATACGAACGCCAAAATACCCCGCCGGCTTGACTGTTTCACTATCCGGCGCGGGCGTTGGCAATATTTATGTTATAAACACGCCGGCCGCTGTCGGGGCGTTGGGTTATGCACTCGTACAGGGCGGCACGATTGCCGCGGCTACAAATTGGGACGTTAACGGGCAGTATATTACAAAAATACCATATATCGGGGAATGCAGTTTTATACCGGCAGAAGCGGGCATTAAGACCGCCGGGACGATTTACTACACAGTTGCGATTGACCCGTACAACGCGCAATATGTGATAACTCCGACAGACAAAAGCGACGGCACAGGCGTTTGGTATTTTGAAAATACACAGCATATAAACATAAAGACGTCAAACGCGTTTCCTGTCGATTTATCCGTCGATAACGCGTCATTAAAGAAAATACAATTGACGTTGGGCGGCATTGTTAGACTTCGCGACGTTGATAAAAGCGGCGCGGCCGGTTGGGGTGTGGCGGCACTCGGTGACTATATGGCCGGCAAGCAGGCCGACGCAAGCGAAGCGGCACACTATAAATATACGGGCGAATTTGCGGGCGCGGCAGAATGGACACCAGCAGACACAAAACGGCTTGTTAACACTTCTGTTATTGTGCCGCCGGACACTAACAACGCGGCTTATTGGTCGGCCTATGGCAAGCCGGATCACGAAATGCGTTATTTGTACGATTTAACAGGCTATGCACAAATCGAACAAGCACATATGCGTTATATGGACACGGCGACAAAAACGGAAATTGACGAACTTGAAGCGCTCTTAAAACAGGGGGTTATATTTTAATGGCAACAAAGAAAATAAAAGAAACGCCCGAATACTATTCACTTGAGCCGATTGAAAAAATAAACGCGGTTTATAATATTATTTTCGGCGTGCGGTCGTTTGGGAAAACTTACGCACTTATTGACAAATTTTTACTTGAGTACTGGAACGGCCGCAAGACTCACGAATTAAAACAGGCCGCATATATCCGCCGTTATGACGACGCATTAAAAAGCAAGTTTGCTGGTTCTGTTATGGACACTGTAATTTGTAACGGACACGGCAAAAACCGCATTGCCGAAATTACAAACGGCGAATTTGACACGGCTATATATAAAAACGGCGCGTGGACACTGGCAAAGTATGATCATAAAACGGGATTGACAAAGGCAGACAACAACCCGTTTATGCTCGCGTTTGCTCTTAATACGTGGGACAAGATGAAAGGCGGCGCGTATCCATACGTTACAAACATATGGTTTGAAGAATTCATTGAAGTATCAACAAAGCCGTATTTGAAGAACGAATTTGCAATTTTTTTAAACGTCGTTTCCACAATTGCCCGACGCCGTGACGTGCGTATTTGGCTGACCGGCAACACGATCAATATCTATTGCCCATATTTTAAAAATATGGGACTTAAAAATGTAAAGACGATGAAAGCCGGACAAATTGACGTTTACAGCATAGGCAAAACAGACCGCAAGATTGCCGTCGAAATGACATACGACACGCCACAGTATAAGGAAAGCCGGAAAAATAACGCATACTTGTTCGCGTTTGAAGAACCGCGCCTGCAGATGCTTACAAAATCGCAATGGGAATTGGGCGCGTATCCGCTCGTTGAAGATGAAATAAAACAAGCCGATATTTGCGGGCGGTTTTTCATCAGTTTCGATGATGAATTATATTGCGGGGAGATCGTGAGCAACGACGACGCGTTCATTTATATACACACGCACAATGACCCGTTAAGGCCGCCGGAAGATTGCGAACTGTACTATACGCCGGAATACAGTACAAAAATGAATTATCGGCGCAGAATTGACCGGCCGCAGACCGACGCGGAAAAAGTTATTTATGATTTATTCCGGCTTGAAAAAATCGTTTACGACAGCAACGCGACGGGCAACGCGATCGAAAACTATCTTAAAGCAACAAAGGGGGTTGCATAACAATGTATGATCTAATTGACGATTTAGAATTTAAGACCGCAACAAGCGTTTTTGCCGGCTTTGATATTGATATAATGCGACATATCGAAAAGCGGTACAAAGAGCAGTTGCGAAATAAAATTGCGAAGTTTTCGCAGATATTTAAATTGACCGGCGGCACGTCCACAATTAAAAATTGGCGGCTGAAACAATTTTTACTGCTCTGTGGTATCGGTGCGTTCGCGCCATATGAGGACGGCAAACTGTATTTTTTACTTGGCAATTTGGGCGGCGAACAAGATCATAATTTTTTGCCCACAGAATTTGTGTTTTCTAATCCACATATGCCAAACAAGAAAACGTGGTCGGGTAACTTGAAAATTGGCGAAGAATGCGTTGTCGCAAAAAACACAAGCACATATGCGGGTATACTGTCAATACTGCGTAAACACACATTTTCGCAGGTGCAGACCGATCTGTCGTTTTATTTGGCTATTATTTCGTCACGTATGGTGAACGCGGCCGTTGCCGGTCGGGACGCCGAAAAAATTGCCGTTGATTTAATGTTTGAAGATATAGAGCGCGGAATACTAAAGGCCGTGACCGATAAAAACGTGCTTCAGCAGTTAAAGGCAATGCCATACGGCGGCAACGCGGGCGTCATAAAAGAATATATTGAATTTATGCAATATGACAAAGCCGCCGAATGCAACGAATTGGGACTTGCGGCAAACTGGAACGCGAAACGGGAAAGTATTACCGGCGCGGAAACACTTTTAAATGACGACGCAACACATCCGTTTGTTGACGATATGTTTGAGACGTGGCAAGAATGGATTGAGGAAGTAAATGAAAAATACGGCGCAATGCTCGACAACGGCCCGTACAAACTTGACTGGTCGTCTGCGTGGAAAGTAAATAAAGAACAGCAGGACGCGGCAGTTGACGCAATGGAAAATGGCGAAAAACCGGCAGAAGAGAAAGGCGGGGATGAAAATGTTGAGACTGATTGATTATTTCGTATCGTGGCGGGGCAACGGAATTTTTAAAAATTTAGGGAACTGGACGCCGTGGGCAAATGACCCGAATATATCTGTTTCCGCGCTTGACTGGGAATATTTCGGCAATAGAAGCGGCTATAAATGCCCGTCGCCGTTGCTCGTTAAAATACTGCCGCCGTACCGCGTGTTGTCGGTCGAACAGATAGAAGAAATTGCGGAAGTTATACGCACACTGTTTCAAGAGAAATGGACGAAATTATATAACGCGTTTAATCTCAATTATAAAATCGGCGACAATGTTGACGTCATCGAAACGGACAGCAATACACAGCATAAGGCCGGAAAAAATGAAGAAAACGGCAATGCCGACAGCAAAGTAAATTCAACCGGCACAAACACAAACAGCGTTGCGCCATTTGGTGCGGCCGCTGATACGTTCGTTGAGCTGTCGAAGCAATCAGCCGCGGCAGAAACAAGCGGCACTTCAACATATAATAAGACGTACCGAAAAAGCGAAAACGACGATTGGCAGACCGACGACAGAACAAAAACATTAAAGGGTAAAACCGGCGGCGTGGACTATACAAAAGCCGTAGAAAGCGAAATTGCGTTGCGGCAAAAGGCATTTTTTGATATAATTATGGGGGACATTGATAGCGTTCTCACAATTCCATATTGGGGGTGATTATATGTTTTGTTTAGGTAGATTATGGCTTGACCGCGGCGGCATTGCGCCGGAACTCAAAACCGACGATATGACACAGCCGGTTGGCGTCGGGCCGGACGGGCGATTGTGGACTAAACCCGCAACAGGCGGGGGCGATCAGCCGATAACGGGTACGGGGACACTTCGCGACGAATACGCAAGCGCGGACGCCGGAACGTATGATTATACGATACAGGGCAAATTGCTAACTGTTACGCTTCACGTACCGACTGCGCCGCAGTCTGTAGGTCTTGCACTCACACTTGTTGACTTGCCCGACGTTGAATTTGACAATCAGAACTTCAGCGTTGTCTATAACGAATTTAGCGTGGCGACAGTTACGGCAATGCGCGTGCAGTTTTACCAGTCTGGCGGTAAAACGTACGTTAACGCGCTTAATGCCGGCAACAGTTATGTTTCAAATTTGGTGAACGCAAACAATTATACGTTTACGATAAGAATTAAATAAGGGGTGATTATATGTTTGAAGAAAACGTTTATAGTGACCCGTGTTTAATACTGACGGGAACTGTTGAAAAGGTAAACAATAGATTTGTTTTCACTGTTGATCAATCATTCACTTATGATGATTTTAAAAAGGCAATTGAAACACGCATTATTAAAATACGATATATAGTGAATGACAACGACGCAAAAAATCTTTTTGGCTCGGTAACCATTGGCGATATTGTTGCATATCAAAATGCCCCATTTATAATGGTACGGCATTTCGCCACTTCCACAACGGGAATGGCAAATTATGGCTTGACACCTGATGCAAATAACAAATGGTCGGGTTATATACAAATAAGTTAAAAGAAAGGAATGGTACAAATGGAACTTTATGAAATTAAAGAAAAAGTTGGTAGTGACCCTTGCGTTGTGCTTGACTTTGAGTTCAACGTTGAAGTTGATGGTGAAACCGGGATGATAATATTTCAGTCTATATTAAAAGAGTTTTCAACAGATGAAGAAGCAATGGCATTTAAAAATGGCTTTGTGGAACTTATTGAAAATTTAACTAAAACACGATTGGTGAGTTTTAGAATAACTGGAAACACAACAGACCCTTTACTATCAAACATTAACACCAGTGTTTTGATAGTTTCAAATCTTGTATTCGGTACGGGAACTAATGCAGATTTTGGTCGCGGTATTGCATTTGTTGCAGATATACCTGGCGCGCCAGGAACTGATGTCAAAAGAGTCCCCATTGATACATTCATATACAACGGCAAAGTGTTTTTAGAAGGACAAACAGCAATTAATTAGAAAGGAATGATTAAATTATGGAAGTAAAACAAGTTTACAATTTTGTTAATGTAGCAACAAAAGAAGCACTCGGCGAAACTGCCGTTGTACAGGAGGATTTAAGCGACATTGTAGAAGTGGGCCGCGCGCTGTCACTTGTAAAAGACGGATACGACAATTACGTACGTGCGCTTACAAACCATATTGGCAAGGTAGTATTTGATAACAGGAAACTTGACACTGTAGTGCCGTCCGTTGTGCGTGACGCGTGGGAGTATGGCTCTATACTGGAGAAAATCCGCGTAGAACTTCCCGAAGCTGATGAAAATGAAACGTGGTCGCTTGTGGACGGGCAGACGTACAATCAAGACAAGTTTTATCAGCCGAAAGTACACGCAAAATTTTTCAATAAGCGCGTTACGTTTGAAATTGATATGTCACTGGCCGATAGACAGGTTAAAGAGTCGTTCAGCAACGCGGCACAGCACGCGGCGTTTGTCGCTATGATCTATAACGCCATTGATCAATCTATGGTAATCAAACTTGACGAACTCATTTTGAGAACTATTGATAATATGATCGGCGAAACGATTTACGCAGACTACGGCGTAAACGCGCTTGCGTCTATGTCCGGCACGAAAGCCGTTAATTTACTGTATCTCTATAACCAGACTGTCGCAACGCCTATCACGGCCGCAGACGCACTCATCAACGATGAGTTTTTGAGGTTTGCCGCGTTCACGATTAAAGCGTATATTCGCAGACTTCGCAGGCCGTCAAAAATATTCAACGTTGGCGGCACAAAGAAATTTACGCCGACGGATAGAATGAACGTTGTTATGTGGGGTGACTTCGCGTCTGCCGCTGAAATCTATCTTTACAACGGCAAGGGGCAGTTTTTGACTGAAAACATCAAAATGCCCGACGCGGACATTGTCGAATATTGGCAGGGAAGCGGCACTGACTATGCGTTCGCGTCTGCGTCGTCAATTGATATTGTCACGACCGGCGGCAATGCTGTCGCGGCGTCCGGCATACTTGCGTGCATTTTCGACCGCGACGCGCTCGGCGTTGCAAATCTTGATAGGCGCGTGAGAACTCATACAAACGACAAGGCCGAATTTGTCAATAACTTCGTAAAGGCCGACGCCGGCTATTGGAACGACTTCGATGAAAACTTCGTGGTATTTTTCGCCGCTTGATAATGGGGGTACAAATGAAAAATGTTGTTGATTTTATAAAATCGGCAATAATTGCGTGCGGCGCGGCTCTTGGTGTTTTCCTTGGCCGCGCCGACGGCTTATTGATCACACTTGTGATTTTGGCCGTTGCCGATTATATAACGGGCATTGTGTCCGCTTGTGTAAATAAAACGCTATCTTCCCGCGTGGGGTTCGTTGGCATTGCTAAAAAACTGTTTATGTTCGCATTGGTGGGCGTCGCAAATCTTGTTGACGTCAACGTGCTTGGCGGGTCGTCCGTCCTGCGCGGCGCAATTATATGCTTTTACATAGCAAACGAGGCACTGTCGATCATTGAAAACGCCGGCGAACTCGGCCTGCCTATACCGACGAAATTAAAAAAACTAATGGAGCAGTTACGCACAACGGCCGACAAGGTAGATGAAATTTCAAAGACCGATGAAAATAAAAAGGATAAAGAAAATACCCCGAAAGTTTAGCCACACTAAACCCAAAGTTTATCAATACTAAACAGCCTGCAAGCCGTCCCCGCGTTCGAGCGTTGCCCCACCGGCGGCGGCTCTTTTTTAATTTCGACGGAACGCCCAAGGGAGGTG
>JAZOAK010000007.1:0-96512 GCA_045595445.1 Acutalibacteraceae bacterium
ACCGCCGCAGATCTTCCATCGTCGAGATGGTCCCCGCCTCGCCGCGGAAGATCGCCGCCCCGCGCAATTCACGCATATACCAGGATGCGTGCTTGCGCGCTTCCAACAGCGCCACACGCTCACCTTTCAATTTTGCCGCCATTTCAATCTGTCGACACAGCACGTCCATACGTTTGGCAATCGGCGGATCCGGCAACCGTACCCCGTGAGTGAGATAGGCCTCCACCGCCTGAAACACCCACGGCGCTCCCAGTGCGCCGCGTCCGATCATCACAAGATCACAACCGGTATGCTCGTATAACCGTGCCGCGGATTCCGGTGAATTGACGTCGCCGTTGCCGATCACCGGCACCGAGACCGCCTGCTTAACCGCGCGGATAATATCCCAGTCCACGGGCGGCGCATACATTTGATCACGTGTGCGCCCATGCACCGTGATCGCCGCCGCCCCGCCGTCCTCACACGCCAAGGCAACCTCCACCGCGTTGACCTCGTCTTTCGCATAGCCCTTGCGGATCTTCACCGTCACCGGTACGTCCACCGCCGCCGTCACCGCTTTCACGATACGCCGACACAATTCCGGTTCCCGCATCAGCGCACTGCCGCAATGGTTACCCGCGATCTTCGGTGCGGGACACCCCATATTGATATCCAACCAATCGGGCTTTTGTGCCATCGCCATCCGCGCCGCCGATGCCAGCGTATCGGGATCGTCGCCAAAGAGCTGGATCGCCGCAGGACGTTCCCGCTCGTTGAGCGTCATCAACTCACGGCTTTTTTGATCGCCGTAGGTCAGCGCCTTCGCGCTCACCATTTCCGTCACCGTAAACGCTGCACCGTATTCCCGACAAATCCGTCGGAAAGCAGGATCCGCCACACCCGCCATCGGCGCGAGCGCGGCGCGACCCGTAATTTCTACCGAACCAATTCGCATATTTATTCGTCCTCGTCCGGCAGGTATTCCAAAATGTCACCCGGCTGACAGTCCAGTGCCTTGCAGATGGCATCTAACGTGGAAAACCGTACAGCCTTCGCCTTGTTATTTTTCAAAACGGATAAATTGGCAAGCGTCACACCGACTTTGTCGGACAATTCCGTCAGTCCCATCTTGCGGCGCGCCATCATCACGTCCAAATTCACTAAAATTGCCATGACTTGTCCCCTCCTGCGCCCCTTAAATCGTCATATCGTTTTCTTCCTTGTAAACCGTTGCCTGCGCAAACAGCGCGGCAAACACAAAGAGTACAAGCCCGATAAACGCAAACAGGAGCGCCAAAAAGGCCATCAAGAATTTGAACACGTCAAAGCAAAGCACCAACGCAAGCCATACGACCGCGAGCGCCACCGCAATCCAACCGATCTTGCGCAACCGTTTCACGGTATCTGCACAAAAAGGCGTTTTCTGCGTCACGTTGCGCATGATACCACGGCATTGCCATAAGATCAGCTCCGCCACCACACCCGTCACGTACAAAAACACCAAATACTGGTTATACAATCCGCTGCCGCGCTCCTGACTCGTCAAGGTTTCCGTGATCCACGGCAGCCCGATCATCAGTCCCAAATCCGCCATCATCAAAACCCATGCGGCGATCTCCATCACACAGCTAAGCTTGCAAGCATTTTTCATGATACGTCCACCCTCTCATACACGTCGAGTTACGTTTAGTGTACCATATCCGTAAAGTGAGGTCAACTCAAATATTCCGTGATCCCGTTCGCCACACCCAACGCAAACAACTGCGGCGAATTTGCCATCAACGCCGCATCCCCGGGATTGGTAATAAACCCGAGTTCCACTAATACGGCGGGCATCCGCGTGCGCCGCAGTACGTACAAATTCGTGCGCTGCGTCACCCCACGGTTGGGAAGTCCCGTGGTATCCGAAAGCCCCTCCAAAATATCTTCCGCCAATTCCGCCGCCGCAGAATTTAAGTTAAAGACGAGCGCCTCCGATCCCGATGCGCCGGCAAATTCCGACGCGTTCGCGTGCAAACTGATAAAGTAGTCGGCGCCCCACTCATTCGCCTCGTTTACCCGCGCGGCAAGCGCTGTCGCGTTGGAGGTGCCCAGTTGCGTATCCGCCGTCGGGCGGGATAAGCGCACGTCGTACCCCTCGGCACGCAAAATTTCCGCGAGCTCTACTCCAATGCGAAACACCAAATCCTGTTCGCGGTAGCCGTTCCCCTCCGCGCCCGCATTCGGGTTTTGCGGATTATGTCCTTGATCTATGTAGATTTTGGTTGCCATGTTCATCACTCCTTCCTCCTATCTTATGCCGTATACACCTCGTCCCGTACATAAAAAAAGGCTTGGATAACGCAAAACGTTATCCAAGCCTTTATACTCCGTCGCGCCCCGCCCTCGCCTCCCTC
The DNA here is from genome assembly GCA_045595445.1 of Acutalibacteraceae bacterium. Taxonomy (GTDB): domain Bacteria; phylum Bacillota; class Clostridia; order Oscillospirales; family Acutalibacteraceae; genus RGIG3009. The sequence continues at coordinate 2,376 of JAZOAK010000007.1, forward strand.
TGATGAGGGAGGTGGCAAAACCGTAGGTTTTGCCGGAGGGAGAGAAGAAACCGTCGCGCCCCGCGCGACTCCATAATTATTCATCATTCATTATTCATTATTTAGCCCCACCGCTACTCTTCCATCTGTTTCCCCAAAAACGCGGCGGCAACCTGCGCCAATTTAATGTCCGTATCCCCCGGCATCGCGCCCGTATCGTTCATCAAAATACACACGCACCCCGTCACGTCCCCCGCCGAAATGATCGGCGCAGCAATACCGGCAAGACGGTCGCGCCCCTCCACGATCGGCACGCCTTTGCCGCCGTTTGTGCGCGCCGTCACCAGCTGTCGGTCCTCCATCACCTGCTCCAACCGCGGCGACAACCGCCGCTCCAAATACTCTTTTTTCGATTCCCCCGCCACCGCGATCACGTGATCGCGATCACCGATCACCACCGGCAACCCGCACGCGCGCGACATGACGTCCGCATACTGCGCGGCAAACTCGGTGATTTCCCCGATCGGCGAGTATTTCTTAAACACGACCTCCTCATTCGGCCCCGTAAAAATCTCCAACGGGTCGCCTTCACGGATTCTCATTGTTCTTCTGATTTCTTTGGGAATCACGACTCTCCCAAGGTCGTCTATACGGCGTACAATACCTGTGGCTTTCATATATATCTATCTCCTTATTTTACAAATTACGCTGTTAGTATCTGTAAACAGGCGGAGATTATACCGCATAAAAAGAAAAACTCCTCTGCAATAAACAGAGGAGTTTTTGAAATAATAGATTCTATTTTTTAATCCACATTGCAGGTCGGATTGCCGTTCCGTTGTCGCTGTTACCAAACTTTCTTAAAGTTCCATTAGGTGCAACCCTTTCAATGTCAAATCCTGGCGAACGCAAATACCATGCACAAGCCCATTGCATTGGGGACATATTTGCTTGAGAAGTATTATCTTTTGCATAACAAGACGCACTGTCTTCAAATTCCCAATATTCTTCGATACTATCTAAAGATTGTCCCATATCCTCTTTATAGAAACTAAAAGTATCCCTTTCTTTTATAGGGCGCTTTTTCAAAGGATAAATCCAGCAACCTTTTTCGTAGGCATAGGCAGTTGGTTGCGCAATTCTTTTTTGGTCTGCTAAAACGTCATACCAAACATCGCTATTAAAAAACAAGCAGGATTCAGAGCGGCTCAGCAAGAACACCCTGTCTTTTACTGTTGACGTATCAAGTGGCAATAAATTATCAAATTTGGGGTTGCTATTCCATCCGTATCGGTTAGTTTTTACCTCGGATAAGATAATTTGCTTTTTCTCTTCAGTAGAAAACGCGTTGTTCAGAAATTCCTTATTCAACCACCGTCTGGCAACAGAGTTCCTCCAGGCAGTTTTGCGGCCATCACTATACGGCACACAATCTAAACAGAATTTGCTGAGGACACATATTCTATCTTCTTCTTCCTTCAAAATGAGCCATTCAATTGGCTCTTTTTCAATATTGTTTGATTGCCAGTAATTGCCAAACTGAATTGTTCTCATAACATGTACCTCTCGCACGTTTTGTTTATTCTACCATATTGCAATTATAGTTTCAACTATTTACCAAAAATGGGACATAGCAAAACAGCGAGGTGAAATTCACCTCGCTGTTATTCGTTCCACAACACTATGTATCGCCCAGCAGAACCTATCGATTTGTGTCAATGTTGTATGAGAGGGGTCGCCTTCTCTGATTCTCATTGTCCTTCTGATTTCTTTAGGGATGACAACCCTGCCTAAATCGTCTATTCTACGAACTATTCCAGTTGCTTTCATATATAAATCTCTCCTTAAATTACAAATTGTGTTGTTATTATCTGTATTTTGAGGAGATTTATACTTGGGACAATTATTTAATAATATTTAAAATACTTTCTGCAGAATGTCCCAGCATTAAGTATTGCAACATATCAACGACAGCATCTGTTTCGAAGATATATACTGCTAAGCCTGTTTCTGCCATTCTTTTTGCCAATTTTTCCGCTTGTCTTTTTCCGTATTCGTCTTGGTCAAAAAATAGAACAATTGTTTTATTGCGCTCTTTGAAAGCCTGGATTGCATCATTTGCAACTTCGCCAACAACACTCAAAACATTATTGACTTTTTGGGCCTGTGCCACAAGCACATCAATAAAACCTTCTGTTAAAACAATTACTTTATTATCGGTAAGAACATTTCCCACAAAACCTTTGCCAACGCATTTATACTTTGGCTGTGCGTTTTGGCTTCTGCCAACTGCACCGACAACCTGTCCGTTGTGGTCAACAACAGGAAAAATTGTTCTGCCTTCTGCCAGCATTTTCTCAATATCGTACATATATATTCTCCTTTGCTTTTTTTGATTTTAGCACGTCCTTATTATAAATTCAACTATCGGACAAAAATGGAACATAACAAAACAAGCGAGGTGAATGTCACCTCGCTTGTTTTTTATACCTATTTACTACACTATGTATTGCAACGCAAAACCTGTCGATTGGTGTCAATGTTGTCAGCAAGGGGTCTCCTTCTCTGATTCTCATTGTTCTTCTGATTTCTTTGGGAATCACGACTCTCCCAAGGTCGTCTATTCTTCTCACAATCCCAGTTGCTTTCATATATAAATTCTCCTTTTGCAAATACATTGTAGGGCGGAGGCTTGCTCCCGCCGTTTCGTTTGTGCGGGTTTTGTCGGCGGTACCAAGGCACCGCCCTACACGAAATTTTCAAATTTGTACTGTTAGTATCTGTAAAACAAGGAGATTTATACTTGAGTTTATTTATTAATTAGTCAGAAGAATCCGTCCAACTTTCAAAGGACTTGAAAGCCGAAACATCAAAATTAAAAATTTCATTTACAGGAAGCCAGGGCTCATCCAAGGCGAGTCGTTTGCCATTCCAGTAATGATAATCTTCTGCATCATTTTTGAAGATATCAAATGACGCGGGACCATCCAAATAACTTGTGTTTTCGTCAACAATAAATTCTAAATACATACCACTTGGCTCACCTGTATCCATAGGAATACTATAGGTTAATCTACATTCCACATCTATAATAGAAATCTTTTTACCCATATAAGCGCTTAAAGCTTCCTCGATATCTTCAATATCCAGCAAATTGATTTCTTTAATAATTGTTTTCATAGCAATTCTCCTTTATATTTAAATTTCGTGTTTTGACTTTTATATTATACCGCACACCATGCACCAAATTTGGTACAGAGGTGTGCATTATTCTTCTTCAGATTGATGAGTTTTCTTCCACTCCCAATAGTCGTATTCAATCGCAGAAAGTCCTTGCTTATTAGCTAAAAACTTTACGCACTCTTGAAATGCTTTGTATTGTTCAAGATCCTCTTCCTCAATGCGGCTCCAAGCCAATTTCTCACTATCTTTATATCGCTTGAGAAGAAGACTTGCCTCCTCGTCATTCATTTCTTTCAGTGCTTTCTTGATGTTATTTATCATAATATTGTCCATTGGACAATGACATTGCTCAAAGTTTTTGCGCAATGTTTCGTTTTGATATACTAAAAGAAACATATTTTTGGCAAGCATATTGAGTAGTTTTTGCGCATTTCCAAAACGAAAAATCGGGTTTGACGGATTTCCGTCCTTTGTTATGTATATAATCTTACTTTTGTTTTCCTCAATATAATGTGTAAAGGATTTCCGTAACGCCTCAGCCGCTTTATAAAAATCCGGCTTTTCGCCGTTAATGATACTATCTATATATCGTCTTGCGATAACCTTGGCTTCTTCATTCTTTCGCAACGGTTTTTTCTTACCTTCAAACGCTTTTTGTCCAATTGCGTCACCCAAAGCCGCACCATAAGAATAGTCAAAAACTGTTTTTTGCAACTCATCATAACTGATCATTTTAATCACTCCTTTTTATCATTATAACATACCGTTTTCAAAAATACAAATAACGACAACAGCGAGGTGAAATTCACCTCGCCTTTTGCCATGTATAGGTCAAAATGTGCTGTTTTTGTCAAAAATTTTTCCTCAAAAACAGCTCGAAAGCCCAGTATTTATAAGGCTTTATCGCACTTTTGTGTTATTATAACACGAGCCTCTATTCTACGAACTATTCCTGTTGCTTTCATATATATCTATCTCCTTTATATTTACAAATTACGCTGTTAGTATTTGTAAACACGCGGAGATTATACCGCTGATTTTGAGCAGCAGTGATATTTATTGCAATTGGGGTATGCGATTCTTCAAATCGTCTAGCGAAGGATATTGATTGTTTATTTCTTTGTCCATTTTTATATTTTTTAATACGCCCTTGATTTCGGAAGCTGTATTCATTTTTTCAGCAATACAGTGCACGATTTGCGTATCCAATTCCAGATTCCATTCTTTAGCAACACCATCAATGATAGCAATTTTTGTCTCATTGTTGGGCAAGGCCATATTTAATACAATCCCACAACTAAGACGTGATTTTATTTTCTGTGCAAAATCGCATTCACTGGGATGGCCACTGACGCACAAAACGATTTGTTTGTTGTTTTTTGCATAACAATCAAATATATTAAACAGTTCTTCTTGTGTATATTCCTTTTCAGAAAGCAATTCAAAGTTATCAATCAAAAGCACATCTGCTGCACTATATTCCTCGCGAAAAGATGCTATTTTGCCTTCGCGGATAGACGAAATGAGTTCTTCTACCAAAGCCTCCGCGGATGTACAAATAATCTTATAGTTTGTTTGTAAAGCACTTGTCCTCGCAGAAATTGCAGAAAGAAGATGTGTTTTTCCAACGCCGCAGGGACCGCAAATAATTAAGGGACTGTATTCACCGCCAGGTTGTTCTGAAATTCTTTTTGCCGCCGCGACCTCAAAAGCATAACTATTTCCCGCGTAAAAATTATCAAACGTCATTGGGTATTCCTCCTTTTTTATTTATGACACTCATAGCATAGCAAAACCAGTGTGACAAAAATAGGACATAAGAAAAGCAACGAGGTAAAATCACCTCGTTGCCCGTTTCACTATGCCATGTATCGCCCAGCAGAATCTGTCGATTGGTGTCAATGTTGTCAGTGACGGGTCGCCCTCACGGATGCGCATAGTGCGGCGAATTTCTTTAGGAATGACAACCCTGCCTAAATCGTCTATTCTTCTCACAATCCCAGTTGCTTTCATATATAAATTCTCCTTTTAATTCAAATCGTGATGCTGTTATTTGTGATTAAAGGGAATTTATACTGCTTGAATTTACTTTTCAGAAGAAATGTGCTATACTGCAAGAAATCATCTTTTTCATTTGGCAGGTTTCTCGGTTTATGAAAAATATTCCTTTTACAAAACATTTCGTTTTAACGATAAAATTATGTGCACTCGGGCTGTTGGTCGGCGTCCTCGGCGGAGTGGTGGGAGCGGTTTTTACCCACCTCATCTCTTTCGTGACAAGTGTAAGAGAAGCCGCTCCGTGGCTTCTGTTGCTGTTGCCTTTGGGAGGCATTGCCACGGCCGCTCTATACCACGTATCCCGTATGAGCGATTATGGCGGAACCAACGAAATGATACGATGCCTTAAAAACAATACTGCTATAAGGACGATTGCGGGACCGCTTATCTTCGTTTCCACGGCAATCACGCATCTGTTCGGCGGCTCTGCCGGTCGTGAAGGCGCAGCGCTTCAGTTGGGCGGTGCAGGCGCTTCAGCCCTGTCCAACGTTATGCGTTTGAAAGACACCGAACGCACGGTATGTATTATGAGCGGCATGAGCGCCGTATTTGCCGCCGTGTTCGGCACGCCCCTTACCGCTGCGTGTTTTATGTTAGAATATAAGTCCACCAAGAAAGTGACTTGCTTGGCAGTTTTACCTTGCCTTATTTCGTCAGTGATTGCACAAAAAATCGCTGCCCTTACAGGCATCGTCGAAACGGTGATCCCTCTTAGCCACGTTCCCGCTTTTTCGCTTCTTTCGGTTGCCAAAATCGTTGTTTTGGCAGTCGGGTTGAGTCTCTTGGGAAAAGGAATGTGCTTCACCTTCCACACGTTGGAGGTGTGGGCAAAAAAAGGAATAGCCAACCCCTTCCTTCGCGCGGTGCTCGGTTCTGTCGTTCTCGTTGCGCTGTCAGCAATCGTTGGCGATATGCGGTATAGCGGCTCCGGTATACACATGGCAATGGGCGCCGTCGAAGGGCGCGCAGATTGGTTCGACTTCATTCTCAAACTGGTGTTTACCGCCGTGACGTTAGCGGCAGGGTTCAAGGGCGGCGAAATTATTCCGACTTTCTGTATAGGAGCAAGTTTCGGTTGCGTTTTCGGCACTGTTTTGGGACTGGACGGCGGTTTTGCGGCGACTCTGGGTTTGATTGGACTGTTTTGCTGTGCCGCAAACAGTCCTTTGGGTGCGATTTTTCTCGGCATTGAGATGTTCGGCTTTGCCGGCTTACCGTATTATGTGCCGGTTATCGGTATCCTCTGGCTTCTTTCCGGTAATGACGGCTTGTTTGAAAACCGTGTTTTCCAATCACCGCTATTGCGAAAAATCCGATAAAATAAGCGAGGTGAGCGTAATGCTCACCTCGCTTTGTGCTTATACCGTTTCAATGATGGTTGCCATACCCATACCGCCTGCCACACACAACGTTGCCAGACCGTATTTCAGACCCCGACGACGAAGCTCATACAACAACGAAATCAGGATTCTGCTGCCCGACGAGCCAATGGGATGACCGAGAGCGATTGCGCCGCCGTTGACGTTGATGATGTCCATCTTATCCTCTAACTTCATCTCTCGAATACAGCCTAAGGACTGTGCGGCAAACGCCTCGTTGAGTTCGATCAGTTGAATATCATCCATTGTCAGACCAGCCATTTTCAGCGCCTTTTCCGTGGCAGGAACAGGACCCATGCCCATATACCGAGGATCCACACCGGCTGCGGACACGGAACGAATTTTAGCAAGCGGCTTTAAGCCGAGCGCTGCGGCTTTTTCCGCGCTCATCAGTAACAACGCCGATGCACCGTCGTTACGACCGGACGCATTACCCGCCGTCACCGTACCATCCGCCTTAAACGCAGGGCGCAGTGCCGCCAATTTTTCGGGCGAGGTCTCTCTGGGATATTCGTCCGTATCAAACACGATATCGGGTTTCTTGCGTCCTTGCGGCACGGTCAGCGGAATGATCTCGTCTTTGAATTTACCCTCGGCAATAGCCTTGTGTGCTTTTTCTTGGGAGGCGAAGGCAAACGCGTCTTGATCCTCACGGGAAATAGACATACGCTCGGCAATATTTTCTGCCGTCATTCCCATATTAAACCGTCCGTACATATCGATAGGCTGGGAACAAGCCTGTGCTTCCGTAAGCGAATCTTTCAGTTCGGTCGTACCGGTACCCACGCCCCAACGAGCATTGGACAGATAGAAGATCGCATTGGACATACTTTCGGTTCCGCCCGCCAACACCACGTCGTTTTGTCCTGTCATAATGGAATTGACGGCATTACTGACCGCCAACATGCCCGACGCGCACGCGCACATGACCGTATTTGCCGGTACGGATTCGGGGACACCTGCCTTTAAGGCGGCATACCGCGCAACGTTGGAATGATCCGACGATTGACGGCATTGACCTATGATCACTTCGTCCAGCACTTCGGGGGAAACGCCGCTGCGGTTAAGAACACCTTCGATGACCGCCTGGGCTAAATCCGCCGCATTCAGGGGCTTCAAACTGCCGCCGAAACTGCCCACTGCGGTTCGGCAAGCTTCTACAATAACAACTTCACGCATATGTAACACCTCACTATATGATTAGATGGCGCCCTTTTCCTTGTATTCTGCCAAGACGTCCTCGCTGATTCCCAACAAGTCACCGTAGATTTCCGCGTTGTGCTCACCGAGCGCAGGCGCAGGCATACGAATGGTAGTTTTGGTATCGTCAAACTTGATTGGCATCGCGGTCACTTCAAACTCGCCGATGCCCGGCTGATTGATCTTGGGGAACATTTCGCGCGCACCCGCAATGTGCGGATCATTTCGCACATCCTCCAACGTGTTGATGGGACCGGCAGGCACACCCGCCTCCAAAATGATGTCGATCGCCTCGTTGGCGGTAACCGTCTTGGACCAGCTCTCCACCAATTCCTTCACGACCGGATAGTTCTCCGTTCTGGCGATCACGTCGCTCATTCTCGGATCTTCCAATGCATCAGGGCGATTTAACACCTTGGTACACAAAATCTCAAATAATTTTTGGTTGCCGCAACCGAGCACGAAATCCTTGTCCTTCGCTTCAAAGGTGCCGTACGGGCACAAGTTGGCATAGCGACCGGCAAAGCGTTGGGGAAGTTTTCCCGTCACACGATAGCGCATATTTTCGGGAGTCGTCAATGCCACGATGGAGTCGACAAGTGCCACCTCCAACCGCTGACCGCGACCGGTACGCTCGCGCGAAACCACGGCGGCCAAAATACCGATCACCAAGTTCATACCGGTCGTAATATCCGCCACCGATGTACCCACACGCGTCGGAGGGCCACCCTCCTCACCTGTCAAACTCATGATACCACCGGCCGATTGCGCAATAATATCGTAGCCGGGACGATCGGAGTACGGACCGTACGTGCCGAAACCGGAAGCCGATGCGTAAATGATGCGCGGATTACGTTTGGAAAGCACGTCGTATCCGAGTCCCATGCGGTCCATAACACCGGGACGGTAGTTTTCCACCACCACGTCCGCCTTGTCCACCAATTTCAAAAAGAGTTCTTTACCCTCGTCGGTTTTGAGATTCAACGTCACGCTGCGCTTGTTACGGTTGATATGTGCAAAATAGGCACTTTCATCGCCCGCTCTGGGCCCCCAAGAACGTGTGTCATCACCGCCTTTGGGATTTTCAATTTTGATAATATCGGCACCCATATCGCCGAGCCACATCGTACCGTAAGGACCGCAAAGAACGCGGGTCAGATCCAGCACGACCAGTCCGTCAAGTGCACCTTTCGGAAAATCCATCATTCATTCTCCCTTACTTTTTCTCGGTATAATCGTAAAATCCTTTGCCGGTCTTGCGCCCCAGTTCGTTTGCTTCAAACTTTGCACGAACCAGATCATATCCCTTCGGCTTTTCGCCGGTAGCCTTATACCGCTTATCCTGCTGATAATAGGTGATGTCAATACCCGAATAGTCGGTCAGCTTAAACGGACCCATCGGATGATTCAGACCCATTTCCACCGCAATATCGATCATCTGCGGATCGCAAACACCGTTTTCCGCCAACCAGAACGCTTCCTCCTTGATCGCGCGGAGAATGCGGTTAACCACAAAGCCGTCCACTTCTTTGGCGACGTGAACAGGCGTCTTGCCGATCAACTTGGAAAACTCCTCAAGGAACGCAACCGTTTCCATAGAGGTATGCTCGCCCGACACGACCTCGGTCAAACGCATCACAAGTGCCGGATGGAAGAAATGCAGGTTTGCCAGACGGGCAGGGTTTTTCACCGCGTCGCAGAACAGCGACGACACCAGATAACTGGAATTGGTCGCGAGAATGGTATCCTCGCTCACCAGTTCGCAAACCTCACGGAAAAACGACTCTTTACTATCCTGTCGTTCCACAATTGCCTCGATCACCAACTGTGCGCCCTCGGCGGCAGCCTGCAACGACCGCTCAAAATGAATGCTCTGACGCGCGGCGGCCGTTTCTTCCTCGGTCATGCGACCTTTGGCTACGCGACCCGCCAAATACTCGGTCACCCAAGCCTCGGCATTGGCAAGGCACTCCGCCGAAACGTCATACAAATAGGTATCCACACCACGGATCGCGGCACACAGCGCGATCTGTCTGCCCATCGTGCCGCTACCCGCAACACAAAGTTTTTTCAAACATGTAATATCCATATCCTATACCTCCTATCAGTAGTATTATAAAAGAATTAAACAAAAAATTAAATTATCGCTTTACTTTTCGATTCTTAACGTTTATATTAACAATAGAGGAGAGGATGCTATGACCGACCAACAGCTGCGATATTTTCTGAAAGTCGCCGAAAAGCAGAGCCTTACCCTTGCCGCGCAGGAGCTGATCATCTCTCCTCCTGCGCTTACGGCAACGTTGCGGCGACTGGAAGCGGAACTTAACTGTCGCTTGTTCGACCGAAACGGACGCAACATTACGCTAAGCACCGCGGGGCAGATCATGTTTGACTACACCAAGAAAGCATTGGTCTCGTTAGATGCCGCCAAAGAGGAAATCAACCGCGCGCAGGAGCACAGTGATCGGCACTTAACCGTGGGACTGACAAGTCCCTTGATCTGCCACGATGCGTTAAAAACCTTTTTGGAACAACATCCGGAAATTCAACTAACCCACCACGTGCTTCGTATCGATCAGCTGGCGTCACCCTCTTTGAAGAAGGACTTTGCCTTTGTGATTGCCGGCGAAGAAGACGACCCGGGTCCCGACTGGGAAGGACAACTTATTAAATCGAATAATCCGTTGATGCTCGCGGTGTATTCCTCTCATCCCCTTGCCTCGCGAAACAGCATTCGTCTGAACGAGCTTGCCGACGAGCGATTCATCGCCATTCCCCGAGAATACTGTTTCAGACGCTTTATGGATCGCATTTTCAAACAGGCAGGCATCTCCCCTAATGTAATTTTGGAATGTGATTTTGCACTACGCCCCACGATGCTCAAAGCGCAATACGGTGTTTTGCTGACTACCGACGCGGCGAAAAACACGGGCTTTTCATCGGACACCGTTTTCATTCCCGTAACGGAGCCTGCGATTAACAGCCCGTGGCATATTTTTAAGCATCGAAATTCTATGCAGACCCGCGCAGCGTCGTTGTTTTGGGATTTTGTGGTTTCCTATTACGGAAACCATGCACCGTAAGGTTCCGACGGTTGACAAGAAAACAAAAAAGCCGTATAATAACCCTCGAAATATTCATAACGTAAGGGGTACGCAGATATGTTTACGTTTACCGCATCTACCGGTGTCGCTTTTATGATGCTTTGCTTATTTGCCGTGATTGCCGTAGGGTATCTTCTCGGCCGTATCACCATCAAAGGCATCAACTTGGGCACTGCCGGTGTGTTCATTATTGCCCTGGTATTCGGCTGCCTGTTCTACAAAGACCTTGCCGCAGCACTTACCGTCAAGGAACAGACCTTTGTCAGCGAGGCGCTCAAAATTGTGGAAAACCTCGGCCTTATGTTCTTTGTCACCGCCGTCGGCTTTATTGCGGGCCCCGGCTTTGTGGCGAACTTCAAAAAGAATTTTAAGTCATACATACTGTTGGGACTCGTGATTATCATAGCCGGCGGGCTGACCGGTGTCGGTTGTATTCTGATTGGCAGAAACTTTACCGACCTTACCAACAGCGAACTGACCGCAATGATGACCGGCCTGTTATCGGGGGCACTTACCTCTACCCCCGCATTCTCCGCCGCTAAGGGCACCGTTGCACCGGAACTGGTGGACCACGTTTCCACCGGATACGGCATTGCCTACCTGTTCGGTGTTGTCGGTGTTGTGTTGTTTGTTCAACTCATGCCCAAACTGTTGCGTGTTGACGTAGAAGCGGAGCGCCGTAAAATCGCCGTTGCCGACACCGGCAAGAAAAAGGTTTACGAGGGCAAACTGATAGACATGGACGACTTCGGCTTTATGCCGTTTGCGCTGGCTGTCATGATCGGTATCCTTATCGGCAGTTTGAAGTTCGGCAACTTCTCTCTTACCACCACGGGCGGTTGCTTGCTGTCGGGTCTGGTGTTCGGACATTTCCTTCATATCGGCCCCATTAACATTATGCCGAAAGCCACAACCCTCAAATCCATGCGCGAACTTGGTCTTGTGTTTTTCCTGATGGGCGCGGGTATTTCGGGCGGCTCGCGTTTTATCGAACTTTTCCAGCCGGTATACTTCCTGTACGGCATCGCCATGACGATCTTGCCGATGATCATCGGCTTTTTGATAGCCAAATACGTGCTGAAACTTCCCTTGTTTAACAGCCTTGGCTCTATCACCGGCGGTATGACGTCCACCCCTGCTCTGGGTACGCTGATCCACGTGACCGGCACCGAGGACGTTGCCTCTGCTTATGCTGCCACGTACCCGATCGCACTAATATCGGTCGTGCTTGTCAGCCAATTCTTAATTATATTCTTTTAATAAACAAAAGCGAGGTGACAATCACCTCGCTTTTGTTATGCCTGTTTACCGCCCTAAACATATAAAATCTCCTTGCTTTACAACTACACTGTCAGTATCTGTAAAACAAGGAGATTTTTGCTTTTACTTTTGCAACGGTTTAACAGGATGTTTTATTTCTTAAATTGAGGTCCGTATGTCTGGCAAGCACGATAATCCTGACCTTCCTTGTCCATACCGAAAGCGTTCCAGCAAGCAGGACGGAAGATATCATCCTCGGGCACGTTGTGCATACAAACGGGGATCCTTAGCATGGAGCACATGGTAATAAGGTCTGCACCAATATGACCGTAACTGATGGCACCGTGATTAGCACCCCAGTTTTGCATCACTTCGTACGCCGTTTTGAAAGGACTTCCCTCTTTACCGTCACAGCGGGGCGTAAACCAAGTACAAGGCCAAGTCGGGTTGGTTCTTTCCATAAGTGTATCGGATACCTCTTGGGGAAGTTTCACCGTCCACCCCTCTGCTATTTGAAGGACGGGACCTAATCCTTTTACAAGGTTCAAACGAATCATCGTCACAGGCATTTCCGCTTTTGTGGTATAGTGACTTGAAAATCCGCCGCCACGGAAGTTATCGAAGCCGGCTTCGCACCAAACGGTAGCGTCGGTCATTTTCTTGATATCGTCGTCGGTGACTTCCCACCATTTTTTCATGATAGCGTTGCCGTTTTCGTCGGTACATTCACCGCAAGCATCAAGGCAAGCTGCGCCTGAGTTTAAGAGATGGATAATACCGTCGGATTCTTTTGCTTTGCCTTCTAATTCGTAATCGGTAACACGCTTAACGGCGTCGCCACTCCAATATGTACGAACATCGGCGAAGATTTGTGCTCTGTGAGTCAATAATCTCATAAAGAGCATACCCATGCCATTCAGCACGTCGTTTTCAGTAGCAAGTGTATACGGCTCTCTTGCACCCTCAAAGTCGAATGAAGAACTGAGCAAGGCTTCGGGGTAATCGCAGTTGGGCCAATGGTCTGTCCACTGTCTTTGACCTTGGAAGCCGCCTGCAATCGCATTGTGACCCACCATTTCTTCTTCGCAACCTTCGGGAAGATGTTTATTTCCCGCCATAAGGTCCTTGATTATACAATACATTTTAACAGTGAACTCCCACTGCTTTTCTTTTTCCTCATCAGAGAATTTGACAAAGGCGGGGTTATCGTCCCTGCCTTCTTTGCAGTGTTCTTTTGTCCAAGCGAGTGCTTTTTGGTATTCTTCTTCGTTATATATGCCTTCTTCCATTCGACGAAGGATTTCCACTTCATCAACGCTCTCAACACGCATGCCGAAGTATTCTTCCATAAAATCCTGGTCAATAATAGAGCCGGCAATACCCATGCACTGTGAACCAATTTGAAGATAGGACTTACCACGCATGGTAGCAACCGCAACAGCCGCACGCCCAAACCGTAAAAGCTTTTCTTTAACGTCTTCCGGAATCGTGTCTACCATATCGACATCCTGTACCTCGTGGCCATAGATGCCAAAAGCAGGAAGCCCCTTTTGTGCGTGACCCGCCAAAACCGCGGCAAGATATACCGCACCCGGTCTTTCGGTGCCGTTAAAGCCCCAAACGCCCTTAATGGTGTGGGGATCCATATCCATTGTTTCAGAACCGTAACACCAGCAAGGCGTTACGGAAAGGGTGATGTCGACACCCTCTTTTTTGAATTTGTCGGCACACGCGGCAGTTTCGGGCACGCGGCCGATAGTGGTATCAGCCAATATAACCTTAACCGGATCGCCATTTGAATAGAAAAGATTTTCTTCAAACAATTTTTTTGCTGCCTTTGCAAGCGCCCATACCTGGGGCTCTAAGCTTTCGCGCAATTTCATAGGACCGCGTCTGCCGTCTACCACGGGACGGATTCCAATTACGGGGTATTCACCCACATATCTTTTCTCTGCCATAAATGCCACCTCTCTCAAAGTATAGTGTACTTGTATTATATCAAACTTTATAGTATAATACTCTTGTGATATTCACCGAAAACTATAACAATATTCACTTTGGGAGTGCTTTATGAATTATATTAATTACATCGAAAAAAGAAAACACGGCACCGCCACGTTCCCTATTGAGTACTATTACGTGGATAAAACGCATCCCCGCTATGTTATGAATGCACACTGGCATCGGGAATTTGAAATTATGCGTGTTTTATCGGGAAGTTTTACCGTTTATTTGAACAACACCGAATACACCCTGAAAAAAGATGACATTTTGCTCATGGAATGTGGTTGCTTACACCGCGGGCAACCAACGGAGTGTGTCTATGAATGTATTGTGGTTGACCTAAACATGCTTTTACCGCAACAAGACGGTCTTGCCAAACAATTTATTTCGCAGATGATAAATTCCCAAGTCAATATTGAAAGCATTCTTTCTCCTAAGGATTCTGATCTATACCATACTGCAACGGAACTGTTTTCTTTCATGCGTAGCGCAAAGCCCTACTATGAGTTGTCCGTGTACGGTTTGCTTTTCACCTTAATATCGCAGATTTATTCCCATGGTTATATCTTCTCCGCGAATCACACCCACTCAAACAGGCAAATAGAAGTGATTGGTTTGGTTTTAGAATGGATAAACCAAAATTTCAAAGAACCGATAAACTCCCAAACGCTTTCTCAGATTTCCAATCTGAATTTCAATTATCTTTGCAAAATATTTAAGAAGTTTACCGGTCAAACGATTACACAATATATAAATGAGCGACGCATTGAACACGCCTGTTATGATATTGCTAATAATAAAAACATTACCGACGCTGCATTCAATAACGGGTTTAACGATTTAAGCTATTTTGCAAAAACCTTTAAGCGCTATAAGGGGATAACGCCGAGAGAATTTAAGACGTTGGCCAAACGTAACACCGGGCATAATGCGACTCATGAAACAAACCGACAAAAGTGAGGTGACGATCACCTCGCTTTTTCTTTATGCCCGTTATATCCGCTCGAATTTCTTTTGGTACTGTAACGGCGTCAATCCGAATTGTTTACGAAATAGTTGGATGTAATTCGAGTAATCCGAAAAGCCACTTTTCAGTGCTGCTTCGGTGACCGAGTCGCCCTCTCGCAACCATGCCAACGAGGCAATCAACCGCTTTTTGCGAAGCATGGCAAACGGCGTGATGCCAAGTGTGTGCTTCATGTGCCGTTCGAGCGTATTGACACTGACGTTGCAAGCCGCCGCAAGCGTGACGACGTCAACATCCTCCGTCAAATGATCATCCATAAACCGAAGCGCCAGCACGATGTCATTCGGCATGGTATCGGCAACACCGGCACCGGTGCCGGTACGACTCTGACGCAACACCTGCATCAGTTGCAAAAACAAAATGCGTCGCGAAAGCGAATCCGCCTTATCGTCCGTCAACAAAGTCATCAAACGGCACGCTTCGTTTAGTTGTTCTTCGTCCAAAAGAATTAAATTGTTTTTTCCCTTTTCTCTGTCAAAGAACATTTCCAAAAACTCTTGCTTTTCATCCGCCGAAAATATGATCCAAAAATGATCGTGCCGATCATTCGAATGATACAGGCAATGATGATATTCAAACGGACGCGTAATAATCACACTCCCGCGCGAAATGGGGTAGATGTGATTTTCCACCTCAAACGACACGTTTCCGCTCAAATTCACATAAATCTCACATTCTTTATGAACGTGTGTATCGTGATGCTTTTGCGAAGCACCCGGATCCATCTCCGTGTAACGAATGGAAAAGTCCACTTTTGACATCTCGCCGAGTGAAAACGTCGTACCCGTCATGCAAACCACCCCTTTTGGCGATTATATCATGTTTTTAGGTGAAAACGCAATATAAACGTGACAGTATATTCGCTATTCTGTTGAAGAGGTGAAACATGTCATGATTTTGGTAATTGTTGCCACCGTATTGTTGGCGTTTGATTTTGCTCTTCAAAAAAAGTACCAACGCTCCGAAAGTGCCACACTTGCAGCGGGGTTGAAATTTAACGCCGTAAGCGGGCTGCTGAAAGCGATTATCTTCTTTGTGCTGTCGGGTTTTACACTTGAATTTTCGGTCTTCTCGATAACCCTCGCCCTGTTGATGGCGGTGGCAAACATCGCCTATGTGCTGATTGGATTTCAGATATTAAAGCATGCAAGCATGGCGCTGTATTCCCTTTTCTTAATGTGCGGCGGTATGCTGCTCCCGTATTTTTACGGTGTGTTATTCTTGAATGAAGAAGTAAACGCGTTTCGGATGGTGGGCGTGCTCATTATTTTGATCGCCATTCTTCTCTCCAACAAAACCAAACAAGGTGTCAACGTGACGGTGATTTTGTGCTGCATTGCCGTATTTCTCTTAAACGGCTGCGTGAGCATCATCTCCAAAGCGCATCAAATAAGCGAAGCGTTCGCTCCGGTAAACAGCGCCGCCTTCGTCATGTATTCGGGACTCTTCAAAGGGCTTGTCAGTTTGCTGGTCTTGCCATTTGTCAAATCCCAAAAACAAGCAACGATCTTTTCATCAAAAACGACCCTCCTTGTCATCGGAGCTTCGGCACTCATCGGCGGCGTATCGTATATGTTTCAGCTTATCGGTGCCAAGGAACTGCCCGCCACCGTACTGTACCCCCTTGTCACAGGCGGAAGCATTATTTTCTCCACCTTGTCAGGCATCGTATTTTTCAAAGAAAAGCTTTCGGTTTATCAAGCCATCAGCATCGTGCTGTGCTTTGCAGGAACGATCTTGTTTTTATAACGCACAAAAACAGCGGAGTGAATTTCCACTCCGCTGTTTCCTTTATTCACAAATGGTAACGGAAAAATCGCACCGCTCTTTTACTTGCATGTTAGCAAAATAGGTTTGTTCAAGCGGGATCCATTCCTCAAAAAAACGCTTTGCCACAGCCGGTGTGTTGCGCGCTTCAATGCGCGTTTTCTGCAACGCGGGATCAATATCCAAAAACACCGACAGATCGTAGTACCCCGCCAGTTCGGGATGCATCGAATACACTCCCTCAACGACCGTCAGCCGTTTCGGAAGCACCGTGATCGGCGGGCAAAGCGTCAGCGTGGAACAATCAAAGCGCCGATACGAGATCGGCTCGTGTTTACCGAGCGGCACCAACACCTCGTCCAAAAACCGTTCTCGATCAACGTTTCCACCGACTTCCCGCAGGCGTTCGGGTGTTCGCTGTTCGGGTCGCAAAAAGAAATCGTCCATGTGAAACACCGTACAACCGTACCGTGCTTCAAGTAATTGACTTAACGTCGTTTTACCGCTTGCCGCCCCACCCTCAACGGCAAGCACGACGCTTTTTTCTGTAAGCAAGTTATCAAGCCTTGCCAATACGTTACGCATTTTCTCACGTTGTTCCATAAAAGTTTAACACCTTCGGGTTATCGAAAAGCATCACCAAAATCGGTATCAATACAAGCTGTACGATAATACCGGGAATCGCGTTGGTAAACGCACCGGCAACAAAAGCGGCAAACGTAAACGTATCGCCGTGTATTCCCATACATACCAGCATCGCCACACCCCAAACCAGTCTGCCGACCAGCATGGCAGCCACTAACGACACATAGATGGAACTCTTTTTACGGGGTAACACGTTGTGCATCAGCCCGACGATCGCGCCGTACGCGGCAAGTTCAAACGCCATGCAAACCGCTTTCGGAAACAGCGAGGGCACCCCGAGCGTGAGTGAACGAAACAGCGGGGCGATAAACCCAACCGCCAACCCCCAAGGCCAGCCGCAAACAAACCCGCAAAGCAGCACCGGAATATGTAACGGACACAACGCGGCACCGACTTCGGGGATCTGACCCGTCAAAAAGGGCATTACGTAAGCCAGCGCCAAAAACAGGGCGGCAAAAATCATTTTATGTAAGTTCGCACGTGCTTTCATACCGATTCCTCCTCTAAGCAAAAAAAGTGTTACTATTTCTTCAAAAATAATGACACTTTCCCGGTATCGTTATGCCCGAAGCACGGTATACATATCGGTATTAAATCCTTTGCTTTCCATCACGTCAAGCACTTCGTCCAAGGTAGGCAAGCTTGTTTGTGCACCCATACGGCAAACGGTAATACCCGCCGTGCAGTTGGCAAACAACAACGCCTTGTCAACGTCGATCCCCGCCGCCATCGCCGTGCAAAACGCACCGATGAAGCTATCGCCCGCGGCGGTCGGATCCACGACCGTTGCCACACTCACGCTGGGCGCATTGATAAGAGAATCGCCATCGCTGTACGCACACCCGTTTTTACCGAGCGTGATCAAAACGTTGGTAACGCCCATACCGTGCAACGCCGCCACCGCCTCGGTGATCGATTTGTCGCTGTCGGGGCTGATCCCCACAATATCCGCCGCTTCATGCTCGTTGGGTGAAATATATGTCAAGCAGGAGATCAGCTCTGCCGGCACCTTGGCAGACGGTGCGGGATTGAGCATCACCGGCACACCCGCCGCCTTGGCATACGCGGCAACCGCACAGTTTACCTCTTGCGGGATCTCGTGCTGCATGATCACAATGTCGTAGTCGGTGATACGATCTTTTAAGAACGCGACGTCCTCCACCGTGTTTTTATGATTGGTACCGGGAACGATGACAATGCGGTTTTCGGTACCTTTGTCGTTTTTCTGAATCTGAATATCCGCCACGCCGGTCGGCACGCCGTCCGTGATACGAATATACTCGGTATTCACACCGCTTTGTGCAACCGAACGGATGAGCGCCTTACCAAAGTCATCGTTACCGACACGACCAATCATCGTCACGTCGGCACCCAACCGCGCCGCCTGAACGGCTTGGTTGGCACCCTTACCGCCGGGCGCCGTGGAAAAACCATTGCCGATAATGGTTTCACCGGCATTGCAAAAGCGCTCGCCGACAACCGTCATATCCATTGCCAAACTGCCTACAACCAACACCTTGGGTTTTCTGTTCATTGTATTCTCTTCCTTTCTTACGCCTCCCAAGTGGGATTCGTCATCGGATAATAGGAGGTATCGGCATATGGCAACGGTACCCCTATCAGATCGGCGGAGTGAATCCGCCCGCCACGCCTTAACGTGTCCGTCTCGTTTGTGTAAAGTATAGCACATAAGACGCCGCACTTGCAACACATTTTATAATATGGTATACTTCCTCGCAAGGAGTGATGCGCGATGTCAAACAACACCCTGATTTTCGGCGACAGTTATTCCACCTTTCGAGGTTACGTCCCGAACGGCTACGCCACGTGGTATCCTGATAACGTGGAGTCTGGTAAAACCGACGTGACAAGCGTAACACAAACCTGGTGGTACCAGGTTGTAGAAGAAGCGCGCTTGAATCTGGTGTTAAACAACAGTTGGTCCGGTTCGACGATCGGCTACACCGGCTATAACAATGCCGACAATTCCAAAAGCAGTTCCTTCATTTATCGGCTGAATCAACTGATCGAAAACGGCTTTTTTCAGAAAAACCGAATCGACACCGTGTTTGTGTTTGGCGGCACCAACGACAGCTGCGCCAACGCGCCGCTCGGCGAGATGGACGGCACGGAGCTGTACTGCGTTCTGCCCGCCGTTTGCCACTTTTTCAAACGATTGCGCGAAACGCTGCCAAACGCCGACGTTTACTGCCTTATCAACACCCACTTGAAATCAGAGATCGTTGACGCACTCAAAAAAGTCAGCCGCCGCCACGGCATGACCACCGTCACCTTCGATTACATTGACAAAAACTTCGGTCACCCCACCGTTCAAGGGATGCAGGATATCAAACACGGTGTCTTAGACGCCTTGTTACAGAGAACATAAAAAAAGCAGCCTCTCGGCTGCTTTTTTGTTTTCTTATTTTTCTTTTAACAATTCGCGAATATCACGCAAAACGTCCATCTCGGTCTCAGCAGGCTCGGCAGCGGCTTCTTCCGCCGCTTCTTCCTCAGCCTTTTTGACAAGCAGTTCTTTCGTCTTGGTTTGCACCGCCAATAAGATTTTGAGTGCTACAAAAATGCAGAACGCGACGATCAAGAAATCAATGACCGCTTGCAGCAAGATGCCGTAGCTGACCGCGACTTCCGCCTGTTCCACGCCGTCCACCACCGTAGCGGGGGTCAGCACCCATTTCCACTCGGTGAAATTTAATCCACCGACTGCCAAACTGATAAGCGGCATAATGACGTTGTCCACCAGCGCCGTGATGATGGCTTTGAACGCATTACCGATGATAACCGCAACCGCCATATCGATCACGTTGCCTTTGGAGATAAACTCCTTAAATTCTTGAAAAAACTTTTTCATATTCCTTCCCTCCTAACATTCTCATTATAAGAAAAAGCGCATTTTTTGTCAATGTTTTGTACGAAGCTGTCGAAAAAAGTCTTGGAGCATCGTCGCACACTCGTCTTTCCGTACTCCGCCGACAAGTTCCGGCTGATGATTATACGGCAGACTGAACAAATTGACAAGCGACCCGCAAGACCCCGCTTTCGGATCCGCCGTACCGTACACCACCCGATCCACACGCGCGTTGATGAGCGCGCCCGCACACATCGGGCAAGGCTCCAACGTCACGTACAACGTACAACCTGAAAGCCGCCAACCGCCAAGCGCCCGGCACGCGCCGTTTATTGCCTCGATCTCCGCGTGCGCCAACGCATTTTTCCCGATCTCGCGCCGATTGCGTCCCTCCGAAACGAGTTGTCCGTCTTTCACGATCACTGCGCCGACCGGCACCTCGCCTTCGTCGGCGGCTTCGGCGGCAAGTTCCAGCGCACGCTGCATCCACTCATTATCCGTCATACCTGCCCACTCCCCATACTGTTAAACACGACCGCCAGCAACCAAGCGAGCGCCAACACCATCGCGGGCGAAAACAGCAGTTTAGCTAACCGCTCACGCACTGTCAGCAGCGACACACCGTTGCCCACCGTTTTCAGATACCCGGGACGGCGAATCACCGTCAGAACCGCCGCGCCGACCGCCGCCACCGCGGCAAATGCCGCCATGGTAATGGCGGTATCTTGCTCGGGAAAGCATTTCCCGAAAAATTGTAATAACACCGACATCAGATTGTTGGCAAAATGCAACGCCACCGCCGGCCAAATGCTGTCGGTCTGCACCATGAGGTATCCCAACACAAGACCTAAAACAAACGCAAACGGAATCTGCAACATATTACCGTGGAATAAGGCGAACAACACGGCAGACAACACGATCGCCAGTCCGTCACCGTGCGGACGCAACGCACCGAGAACGTATCCTCGAAAGATCATTTCTTCAATCAACGCAGGCAACACCGCCGTCGCGACGATGTTCAACAGAAGGCTGATAAACGTCGGCTGTAACAGATCCGGCATCTCGGGTTCGGGTACGCCAAACGTCATCAACCAGTTCATCACCCACGTTGCCACCACGTTAGCAAAGATCGCGATCGCCATGCCGCCGACCACACCCAGCCCGATAAACCCGCTGCTCACCCGCTTCGACGGAAACGGACTGCGTCGGTAACCGCCAATGAGCGCTACTGCTACGGCAGGCACCGCCAAAGAACCGGTATACACGATCATGTTAAGCAACATATATTTTTCATGGGTGTTTGCCCATTGCAAGGCGCCTTCCAGTAACCCCAATTGTACCGCCACCGTCAGCGCAACATCGACGAAGAGCATCGCCAGCAGTATAAACGCCACAAACGTGCTGCTTTTATTCAGTTGTCGTTTCTCCGCCTGCACGGGTGTAACGGTATACATGTGCTTATATCCCCTTTCTATGCCCCCAGTATAACGCAAAATGCGCACCGACGCAATAAATTTCCGAAAAAGGCGAAAAAAGAGTTGCCATTATAGGCAAAATCAAGTAAAATAAAAACAACTTTCAAATAAAGGAACGATCACCATGAGTAAAATTCAAATGACCACGCCGCTCGTCGAGATGGACGGCGACGAAATGACCCGCATCCTGTGGCAAGCGATCAAAGAAAAACTGCTGTTGCCGTTTGTGGACCTGAAATGCGAATATTATGATCTCGGCTTGCCGTACCGCGATCAAACCAACGACCAAGTCACGGTCGACGCGGCAAACGCGATCAAAAAATACGGTGTCGGTGTCAAATGCGCCACCATCACCCCTAACGCACAGCGCGTGGAAGAATATAAATTAAAGGAAATGTGGAAAAGTCCCAACGGCACGTTGCGTGCAATGTTGGACGGCACGGTATTCCGCGCTCCCGTGGTGGTCAAAGGTATCACACCGAGCGTTTCCACGTGGGAAAAACCCATCGTGCTCGCCCGTCACGCGTATGGCGACGTGTATAAAAACTCCGAACTGTACGTAGACGGCGCCGCCAAGGCGGAACTGCTCGTCACCTATCCGGACGGTCGCACCGAGAGCAAACTCATCCACGACTTTACCGGCGGCGGCATCCTTCAAGGTGTGCATAACACCGATAACTCCATCGCGAGCTTTGCCCGCGCTTGCTTTAACTACGCGCTGTCGTTAAAGCAAGACTTGTGGTTCTCCACCAAGGATACCATTTCCAAGATCTACGACCATCGGTTTAAGGACATCTTCGCCGAGATCTATGAAGCCGAGTACAAGGAGCAATTTGAAGCCGCCGGCATCGAGTATTTCTACACGCTGATCGACGACGCGGTTGCCCGCGTTATCCGTTCCAAGGGCGGCTTTATCTGGGCGTGCAAGAACTACGACGGCGACGTCATGAGCGACATGGTTGCCACGGCGTTCGGCTCGCTCGCCATGATGACGAGTGTACTCGTTTCGCCCGACGGCAACTACGAGTATGAGGCGGCACACGGTACCGTCACCCGCCATTATTACAAGCACTTAAAAGGTGAAGAAACCTCCACGAACTCCGTCGCCACCATCTTCGCGTGGTCAGGCGCTCTGCGCAAACGCGGCGAGCTGGATAATCTGCCGGAGTTGTGCGCCTTTGCCGACCGTCTGGAAGCCGCCACCCTCGGCACCATCGAGGACGGCATCATGACCGGCGACTTGTACCTGCTCTCCACGCTCGAAAACAAGAAAAAAGTCAACTCGTTAGAATTTTTGGATGCCATTGCCGCAAAATTGGCTTGACACACCCTTAAATTCATGCTACAATACCCACTGTTAAACAAGGGGTGCTGACACATCGTCGGCTGAGAGGAAGCTTGCTTCTAACCCTGTGACCTGATCCGGATAATACCGGCGTAGGAATGTTTACGAAGTGCAGCGGTTAAAGCGCGCAAACATCTGCCTTTTTTAACATCCTATCCGTATTGTTCGGATAGGATGTTTTTTGTTAAAAAGGAGCGTTCAATATGTCAACTCGCAAAGAATCCGTTTACCGCCTGACCGAAAGTGCTCTGCTCTTGGCGATCGCCGCGGTGTTAAGTGTTATCAAGTTGGTGGATATGCCGTACGGCGGCAGCGTCACCGCTTGCAGTATGTTACCGCTGCTGATCATCGCCTACCGTCACGGCACGCGCCACGGTCTGTTCACCGCCTTTGCTTACAGCTTGATCCAACTGCTGCTGGGGCTGGACAATTTTTCGTATGCCACCTCATTCGGCGCCGTGATCGCCATCGCCGTTTTTGATTACCTGCTCGCCTTTTTGGTGCTGGGACTCGGCGGCATCTTCCGGGGTAAACTACCGCAAGGTGCGGCGCTCGGCACGGTAGCGTTCCTCACGGGACTTCTGCGGTATCTGTGCCACGTCATTTCGGGTTGTACGGTATGGGCAGGGTTGTCCGTTCCCACCGCCGAAGCGTTTATCTATTCCCTCTCCTATAACGCAACCTACATGATTCCCGAAATTCTCATTCTGACACTTGGCGCCGTGTACGTGTCCCGCCTGTTATCCTTGGAAAGCACGGGTGTTTCCCGCGCCGTCATTCGACACGAGTCGGGTGGTGCCGCCACCGCGTTGTCCTTTGCAGCGTATACGGCACTCTTTATCACGATTGTGGGTGACGTGATCTACATCGCACCCTCCCTGCAAAATGCGACAAGCGGCGAACTGTTTTTCAGCGGTCTTGCCGCCCTCAATTGGCTCGGTGTCGGCATCTTTACCGCCATCGGCGTTGTGCTGTTTATCCTCTTAAAATTCATCGGCAAGCATGTCAAACAATAAACGAAGCCCCCGCCGTTGGCGGGGGCTTCGTTTGGTTTCGTATCAGGTGGATTGTTTATAATCCGGGCACCACGCTTTGCGCGGATCATCGCAATGTGCCAAATAATACGAGGTACTTCGTTTCGTGCATATCCCGTTTTGATAGTAACGGCATTTCATGATTTCGTTTGCGTGTCTTACCACGTCGGCGGCCTCGGCATGACCTTGTTTTG
The DNA here is from genome assembly GCA_045595445.1 of Acutalibacteraceae bacterium. Lineage (GTDB taxonomy): Bacteria > Bacillota > Clostridia > Oscillospirales > Acutalibacteraceae > RGIG3009. The sequence goes on from JAZOAK010000007.1 coordinate 26,902, forward strand.
CCAAGCGTTCAATCGTCTCGAAGTCGTATGCCTTTAACGCGCGTTGGAATTCCTCTTCCATGCGCCGCACGCGGCGGTTGTTGCTCACGACGGAGCGCAAGTCTTTCAATCGATCGTTGCAGATTTTTGCAACGGTATCATCACAGCCGAGCTTTAACGCTTCTTCCATCAAATACAAAATTCTTTCGTATTCGTCGGGATCATTGTGAACATCCAGCAACGTGGCGGCATACATCGCCATACCGTTGGGCGATTTGGCATCCGACGCCACTTTAAGATACGATAACGCCTCTTCGTAGTCGCCGTCGGAAACAAGCCCCACACCGATATACAAGTTTGCATCCACCGAGCCCTTTTCGGCGGCGGCATGCAACAACTGCGGGTTGTGATCGGCATCGCGCGCCATCGCGTACAACTCATCGGCGGTATACGTATTCAGCGCTTCCTCGTTGATCTTACCGTTTAAGGCATCGTCCAAGGAAATGCGATCACCGCACAGGGTGCAGTAGGCAGTCTTAATATCGCTGCATAAATGAAGTTGTCCTGCACAAGCAGGGCACAGTACGTCGACAAAAGCCATTTACTTCGCCTCCTCTTGCTGCGTTGTTGTCGTAGCGGTATCTTCGGCAGATTCTTCTGTATATACCACAGGCTTTAACGTGGGGAGCTTTCCGTTTTGCATATCCCAGATTTCCTCACTCCAACCGAGTGTATCGATAAGGAAAGCGGTGGTGGTCATGGTGCGCGCCGGTTTCAGATTCTTGCCGTTGGGGAAAATGGATGCCGACTTATAGCTGTTCTGAATCACCAAATCTTCCTGACCGCAACTCTTTGCCGCCCGTTTGGTACCGTATACAAAGGAATTGACCACGTCGGGAGTCTCGTCGAACTCCGGCTTCACACCGGCAACAATACAGTAATCGCACCGCGTGGTCTTGTTGTTCGCGGTGATGGTTTTTACCGAGCAAGCCAATGCGTGATAACTGTTTTCAATCACGTCGTCGCGGAGTAAGGTTCCGGTAAGCGCGCCGGCATAAGGTGTTACCGTTTTATTTTCGCTTTCGCGGCACACGACGGACAGCTTACCCTGCGCATAGGAATTGTTCATGCCGGCGTGACCGCCGATAGCACCTACCGAGCAGGCAATTTGACCGGAGGCTGCTTCCTCGGCAGTCAGGGTAACCGCCAACTCGCCGTTAAAGAACGAACGCGAGGAGATGCCGTTATTACCGATCAAGCCACCGATGTACAGGTAAGCAAGGTCGGTTGCCGATTGATCGTTGACGGTGGTTTGGAACTTACCGGTATAAGACGATCCTTCCAAATCCCCCTTGTTGTTGCCGATCAGGCCACCCAATTCAAATTCCGGCTTATCATGGCCCGTCAGACAAGTCAAGTTAACCGTGACGGGGATGTTGGTGTGACAGTTAACTACCGTGCCCCCGTTTTGGGCCGCGAACGTGCCGAAACGGAAGTGCTTGGACGGCTCGTATTCTGCGGTGAACGTAACAGCACCGTCGGTGATACGGCAATCGGCAAGGGTGCCGAGCGAGGAGTTGTCTTCGGCAAGCACCGCCAACTCAAAGGCTTTCGGCAAGACTTCGCCAAACGTACGGGTAACACCGTTCACAGAAACGTCAAGCAATAATCCGTGGTTAGCGTGCAAAAGTGCCTGCTGCCACGTGCCGTTTTGGAACGTGAGGTGGCGCATTTCTCCGAAATTGTGCCAAATCCACGAAGCATCAGTTTGAGCGACGTTAGATACGGTGTGTCCGTTGCCGTCAATCTCGCCAAAGAAGAACGTCACGGCCGGAAGCGCGGTATCTTGAAGATCCAAATCGGCATTAAGCTGATAGTGGCCAAGCGGATTGGTAGCCAGCAACGACAAATCATCGACGTCGTCAATGGACAACGTGCCAACCTGTTTGTTAAACGTGAATAACGACACCACCAGCGCGGCCACCGAAAGCCAGAACGACACGTTGGTAAGGTGCGGCGCCCAGTCGGTAAAGCGACGGCACGCGGCGGTATATTGTGCTGCCTCGCTCTTGGGTTTCTTGCGCAAACGGCGCGCCTCTCGCTGTGCTTTTTGAATAGCCACCAAGATCGGGCGAAGCACTAACCAACCGCCCAACAAAGAACCGTACAGCACGTAAACCGAGTGTTTGAGCACTTGTTGCGGCGCCAACAACCAGTAAACCGAAACCACAAGTGCCACCACAGCGACTGCGAGTGCCACACCCGACACGATTGCCGCCGTCTTTCCGCTTTTCTCACTGCTCGCTTGCAGGTCGCTATCAAACGTGGCAACGGCCTGCTTTACGGTGTTAATTGCCTCATCACATGCCGCGGTTTGTGCGACTGCCGCCGCGTGTAGCGCCTCGGTATACGCAGTCCATTCGGCTTGATACGGATTGCTTTCCGCCTGCAAGGCACGCTCTGCCCACGGAGCAATGTGTTCTAACTCTTGGTTTTCCAACGTGAGCGTCCATTCGCGCTTTTGTTTCAGAAACGCTAAAAGTTCCTCGCGTTTTTTATGATCGTCAAGATGCTTTTTGAGGAAGGTATCTACTTTTTTCTGAATATCGAGTGGCGGTAAGGCTACCGTCAACCCCCGGGAAATAGTCGTGACGTAGCGCCATGCGGCTTCGCTGCCGTCTTGGCTGCGCAGCGCCACGTATTGCAGCTCCTCGGGTGTAACTTCTTTACGCGCTAAGATAGATCGATGGAACGCTGCTCGCGCCTCTTCGTCGTTCAGCCTATCAAATAACGCGTCGATCACCGCATAGCGGTCGATGGACCATTGCGCATCAGTATCCAGTAATTGCGTTACGAACAACCGCACCCGCTCCAAACCGGTGGAAGGAGATCCATCAGGCAAGGTATCGGGCAGCGAAGGCTTCCCGCCTTGTTTTTCCCACACAGCAGCAGGATCGACCCAACACCGAATATCCTTGTTTTCTTGCAACAAGGTTGCCGCACGTTTGCGTAGCGTCGCATCGGCATTGACGGCGTCGACAGTAAAATCCACGTTTTTGAGCGACACCTTTGCGGCTTCCACCGCCTTCGAAGAAAAGAATTTGGAAAACTCTTCAAACATGCCACTCAAAGCCTTGAACACGTCACCGGTATCAACCCCCGAGTCGAGTTCTTTGTATACCGCGTGTAAGGCCGTAATAATCCCTAACGAATACTCGCCGGGAACGGCTAATCCGCCCGCCTTGCTAAGTACCGTATGTATCTCCTTCAGCAGATCGTTTTCGGGACAGTGCGCGGCATAATGCCCGATCCACTTGTTCATACGAAAAACGTCGTTTTGAGCGGCACACCGCAGCACGTTACTGTGCGTGAAGAACAACGTTTTGTCGGCTGCCTGCTTATAGTGTTCTTGTTGCTCGGCAGTCGCGTAGCGGCAAGCATAAGAATAGGGTTTCTCATTGGTAAAGGGAATGCCACGATTGATCAGCGTATCTTCGCTGTTGCATTGATGCTCCGCCATCAACAGCAACCAGTACGCAACGCTGTTTTTCGGTTGCTCATCCAATTCTTGGTTGAGCACGTCGACCGCACGACCAAACTCCTCATCGTTCATGAGGTTAATTGCCCGTTCCATACGGGGACTGAGTTGCGTTAACATACCATCCATAGGGACCCCTCCTTATTTCGGTTACTTGTATTCTACCATGAATCGACACGTAAAAACAAGTCCCTCAAAAAAATCGACGCTAAGCTTACCAAAAAAGCGCTGTAAAGCAACAGCCGCCGTATGTTTTTAACACACGGCGGCTGTTTATGTTTTCTTATTGTTCGAGTGCTTTAAGCGCAAGGGAAACACCGAGCTCAATGCACTTTTGGCAGGAAACGCATCCCGCGTTCTTAATCGCCGCACACACGGCTGTACCACCGCACGCGGCGGTAAATTCGTCACACAACGCTTTGCAGATCGCGTAGGTTTGTTGCTTGGAAGCGGGCGCCCACAAGTGACCGTCACTATGCCTCAATCCTGCCACAAAAATGGCGCCCGACAACGCACCACAGGTCTGCTCTCTACCGCCCATACCGGCGCCGAAACCTTCCATGGCACGCATCACGGTTTGCGGGTCCATCCCTAAATCTTCCGAAAACGGAAGCGCCACCGCTTGTGCACAGTTGTGCCCTCTTTCGTGAAGATCTTTGGCCTGCTCGAATTTATTACCAAACATCGTATCGTCCCCTGTTGTTATATTCTGAAATGCTGCCGCAATACGCTTTCCACGCTGTCAGCGGTCGGCAGATCACCGAACCCCATACACAGCGAATCCTTCATGCGGTACGGATGCCCCACCGCGCAGAGAAGCGGAATATCGTTCTCGCCGTCACCGAACGCAATCGCTTGATCGGGTGACACCCCGAACTTTTGCATCACGACCCGCGCCGCAGCCCCCTTATCCGCACCCGCGGCAACCAGTTCGGTCGTGCGGTCGTTTTGATATGCTACCCGAAACGACTCGTGCAGATCGGTAACCGTACCGGTGGGCAATTCCACCTTCAAGTAATCCTCGGGAATCTCCTCCGGTATGTGGACACGCTTGCCGTCAACCGGTGTATTTCCCACGCAATAAATATGCTCGCGCCCATACACGGCACCGCCGCCGTATCGGGCAAGAAGATCTTTTGTTTTGCATTTCATCAGCCGCTTTTTATACAACACACAGTTCTTGTGCATCACAAGCGCCCCGTCCATACACAAAAACACCAATCGGAAAAATAACGGACCGAACATCGTTTTCAGTTGTCCGTACGGTCTGCCCGTTGCGATAACCACCGTGATGCCGCGATCCAACAAACGGCGCAACACGTTCAGCGTTTCACTCGAAATCGCCGTTTCTGTTTTTTTAAGCAACGTACCGTCTACGTCGCAAAACACCATTCTCGTCATCTTATTTCATCTCCACGATCGTCACACCGGTCTCGCCCTCGCCATACAGCCCTAAACGGAACGATTTCACCCCGACACACGATTTCAAATGCGCGTGCACCGCCGCGCGCAGAGCACCGGTGCCTTTTCCGTGAATAATGGTCAGCCGATCCAATCCGCCAAGCCGCGCGTTATCCAAAAATCGATCCACTTCCAATAACGCCTCGTCGGTGGTTTGCCCGCGCAGATCCAATTCGGTCTGTGCACGGCGGGTGGAACGCGACACGTCTGCATACACGCCGCCCTTTGCCTTCGCGGCGGGAGCGGTCGTTTTCTCAATCAAGCGCAGATTATCAAGCGTCACACGCGTGCGAATGATGCCCGCCTGTACCTCTACGGTACCGTTTGTATCAGGGAGCGCCGCTACCACGGCAGCTTTATCAATATCAACGATCAACACCTCGTCTCCCACTTTCAGCGGTCGCGGCAACCGGTACGTGCTGCGCGGCTTTTGCGTGACGGGGTCAATATCGTCTTCCAGTTTATTCAGCCTACTGCGCAGCTGTGAGCGAGCCGCGGCGGCTTTTTTGGAAAAATCCGCGGTGTTTTTCTGTTTGCGTAACGCATCCAGTTCGGCAATCAACTGTTCCGCATCGTGCCGCGCGCGCTCCACCACGCGACGCGCTTCGTCACGGGCATCGTCCAACTCGCGCTCTTTCTCTGCCTGCAAAGCCGCCAACTGCTCGGTGGCGGTTTCGTTGGCACGCTGTGCGGCACGCGTGGCGGCTTTGGCTTCTTCCAATTCCTTTTCGAGCGTCAGCCGTTTTTCTTCGAGCGCGATCACGACCTCCTCCAAACGGCGGTCGTCACCCGACACAAGCGACTGTGCGCGCTGTACCAACGCGGAATCCATACCCAACCGTTCGCTGATCGCAAACGCGTTGGAACGTCCCGGCACCCCCACCATCAAGCGGTACGTCGGGCGGAGCGATTCCACGTCAAATTCACAACTGCCGTTTTCCACGCCCTCGGTCTGGATGGCATACGCTTTCATTTCCGCATAGTGCGTGGTCGCCGCGATTCGCGCTCCTTGTGCGCGCAAGCGTTCCACCATCGCAGTCGCCAGCGCAGCACCCTCCACGGGATCGGTGCCCGCACCAAGTTCGTCCAGCAATACCAAACTATGTTCATCCGCTTCGCCTAAAATGCGGATCAAGTTCGTCATGTGCGCCGAAAACGTCGATAACGATTGTTCAATGGACTGCTCGTCCCCAATATCGGCAAGCACGGTACGGAACACGGATAAACGACTACCGTCACGCACCGGCGGCATGAGCCCGCACATCACCATTAAGGTAAGCAACCCGATGGTCTTTAAGGTAACAGTCTTACCGCCCGTGTTGGGACCCGTGATCACCAACGTATCAAAACTGCCGCCGAGTTGAACGTCGATCGGCACAACTTTTTGGGGATCAATGAGCGGATGGCGCGCTTTGTTCAGCACGATGTGTCCGTCGTCGGTCACCTGCGGAACAGAGGCTTTCATCTGATAACCGAGCCGTGCTTTGGCAAAGATCAGATCAATGCCGACAAGCACCGTATAATCGTCGATGATCGCATCGGCAAACGAGCCCACCTCGGCGGATAACGCAGTGATGATACGCTCGATCTCCGCCGCTTCTTGCGATTCCAGTACTTTTAATTCGTTGTTGGCTTCCACCGCGCCCATCGGCTCGATAAACACCGTCGCCCCCGACGAGGAAGTGTCGTGTACGAGCCCCGCAATGGTGGAGCGATGTTCCGCCTTGACCGGCACCACAAACCGCCCGCCACGAATGGTGACGATCGGCTCTTGCAACGCTTTTTGCGCCGTTTGCGAATGGATCAGTTTGTCCAACTGATCCCGCACTTTCGCAGATGCCGCCCGCATCTTGCGGCGAATGGTATACAGTTCCGGCGAGGCATTATCGCTGATCTCGTCCTCCGACAACACGGTGGTGCGGATACGCTCTTCCAAAAATTTATTGGGCGACAAGGACATAAAACGATCGTCGAGGCACGTACCCATCCCCTCGCAATGCGAATGCCATTCCTGCACCGAACGGATGCCGCGCAGCGTACCCGCCACGCGCAACAACTCCGCGAGCGTCAGCATCGCGCCCGCCCCGGCACGACGCAGCGCATTGGATACGTTTTTGACGTCGCCAAACGGCGGCGCACCGAATTTTGCCATCAGACAAAATGCCGCGTCCGTATCGTTAAGTAAGCGCTGCACCTCAGCGAGATACGGCGACGGCTGCAATGCGCGCGCCGCCTCTGCCGCGTCCTCGCAGGTTGCCTGCGCCGCCAACAGTTCCAGCACCTTATCCAGTTCCAATGCACGATAATGCTTGTTCATGGTTGCTATCCTTTATCCTAAACTGTGATAAAATTCTAACGTGTGAAATCCACGGTTTAACTGCGCCAACAGAAAGCGTTCCACCGCATCGCCGAGCATCGCCGTATCCGCCTCGGGCAAGGTAAAGGCAAAACATTTCTCAAACGGCGCGTACACGATATGTCGCAGCGCCGCAAGCGTCCCCGCCGAAATCGGCAAGACATCGGCAGCGCCGTGCTGTTCGCAGGTCACTTCTCCTCGAAGCGGCGAGAACCGCGTACACTCTTGCGTATCGCACCGAGCACACCCCGCCACCGCGGGCATGTACCCCGCTTTACACAACAGCCGCAACTCGGTCACGGCTTTGACGAGTGGCAACGACCGCGTTCCCACCGACAAATAATGCAACGCGTTTAGCAACAAACGCAATTCTTCCTCGGCTTCTTCCTCAGCAGGTGCCAGCACACCCGCGAGTTCACAAAAATACTGCGCAAGGGCGAGTTTCTCTAAATCTCCCCGCACCTCAAAAAACACCTGCAACGGTTCGGCATCGTCCACTATGTATTTTTCCCGCCCTTTATACAAGGAAAGACGGGAATAGCAAAGGAGCTGTGTCGCACTGCCGTTGCGGTTTTTCAGTTGTCTGGCGCCCCGCACCGACGCGCGGATAACGCCGAGATCGCGTGTCAGCGCCGTCACAAAACGGTCCGACTCGCCAACCGTATTATTTTCGCGTATGATCAATGCGTCGGTCGTCAGTTTCATGCGACTTCTCCTGCTTATTCTCTACGGAATTTTCACCGTGTCCGTACACGTCCACCCCGCAATAGCGCAGGTAATCGTGTACCTTTCCGGTTTTCTGAAAGGTTGCCCATAATTTGTCTTGATCCATCTTTCCGCCGCCTCCGTTCAGTATTACTTTGAACGAAAACGAGACGTTCCATACATAGAAAAATTTTACAACCGATACCCAAATCCGTTAAGAAGTCCCTGACGGTTGCGCCAGTCCTCTTTCACTTTCACCCAGCATTGCAAATTCACGTGTGCGTCAAGCGCTTTTTCCATTTCCGCGCGCGCCGCCGTGGAAATGCGTTTGAGCATCGCGCCCTTTTTGCCGATCACCATGCCCTTGTGGGTATCCCGCTCACAGAAGATCTCCGCATCGATATCCAAAATGACTCCGCGCTCGGTTTCGCGCTCTTCCATGCGTTCAATGACGACGGCGATCCCGTGCGGGATCTCGTCGCGCAGCGAAAGCAGCATCTGCTCGCGCAGAAGTTCCGCCGCCAACACCTTTTCCGGCTGATCGCTGACAGCGTCCGCGGGGAAAAAGTGCGGGCTTTCAAAGGTGTATTTGGTAAGCTCGGCAAGTAGCTCGTCTGCGCCCTCACCCGTCAAAGCAGATACCGGCAATATTGCCTCAAAGCTGAATTCCTGCCGCCAGGCATCGATGCAGGTGAGCAGCGTCGCTTTGTCCTCCACCGTGTCGATCTTATTGATCACCAAGAGTACCGGCAATTGTTGCGCGCGGAATTTTTGAAGCAACTCGCGCTCCGCATCCCGCACGGTAGCGGTCGGTTCCACGACGAGCACTCCCACGTCCACACCGTTCATGGCTTCACCGATGGATTTCACCATAAAATCGCCAAGTCTGGTGCGAGGCCGATGCGTACCGGGCGTGTCCAAGAAAACCAGTTGTACCGACTCGCGCGTGAGAACACCCATAATGCGGTTACGCGTGGTCTGCGGCTTGTCCGACACGATGGCAACCTTTTGTCCCACCAAGGTGTTCAGCAGCGACGATTTCCCCACGTTCGGTCGACCGACCAACGCGATAAAAGCAGAGGTTGTTTCCATTACTTTGCTCTCCATTTCCAAACAAACAGCACCGCCGGCACAGCAGACAGCGCCAATAAAATAGGCTTAACGATATGGTTGCCCCAATCGGCAAAAACGGCAAACCAGATCTCCGGTTTCCAAAACAAGAAGACCGCCACCGCCACCGCGGCAATCGCCGCTACAAGCACCGCGCCCGCCGCCATATCCTTGGCAGCACCGGCAAGCGGATGTTGTTCGGTGGAAACGCGATCAATCGCACGCTCCACCGCCGAATTGAAAAGTTCCGCTGTCAGTACACCGCCGATGGTCAAAGCAAGCAACGCACCCTCGGCGCGGCTCAGCGAAAAGCACGGTGTGAACAAGCATACGTAAAAGGCAATCACCAGATGAAACCGAAAATGCCATTCTTCGCGCATACACCGCCACACGCCGCGTGCCGCCCACGCAAAACCTTTAAGGATATGTGATCCCTTAATCTTCGAGCACATAACTACTCCCGCGGGGCAAGCCCACCTGTTTCATGACGGTTTCTTCCTTTTCACGCATACGCACGGCTTCCATGCCGCCCTGCACGTGATCATACCCGAGCAGATGAAGCATGGAATGTACGGTCAAATACCCTACCTCGCGGTTAAAGCTGTGTCCGTAATCCTCCGCCTGCTGTTCCGCTCTCTCCAAGGAAATCATAATGTTCCCCAACAGGATCTCACCGGTTTCGGGATGCCGATCGTATTCGCCGTTTTCCCCGAGCGGGAACGAGAGGACGTCGGTCGGCGCATCAATGCCGCGCTGTTCCAAATTCACTTGATGAATACGGTCATTATCCACGAGCGTCACGTCCACTTGTACGCTGCCGTCCACGTTTTCCAACTCCAACACCGCGTGACAGCAACGGCGGATGAGCATACGAAGTCCCGTCGGGATCTTAAAGGCTTTTTGTTGGTTTTCAATATCTACCCGCAGTTTTTTGAGCATTTCGACTCCTCTTTTCTTCCTTGTTTTTTTCATAGCGTTCATACGCTTCAATAATGCGCTGCACCAACTGATGCCGCACCACGTCTTTTTGCGTAAAGGTGCAAATGGACACGTCCTCCACACCTTTGAGTACCCGCATAACCTCACGCAAACCGCTTTGTTTGCCGGACGGTAAGTCGATCTGCGTAATATCACCGGTCACCACCATCTTGGAATTAAACCCAAGACGCGTCAAAAACATCTTCATCTGCTCAGGGGTCGTGTTTTGCGCTTCATCCAGGATCACAAAACTGTCATCAAGCGTTCGTCCGCGCATATACGCGAGCGGTGCAATCTCGATATTACCGCGCTCCAAATACTTCTGATAAGTTTCGGTACCCAGCATATCAAACAACGCGTCGTACAGCGGCCGCAGATACGGATCGACCTTGGATTGCAGATCACCGGGTAAAAACCCAAGTTTTTCGCCCGCCTCCACCGCGGGACGCGTCAAAATGATACGGTTGACCTGCTTGGCGCGGAACGCTTCCACCGCCATCGCCACCGCCAAATACGTCTTGCCCGTACCGGCAGGACCGATGCCGAGCACCACCGTATTCTCGCGAATCGCCTCCACGTATTGCTTTTGTCCCAACGTTTTGGGCTTGATGGGACGCCCTTTGGCGGTGATGCAAATGCTGTCACCGGTAAGCGCGGGCAACTGATCGTCGGTGCCCTCGCTGACAAGCATCAGTACGTACCGCACGTTCTGCTCGGTCAACTGCTCACCGCGGTTGAGAAGTTGCAGCAGCCCTTCGATCGCACGCGTGGCTTTGGCAACCGCCTCCGGCTCGCCGCTGACTTTCAAATCGCTATCGCGACTCAAAATGGCAACTCCGAACTGCTGCTCGATCAACCGAATATTCTCGTCAAAATTTCCAAACAGCGCCACCGCCTGCTCCATGCGGTCCACGTTAATCATTTGTTCTATCATAAGGTGACACGACCCTTGTGTTTTTTAATCATGTTATTATACCACAAAAAAACGCAGTTGTCATCAAAAAAACTATGAATTTTTCATTTCTGTTGCCGTTCAAGCGACCTTGTCTCTCCGATTTCTTCCAAACACGTATACGTGCCCGTTAGCACCCAACCCTCGTCTGTTTTCCGTTCGGTCACGTTCTCGGCTTCGATCATCACGTCCAACGCACCGACTGCCTCGGCAAGTCGCGCGTGCGCCACGGTTCGCGCCTCGGTTTCGCTTCGTGTACAAATCACCGTTTCGTCAAAGGTAAGCCGCGTCACCTCCATCCCGACAGGCAGCGCCTTGCCACCCGCACACAGGGGATAGTGAAGCCGCTCTTGTGTATACGTTCCCTCTATGTCTGCCGCGGCATACAATGGGATCCGCCACCCAAACAGATACAGACAGGGGCGGGAGATGGTGCGCGGGGTAGGACTCGGTATCCTCTCCGCAAACGGCACGGTAACTGTCAGCGTGCGTGTGGTGCGCGCCGTCACCACCCCCGCGGCGTGTTTGAGCAACGGACCGACCTTACTGTCCATCACACCGCTGATGAGCAGCGTACCCTCGGTCACCGCATCCCCCACCTTCACCATGCTTTGCCCGCTCACGGCATCCACCCGCACGATCACGCCGTCGCGCGCAGCAACGACGTTTGCGGGTTCATCAGGCGCGATGGGCTGTGCTTGTTGCCGTTCCCTGACTTCCACCGTCGCCGTGCTTCCCTCAACGTTCACCGTCAGCCATACAATATCGGGCAACCGCTCCAACGCCGTCAATTGCAACGCGGGCAGATCCATGACGGCGGGCGAGGCACCTTCGTAAATGCCGAGGGGCCGGAGCACCTCACGGATCGCTTCATCCGTCACCTGCTCGTTCCCCACAATACGCACGATCCACACGCGGGAAGATAACAGTTGCAGCAACAACACAAACACAAGCGTCCCCGCCAAAAGTCCCCACCGCAAACGAAACGGGCGCAACAAAAACGGTAATCCGCACCGTTCTCTTACTCGCATCCGCACCGACGCGGCTCGCGCTGCAACGCGCAACGTGCGATAGTCTGCCGCCTTACAGCGACAAAACAGCGAAATACCGCGGCGGGATACGTCCCACAACGCCACCTCGCGCCCCGCCGCTTCGTTCAAAAACCGTTCTGGAAACCCACCTTCACACTCGATGAGTACGGTCGCTGCGAACATGGTATCCCTCCTATAAAAACTCGATCGACAACACTCTGCCGGTAATCACCGCGCACGCGGGATTCAAACTGGTCATGCACAACTGTCGGCCGGTAAACCGCACCGTACCGTCAGCGGTGCGTACTTGCAGTTGATCCTCGTCATATTTCACGATCCCCCGACACCCCTCGATCAACACTTGTCGGTTGCCGGACACCTCCATTCTGGCGGCGTTTGACAGTACACCGACCGGTATATCCAACGTTTTTTCCAGGGTTGATGAAATGGCGGCTCGCCTTTCACGTTTCATAACAGCGCCCTCCTTTTATGAAATACCTATGATGGCACGGTGGGAATAATGCCGCCCGCCTACTACATATATAAAAGCGAGGAGGGATTCCAATGTCGGCTTATCTCACTTTTCGCCCGCGAATACGCACCGCGTTGATCGGGATCGGGATCGTCTGCGGCGGCGCCGCCCTGCTCCTCCGTCCGGAAGCGGTGGCGGGCGGCATCAGCCGGGGGTTGACCGTGTGTTCGTCGGTCATCATTCCCTCGCTGTTTCCGTTTTTGGTGCTGGGATCGCTGTTATCCAAATCCGGAGTAGCGGCGGCGATCGGCAGTCGTTTGGAACGTATCACACGGCGGTTGTTCGGCTTGCCCGGCTGTTGTGCCGCAGGCATCCTCCTTGGGTTTATAGGCGGTTACCCCGCAGGCGGTGCGGTGGCAGGTGAATTGTTACGCAGCGAACAGATCACCCGCGACGAAGGGCAGCGGATGCTCCGCTTTTGCGTCTGCGCAGGACCCGGCTTTATCATCAGCACGGTCGGTGCGGGGCTGATGGGCAGTTCGTCATTCGGTGCCGTTCTGTTTGCCGCACATATCGCGGCGGCGTTGCTGCTCGGCATTGTCGGCGCACCGAAAGACAGACGACACCACACCCCCACGCACACCACGCGTCGCCCGCCGTTGTCGCTGTCACAAGCCTTTGTGGACTCGGTTACAGCCGCGTGCCAATCGCTGCTTTCCATGTGCGGGTTTATTTTGCTGTTTTCGGGACTGCTCGCTCTCTTGGATACCACAACAGGCGAAAACCGCGTGGCAAGCGCCTTACTTGCCTGCCTTTTGGAAGTCAGTAGCGGTTGTGTCGCCGCCGCTAATCTCGGCGCGCTCTCGCCGTTTGTTCTCGGCTTTGCCGTTGGTTTCGGCGGAGTATCGGTGCATTGTCAGTTGGCATCCTCCCTCGTCGGCACGGGAGCGCTGACACCTGGCTTTTGGCTCGCACGTCTGCTGCATGGTGGCTTGACCGCCATACTGACGTTGCTTCTCCTCCGTTTGATCCCTGTCACCTTGCCGGTGTTCGGGACCTTTTCACCGACGGTGCACGCGGTCACCGATCACGTCGGAATTTCGGTGTTCCTGCTCATACTGTGCGGAATTTGGTTGCTTTCTGTTGACAAAGGAAGGCAAGTCACCTATAATAAAACCTATAAAAGGATGTGACAGTATGAAGCGGAAATTGTACGGCAATGCCATAACGCCGGTATGTGAAATCTGCGCGAACGGTCGGCGCTCGTCGGACGGTCGGGTGATTCTTTGCCTGCGCAAAGGCATCATGCAGCCCGATGCACGCTGCCGCAAATTTCGGTATGATCCGCTGCGCCGTATTCCCTACATTCAACCGGAACTGCAAAGCTACACCGAAGCGGATTTTCGCTTAGATTAAAAAATTTTGCTTTTGCCTATTGACAAGTCAAATCGGCTTTGTTATAATGGCTGTAAAGCAAATTCCTTTACAGGAAACGCTTGGAAAAACCGAGCGTTTTTTATTTTGCGTATAGGGTAGCGCGAAATACCCTAAGGAGGGACAAGAATGCCGAAGAATATGGAGATCGTCTGGTTGTTCGATTTTTATGGGGAGATGCTCACTGAAAAGCAACGCCACGTGGTGGAACTGTATTATGAAGAGGACTTGTCCCTGGCGGAAATCGCCGAAAATCAGAACATCACCCGCCAAGGGGTTCGCGATGCGATCAAGCGCGCCGAAGCGCAAATGATCGAGATGGAAGAGCGCCTGCACTTAGCGGCGCGCTTCCGCGGTATGCGCGACGGACTGGAAGCGATTCGCGAGGCCGCGCAGGATATTCAGATGCTCAATGACCGCACCCGCTATTCCCGCGAGATTGACGATCGTTCCAAGCGCATCATTCGGTTAGCGGAAGAATTGAGAGAGAGGTAAGCAGCGTGGCATTTGAAGGATTGTCCGACAAACTCTCTGCCGCGTTCAAGCGGCTGAAAAACAAGGGTAAGCTGACCGAGGCCGACGTCAAAGAAGCCATGCGCGAAGTGCGCTTGGCATTGCTCGAAGCGGACGTTAACTATAAAGTCGCCAAAGACTTCACAGCAGCCGTCGCGGCACGCGCCGTGGGTGAAAAGGTGATGGAAAGCCTCACCCCCGCGCAGATGGTCATTAAACTGGTCAATGAAGAATTGACCGCGCTGATGGGCGGTGAAGCCGCCCGCTTGGCAAATGCCAACCGTCCCCCGTGCGTGATCATGATGTGCGGTCTGCAAGGTTCGGGTAAAACCACCCACTCCGCCAAGCTTGCCAAACTGCTCAAAGGGCAAGGGCACCGTCCGTTGCTCGTCGCATGTGACGTGTACCGTCCCGCCGCGATCACGCAGTTGCAGGTGGTGGGTTCTGCCGCCGGTGTGCCGGTATTTGAACGCGGCACCATTGATCCGGTGCATATCGCCAAAGAAGCGGTGGCACACGCAAAGGATCACGGCAACGATTACGTGATTTTGGATACCGCCGGTCGTCTGCACGTTGACGAACAGTTGATGGCGGAACTTGAAAACATCCGCAACGCCGTCGCCCCGCAGGAGATCCTGCTGGTGGTGGATGCCATGACCGGTCAGGACGCGGTCAACGTCGCACAGTCGTTTAACGAAACGCTGTCCATTGACGGTGTGATCTTAACCAAGCTTGACGGCGATACCCGCGGCGGTGCGGCACTGTCGGTGCGTGCTGTCACCGGCAAACCGGTCAAGTTCGCCGGTACAGGTGAAAAGCTGGATGATTTGGAAGTGTTCCACCCGGCACGCATGGCATCGCGTATTCTCGGCATGGGTGACGTGATGTCGCTCATTGAGAAAGCACAACAGCAAATTGACGAGCGTGAAGCCGAAGAACTTGCCCGCAAAATGCAGCAAGACACCTTTGACTTTAACGATATGCTGGATCAGTTCCGTCAGATCCAGAAAATGGGTGACATCAAAAGCCTGCTGGGCATGATTCCCGGCATGGGAAAACAGCTCAAAGACGTGGATGTGGACGAGCGGCAGTTCTCCCGCATTGAGGCGATCATCCTGTCCATGACGGAAAAAGAACGTCGCAAGCCCGACATCATCAACCCCTCCCGCAAACGGCGCATCGCCGCAGGTTGCGGTATGCGGGTGGAAGACGTCAACCGTTTGCTCAAACAGTACGATACCATGAAGCAGATGATGAAACGCTTAAAAAACATGGGCAAAAAAGGCGGCAGAAGTATGCCGATGGGGCTCGGTGGCTTCGGCGGCAAAGGCAATCCCTTTGGGTTCTAATTCAACCGCGAACGGTTGTTAAGAATACAAAATAAAACCATTTATTTTTGGAGGTAACCAACATGGCAGTAAAAATCAGACTGCGCCGCATGGGCGCAAAGAAAGCTCCCTTCTATCGTGTCGTGGTAGCGGATTCCCGTTATCCCCGTGATGGCCGTTTCATCGAAGAGATCGGCTATTACAACCCGCTGGAAGAGCCGGCTGTTGTCAAAATCGACGTCGAGAAGGCTCAGAAATGGATCGCAAACGGCGCTCAGCCGACCGATACCGTGAAAGATCTGTTGAAGAAAGCCGGTATCTAAGGCCATGAAAGAGTTATTGTTAACGATTGCTCGCGGTCTTGTGGAAGATCCCGACGCGGTCGTCGTCACCGAGGAAGAACCCGCGGAGGACGGCACGATCGTGTTCCATCTCCACGTTGCGGCAGACGATATGGGTCGTGTGATCGGCAAGCAGGGTCGCATCGCGAAAGCAATGCGTACCGTCATGCGTGCCGCCGCCACCCGTCAGGATGCGAAAGTCGCCGTTGAGATCGACGACTAACCCACACAGCTGACGCACGAACCTCTCACGGCTCCCCGTGAGAGGTTTTTTCCAAGGAGGAGCACTATGCCAAAACAGATATTTCTGGAAGCGGGCGAGATTGTCGGCACCCACGGTGTGCGCGGCGAGGTACGGGTGCGTCCCGAATGTGATTCACCCGAATTGTTCAGCACCCTGCGCACCGTCTATTTTGACAGTACCGGCACGCGCTCGGTACGCATGAAAGCGCGCCCTCATAAAAATATTGCGCTCGCCAAGCTCGACGGTGTGGATACGGTGGAAGCAGCGGCCGCCCTGCGCGGGACCATGCTGTATCTCAACCGCCGTGACCTGAAACTGGAAAAAGGGCGCTATTTTATCTGTGACCTCATCGGCACACAGGTAATCGACCACGAAACGGCTGCCGTTTACGGCGAATGTACCGATGTCACGCACACCGGTTCCAACGACGTGTATCACATGAGAACGCCCGCGGGCAAGGAGATCTTGATTCCCGCGATCCCCGACGTCATCCGCGAGGTCGACGTCGAGCGCGGCATCATTCGTATTTTTCCGATGTTAGGATTGTTTGACGATGAGAATTGATTTTTTAACGCTGTTTCCCGAGTCGTGCAATGCGGTACTCGGTGAAAGCATTATCGGCCGCGCCCGCGAACGCGGGATTTTGGACTTTCATTTTCACCAAATTCGCGACTACACCGAAAACCGTCAAAAACAGGTGGACGACTATCCTTACGGTGGCGGTATGGGTATGGTCATGAACGCGCAACCGATCGCAGACTGCTACCGCGCGGTATGTGACGAACTCGGTCACCGTCCCCATCTGATCTATCTGTCACCGCAGGGCAAAACGCTGACACAACAACGTGCGCGCGAACTCGCCGAGTTGCCCGAACTGTGCTTGTTGTGCGGTCACTATGAGGGCGTGGACGAGCGCGTACTGGACGCCATCGTGGACGAGCAAATCTCCATCGGCGACTACGTGTTGACCGGCGGTGAACTGCCTGCCATGGTGCTGGCCGATTGCGTGGCACGCATGATCCCCGGTGTGTTATCGGATGAAGTGTGCTTCACCGAGGAAAGCCATTTTTCCTCGCTGCTCGAATACCCGCAATACACGCGTCCCGCCGTATGGGAAGGGCGCGAAGTGCCGGAAATACTCTTGTCGGGACATCACGAAAACATCGCCAAATGGCGTCGTGAGCAATCGTTGCTGCGCACACTGGAACACCGCCCCGATCTGTTAGAGCACGCCGAACTGACACCAAAAGAAAAGGTTTTTTTAGAAGAACAACGCCATAATGACTAAAATCCTTTCAACATGTCCGTCATTTTTAACAATTTGGACGGTTTTGCTTTTTTCAAAATAGGGCAGGCATCCAAAATTTCAAAAATCGCGGTTTTTTGCACGGTTTTTATTTGACCGCGCGGCAGTTTGTGGTATACTATAATTAACGAAGCAATAACTCGAGACGTGATGAGGAAAAGGAGTAATTCGTATGTGTGTCAAAGATGTTTTGGTTCAGAACCAAGTAGGCCTACATGCTCGTCCCGCTACCTTTTTTATCCAGAAAGCGAACGAATTTAAGTCGTCGATCTGGGTAGAAAAAGAAGAGCGCCGCGTTAACGCCAAGAGTTTGCTCGGCGTGCTTTCGCTCGGCATCGTGGGCGGCACAACCATCCGCATCATTGCGGACGGCAACGATGAAGAAACGGCTGTGGATGCGCTGGTATCCTTGGTGCAGTCCGGCTTCAACGAGTAAATTGCATGTGAGAAGCGCAGTTGCGGCAGCAGCTGCGCTTTTTTAGTCGTATCATCTTAAAAAGGAGGTGTGAGCGATGGACAAAAAAGCAGAACTGCGCAAAAAGGCCATGGCATTGCCTTTGGAACCGGGTGTGTATCTTATGAAAGATCACAAGGGATCGATCATTTATATCGGCAAAGCCAAAGCTCTGAAAAACCGCGTCAGCCAATATTTCGGTGCCGACACCGCTCACACCGAAAAGGTAAGGCAAATGGTCAGCCGCGTGGATCATTTTGACTATATCCTCACCGGCAGTGAGTTTGAAGCTCTCATACTGGAATGTTCGCTCATCAAGCAATACACTCCCAAATACAACATCCTGCTCAAAGACGACAAAGGCTATCACTATATCCGCGTATCCCCTCCCCCCTACTCACGCATCAGCGAGGCGAAACAAAAAGCGGATGACGGTGCGCGGTATATCGGTCCGTATCTTTCCTCGTTTGCCATCAAACAAGCGGTAGACGAGGTGAATAAGCTGTTCGGGCTTTCCACCTGCCGCAAGCCGCTCGCTTTTCGTAAACCGTGTGAACGTCCTTGCCTGAACCATTACATCGGGCAATGCTGTGCGCCGTGTACCGGCAAGGTGTCTCCGAGCGAGTATGCCGACCGCGTAGAACAAGCCATCACCTATCTGACGCAAGGTCGCTCCAAACTGATCACCCTGTTGCGTCGCCGTATGCAAACGGCATCCGACGCACTGGATTTTGAAACTGCCGCGCGGCTACGTGACCGTATCCGCGCGCTGGAAAAACTGAACACCGACCAAAAGGTGGTACAATCGCGCATCAAGCAGCAGGATATTGTTGCGTTGTCGCAGGCAGGGGGTGTCGCCTGCTTTGAGGTGTTCCGCTTTGTCGACGGCGCATTATCCGACCGTGAACATTTCTTTGTGGATCCGTCGGAGGATCTCCCCGCCACCCGCGCAGAATTTCTGCGTCGGTATTACTCCCTGCGGGACACGGTCCCGCCCCGTATCGTGTTAGACGGCGAGATCGAGGACGCCGACCTGCTTTCGCGCTGGCTCACCGAAAAAGCGGCAACCGCCGGTAAGCGCTATACGGTGCGCTTTGTATTCCCCGAACGCGGCGAGCAGGCGCAACTGCTTGCGATGTGCCGCGATAACGCGTCAGAGCGCGTCGCACAACAGTTGAGTATCCGCGGGCGCGATTTCTCCGCGTTAGAGGAATTGCAACAGTTGTTAGGGCTCAACGCTCTGCCCGCCCGCATCGAAAGTTATGATATTTCTCACACCGCCGGCAGCAACGTTGTAGGCGCGATGGTGGTGTTCCAAAACGGAAAACCGCTCAAATCCGCTTATCGCCGTTTTGAGATCAAAACCGTCGTCGGTCAGGACGATTACGCCTGCATGCGTGAAGTTGTCGAGCGTCGCCTGCGGGACTATACCGAAAAGGCGGACGATGCCGCTTTCGGCACCCTGCCCGATCTCATCTTGCTCGACGGCGGCAAAGGACACGTATCGGCAGTCAAGCCGCTTGTTGACAGCTTTGGATACGGTATTCCGGTGTTTGGCTTAGTCAAGGATTCACATCACCGCACCCGCGCCATCACAGAGGCGGGCGCTGAATTATCCATTCAATCGCGGCGCAGCGCCTTTACGCTGGTATCTGCCATCGGAGAAGAAGTGCACCGTTTCGCCATCGGTTATCATCGGGCGCGTCATCGCAAGCAAGGCGTTGCCACAACGCTGACCGAAATTTCCGGCATCGGTGCCAAACGCGCCGCGATGCTGCTGCGGCATTTCGGCTCGTTGCGGGCGGTCAAATCCGCCACGGTAGACCAGCTGGCGGCAGTAGAGGGTATGACTCGCCCCGCCGCGGAAACTGTCGTACAATATTTTCAAGAAAATTGAGTATCAACCCTTGCAATAGAGTCATTGTCTATGATATACTATAATAAAGTGATAAACAGAACGACAACGAAAGGAGAACCGCCTAATGGATACCTTTGTAGAGCAGTTAGTCAAAAAGAAAAAGAGCGCCGGTCAAATACTGGCGATCATCGGTATTGTTCTCGCGGCAGTTCTCCTGCTGGCGCTGTCTGTCCTGTTTATCGGCATGGTCGGCGCGTTTGCCGCGTTTATCATCGTGGGTGTGTTTTACGGCGCCTGGTATCTGCTAACCGCACAGAACATCGAGTATGAATACTGTGTCACCAACGGTGATATTGATATTGATCGCATCGTCGCACAGCGCAAGCGTCAACGCATCGTGTCGGTCTCCGGCAAGAAAGTCGAAAGCGCCGGTCGCTACGTGCCCGAAAAATGGGCCGGCCGTCAGATGGATCGCACCGTGATCGCCGCTCCGTCCGATCATGAAGATAATCTGTATTATTTCACGTATCACAGTAAAAAGCGCGGTCACACGTTGGTTGTGTTCCAACCGGACGATCGCGTGAAAGATTCTTTCTACGAAGGCTTGCCCAAACTGGTGCAACTGGATTTTAACAAAGAATAAACGTGCAACAAAAAGGCAGCCAACCGGCTGCCTTTTTTTCAAAGGAGAATCCGTGTATGAACATTCCCGAATCCGTCAAACGCTGTTTCCCACCGCGAAAAGCGGACAGTCATAAAGGAACTTACGGCACTCTGCTTGCGGTGTGCGGCAGTTACGGCATGGCGGGCGCCGCGATCCTTGCCGCCCGCGCTGCTATGCGTTGCGGAACGGGACTCGTGATCGCCGCCCTGCCTGCATCCATCTATCCCATCGCGGCAGTGGCTTTGCCCGAGGTGGTGTTTGCCCCGCTTGAAGGCGGCTCCTGCACCGATCATATCAAACAATTATCCCCGCATTTTGAAAAAAGCACCGCTCTGCTTGTCGGTTGCGGGCTCGGCAACACGGCAGCCACGGCACAACTCACCGAAGCACTGTTTCACACGGCAACTTGCCCGATCGTTTTGGATGCAGATGGTATAAATGCGGCTGTGCGGCATATATCTATACTGGAAACAGCGCATCCACCGCTCATCCTGACACCGCATCCCAAAGAGCTTGCCCGCCTGTTACACACCACCGTCGAACAGATACAAGCGGAACGGCAAACGGCGGCACAAACCGCCGCTTTACGCTTTAATGCGGTCGTGGTGCTCAAAGGGCATCACACCGTCATCGCCGCACCAAACGGCACAGTATCCGTCAACCCAACCGGCAATCCCGGTATGGCGGTCGCCGGCAGCGGAGACGTATTAGCGGGCATGATCGCAGGACTTCTCGCGCAAGGGTTATCCCCCTTTGATGCCGCGCGTTGCGGAGTATATCTGCATGGTGCGGCGGGTGATCTCGCTGCTGCGCGCTTGTCACAGCACGCCATGCTGCCTACCGATATCGTGGATGAACTGGGGACGCTGTTTTCGCAACTTGAAAAATAGGAGCGGTGCGCATGTCCCGTCGCGTTTTTCCCTTGTGTTTATCCTTGCTTATGATATTCACCGGCTGTCGTCCCACACAACCAACGGAGCCGATCGCGGTCGATTTTGTGTGTGAGTTTCGCGCAGAGTATAACGATCTGACCGCCACCGGCACGCTGACGCGCCGCACGGCAGGTACCTTGCTGCTGGAATTTTCCGAACCGGAAACCTTAAAAGGGCTTTCTGCCGAATGGGACGGTGAAAAGGTCACCCTTCGGTATTTGGGGCTGTCGTACGACGTCGATCCCGCCACACTTCCCGAAAACGCGCTTGGCGAAGGTTTGCTTTCTGCCTTTGATGCCGCCTTGCGCTCAGAAGGCGAACGCGAAGAAACCGACGGTAAAGTCACGGTAAGCGGATTGTCGGGGAACGCATCGTACACCTACGTTTACGATGCGAAAAGCGGCGCACCGCTCTCCCTCACCATCCCAAGTATTCCGTTAACCGTCACCTTTTCGAATCTGAAAACACCGTAAAACAGCATCCCGACGGATGATATATCCGTCGGGATGCTTTATTTCATGCCCCCAAGTATCGTCTTTCGCATCAAGAGTATCGACATGACAGTATAAAGAATCGTTTGCAAAAATCTTGTTAATATGCTATGCTGTATATAGCAGTAAGACGAACCGGGGCATGTCGCCTGCGTGTAACTTTTCAAGTTTATATTGATATGGAGGAGAAGAAAATGAAAAGATTTGCCTGTTTCATGATTGTCAGTATTTTGATTTTCTTGTCGATGGGATGTGCCAAAAACCCGGGCACTTCGGAAACACCGAACACTCCTTCTGTTTTTACCGATAATAGCTCGAAAGAAATTCAAAACAGTTCGCAACAAGAAACCACTTCATCCACCGAAGAGAAAAACACAAGCACATCTTCAACATCATCTTCTTTGACAACTTTACACAGTTCTTCCGTATCGAGCAACTCAAAAACCACTACGGTCACGACGCAGTCAGAGAAAACGACAAAACCGGAGCCCGCACCCCAACTGCCCGCCTCCGTTCTTCTTACATCCGACACCTCCCGTGCTCAAAGCACCGATATTGCTTCAATGATCGAGGATGGATATATCTACTATTCCAATAAACTCTCTAATTTCCCGACGGGTCTGTTTCGCAAAAAAATAAACGGTGGCTCGGAAGAAAAAATAGCAGATCATTGGGCTTTCAATGTTAAAATCCTTAACGGAAAGGTATACTATCTCGCTGCTAACTATAATTTATACTCTTGTGACACAGATGGGCAAAATGTCAAAACGTTAGATAGCAGCGGCATGGTCAGTTCGTTTGATGTAGCGGGCAACTGGGTTTTTGTCACGAGAACGATCGGAACATCCTCCATAAGTCGTGCTCGTGAGGAACTGTATATCATCAGCACAGACGGTAGTCAATCTCGGCAAATAAAACCGAATGCGCCTAACGATGCGGGCTCTCAGGTTGTCATTCACGGCTTTAATCGCGGATATTGTTATTTAACCGTCACGAACGACTATTATACTAAGGGAAGCACGTCTTCTATATCATTTGCCTCTAAACGTCTGTCTTTGAGGATAGACTACCGTAGCGCAACTCTGACACAACACGATCTAAACGCTAGCCTGAGTTATACACATAACGGTGAATTGCATTATAGCTACGATCTCGGCGATCATTCCATATACTATGATCGTATCCTGCAAACGTTCTCTAATGAAAAAATCTCGGTCTCGCTTATAAAGAATACCACTACGCCGATAGCCAAAAAAGGCGCGGGGGTAATCAGGTTGCGCGACTACTATGTATATGAGGAATCCAACAATCCAACAAATTACAAGCTGTGTTTTGTTGATCTTAGCGGCAATAGCAACCTTGTCACAGTAGATTTATCGGACAATGGAACCTTTGATATGTGTACGCTGGATGACTCACAAGATATACACAACAACCAACTCTTTGTCGTACGGGTTTCGTACCAAACGTATCTTACAGAACTGCTCATGATAACGCCAAACGGCGAAATAACAAAGATTTATTCCAAAACACCGTAAAAAGACGAGGCATCCTGCGGATGCCTCGTCTTTTTACGTTCCCAATAACGCCATGTGACAAATCCCCGCAAAATCGCGGATCCAATAGCTTGCCAACAGATGCCACGGTGTATGCGCGGTGACTGCACCCGAAACGGTAAGCCCCGCCCGCTTCACAAACTGTTGCGCGCGGAACTGATGAAATTCCTGCGTCACCACCGCCACCTCGGTACTCAGTCCATGCTGTTCGATCAATTCGCGGGAAAGTCGAATATTCTCAAACGTACTCGTCGAACTTTCTTCCATATAAATACGCGCGGGGTCGATGCCTTTCTCCACCAAATACGCTTGCATCACGCTCGCCTCGGTACAAATTTCATCCGGCCCTTGTCCACCGGATACGATACAGTTCGCCTCGGGGTGTTCCGTTAAGTGTGTGTATGCCGCATCCAAGCGTTGCCGAAGCGACAAACTCGGCTGATCGCCGCGCAAGGCTGCGCCTAATACGATCACCGTCGCATCTCCCGACGGTGTTGTATGACACGCCACGATCATACAAATCGACACGCCGACAAAAAGAAGTACCAATGCCGCTACCAGTGACGCCACCGTGCAAAGTACCGTCTTACCGACGCCGCTTTGCCAGATACGGCAACAGAAAGCGGCAATCGCGGGAAACGCGATACACGAAGCAACCCCCAATGAGCCAACGAGTATCATCGTCAAGCAACCGGAATGAAAGCGAGCGGTCAATACCGGCAACACACCCCATATACCGATAAACAAACAGATCACCGCAACCACCACTCGCAGGGTGATTCCCAAAATGCTCGTACCGTGCACGGAACGACCTCCTTTTCATGAAAAAAGCGACACCGAAGCTGTTCGGTGTCGCTGTGAACGGTCATTTAGATCTTGCGCACGCGGATAACACCGTCGATTGCCCCTATACCGTCGATAATGCTCTGCGGCACCTCGCCGATAATATCCAACACCGTATACGCGTTGTCCTTTTTGGAGCGGTTTGTCATCGTTTCAATGTTGACACCCGCTTCCGACACGACCGCACTGATCTGCGCGAGCATATTCGGAACGTTGCGGTGCAGCACGCAGATGCGCACGTCCCCGCTTTTTGCAACGTCCATCGCCGGGAAGTTCACCGAATTGCGAATAATTCCCTGCTCCAAATAGGCTTTGAGTTCGTCTGCCGCCATCATGGCGCAGTTGTCCTCGCTCTCGGGCGTAGAAGCGCCGAGATGCGGGATCGCAATGACGTTTTCCACGCACAACATATCGTCGGACGGGAAGTCCACCACGTACGCAGCAACCTTACCGTCTGCCAATGCCGTACGCATTGCCTCGCCGTCAACGAGTTCACCGCGCGCGAAATTGAGAATGCGTACGCCGTCTTTCATCATCGCGATGGTGTCCTTGCCGATCATACCGCGCGTACCGTCGTTGAGCGGCACGTGAACGGTGATGTAATCACATTCCGTGTAGATCTCTTCCAGCGTAGCCGCATGATGAATGGAACGGGACAAACTCCACGCCGCATCCACCGACAGATACGGATCGTATCCATACACTTCCATGCCGAGCGATTTGGCAGCGTTAGCAACCAAAATACCAATTGCGCCAAGACCCACAACGCCAAGCTTTTTGCCCAGAATTTCGGGGCCCGTGAACTGACTTTTTCCTTTTTCAACCAGCTTGCCAACCTCGGCGCCCTGGCCTTTGAGCGTCTTTGCCCACTCGATGGCGGGAACGACCTTACGGGACGACAGCAACAAACCCGCAATGACGAGTTCCTTTACCGCATTCGCATTGGCACCGGGGGTGTTGAACACCACGATACCCGCGTCGCTGCAACGATCCAGCGGAATGTTGTTGACACCCGCACCCGCTCTGGCAACCGCCAACAAGGAGGTCGGGAACTCCATATCGTGCATCGCAGCAGAACGAACCAGTATGCCGACCGGATCCGCTACCGCGTCTGCGACCGTGTAGCCGGCACCAAGACGGTCCGTACCGCACGCGGCGATCTTGTTAAGTGCTAAAATATTCATACTCTTTCTCTCCTTAGGCGTTGGCTTCTTCAAAAGCCTTCATAAACGCAACCAATTTCTCGACACCCTCAACCGGCATCGCATTGTAGATGGAAGCGCGCATACCGCCGACCGAACGGTGACCTTTCAGGTTGACAAACCCCGCTGCGGTGGCTTCCTTAACGAACTTCGCATCCAGTTCCTCGTTTCCGGTGATGAACGGCACGTTCATGAGCGAGCGATCCTTCTTCTCAACAGTACCCTTGAACAACTTGGACGAATCCAAGAAATCGTACAGAATAGCTGCCTTCTTTTCGTTGATGGCTTTCATGTTCTCCAAACCGCCGATTTCGTTTTTCACCCACTCAAGCACCAGTTTGCATACGTAAATGGTATAGCAAGGCGGGGTGTTGAACATGGAATCGTTATCCGCATGGATCTGATAGTTAAACATGGTGGGAGTGATCTCCTGCGCGTTGCCGATCAGATCCTCGCGCACGATCACCACCGTAAGACCCGCAGGCGCCATGTTTTTCTGTGCGCCCGCATACAGCAGACCAAAGCGCGACACGTCGATCGGTTCGGACAGAATACAAGACGAAATATCCGCAACCAGCGGCACGTCACCCGTTTCGGGAAGTTTGGTAAACTTCGTTCCGTAAATGGTATTGTTCATGCAAATGTGGAAATAATCCGCATCCGGCGTGAAATCCGCCTCGTCCCATTCAGGGATATACGAGAACGTCTTATCCTTGGAACTGGCGATCACTTTCGCCTCGCCGTAACGGTCGGCCTCCTTGTACGCCTTGGTAGCCCACTGACCGGTCAGAATGAAATCCGCCTTGCCGCTCTTGTTCATCAGGTTCAGCGGGATCATCGCAAACTGCGAGGACGCGCCACCTTGCAAGAACAGGACTTTATAGTTATCCGGAATGTTCATAATCTCACGCAACAGCGCTTCACATTCCTTAATAATGGCATCGTATGTTTTTGATCGATGCGACATTTCCATAACGGATTGACCGGATCCCTGATAATCCATCATTTCCTCTGCCGCACGCTTCAAAACGCTTTCCGGCAGCACGGAAGGGCCGGCCGAAAAATTGTATACTCTTGCCATGATTCATTCCTCCAAAGAAAAAGTAAAATTATATTTATTGTACTCCCTTTTGGCAGAATAGTCAACTGTAAACTTCACATCTTGTGAAATTTTTCACAAGGGTTTCCCTTGCATATTGGCGCGTTTTCCAGTATACTGAAATTAAGACTCGATTCTTGTAAAAAAGGTGGAATGACCAATGACCATTGCAGATGTTCAAAAAATCCTGAATGCCGAGGTCGTGTGGGGCGACGACTTAACGACCGAGGTGCATAATGCCTGCGGCAGCGATATGATGAGCGACGTTCTCGCGTTCGTCAAGGACCAGTCGGTACTGCTGACAGGCCTTGTCAATATGCAAGTCGTACGCACCGCCGAAATGATGGATATGCTGTGTATCGTTTTCGTGCGCGGCAAAGAGCCGACCGCCGAAATGATCGAACTTGCCAAGGAATTTAACATTGTACTGATGAAGACCCCGCTTCGCCTATTCACCGCCTGCGGCCTGCTGTATTCAAGCGGCTTGACCGGCGGCGATGGAAATTGAGGTGACGACTTGAAACTGCATTATGAAGTTGCCGGCGATGATTTCACCCGCGCGGGTGAAGCATCCGGCGCTGTGAAAGCCACGTTAAAGCGTTTAGGGTTTCCTGCCGACGTGATCCGCCGCGTCGCCATTGCGATGTATGAAGGCGAGATCAACATGGTCATTCATGCCGACGGCGGCGTAGCGGACGTGGATATTGAGCCCGACCGTATTCTCATCGAGCTTAGCGACCGCGGCCCGGGTATTCCCGACGTAGAAAAAGCCATGCAAGAGGGCTTCTCCACCGCACCCGAAAACGTACGCAATTTAGGGTTCGGCGCCGGTATGGGTCTGCCGAACATCAAACGCTATACCGATAATCTTGTCATTGATACCGAGATCGGCAAAGGCACGTGTATTCGTATGACGATCAACGTGCCGTCTTGATGATCTCCGTTTGTAAGGAGCGTTGCTTTATGGAACGGATGTTACATTCCGTAACGCTGGATACCGAAAAATGCGTGGGCTGTACGCATTGCGTCAAACGTTGCCCCACGCAGGCGATCCGTGTGCGCGGCGGCAAAGCCGTGATCACGGACGAGCGCTGTATCGATTGCGGCGAATGTATCCGCGTTTGCCCCCATCATGCCAAAAAAGCGCGGCACGACTCGCTGTCGGCGCTGTCTAATTTCAAATATACCATTGCCCTGCCCGCCCCCGCGCTGTATGGGCAATTCCATCATCTGGACGATATTGACGTAATCTTGTCCGGACTGCTTAAACTCGGCTTTGACAGCGTGTTTGAGGTCTCCCGCGGTGCGGAAATCGTGTCGGATGCCACCCGCCAAGTCATGGCAGACGGTTTGGTAAAGAAACCCGTCATCAGTTCGGCGTGTCCCGTGGTCGTGCGGCTGATCCAAATTCGTTTTCCGGAACTGTGCGAGCACGTATTACCGATGAAAGCGCCCATGGAGGTCGCGGCGGCGATGGCGCGTCAGCGCGCTATGGCGCAAACAGGACTGGCTCCCGAGGACATCGGCATTTTCTTCATTTCCCCCTGCCCCGCCAAAGTCACGGACGTGCGTTTCCCCATCGGCAACTCACATTCGCAGGTGGACGGTGTGCTGTCAATTGCAAATATTTATCCCAAACTGGTACACGAAATGGATCACCTGGATCAGGTGCAACCGTTATCCCGCTCGGGACTGATCGGCGCCAGTTGGTCGTTTATCGGCGGTGAATCGGCGGGTCTGCTCAACGAGAATCATTTGGCGGCGGACGGCATCCAGAACGTCATCCGCGTACTGGAAGAGTTGGAAGACGAAAAACTCGCCGATCTGGATTTCATTGAACTCAGCGCGTGCGCCGGCGGCTGTGTCGGCGGTGTGTTCACCGCTGAAAACGGATACGTTGCCTGCGCGCGCATCAAGCGTTTACGCAAATACCTGCCGGTGTCCTGCAACCGCGCGGAAGATATCGGCGACCTGCGTTCACTCAATTGGTCGGAACCGTTGTCGGAAAATCCCGCCCTACGCTTGGCGGAAAACGTCAGCGACGCCATGCGGCTGATGCAGGAAGCAAATGCGATCTACGAACAACTCCCGAAACTCGATTGCGGCGCGTGCGGCGCGCCCACCTGCCGTGCCTTGGCAGAGGATATCGTGCGCGGGCTTGCCGATAAGAGCGACTGTTTTTGTATGACAAGGGAGGAAACCCATGACCGTTCGTGATCTGATAACCGAATTTTCCTTGGAAACCCTCGTAGAGGGCGACTTAGACCGCGCCGTGACCGGTGGCTACGCGGGCGACCTGCTCAGTTGGGTCATGGGTCGCGCCAAAGCCGGCGATGCGTGGCTGAGCGTGATGGGCAACGTCAATGCCGTTGCCGTCTGCGTACTGGCAGACGTCGCGTGCTTGATCTTGTGCGAAAACGCCGCATTGGACGACACTGCCCGCACCCGCGCCGAACTGGAATCCGTCACCATTTTACGCAGCAATTCCACTGCTTTTGCACTCGCCGGCGCGCTCAGCGCTCTATTAGAAAGGACTGTATAACGTGTCTATTGAACTCGTCCGTCCGTTCCTTGCTCAGTTTGGCAGAGAACAGGATATTCAGGAGTTTCCCGTATCCAGTGCCACCGTGGAACTCGCTGCGGCAGCGCTGAACGTTATTCCCGCCCGCATCGCCAAAACCATGTCCTTTGCCGACGGTGAGGGGTGTCTGGTCGTGGTCACCGCGGGTGATACCAAAATCGACAACCCGAAATACAAGCAAACGTTTGGCTTCAAAGCCAAAATGCTCTCCCCCGATCAAGCCTTAGCGCTGACGGGGCACGCTGTCGGCGGTGTCTGTCCGTTTGCGTTGCCCGAAACGGTACGCATTTTCTTGGACGAATCCCTGCGCCGCTTTGATACGGTGTACCCTGCGGCAGGCAGTTCCAACTCAGCGATCGAAGTCACCCCCGCCCAACTGGAAGACTACACCGGTGGCATTTGGGTGGACGTATGCAAATTACGCGAAGAAGTGATGTAAGTGAAAATTTATTACGATTTTCATATTCATTCCTGTCTGTCCCCCTGCGGTGACGACGAAATGACACCCAACAACCTCGTCAACATGGCACAACTTGCGGGGCTCTCCGCCATCGCGCTGACCGACCATAACACCTGCGGCA
Organism: Acutalibacteraceae bacterium; assembly: GCA_045595445.1. Taxonomy (GTDB): domain Bacteria; phylum Bacillota; class Clostridia; order Oscillospirales; family Acutalibacteraceae; genus RGIG3009. Next base: position 56,911 of record JAZOAK010000007.1, read on the forward strand.
ACTGTGCGGCAGCATCCGCCGTCGCGGACGAACTGGGGCTTACCTTTTTGGCGGGCATGGAACTGTGCACCGCCGAAGAAGCGCACGTCGTGTGTCTGTTCCCCACCGTACAAGCGGCACAGCAATTTGAAGCGGAGATCGTCCCCACGTTGCCGCCCATCAAAAACCGACCGGATATTTTCGGTGAACAAATTTTATGCGATGCCGAAGATCGGCAGATCGGCACGCAGGACATCCTGCTCACCACGGCATCGGCTATCAGCGTAGACGGTGTGGCGGCGCTTGCACGCTCATTCGGCGGCACGGCATTCCCCGCTCATATTGATCGTCCGTCGTACAGCGTCACCGCCGCGCTCGGTGATTTGCCACCGCTCGGCTTTGCGGCGATCGAGATCACCAAAAACGGCAACGTAGACGACCTTTCGTCCCGCTACCCCGAAATCATCGGAAAACCGCTTTTGCAAAATTCCGACGCCCATCACTTGGAGGATATTCAGGACGCGGGACCATATCTCGAACTGCCGGACTCTTCACCCGAAACCATCATCGCCGCCTTAAACGGCGAGATCCCCTGTCCGTATAAACGTTAAAAAGCACTTGCGGCAACGCCACAAGTGCTTTTCTTATACCACGATTAGATTCTCGCCACACCGGTTTCGCGGGCCGCTTGCGCCACGCGCTCCGCGACCGTCTTGCCAATGCGCTCGTCAAAGGCAAACGGCATGATGTACTCTTCGTTCAACTCTTCGTCGGAGACAAGCGATGCGATTGCCAGCGAAGCCGCCATCTGCATCTCCTCGTTAATATCCGAGGCACGCACGTCCAGCGCACCACGGAAAATACCGGGGAACGCCATCACGTTGTTGATCTGGTTCGGGAAATCCGAACGGCCGGTACCCACCACGCGAGCGCCTGCGGCTTTCGCCTTGTCGGGCATGATCTCCGGCACGGGGTTTGCCATCGGGAACACGATCGCGTCGGTATTCATGGACTTGATCATGTCTTCCGATACGCAGTTCGGCGCAGAAACACCGATAAACACGTCGGCACCCTTCATGGCATCCGCAAGCGAGCCGGTCATCTTCTCACGGTTGGTAACCAGACTCATCTCAGCCTGCGCGGGATTGAGCTGCTCGTCGCCCTCGCACAAAATACCGAAACGATCACACATCGTCAAGTTCTTGACGCCCAATTTGAGAAGATGTTTGCCGATGGCAATACCGGCGGAACCGGCACCGTTGATCACGCAACGGATCTCGTCGATCTCTTTTTTCGTCAAACGCAACGCGTTCAGCAGCGCGGCACCCACCACGACAGCCGTACCGTGCTGATCGTCGTGGAATACGGGAATATCGCAGATCTCTTTCAAGCGGCGCTCGATCTCAAAGCAGCGCGGTGCCGCAATGTCTTCCAGGTTGATACCGCCAAAACTGCCGGACAGCAAGTAGATAGTGCGCACCAATTCGTCAACGTCCTTTGTGCGCAGGCAAAGCGGGAACGCATCCACGTCGGCAAATTCCTTAAACAACACGCATTTGCCTTCCATAACCGGCATACCCGCCTCGGGGCCGATATCACCAAGGCCCAACACCGCCGTACCGTCGGTAATGACCGCCACCATGTTCCAGCGACGAGTGAGTTCAAACGATTTGTTATAGTCCTTATTGATCGCAAGACAAGGCTCCGCAACACCCGGCGTGTACGCGATGGAAAGCTGTTCGCGGTTGGTCACCGGTGTGCGCGAAACGACCTCGATCTTGCCTTTCCATTCATAGTGCTGTTGTAGCGCTTTTTCCTTAATATCCACAATCGCTCTCTCCTTTATTTGTAAGAACTGCTCGCCGCGTTCTCAAACTTGACGTCGCCCAAATACTTCACCGGATCCAATCCGACGTACCGGCACATATCAAACATTTCCGCCACCGTATTGATGTTGACCGCGATACCGTTTTGGAGACGATCTGCTTTGGCAATGATCTCTTTTTCGCCATGCGTGTAAATGCGTGTCGCGCCCTCGGATTTCGGGGATTCACGCAACTCTTGCAAGAAGGTGGACAAATGCTCCTTAATGTCGCCGACGTCACCGAAAATTTTCGGATCGATCACGATAAAGCCGTGGCAGGTACCGCCCTTGCCGCCGATGTGGGTGTGATTGGAGGTAAGACCCATCGACAAAATCGAGCAGAAAATCTCGCAGAACATACCGTAACCGTATCCCTTGTGGCTGCCCGACTGTTCGGTTTCGCCACCAAGCGGCATGATACCGCCGCCGTTCTTCGCCACGATGTTGGCAAGAACGTCTTTCGCATCGGTTGAGCCTTTGCCGCTCGCATTCAGCGCCCAACCCTCCGGTAACAGTTTGCCGAGTTTGTTATAGATTTCCAACTTACCGCGCGTGACGACCGTGGTCGACGCATCAAAGAAGAAATCGTACGGTTCGGCGGGCATCGCAATGGCAATCGGATTGCTGCCGAGCATCGCCAATCGACCGAACGTCGGCACCATGATGGCTTCGCTGTTGGTCATCGCCATACCGATCAAGCCGGCATCACACGCCATCTTGGCATAATATCCCGCAATACCGAAATGGTTGGAGTTACGTACCGTCACGATCGCAACACCGCTGGTCTTCGCCTTTTCGATCGCGGTGGTCATCGCTTTGTGAGCGATCAACTGGCCCATACCGTCGTGACCCTCAATGACCGCTGAAACGGGGGTCTCAAAGACAACTTCCGGCTTGGCATCCACTTTGATAAGCCCTTTTTCAATGCCCTTGTGGTACCGTGCCAAACGCTGCATACCGTGAGATTCGATACCGTACAAATCGGATAACAGTAAAACGTCCGTAATGATAGCGCTTTCCTCTTTGGTAAACCCAAAACTGCCAAAACAATCCTCACAAAACGTTTTGAGCTGATCGTATGAGTATGTTAAGTAGGTTGATGCCATGATACTCGCTTCCTTTCAATACAAATCTTTCCGGTTACTATTTTATCACAATACTATATGCGGAGACAAGACATAATTTGTCCTTTTTTTGCACTTTTTGTTCATTTCTCCCTCTGCATCATATCTACAAAAAACGAGCAGGCTTATAAAGCCTGCTCGTTTATCGTTGTTGTTTATTTCGCCGCCGTTGTGGTTGCGGTCGTCTTACCCGCTTCCGCGTTCACCACCGGCAGATACGTGTTGCTTTCCAAAAGCTTGATCGCCGCTTGCAGCTGCGTATCTTCCTCGTCTGTCATCAAGTTAAAATACACTTGCTTATCGTACGAAAGATCCGCCGTTTGATCGGGCATTAGCCCGACGTCCTTCCACGTCTCACCGCTTTGAATGCGGTAGAACACACCGGTGGAAAGCCGTACGGCACCTTTATCCGATTGGATGGTGGCATATTCTTGCACAACCGCTTTCCCTTGTGTCGAGGTGCCGACCAAACGCGTTTTGGATAAATCCTGCAACACACCGGCAAACAATTCCGCTTCACCCACCGTATTACCGTTTACCAGCGTGACGGACGGTGCCGTCATCTCATAGGTATCGGTCGCACTGAACGTTACGGTTCCGTCTTTCTTTTGACAGTCCGCATACGGACCGCGCGGCAACAGGTAATCCAAGATCTCCTGTGCGGCAGCTACTTGTCCGCCCGCATTGTTGCGCACGTCAAACAAGAAATACGCAGCACCGCTTTGCGTCAATTCGTTGTATACGTTCTTGAACTGCAACGGTGTCAGATTGTTAAACTCCGCAATGCGGATATAGCCAATGGTATCCTTGATCAACCGTCCCGAAACGCTCGTCGCCGTGTAGGTGTTGGCAGAAAGTTCTACCGCCGTGGTAGCGCCGTTCTGTTGGAACGTGAGAATCAACTTTTCGGACGAGTTGATCTTCGCCTGTGCCAATTGATAGGACGCGCCGGTAACAGCTTCGCCGTCAATGGCGGTCAACACCGACCCCTTTTCAATGCCGGACAACGCGGCGGGGGAGTTTTCATCTACCGATGAAACGATCAACTCCGTACCCTTAGCAGTAATCGTCAAGCCAAAACCTGTGCGATTACCCGCCAAGCGACTTTGTACCTGTTGATATTCCGTTGCGGATAAATAGGCGGCATACGGATCTTCCAAGCCGTCAATATAGCCGTTTGCCAGCGCGGCGCGCAGTTTTTCCTCGTCAATAGTATAGCCCTTGCGCGCGGCAGAATCGATCTCGTCAATATAATCGTACATTGCCTGACGCTGGCCGACGTCGCTGACAAGAGAGCTGAAATGCCGCATCGCGAGCACCATCGTGCAGGAAATTGTCAACGCAACCGCCAACAACACCAACGCAATCGTGACGCCAAGCGATATCTTTTTATTCATACTCTCTCACCTCTTCCTCATTTGTTATGACGGCACGACCACGTAGCCCTTACCGATCGGATCCACACGGACGTTATCTTCGCGCACCTCAAAATGCAAGTGTGCACCGTACGATTCACCGGTGTTACCGATCACACCGATCTGTGTCACACCGCCGGTCACACGTTGACCGACTGTAACGCTCGGTGTATACCGCATATGTGCATACAAGGTCACGATACGGACACCTTTGGAATCCAAACCGTGATCGATCATGCAGAAGTTGCCGTAACTGTAATGCATTGACTGCACCTTGATGACCGTACCGCTGGCAGCCGCAACGATCGGCTGACCGAGTGCGCGGCCGTTTGCAATATCGATCGCACGATGATAGCCGCTTGAACGCTTCCCATAGCCGGACGAAATACGCTTAACGGTCGGCGCAGGCCAATACATCTTACCACCGTACGTGCTGGCAGGCGGTGTGCCGTTGAGCAAAGCCGCAATCTCACGATCCAACTCATCCTCGGATGCTTGGATCTGCTGCAACTTTTTCTCATAGGAATTTTGTTGTTTGAGCAACGCATTCTCTTTGTTTTTGGCTGTAACGTAGAGCTTGTCCAGCGATTCAAATTGCTTATCGAGATCGCCTTTGAGCGCCTCTAACTCCGCTTTGGCAGCCTCAGATTCGGCTTTTTCCTGCTCTACTGCGTCCTTTTTGATCTGGATCTGCTGTTTCTCGGCTTCCGCCTCGTCACGCAGCCCCTTATCGTGCTCCGAAACCGAAGCAAGGATCTCGGCTTTCAACAAATAATCCGCGTAATCCTCGGTGTTCATTAACAACTGGAACGACGAATACTGATTGGTTTGCGTGATTGCTTTGACGCGCTTTTTCAGCTTCGTCATAATTTCTTCCATTCTCGCCTCTTTTTGGGCGATCTCGGTGTTCAGTTGCTCGATGTTTTTGTTTTGCTGTTCAATTTGCTTGTCGATTGCCGAAATCTGCAATTGATAAGCATCAATCTGCTTTTCTAAGTTGCTGACCTTTTTATACAGTTGATTCACTTCAACCTGCTGATCTTCAATACTGTCACCCAAACTGTCCAATTGCGTTTGGATTTCCTTTGCTTCCTCCTTTAACTGCGCCAATTCGTTCCGCAGTTGATCAACGGAGTCCGCGGAAACCTGCTCAATATGAACCGGTAACGCGACCAGCAACACGGTCAGCGAAATCGTGGAAACGATTCGTAATATGGCTTTTCGCATCGTTATTCCTCCTTGCACGGTGCGATACTGTTAATCGGTATTCTCTTTGAGATACCGCCCGATAGAAACCGAACTTCCGAGCACACCGGTAATCATACCGCCGACCAAGAAGCCGAGCAACAGTTGCCACCAAACCATGGTAAACGGAATCAGTTCCAAACTGCTGCTGAATGTAAAATTCTGTCGAATAACTTCGTAAACGCCGAACAACAGACCGTATGACACAACGCCTGCCGCACAACCGAGTATGACACCCTCCACCATAAAGGGGAAACGCACAAACCACGGTGTCGCACCCACCGAGCGCATGATGGAGATTTCGCGGCGGCGGCTGTATACCGTCAATTTAATCGTGTTCGCAATAATAAACAACGACACGATCAACAGCAACGCGATCACCCACACACCAACCGTGAGCACGACTTTACGCACTTTCACGAGCGTCTGTGACAATGCCTGATCGTAATCGACCTTATCAACGTTTTCCACCGTCTTTATCGACGATACCGTTGCATCGAAGATGCTCAGATCTTCAAAATGGATCACAAAGGCGTCTTGAAGCGGATTATCCGCCTCCAAGTCTTCCAGAAGTTCGCCGAACTCGTCTTTGTAGCGTTCTAACAGCGCTTCTTTGGAAATGTACTCGACTTGCGCCACGTTATCCAGCGCTTCCAACTCTGCTTTCATGGCGGTGGCACGCTCATCCGTCACATCGGCGTCGGCATACGCCACCACAACGTTCTGTTGATACGCCCAGTCAAAGGCGTGTTCCACATTTTCATATACCAAATACGCGCAGCCGGTAATCAGCAAACAGGACACCAAGACAAGAATGGATGCTGCCGACATAAAGAAGTTCTGGCGAAGACTGCGAACGCCCTCTTTCACCAAAAAACGTAACGTGTTAAACCTCATGGGGCACCTCCTTGCTGTCCGAAACCACAAGACCCTGTTGGATCTGGATCACACGACGACCGAAGGATTTGACCAAGTCATGGTCATGCGTAACCACCAGCACCGTCGTGCCACGACGGTTGATCTCGGTCAATAACTCCATGATCTCGTACGACAACTCGGGGTCGATGTTACCGGTAGGCTCGTCCGCAATGATCAGCGAGGGGTTGTTCACCAAGGCGCGCGCCAAGCCGACACGCTGTTGCTCACCGCCCGACAACTCGGGAGGGAAGTTTTTCGATTTGTCCTGCAAGCCGACCAATCCCAACACGTACGGTACGCGGCGACGGATCTCGCGATGAGAAGCACCGATCACCCGCATGGCAAACGCGACGTTGTCAAATACCGTCATCGTGTCGATCAACCGGAAATCTTGAAACACAATACCCATCGCGCGGCGCAGATACGGGATCTGCCGTTTTTTCAGTTTGGACAGCTTAAAATTGCTGACCACGACCTCACCGGAGGTGGCAACCTCCTCGCGCATAATGAGCTTCAAAAAGGTGCTTTTACCGGCACCGGAAGCACCCACAATAAACACAAACTCACCGTCGTCAATGGTGATATCAATCCCTTTTAAGGCCTCGTTGCCGGTTTCGTAGGTCTTATGTACGTCACGAAATTCGATCAACTTCAGCTCGCCTCCTTACTTTCACGACACCATTTTTTACATCATACCGCATGGTACGCGGCTCGGCAACCATCAGATTTTGGTAATTGCCGCACGATCAATACTTCACGGGATCCGCATTCAGATATTTTTTGACCATCAGCGCCACTTTGAACACGATCGCATCGTCAAACTCACGCAGATCCAATCCGGTCAATCGCTTGATCTTTTCCAAGCGGTACACCAGCGTGTTGCGGTGTACGAACAACTTGCGCGACGTTTCGGAAACGTTCAGGTTATTTTCGAAGAACCGCTGAATGGTAAACAGCGTTTCCTGATCCAACGAATCAATGGAACCCTGCTTGAACACCTCGCGTAAGAACATTTCACACAGCGTGGTGGGCAACTGGTAGATCAAACGGGCAATACCCAAATTATCATAGCTGACGATCGCCTTTTCGGTATCAAACACCTTACCTACTTCGAGCGCGACCTGAGCCTCCTTAAAGGAACGCGCCAGATCTTTAATGCCCTCCACCGGTGTGCCGATACCAACACTGATCGGCGTATAGAACTCGCTGCTCAGCGTGTCGGCAATGGATTGCGCCAATTTCTCTAAATCCTTAGACTCCACCTGCATATGCATTTCTTTGACGACCGCAATATCCGCTTCACCGATATTGATCACAAAATCCTTGTTCTTTTCGGGGAACAGATTTTGGATAACATCAAACGCGGAAATATCCGACAGCGTCTTGATATGCACCAACAGCACCACACGGCTGACGTCGTTATTAAAGTGTAACTCGCGTGCTTTCAGATAAATATCGCCCGGCAGAATGTTATCCATGATCACGTTCTTGATAAAGTTGCTGCGGTCGTATTTTTCGTCGTAGTATTGCTTCACGTTACCCAGCGAAATCGCGAGCAGTTCGGCATACTTCATCGCCAACTCATCGGTTCCTTCCACAAACGCCAAAAACTCACCTTGCGGACGAGCACCGAACAGACGATACGTATAACCGCCTTTCACAAAGGTTTCCTGCGTGCCAAACTCTTCACCGAGTTGCGTCTCCTGGCTCTCACCCATACGCGCCAAATCGCTGCACGCGACCACGGAAAAGGACTCGTCCACCACACCGATGGTACGGTTGATGACGTCCTTCATCTGATTGATCATTCCCAAAAACAAACGACTTGCCATAGTTCATTTCTCCTTGCTCTTTACATTAAGCCAACCTTCGGCAACATACACAAGTATAGATAGTATCATAATACACGATTTTGGCACATTTTTCAAGAGTTTTCTTTCATTTTGTCCCTGTCGGCATTTCCGGCAAACACAACACGTTCCCGCCGCACCCCATAACAGAATAACATTGACTTTTCAGGGGGTTTTATGTATAATTATGGCGTATACGTATGTGTAAGCGTATTCCGTAAGGTAAAACGCACGAACAAGAGGATATAATTTTATGCTGGAAACAAACGCTTTGGTAAGACGGTTGTCTATAAACAACAGCAAGTTGTTAACCCTGAGCGATGAAAACATCAAAGACATCCAAGCCGTTCTGTTGGATATGATGGCTGACTTTGATGCGTTTTGTCGCAAAAACGAGCTTTCTTACTTTTTGTGCGGCGGTTCTGCTTTGGGAGCACAGCGGCACGGCGGGTTTATCCCTTGGGATGACGATATGGACGTGGCAATGCCCCGTGCGGACTATGACCGCATGCGTGATCTCTTTTTGGCAGAGTACGGCGATCGCTATTGGGTGCAAGCCTTAAACGACGGCGGCAACTACGATCTGCCGTTTATGAAACTACGCAAAAAAGGCACCCGCTATGTCGAAATTTTTGAAACCGATCTCGACCAAGCGGGCGTATTCATCGATATTTATCCGCTTGAAAACCTGCCGGACGCGGCGCTTGTGCGGTTTGTGCACGGTGTTGTTTGTGATTTTCTGCATTTGTGCTGTTCGTGCGTCAGGATCAAACAAAAAAAGCAAATCTACGTGGAATACTTTGGCAATCTGCGCACGATCAAAATCAAAGCCCTTCTCGGTCACATCTTAGGCATTATCCCGCTCAAAACGTGGTGTCGCTTGGCGGACCGCTTTGCGTCAAACTGTAAAAATACCAATTCCGAACTGGTGTCCTTCCCCGGCGGAAGAAAACATTATTTCGGTGAAATGCTGCATCGCACCTCGGTGTTCCCACCGAAAGAATGTGCCTTTGACGGACATCGCTTTTTTGTGATGTCCGATCCTACCGAGCACTTAACAACGCTCTACGGTGATTATCATGCCGTTCCGGAACAGCGCAACCGCGAGCGTCATTCCATCTTGACGTTAGAATTAGGAGTCAACAATGAAACGATTCTTCGCTGACATTAAAAAATACACTTTCTATATCGCCTACGCCACCAAATCGGAACTGCAAGCAGAGGTTGCCAACTCCTACCTCAACTGGCTGTGGTGGATTTTGGAGCCGTTATGCTTTATGGGCATCTACGCGTTTATTTTTTCGATGTTTTCCAGCAGCAAGGTAGCGTATTTGACCGCCTTCATCTTTCTGGGTATAACCGTCTGGGAGTTTTTCAACAAACTGCTGACTGTCAGCGTCAACCTTGTCCGCAGCAATAAGCCCATCGTATCCAAGGTGTATCTGCCCAAATACGTGTTACTCCTTGAAAAAATGTTGCTGAACGGGTTTAAGACCGCCATCAACTTTGCAATCGTCATCTTATTGATGGTTTTATACCAAGTACCGCTCACGCTCCACATGCTATGGGTTTTTCCGATACTGCTTTCCTTTATCATTTTCACCTTTGGCGTTTGTTCCTTGTTCCTGCATTTCGGCGTCTACGTCGAAGACCTCAACAACGCCACCAAGATCGGCTTGCGCCTTGTTTTTTACACCGCCGGCGTGTTTTATAACTTATCCGATAAAATCGCATCTGCGGCGGGATATTGGTTGTTGCGTCTGAACCCGATCGCCATGTATATTAACGATATGCGCAACGTTCTGCTTTACGCAACGGCGCCCAATTATCTCTGGCTCGGCTTGTGGACGGTAGTGGGCATCGCCTTATCCGTCGGCGGCATTTTGCTGATTCAAAAGAACGAAAACAATTATGTAAAGGTGCTTTGATCATGTTAGAAACGGCAATACATATACAAGATTTGCACGTGAGCTACAAAGAAATCGGCTCCTACTCCATCAAACGGATGCTCTTGCACGGCAAAAAGAAGCAGGAAAAAGCCTTTCATGCACTCAAAGGGATTTCCTTGGACGTGCCGCAGGGTGAGATTTTGGGAATCATCGGCAAAAACGGCAGCGGCAAATCCACCCTTCTCAACACCGTCGGCGGAGTGTTTTCCGCCGACAGCGGTATCATTGATCTGGGTGGTCGCAGCGTGTCGCTTTTGTCGATTGGTGTCGGTTTTCAAAAAAACATCAGCGGTCGGGAAAACATTATGCTCAACGGTCTGCTGCTCGGCTTCACCGAACAGCAGATTCGCGAAAAAGCACCGGCAATCATCGAGTTTTCCGAACTGGGTGACTTTATCGACAAACCCGTAAAAACGTATTCCAAAGGGATGTACTCCAAACTTGCCTTTTCCATAACGGCTTTTTTGGAAACCGATATCATCTTAATCGATGAAATTTTAAGTGTGGGCGACGAACATTTTAAGAAAAAGAGTGCCAAGAAAATGAAGGAGCTCATCTCGGACGAGAACCGCACCGTGCTGATCGTATCGCACAGTCTCAGCACGTTACAGCAGCTTTGCACTCGCGTGTTATGGCTGCACGACGGCACCATCAAAATGATCGGCGACACCAAAGAGGTGCTCGCCGCATATCAACAATTTATGTAACCACAACCGGCACACTTAAGGAGTTTTACTATGGTTATTGGCGGTATTTTAGCAGGTGGTCTTGGCACCCGCATGGCAAACGACGGCTTACCGAAACAGTTCTTGAAAGTTGCCGGAAAACCCGTGATCATTCACACGTTAGAACGCTTTTTAGGCAACAAACATATCGACTTTGTCGTTATCGCTATGAATGAAAGCTGGATTTCCTACTGTCAGGATATGCTTCACGAGTATGGGTTGGATCGCGACTCGGTTCGCATCATTCCGGGCGGCGACTCCCGCTTCGAATCGCTGTTATGCTTGGCACGCGAGTGCTTGAACCTTGCGGCAAAAAACGGTTACGACGGCGAGATCACCATGATCAACCACGATTGTGCCCGCCCGTTTGTATCGGATCGGATCTTAAACGACAACATCACCTTGGTAGCCGAATACGACATGGTCACAACGTCCATCCCCACCATCGACACCGTTCTGCTTTCCAAAGACGGAAAACTCAGTGATTGCGTTCCCGAACGATCAACCGTTTTCTTGGACCAAGGTCCTCAAACCGTAAAGGTTCGCCATTTTATGCAGCTTGTGGAAACCCTTTCGGAAAAGGAAAAAGAAAAATACATGGAAGCCGGCCGTCTGTATATCGACAAGGGTTTCCGTGTCGGCATCGTGGAAGGCGAACGCGAGAACTTCAAGCTTACCACAAAATTCGACTTAACGTTGGCCGAAATGATGTTTGACCGTAACGACGATTAGAGGTAACGAACTATGAAAGTTGTAGCTGTGGGAGATGTCTTCATCACCCCCGAAATGATGCAAGAAGCCTTTGAAAGATATGAAGAAGTATTTGACGATTGCCAATACTTCTTCTTCGGGCAGAACACCCGCCGTAAAATGCGCGGCACCGTCAAGACGATCGAACTGGGCGGCCGCGACAAGTGCAAACTTCCCGAAGGCTATTTGGAGGCAGTGGAGGATGCCGAGGTATTGATGGTGCATCTATGCCCCGTTACGGAAAAAGTGCTCCAACGTGCCAAAAAGCTTAAATACATTCTCTGCAACCGCGGCGGTGTTGAAAATGTTGATGTCGATGCGGCACGGGATCGCCACATTAAGATCCTGTTTAACCCTGCTCACAACGCAAACGCCGTTGCCGAATTTACCATCGGCACCATGTTGTGCGAGTTGCGCAATATCGCCCGCTCGCACATGGCGGTAAAAAGCGGTGAATGGCGTGAAAAATACCCCAACTCCGGCAGAATTATCGAACTTCGGAATCTCACCGTAGGTATCGTCGGTTTCGGAAACGTCGGTGAATTGGTTTGCGAAAAACTCAGCGGCTTCGGCTGTAACATGCTGGTTTGCAACCTATTCAAGCCCGAGTGCACCAATCCGCGCATCAACTGGAAAAAAGTGCAATTCGTAGAGTTGGACGAGTTGATCACCCGATCGGACATCATTTCCCTCCACGCACGCAGCAGAAGCAAGGAGCCCCTTTTCGGGAAACGCGAATTTGAGCTCATGAAAAAGACCGCCTTTTTCATCAACACCGCCCGCTCCTATATGGTGGATTACGACGCGTTGTACCATGCGCTGAACAAACAACTGATCGAGGGCGCTGCGATCGACGTGTTTGACGTTGAACCGCTCGGTGCGGACCATCCGTTCCTTGCGCTCGACAACATTACGCTGACGAACCACCGCGGCGGCGACACCGTCAACGCCTATTCTGACAGCCCCGGCATGATGCTCTCCGAGCTGATGGGCTTTTTACAAAACGGCAAAGAGCCGAAATACCAAATTTAACAAAAAACAAACCGTCTTGCACAAGTTGCCTTGTGCAAGACGGTTTTTTACTGTTCATCTTCGCTTTCAAACAATTCGCCTTTGACGTTCACCTCACGGAACGGTACGTTCCCCTCATCACCAAACACATATTTACCAAGATCGATTCGGGCAAAATTATGCGGGCAACGGCGCTTGCTGAACGGCGGCAATTGCATATACGACTCTCCGTAAGCGTATGTAAGATACGGTACCGGATCGGCAGGGATCGGTGCTGTGATTCCTTCGAACTCGACGTACACCACCTCGTCCAGACCTTTGTTGGGAAGCGGATCAGCATACACTTTTTTGCCAACCGAGTCGATCAACCACTCAGCGTTCTTTTTGTGACGATAGAAGGTCGCAAAGAAATTAAAGAGTCCATTGAACACGCCCCACGGTATCACCCGCAGCAAGGGCAAGAACACTCGTGTAAAAGTATAATGATACTTCTTGCGCGCCTGATTAAACCATTTGAGTTCCATCAACACGGTCAAAATCGTCAGCACCAAACTGTGAAGTTTCTGGAAAACTTTGCAGTTGCTCGTCTTGTCATACACCAAAATATCGATAAAAATGCCGTCCTTAAACTCATTCTTATTTGAAAAATTGGTGGAAAAATACGTGCCATCCAAACGGACTTTGTCAATGGTATAATGACTGCCGCTGCTGTTAAAGGTGGACGAGTAGGAAAACTCTGCACCCAACTCTTTCGGACAAACCTTGCGAAATTTCTCAAAATCCTCTCTAAGCATGCCGATGTCCAAATCATCGTCCCAGGGGATCGCCTTTCCTGCACGCACGGCGCCAAGCAGGGTACCTCCCGCCAGAAAATATTGAATGTCGTTTCGGCGGCAAATATCGTCAATTTCTTTCAAGACCTTGATTTCCAATGCTTGAATCCGCTTGATTTTTCCGCCGTAAAAGGCGACGTTATCAGACGTATCATACGATTCACCGGTAAGATACGCCACCACGTGCTTGATGCCGATGGCTGTATGATCAGCTGTCTTGGCGCCCAACTTTTTGTATTTCAAGTTGTTAAGCCCGTTATATACCGGCACCACGTTGGCAGAAATATCCACCTTTAACGCATACACCTCCGTATTCGCGTTATAAATCAAGCGTTTGATTTCTTCGCGAGAAATCAATTCTCCCGTAACGTTATACACGTGTCCTTTGCGTGTTTTTGTCGCTAACGAGGCAACCGCGTGACACGCGGAACGGATATACATGATCGTGTGATGCTGCCTTGCATCCTCGTCGGTAATATGCACGGTTTTCGTGTCGTAGCACTCTTTAATAACTTCGTTTAGGTCAAACGACGGTGTATGTGCCACGTCCGGTGCAAACACGTTATCAAATCTTGCCAGCGTGATGTCCACGTCTTCGGAGACGACCGCCGCACGACAAACTTTCTCAATTTCAAGGTAATAGTCGATTTCCGGCGTCCGTTCTTGTTGTTTTTCAACGTAAAAGTTATATTCGCGCTCGGAAAGGGTTTCAATTTCCGATGAAAACGTCGGTGTGGACGGAAGCAGCACCGATACCACGCACTTGGCATGCGAAGCGTGTTTTAACAGATCGGTAATCGTGCGAAGTGCGCCCAGTGTGGCATCTTTATTGCCAAGTCCGTTGACGCAGTCCACAAAAAAGAAAACCACATCGTTGTCGTCCACACGTCGTAAGGACTCCAATTCAACAACGTCCTCAATTTCCGAGAGCGAGGTGTAGCGGTAGTTAGTTTCGGTACCGGTGCTCAAATAGGTAACCGATTGGAACACAGAGAGGGCTGTGTTCAGTCGCTCAAACGACGTGAGCAAATAGTCACAGATAAAGGCGTTGTCACCGGCAAAGAAAACGCGCTTTGCCTTTCGTTGAGTCTTAATCAAAGAAAAAGGGGCTTCAAGTACTTGGGCAAGCATGGCCTGCTCGTTTTGCATAATCAATTCTTTCACTACACTTCGCTCCTTTTGAACGTGTCGCGATCTGTCATAATCCGCGGACAAGTATACCATCTTCAAGGTGCTTTGTCAATGTTCGTGAAATTTCAACATCACTTAGTACCCCCGCCCCTTCAAAAGCAAAAACACCGCACAACGAAATCGTTGTGCGGTGTTTGATTGATCATCAGTTGGTGATGGTCTGCTCGGTGTCTTTGTCGAACAGGTGGATCTTGTTGTTGTCCAGAACCATATCGATCTCGTCGCCGGGGCGAGCGGTCGAAGTGGGCTCAACACGTGCAGTCAAGCTGCTGCCTTCGGAGTTGACGTACAGGAAGATCTCGGCACCCATCAACTCGGTAACCTCCACCTTCGCTTTGATGTGGCAATCCGCAAAGGCTTCCAGATGACGCGCCTCGTCGTGAACGTCCTCCGGACGGATACCCATGATGACTTCTTTGTCAACGTAGTTCTCCAAAACGCCGTCCTGGTTCTTGGACTCCGGCAGCGGGATATCGTACTTGATACCTCTCTTGGTCTTGGTGTCCTCGGAACCGAACTGAGCAAAGAACTTGCCATCCTTCTTGATGATCTTCGCATCGATGAAGTTCATCTGAGGGCTGCCGATAAAGCCGGCAACGAACATATTGCCCGGACGCAGATACAGGTTGTTCGGGGAATCGACCTGCTGGATCAGACCGTCCTTCATAACGACGATACGGTCACCCATGGTCATAGCTTCGGTCTGGTCGTGGGTAACGTAGATAAAGGTGGTACCTAATTTCTGGTGCAACTTGGAGATCTCCGTTCTCATCTGTGCACGCAGCTTAGCATCCAAGTTGGACAGCGGCTCGTCGAGCAAGAAGACCTTCGGCTCACGCACGATCGCACGACCGAGCGCAACACGCTGACGCTGACCGCCGGACAAAGCCTTCGGCTTTCTGTCGAGCAGGTGAGCAATATCCAAAATGCGAGCGGCTTCTTCTACGCGGCGTCTGATCTCCTCTTTCGGAGTCTTACGCAGTTTCAGACCGAATGCCATGTTCTCAAACACGGTCATGTGCGGATACAGCGCGTAGTTCTGGAACACCATCGCGATATCGCGATCCTTCGGCGCCACGTCGTTCACCAAACGATCACCGATATACAGTTCACCGCTGGAGATCTCTTCCAAACCGGCGACCATACGCAGGGTAGTGGACTTACCGCAACCGGAAGGACCAACCAAGATGATAAACTCTTTATCCTTGATCTCCAAGTTAAAATCGGAGACAGCGGTAACGCCGCCGGGATACTTTTTGTAAATGTTTTTCAAAGACAAGCCTGCCATTTTTTATGACCTCCACATTCTTTCGTCTCTTGGCAATTGTGGGTGCAAACACACCCTTGAACACATCTCTTATTGTAACAGAAACTTTGCAAATTTGCCATTCTTAATATACACAAACTTTTTTCACTTTTTTATTAGTGTTGAACAAATTTATTTCATCATTCAAGCAAAGCGCGTTCGCGGTCGGTCAAAAAGCGACTTTCCCCCTCCGCGAGGGACGGATCCAGTTCGAGTTTCCCGATAGAAAGCCGTTTAAGCCACACCACGCCGCGATCCAAAACGCCGAACATTCGCTTGATCTGATGATACCGTCCTTCGGTGATACGCACCTCCGCAAGCGGCTGTTCTCCGTTCTCTAAAACCAGAAGTTCAGCGGGGCGACACCGCGTACCGTCCGCCAAAGTGATGCCTTCGGCAAACGCGCGACAATGCTCCTTGCTCAGCGGCGCATCCAACCGCACCTGATACCGTTTTAGGATTTCCCGTTTCGGTGCCAATATCCGATGAGCGAGATCGCCGTCATCGGTGAGCAGCACCAACCCGACCGTATCCTTGTCCAGCCGCCCTGCGGGAAACAGATTTTTGCGTTTCATCTCGTCCGGCAGCAGATCCACCACCGTGGGCGCCTTCGGATCACGCGATACGCAAAGAATCCCCGCCGGTTTGTTCATCATAATATACACGTACTCCCGATAGCAAAGCGGCTGTCCCGCCACCGTCACCACACACGTGTCTTCGTCATATTTAACAGAGGGATCACGACAAACCGTGCCATTCACCGTCACCTGACCCGACCGAATCAAGCGCACCGTTTCACTGCGGCTGCGCATTCCCTGCGAAGCGATCAGCTTATCCAAACGCTGCACCGCCACACTTCCTTTCTATTGAATGGGTTGCATATCTCCTTTAAGTTCCACGTCACCCGCCACCAGACGATCGCGGTATACGTACAAGTGCGCCACGCCGCCATCCACCGTTTGGTAGCTGTATAAACGCACCCGCTTACCGCAATAGTCTTTAAGCGACCGTCCCACCGTTTCCTGCAACGCGTTGTACTGCAAAAGCGCTTCATCCGGCTCGTCGGGAATACGCACCTCACGCACTTCTTCACTATCCTCGGTGATCTCGATTCCCATCGAGCGCAGATATGAAACTCTCTCCTCGCTGCTCGTCACGCGTGTTGCGGACGCGACCACCGCTTGCTTCGGCAGCATCGCCGCCGTCACCACTGCCACCGCCAGAACGGCAACGCAGCCCAAGGCGGACAAGACCTGCCGATAACTGGTTTTAACCGAAAAGACAAACATATACCCACATCCTCTATACAGTAATGGTAGTATATGTCTATTCCCTGTCAGCCTATTTTATGAGCAAGAGTTCTTTGGGAGTTTTCGTCAGATTACAGCATCCGTTTTGCTCGATCAGCACCATATCCTCAATGCGAACGCCGAAGCGCCCTTCTAAATAAATGCCGGGCTCCACCGTCACGACGTTGCCGACTTGCAACCGTTCTTCCCCCGCCACAGCCGACAAGCGCGGCTGTTCGTGGATCTGCACACCCACACCGTGACCGGTGGCGTGTCCGAAACACTCGCCGTAACCGGCGCTTTCAATCACGCGGCGTGCCGCCGCATCGCCCTCTGCACAAAGAAGGCCTGCTTTGAGTATACCGAGTGCTTCCGTCTGTGCTCTAAGCACCGTATCATACACACGCTGTTGCTCTTCGCTGACAGCGCCCATTGCAATGGTACGCGTCATGTCGGAATGATAGCCGTCCACCACCGCACCGAAATCCATCGTGATAAAATCACCCTGTCGGATTGGCTTGTCCGTCGGAATGCCATGCGGCAACGACGAGTTGGCGCCCGACACCACGATACAGTCAAAAGCCATGCGCTCCGCTCCGCGTTTGCGGATATAAAACTCGAGTTCGAGTGCAATCTCCCGCTCGGTCATGCCCTCGCGGATATACTGCACGATATGGTCAAACCCTTCTTCTGCCAGCGCTTGTGCTTGCAGGATCTTCTCCACCTCATGCGGTTCTTTGATCGCACGCATCTCAAAAAGCCATTTGTCCAACTCGCCCAACGCCTCAAACGCCACGTCAGGTGTCTGCGCGCGTAACCGATCCGCAAAACCAATGGTGGTATCGGCGGTTTCAAGCAAGATCCGCCGCAATCCGTGGTGCGCCGCGATCTCCCTCACTGCTTCACCCAGCCGTGCGATCATACGGCACTCTGCGCCACGTACGGTCTGCTTTGCCATTTCGATATACCGAAAATCGGTGAGAAAATAGCTTGTTTCGCGGGTAATCAACAGATAACTGTCCCCTGACGGAAACCCGGTCAAATACTGAATGTGATGCTTCGCCGTAATCAGTGCCGCCGTATCGTCGGCGGGCAATAAGCGGCTCAGCCGTTCGAGTCGTGTGTTCATATCAGTTACCCTCATACAACCGCATCAGCGTGCGGGCGTCCTCCGCCTGCGTGCCGTCCGACTCGCAAATAAAGGTGGGGGTCAAGCCCCGCTCACGGATGAGCTGCATCAGCGGTGCAGGATCCGGTCCGTACACGGCATCTGCAAACGTTAAGTGGCGTTTTTCGCCGCCTTTTGTGTATTCGATCTTGGAAAAATGTGCATGAAACGCCGCGGCACGCTCGGCACCCAGCTCGTTTTGCAAGCGGTCGAGCACCGCCGCAAACGCCTCACGGGAATTTAATCCTCCTTGCGTGCGGGAATTGAGGTGCCCGAAATCAATACACGGTAAAAACCGTTCGTCCACCTTGCAAAACTCCAGCACCTCGTCCAGATCGCCGAGCTGGTTGATCTTCCCCATGGTCTCGGGACAAATGCGCACGGCGCACAAGCCTTCCTCGTCCAATGCCTGCTGCGCACGACGTAAGGTTTGTGAAGCCAGGGCGGTAGCATCGGCGCGGGACAAACCGCCCAGTCCACCGGGGTGCACCACGACACGCTCTCCGCCCATTGCGGCGACCGCTCTGGCACTTTCCAGAATGTATCGCACGGAATTATCGCGCTTTTCCGCTTCTGCCGAGGCAAGCGAAATAAAATACGGCGCGTGCAATGATAGTTGAACGTCGCACCGCGCCGCCGCTTCACCCATTGCTTTGGCGGTATCTGTCGACACGCGCACCCCGCGCCCGCATTGATATTCATACGCGGTCAGTCCGAGTGACTGTAACCACGCGGGCGCTTCTACCGTTGCTTTATGACCGGCAGCGTAAAATGAGTCGCTGTTACCCGCAGGTCCGAACCGAGCAATCATTCTCCCCGCCCCTTTCTGTTTTCGTAAAGTTTGCGTTCCCAGCGCCGACGAACCCGTAAGAACGGTTTGTCGGTAGTAGGATCCATCGGCATCACCTGAAAACAGGTAATCCCATATAAATTCGCGCCAAGAATGTCGGTAAACACCTGATCACCTATCGCCGCGCACTGTGCTTTCGGGAGTCCCAGCCGCCGCACACCGCGCCAAAACCCAAACGGAGACGGCTTGCAGGAAAGCGAGGTGTGTTGCAAACCGATCTTGTCAGCAAACGGCGCCACGCGCCATTCCCAAGCGTTTGACACCACCGTCATACGGATTCCCGCTTCTCTCATTTTTGAAAGCCAGTCCCGCACCGAGTCGGGCAACTCTTGGCTGCCGTGAGCAGTCAAGGTGTTGTCCACATCCAACAACAGCCCGCGGATGCCAAGCGCCTCCAACTCTGCCAACGTGATGTCCGTAATACGGTTTTTATACAGCGTAGGGTAGAACAATGCCATAACACCGACGATCCTTTCACAAACTAACAAAGAAAAAACGGGCAATATCATTGCCCGTTTTTTGAATCATTTGAACTTTCTTTTACGAGCGGCCTCGGACTTCTTCTTACGACGAACGGAAGGCTTTTCATAATGCTCTCTTTTACGGACCTCAGCAAGCACACCGGAACGTGCGCAAGACTTTTTCCATCTACGCAGAGCGCTGTCCAGAGATTCATTCTCTTTCACTTTGACTTCTGACATTCTTATTCCCTCCCTCCGCTTCACCAGCAGGGGTAATTCTCATAGTGACCCATAGTGACACTGTTTGTAGTATACAACAGAAACCCACTATCGTCAAGTGCTTTTTTTAATTTTACTTCACAACGATATTGACGAGCTTTTGCGGCACATACAGTTCTTTAACGATCTGCTTGCCCTCGATCTCGGGGGCAATTTTCCCATCGACTTTCGCTGCGGCAAGCACGGTGGCGGCATCATCTTGCATACCAACCATCATACGTGTACGAATCTTTCCGTTGATCTGTACCGCGATCTCCACCGTATCGGCAGTGCACTTGTTCGGATCATAGGTCGGCCACGGCGTATACGCCAACTCCTCAGCATAGCCGAGCTGCTCCCACAATTCCTCGGTCATGTGCGGTGCAAACGGATTGAGCAACTGCACCAAGATCGCATATTCCGCACGGTTGGGGCCGCCGACGTCTGCCATCTCGTTGAGCAGTGCCATCATCGCGGCAATCGCGGTATTGAATTTGAGGTTCTCAATATCCTCACCAACCTTACGGATGGTGCGATTGATGGTAATCTCCAATTCCGGACGAACGGTATCGCCTTCCGCCAGCGTTTCCGACAACGCCCAAACTCTCTCCAAGAAGCGGTGTGCACCGCGGATGCTCGCGCTGGACCACGGAGCGGCTTTCTCAAAGTCACCGATGAACATCTCATACAAACGCAAGGTGTCGGCGCCATATTCCGCCACGATCTCGTCGGGGTTGACCACGTTACCGCGCGATTTCGACATCTTCTCGCCGTTTTCGCCAAGAATCATCCCGTGGCTGGTACGCTTCGCATACGGCTCAGCCGTGGGCACCACGCCGATATCGTACAAAAACTTGTGCCAGAAACGGCTATACAACAAGTGCAGCGTGGTATGCTCCATGCCGCCGTTGTACCAGTTAACCGGCGTCCAATATTCCAGCGCTTCCTTGGAAGCAAGTGCCTCGTCGTTGTGCGGATCGCAATAGCGCAGGAAATACCACGAAGATCCCGCCCATTGGGGCATGGTGTCGGTCTCGCGTTTAGCAGGTGCGCCGCACTTCGGGCAGGTGGTGTTCACCCACGAATCGATTGCGGCAAGCGGGGATTCGCCGTTGTCGGTGGGCTCGTAGCTGTCCACCATCGGCAAACGGATCGGCAACTGCTCCTCAGGAACGGCAACTTGGCCGCAATGCGGGCAATGCACGATCGGGATCGGCTCACCCCAATAGCGCTGACGGGAGAATACCCAGTCGCGCAACTTATAATTGACCTTTTGCTCACCGATACCCTCTTTGGTAAGATACTCGATGATCGCCTTTTTGGCTTCTTCCACCGACAACCCGTTAAGGAAACCGGAGTTCACCATACTACCGGTTGCACAATCGGTAAAGGCTTCCTTGTCCACGTCGCCGCCCTTGACGACTTCGATAATGGGCAGATCAAATTTCTTGGCAAATTCCCAGTCGCGCGTATCGTGTGCCGGAACTGCCATGATCGCACCGGTACCGTAGGATACCAGCACGTAGTCGGAAATAAAGATGGGGATCTCGCGACCGTTGACGGGGTTGATGGCAACCACACCGTCCAGACGCACACCGCTCTTGTCTTTGGCAACCTCGGTGCGTTCAAAATCAGACTTGCGCGCCGCAGCTTCCTGGTACGCGCGGATCTCGTCAACGTTTTTCAGTTTGCCCGCATCGATCCAGGTCTCCAAAAGCGGATGCTCCGGAGAGACCACCATGTATGTAGCACCAAACAGCGTATCGGGGCGGGTGGTATACACCACAACCGGCTCACCCGCCGTTGTCTTAAAGGTGACCTGAGCACCGGTAGAACGGCCGATCCAGTTGATCTGCTGTGCACGCACGCGATCGGGATAGTTCACGAGGTCCAAATCGTCGATCAAACGCTGTGCGTACGCGGTGATTTTGAGCATCCACTGGCTCTTGACCTTGCGCACGACCTCGCCGCCGCAACGCTCGCACACGCCGCCGACAACTTCTTCGTTGGCAAGCACGCACTTGCAAGAGGTGCACCAGTTGACCGCCATTTCTTTTTTGTACGCTAAGCCTTGTTTGAACAGTTGTAAGAAGATCCACTGCGTCCATTTGTAATACGCGGGATCGGTGGTGTTGATCTCTCTGGTCCAGTCAAAGGACAAGCCGAGTCCTTGCAACTGCGACTTAAAACGCGCCACGTTCTTCTCGGTCACGATCTCGGGGTGAATGTGATTCTTAATAGCATAATTTTCGGTCGGCAGACCAAACGCATCCCATCCCATGGGATACAACACGTTATACCCCTGCATACGGCGTTTGCGCGCCACGACGTCCAAGGCGGTGTACGAACGAGGATGGCCAACGTGTAACCCCTGCCCCGACGGATACGGGAACTCCACCAGCGCAAAATACGCAGGCTTATCCGTCTTACTCGACGCGGCAAAGGTGTTTTCCGTTTGCCATTTGGTTTGCCATTTCTTTTCAATGGCGGCAAAATCAAATTTTCTCATGACTCCTCATCCTCCAAAAACATCGCGGGATCCAGCGAGCGGGCATCCTGCCACAAGCGCTCCAAATCGTAAAATTCACGGGTACTGTCCAAAAAGATATGCACCACGACGGTGCCGTAATCCAACAGCGTCCACTGGAGCGTCTGATACCCTTCTACACGCGGCGAGGGCACGCCCTGCTTGCCAAGATCGGTATCCACGTAATCCGTCAGTGCGCGCACGCCGGTGGTGCTGGTGGCGGCGGCAACGATAAAATAATCCGCCAGCGAGGTTACCTCGCCGACTTCAAGTACACAAATATCCTGTGCCTTGTGCGTATCCAGCGATCGCACGATCGCTTTCACAAGTTCTATTGATTCCATATATCGTTATTCCTCGTCATCTTCCGTAATGCCGCTTTGTGTGACGGCGATCTGATCCATGGTTTGCCGTTTGGTATCCGAAGTACCACCCGCAACGATCTCGGTAACCTGCACGAACGCCTCGGTGATCTCCTCGCCGTACGGGTTAAAGTACGTGTTCAACACGTCGATCAATTGCTGACGGTGCACGCTGTAATACGAAACGCCTTCTGATTTCGCCACCTGACCGGGAATCACCATCGCGGTAACGTTCTCGGCGGAAATCTTCTTCCACGCCTTAATAATTTCAAGCATTTCGTCGTTGTCCGTGCGGGTGCGGAACGGTGTAGAGCCTTTCATAACCGGCAACAGCGAATCTTCGGTAAGCTGCTCCTCCGTCTGTAAACACAAGCGTTGGAACAGCGCAAAGAACACGCGGCGCTGCCGCTCGATGCGCGTAAGTTCCGCCTCGACGGTGTCCCCACCCATCGTGATATATTCGAGTGCGCCCGCACCGTCCAAAGTCTTGACACCGGCGCTGAACTTGATCTCACCAAGCGTTACTGCCTGGGGCAAATTCACGTCCAAACCGCCGAGCAAGTCCACCAATTTCACGAACGCTTCCTGCGGGATCATGAAATAGCCGTCCACCGGCAGCGCATACTGCTCGTTAAAGATGGAGATCAGGTTATACGAAGCCGAACCCACCTTTTGCGATACGGTGTGGCCCTGCTCCTCACACTCCTTGATCTGCGCTTTATAAATGCGTTTTCCTTCAAAATCGCACCAATCCAGCGGTGCGGGGTTACCCCACACGTTCCCCGCCTTTTTCTCGATCCACAACTCACTGTCACCAAGATACGTTGAACCGGGGATTTCCAACACGTTCAAGGTCTTTTCGCGTTTATCATGGCACAGCAAAAAAAGCGACGACGTCGGCGAGGTTTCTTGTTCGCCGAGCAATCCCACTACGTAGTATGCTACTTTCTTTTGCAACGATACCGGCGTGGTATCGTAAGCGTTAACGTCCGATTCCGAGCCGTCTTTTTTACTCGAATTTTTAACAGCATTGACCAGCACGATACCGAAAATCACAAGCAGCACGCATGAAATCGCCACGGTAACCGCCAAAAGGCGTTTGCCGCGAAGCGTCACTTTGCGTTTTTTGCCGGTGGTTTTGTTGCGTCTGTCTTTAGCCATTCGTATCGCCTGTCCTTTCTTTATAGCACGCGAGGGTGTCCGGATGCACGGGGCGCCCCTGCGCGTTCAAATCATCAATGGTATAGGCAAGGGCGTAGCGCATCGCTTCATCGGGATCGCGTTCCGTCAATTCCCGCATGACGTCCACGTCGGGATAATCGCGGTCGGCAGAAGTAAAATCCGCCAAATACAACACGACTTCAAGCGGCGACATTCCCGCTCTCGCGGTGGTATGGTACCGCACCGCGTTTACGATCTCCTCATCCGTAATACCGAGAACTCGCTGTAAAAACACCGCCCCCGCGTGGGCATGCCACAGCTTCGGCGCCTTTTCTTCCACAGCGTCTAACAGTATACCAAACTCTTTGAAAATTTGCAACTGGGAATCGCCGTCGGTGTCCTTCAAAATATCGTGTAACAAACCCGCGGTCCGCGCCTTTTCGGGGTCGGCGCCGTATTTTTTTGCCAAATACTCCGCCTGTTTCGCCACCGCTAACGAGTGTTCAAAGCGGCGCGGTGTCAATCGCCCGCGAATAATATCGATATATTGCTCCTCTTTGTTCACGTACTGCCGCTTTTCGGTGTAGAGCTGCTGTGCCGCAATGTAATCCGCAACCTCCGCACAGATCATGTCACGCGGCAGCTCTCCGTTTTTCAGGCGTTCGCGAACCTCGGTCGATGACCAAGCGGGCACGGTAAACTCCGCCACCATGCACCGCGCACCCAGCGCCGTCATCTTTGCCGCGTGTGCGCGCAAGCAAGCGGCGTCAGCCGCATCGCGCGGCGCGGCACAGATCGTCGCCATACGTGCAATATCCGCAAAGCGATACCACGTACTCACCGTCAAAAACATATCCGCTCCCATCAGCAAATACAACTCCGCATCCGGATACTGCTCTTTCAACTGTTCCAACGTCAAAACGGTAAAACTTGCTCCGCGGCGGTTGATCTCCATATCGGATACCGTCAACTCCTTGTACGGCGCGCACGCCAAGCGACACATGGCAAGCCGATCGACGGCGGGTGCCATGTTGCTTTTAAGCTTATGCGGCGGTATAAAGGTCGGCATCACCACGACCTTGTCCAACGACAACAAAGCGGCAAACTCACGTGCCAACTCAACGTGTCCGTTGTGGATGGGATCAAAGGTGCCGCCGAACAGAGCGATTCGTTTCGGCATGATCAGTTCCTTCCTTTGGGCAGTACGATCTTCGGTTCTTCGTCGTTTCGGCGATACAGCACGAACACACGGCCGATCACCTGCACCACCTCGGCGTTCACCGTAGCGGCAATGGTCTCTGCCGCTTCTCTGGCGGTTTCCGGTGCGGTTTCCAACGCTTTGCCCTTGATGAGTTCACGGGCGGTCAACGCATCGTCCGCCTGCTTGAACAGGGTATCCGAAACCCCGCCCTTCCCAACGTGTACGATAGGTTCAAGCGAATTGGCAAGTCCACGCAGATACGCGCGTTGCTTACTGGTCATACGTCTAACTCTCCTCTTAATATCTCACGGAACACACGCAGTGCGTTTCCGCGATGACTGATAGCATCTTTTTCTTCGGCGGTCATCTCAGCGACCGTCTTATCCCCTATCAAAAACAAGGGATCGTAACCAAAACCGCCCTCGCCGCGTTCGGCGGTGGCGATGATGCCGTGCATCTCTCCCTCTGCCGTGATGGGCTCGCGACCGTCGGGAAACACGCAACAGATCGCACACGCATAATGCGCGGTGCGCTTATCATGCGGCACACCGTTAAGCTCCGAGAGCAACAAACGGTTGCGTCCTTTATCGTCAAGACCTTCGCCGCCGTAACGCGCGGAATACACACCGGGAGCGCCTCCGAGCGCGTCCACCACGATACCCGAATCGTCTGCCACGGCAGGCAATCCCGTAAACTCGCACGCCGCCGCAGCTTTCAGATAGGCATTTTCGGCAAAAGTCGTGCCGGTCTCGTCCACTTCGGGCAATTCCACGCCAAGATCGCGGTCAGTCACCGCCTCAATGCCGAGCGGCTCTAAAATGCGCGACATTTCAATAATCTTATCTTTATTATGCGTTGCTAAAATATATCGCATCTTATCCTCCAAACAAGCCGTCGGCAAACGCCTTGGCATCAAACGGCTGCAGATCGTCGATCCCCTCGCCGACACCGATGAATTTCACGGGAATATCCAACTCTTCCCGAATGGTCAGCACCACACCGCCGCGCGCCGTACCGTCCAACTTCGTCAACACGATGCCGGTAATACCGGCGGCTTCACGAAATTCTTTCGCTTGGTTTACCGCGTTTTGCCCCGTGGTAGCATCCAGTACGAGCAACACCTCACACGACGCCTCCGGCAACTCTCTGTCAATGACACGGCGGATCTTGCCGAGTTCATCCATCAAATGCTTTTTATTATGCAAACGGCCGGCAGTATCGCAGATCACAACGTCCGCCCCGCGCGCCTTCGCTGCGGATACGGTGTCAAATACCACCGCCGCCGGATCGGCATTCTGCGCGTGCTTGACGATCGCCACGTCCGCGCGCTCTGCCCATATCTCCAACTGTTCGATCGCTGCGGCACGGAACGTATCCGCGGCACCTAAGATGACCTGCTTGCCCTGCGCTTTGAACTGCGCGGCAAGCTTGCCGATCGAAGTGGTTTTTCCCACACCGTTGACACCGATCACCAAGATAACCGACGGTTTCGTATCCAGTTTCAGCTCCGAATCGCCCTCGATCATCTCCTGCACGATCTCTTTAAGCAGATCGCGAATAATGGCGGGTTCGGTTACCCCCTGCTCCTTGACACGCTCGCGCAAGCGCTCGCACATCGCACCGGCGGTCGCAACCCCCACGTCGCCCGCAATGAGGATCTCCTCGAGTTCCTCAAACAACTCCTCGTCGATGCGGGTAAACGCGTGCAACATGCTGCTCACGGTCCCCATCAGGGATTCTCGCGTTTTGCGCAGTCCCTCACCGATCTTGTTAAATAAACCCATAAAATCCTTCCTTACTGTGCGTCGCCTGTGATACCCAGTTTCGCCTCAACCTCGCTGGCGCGCAGTTCAAGCAACTTGGAAATACCCTGTTCTTGCATGGTTACACCGTACAACACGTCGGCTTCCTCCATCGTGCCGCGACGGTGCGTGATCACGATGAACTGCGTTTTGTCACACATACGGCGCAAATACTGCGCATAGCGGTCCACGTTGACGTCGTCAAGCGCGGCTTCCACTTCGTCCAGCACGCAAAACGGCGACGGTGTGACCTTCAAAATAGCAAACAACAACGCCGTCGCCACCAGCGACTTTTCGCCGCCGGACAGCGCATCCATATTCAGAATAACCTTTCCGGGCGGTTGCGCGTGCATCTCAATACCGGAATGTAAAATATCCTGCGGATCGGTCAGCACCAGTTCCGCTTTACCGCCGCCGAACAGATCATTAAACACCGTGCCGAAATGCACGTTGATCTGATTAAAGCGCTCAATGAACATCTCGCGCATCCGCACGGTGAGATCACCGATGAGTTTCAGAAGTTCCTCGCGAGATACCTCAACGTCGTTCACCTGCGCACTCAAAAACTCGTACCGTTCGCTGACTTCCTTGTATTCTTCCACCGCCTCGACGTTGACGCTGCCGAGTGCGCGGATCTTGTTTTTCAGTTCGGTCAAGCGACGCGTGGCTTCCGCCATATCTTCGATCGGTTTGGCGTTTGCCTCCGCCTCGCTGAGCGTCAATTCATATTCTTCATACAAACGGCTGACAATATCCTCGGTTTCCTTTTGCGCCGCCGCACATTTCTCCTCCAAGCGGGTCATATCGCGACCCACACGCTCGCGCTCGTCCGCCTTGTCGCGGCTAAGTTGACGCAAGGTGGTTTGCTGAGCCTCACCCTGCATACGCTGCTCGGACAAAGCGCCCACGCTCGCGACCGCCTCTTTTGCTTGCGCGCGCAACTCCTCGGCACGCTGTGTGAGCAACAACGCTTGCGCCTCGTACTCCTCGTTTTGGCGAGAAAACTCCGCGATCTGCTCCTCCATCGTCTGTCTGACACCGCTTTGATCCGCTTGTCGCATCTGCAACTCGACGATGGCTTCCTCGATACCCTCGATCTCCTTTCGGAAGGCGACTACGGCAAGCTTCTGATCGCCAATGCGATTTGCAAGGTCCTCGCGTTCCTCCGACAATTTCTGGCGGCCGCCGTCCAAAGACGTCAACTCTTGTTCCACCGCATCCTTCTGCGCCGAAACCTGAGCGCTTTCCTCTTCGGCGCCGCTCATCGCGGTACGGCACGCTTCCGTGCGCTTGTTCAGATCCTCGATTTCGCGGGTACATTCCTGCACCGCCGTGGAGCAGGTCGTCTCCCACTCGGACAAGCGGTTAAGCTCGCCCTCCAAACGGATCTTATCCTCCTGCGCGGTGGACAGCTCGCCCTGTGTGCCAAGCACCTCCGCTTGCGAAGCGGCAGCATCCTGCTGCAACAGTTTCATTCTCGCCTGCGCCTGCTCGACCTTATCTTGCAATTTTTTGAGATCGCCGCTCAAACGCTCGATTTCACTGCGGCGGGACAACAGTCCCGCACCCTTCACGTGCGAACCGCCGGTCAGCGAGCCGCCCGCGTTGACGACCTGCCCATCCAGCGTCACCACGCGGAAACGGTATTTGTATTTGCGCGCGATCGAAACGGCATAATCGAGATCCTCCACGACCGCCACGTGTCCGAGCAAATTGCGCGCAATCTGCTCGTATTCGCTATCCACGTCGATCAACGAGGAAGCAAGACCCACAAATCCCGCTTCATCCTCCAAAGACGGCTCATTTAAGAGCGTGCCTTTGATGGACTGAATCGGCAAAAACGTCGCGCGGCCGCCCTTGGTATCTTTCAAATACGCAATACCGCGCTTCGCATCTTCTTCGCGATCACACACGATA
This sequence comes from Acutalibacteraceae bacterium, assembly GCA_045595445.1. Classification (GTDB taxonomy): domain Bacteria; phylum Bacillota; class Clostridia; order Oscillospirales; family Acutalibacteraceae; genus RGIG3009. The sequence continues at coordinate 86,067 of JAZOAK010000007.1, forward strand.
TTCTGTGCGGCGGCACCCAGCGCCGTCTCCACCGCGAGCGCGTATTTCGCCTGCGCGTGGATCAAACGGGATACCGGCCCGCGAATACCGCGCAACTCACCGCGCTCCGCCTGCTTTACAACGCTCTTAACGCTGTGCGAGAAGCCCTCTAAACTGCGCTCCATTTCTTCCAGCATCCGAATGCGGCGCTGCTTTTCTTCCACATCCAAGTGCAACCGATCGTTTTCCTGTTTAGCGGTTTCCACCTTGGCAAGACGCGCGTTATACCGCATCTCGTAACCGCGCAGAGCGTTTTGCAGTTCCTCGATCTTATCACACATCGCGCGATAATCCGCCTCGCATGCCTCGTGCTCCTTATGCGCTTCGTCGCGTTGCTCGGTGCGCTGGGTGAGCGTCACCGTTACCTGCGATACGCGCAGCGTGATCTCGGTCAACGACGATTCGTTTGTCACGGTCTTCACGCGAATATCCGACAACTGTGCCGCAAACTCAGCCGCCTTGCGGTTAAGCGCCTCGATCTGACCGGATACTTCCTCGTTACTGCGCAACAGCGCTTCCCACTGCTCGGTCAATTCCATCTGTCGGCGCTCCGCCTCGGCAATCTCGCGCTCCTTGGCAGCGATCTCCTCGCGGCGACCGGCAATGGTTTCGTCTATTTTCTTGTTGCCCTGCTCCGTCTGTTCAATCTCACCGCGGATACGGGCGATATTTTCTTCGTTATGGGAAATGTCGTTGCGCACCAAATTGGCGTTACCCTCGCAACGAACTGCTTCCTCCTCCAATTGACCGGACTCGGTACGCAACCGTTCCATTTCAGCCGACAAAGACCGACCCGCCTCGGCAAGTGCCTCCAACTGGTTTTCGGCATCCTCGATCGCATTGCCCGTCGCCTCATACTGCGTGCGGGCAAGTTCCAACTTGGCGTCCATATCGCGCAAAATTTCGCGAGAATGTGCCATCGTGTTCAACCACACGCCGATCTCCAATTCCTTTTTCTCGGACGCGTAAGTCAGGTATTTCTTTGCCTTTTCCGATTGGATCTTTAAGGGTCCGACGCGCTCCTCTAACTCCTTGAGGATGTCGCGGAGTCGCAACAAATTCTCCTCCGCAGACTTCAAGCGGCGCTCCGCCTCATTTTTGCGATAGCGGTACTTGGCAATGCCCGCCGCCTCTTCAAAGATCTCGCGGCGCTCCTCTGATTTGGAGGAGACGATCGCATCGATTTTCCCTTGACCGACCATGGAATAGCCGTCACGACCGAGACCCGTATCCATAAATAATAACTGAATATCACGCAGTCGGACAGACGCGTTATTCAGCAAATATTCACTCTCACCCGAACGGTAATACCGACGGGTAACCTTCACGTCATTGGAATCAAAATCCAACATACGCTGTGTATTGTCAATGATAAGCGATACCTCCGCAAAGCCGGTTGCCTTGCGTTTGGAGGTACCGTTAAAGATAACGTCCTCCATTTTGGAGCCGCGCAACGTCTTGCTGGACTGTTCACCCAGCACCCAACGCACCGCGTCACTGATATTGGATTTGCCGCTTCCGTTGGGGCCAACGACCGCCGTGATACCGGTACCGAACGACAGCACCGTCTTATCCGGGAACGACTTAAACCCTTGTATTTCCAACGCTTTCAGGATCATGTTGTGACCTCCTTGATCTCGCCGACTGCCAACCGACTGTCAGCCACGACCTTTACCGTGTAACCGGTCTTTGCAAATGCGATAAGATTTTCCCGCCGATGCCCCACCATGCGGGACACACACGCGGGATTTACCGCGAGTACCACCTCTGTTTGGCGGCAGTTTTTGAGTATATTTTCCGCTTTTCCTCGAAAAATCCGACTTTCGCACAATTCGCGAAAGGCGGGATGCCAGGGCCCTGCCAAACAGTGCCGCACCATATCCTCTTCTGCGTGCAATCCCAAGCGAATCACCGGGATTCTCTGCTCCTCTTCAAAGAAAGTAAGCAACCGCCCGCACAAGGCCACCGCTTCGTCAAGCGTTTGCGGGGCATAGGTGCCGCCCAGGTAATCCTTCGCCAACGGCGACCCCTCAATTACCAAGGTCGGATAGATCCGCACCTCTTGGGGTGCTAACGCCGCGAGCGCTCGTGCTGTGCGCAGCGCGCCCTCATCGGTATCGCCGGGCAGACCGATCATCATCTGCAAGCCGAGCGACAACCCCGCTTTGCGAATCAGCCGTGCGGCATCTTCCACTTGCTTTGCGGTATGCCCCCGCTGACAAGCTTCGAGGACCGCATCGTCCATGCTCTGTGCACCGAGCTCCACCGTTGTAACACCGTAGTCTTTGAGAACCGCTAATATGTCCTCATCGATCGCATCGGGGCGGGTGGACACACGAATACCGGAAAAGTCGCCGCTTTTCACGTACGGTGCCGCCGCTTGCAATAAGTGCATCATCTCATCGCGCTTGATGGCGGTAAAACTCCCTCCGAAAAACGCAATCTGTGCGTTGGCACCATCGGGCAGGGTACGTTTTGCCGTTTCACACGCGTTTTGCACATCTTCTTCGGTCGGGAATCGGCTTTGCCCCGCGATATGCCGCTGGTTACAAAAACGGCACTGACAGGGACATCCCGCGTGCGGCACAAAGATCGCGACGTTCGCGTGTCGGTTTGGCTTAATCATCATATCCCATCAGCTTGAGCGCTTCGCGCGCCGCCTGCTGTTCGGCTTCTTTTTTGCTGCGACCGTGGCCCGTACCGATCACGTTGGAATTGAGATGTACCTCCACCACAAATCGCTTGTTGTGATCGGGACCCGACTCACCTTTGAGTTCATATTCCAGGCGTTCCTCCGGGTTTTGTTGAATGATCTCCTGCAATGCCGTCTTATAATCGCGGAACTGCGGACGGCGCTGCTGTAAAGTAAGTTCTTCTTTGATAAAGGGCAAAATAAAGTCTTCCGCCGCTTGTAAGCCTCCGTCTAAGTACAACGCCGCGATGACCGCCTCGAACGCATCCGCCAAAATCGACGGGCGCTCGGCACCTCCACCGCGTTCTTCACCTTTACCGAGCAACAAATGCTCGCCCAGCCCCAACGTGCGGGCGTACGCGCTGAGCGCTTTTTCACACACCAACGACGCGCGCAACCGTGTCAGTTCGCCTTCTTCGCCGCCTTTGTGCGAAAACAAGTATCCCGCCGTGATAAAGCCAAGCACCGAATCACCCAAAAACTCCAACCGCTCGTTGCTTTTTAAGCCGCGATTGCCCTCGTTCGCATACGACGAGTGTGTCAACGCGGTTTCCAACAACTCGGCATCCCGAAAGGTATACCCGAGTTTTTCCATCATACGCTTGGTAGTGTCTTTCATCACCATTCACTCCATGTGATCTTCAATGTAACCCACAATATCCTCAACCGTTTCCCACGCAGCGATTTCCTCGGCGGAAATTTCCACGCCGTACAGATCACCGAACCAAACCGCGATCTCGTCGCGATCTTCCGCGTAAAGATTGAGGTCGTCAAGCGTTGCCGACAAGGTGATCTCCTCGCCGTCACAACCGAAACGATCAATCAGCAGTCCGCGCAGCTTTTGCAGAATCATCTGCTGTATCTCCCTTCACAAAGTCGGTGATCTTCTCGATCACACCCGCTTCGGAAAATTCCGCCGCCACGCGGATCGCGTTCTTGATCGCGCGCGCCTTGGCGTTGCCGTGTGCCTTGATTACCGGCTTCGCAATACCGAGCAACGGCGCTCCGCCGCTTTCTTCGGTAGATAATTTCTTTTTAAGACCGCTCAGATGCGGCTTGATAACCAATGCCGCCAGTTTGGTAAACAGATTGGTATAGAAAATCTGCTTAATATACCCGAGCAGCATACCGACCGTACCCTCCAAGGTTTTGAGCAGTACGTTACCGGAAAATCCGTCCGCCACGATCACGTCAGCAGCACCCGCAGGCACGTCCCGCGCCTCAACGTTGCCGACAAACGGCATATCGCTTGCTTTGAGCAACGCGTACGTTTCATGTTGCAGATCGCTGCCCTTATGCTCCTCGGTACCGACGTTGAGCAGGCCCACCGTAGCGGGCTCACCCTTTTTGACCACCAGGCTCATATACAAACTACCCATGCGGGCAAACTGATACAGCATTTCGGGACGGCAATCCAAATTCGCCCCCGAATCAAGCAACATAAACGGCCCCTTGTCCGACGGAATGATTGCCGCGAGCGCGGGGCGAGAGATCCCCTTGATGCGCTTGACAAGGAAGGTTGCTCCCATCAACAGCGCACCTGTACTGCCGGCAGACACAAACGCATCGCCTTGCCCCTCGGCAAGCAAGCGCAACCCCACCGCCATGGAGCACTCCTTATGCTCGCGCAAAATCGTTTTCGGAACGTCGTTCATGGAAATAACGTCGGTGGTGTGCACAATCTCAATGCCGTCAAGCGACAACCGTTGCTCCTCGGCAATACGACGGATCTCCTTCTCGTTACCGGTCAACACAATCGTAAAACCGTATTCGGCACGCGCATCCACCGCACCCTTGATAACCTCCAACGGCGCATTATCGCCGCCGTAAGCGTCAACAATCACTCTCATTTTATAAACACTCCTCTAACTTCGCAAGCGCACGTGCGGCAAGTGCCGCATACCGCTCGCGTTTATCGCGAATGTGCGTTTCAAGCGGCGGTAAGACACCAAAATTCGCACCCATCGGCTGAAAATCCGTCACCGTCGTGTCGCTGATATGGTACGAAAGCGCACCCGCCATCGTTTCTCGCGGGAGCACAAACGGCGACTCCGAGCGCAAGGCGCGCACAGCGTTTATTCCCGCCAACATACCGGAGCAAGCGGATTCCATATACCCCTCCACACCGGTCATCTGACCGGCGAAGAACAACCGCGGCTCTTCTTTTAACTGAAATGCCGCATTGAGTAAGCGAGGCGAATCCAAAAAGGTGTTGCGGTGCATCACCCCGTAACGCACAAACTCCGCGTTTTTCAGCGCAGGAATCAGCGAAAACACCCGCTTTTGCTCGGAAAATTTCAAATTCGTCTGGAAGCCGACCAGATTATACAGCGTCCCCTCGGCGTTTTCTGCACGCAACTGCAACACCGCCCACGGACGGTGACCCGTGCGGGGATCGCGAAGTCCCACCGGTTTCATCGGACCGAAGCGGATCGCATCGGTGCCACGGGAAGCCAGCACCTCGATCGGCATACAACCCTCATACACCTTCGGTTTGTCAAATTCATGCAACAACGCTCGCTCGGCGGAGATCAGCGCCGCATGAAACGTTTCGTATTCCTCTTTGTTCATGGGGCAGTTGATATAATCGCCGTTGCCGCTTTCTTCACGGTCATAGCGTGAAGCTCGAAATGCCGCATTCATATCCACACTGTCCGCCGTCACGATCGGCGCCGCCGCATCGTAAAAGCTTAAAGCTTCGCCAAAACGCGCAGCGATCGATGTCGCAAGCGGCTCCGCCGTCAGCGGGCCCGTAGCAACCACGGTAATTCCCTCGGCAGGCAGTTCGGTGACCTCTTTATGCTCGATGGTAATATTCGGGTGTGCGGTAATACGAGCGGTTACCCCCTCGGAAAACCGATCCCGATCCACCGCCAGCGCGCCGCCGGCAGGAACGGCGCACTCACGCGCCACCGCCACACAGACCGAGCCCATGCGCGCCATTTCTTCTTTCAGGAGTCCCGCCGCACTTTCCAAGCGGGCGGCTTTAAGCGAATTGGAGCACACAAGCTCCGCCAATGCAGGGCTGTGATGCGCCGGAGTATACCGCTCGGGCTTCATTTCGATCAGCGTGACCCGAACGCCGGCATTGGCAGCCGCCCATGCCGCTTCACAACCGGCGAGCCCGCCACCGATCACCGTGATATGCTCATTCATCGGTCTTTTTACCCCGACCGACCTTTTCGTACCCACAACCCTCGGTCAGACACACCACGCCGCCTCCGCGTCCTTTGCGACGGAACAACGTCTTGCCGCACTGCGGACACACGTGTGCCGTGGGCTCGTTCCACGTCACAAAATCACACGTCGGATAGTGCTCACAGCCGAAGAATTTGCGTCCGCGCTTGGATTTCTTGGCAACGATAGCACCGCCGCATTTCGGGCAGATACCTGCCGTTTTATCCAACAGCGGTTTCGTGTTTTTGCATTCCGGATAGCCGGGGCAGGCGAGGAACTTGCCGAACCGTCCGGTCTTGATGACCATCCGCCGACCGCACTTATCACACACCTCGTCGCTTTCCTCCTCCGGCACCTTGATACGTTCACCGGACAGCGCTTCCTCCGCCTTTTTCAGCGTTTCGGAAAAACCCTTGTAAAACGCATCCAACGTCTGTATCCAGTCAGCGTCACCGGCTTCCACCGTGTCGAGCTGATGCTCCATGTGCGCAGTAAATTCTGTATCCACAATCTCAGGGAATTGGTCCTTCATCAGATTGGTGGTCACCTCACCGAGCGCCGTCGGCTTTAAGGCTTTCCCCTCACGCTCAATGTATTCTCTTGTCAAAATCGTGCTGATGGTCGGCGCGTAAGTGGAAGGACGACCAATACCGTTTTCTTCCAACGCCTTGATAAGTGTCGCCTCGTTATAGCGTGCGGGCGGCTGCGTAAAATGCTGGCTGCTCACAAGGTCGCGCAACACCAACTCATCGCCTTCGGAAAGCGGAGGCAGTGCACTGTTTTCCTCGTCTTCCTCGTCCTTACCCTCTACGTACAACACGGTGTAACCGTCAAACCGCACGGTGTGACCCGATGCTTTGAAGCGATAATCACCTGCCGCGATTTCCACCTGGCAGGTATCCTGAATGCCGTTTGCCATCAAACTGGCAATAAACCGCGACCAAATCAAGCTATACAACTTGTACTGGTCCCCGCTCAAAAACGGCTTGACCTGCTCAGGGGTCAGCGACGGCGAGGACGGACGGATGGCTTCGTGCGCATCCTGTGCGCTTTTTCGCGTTTTATAATACCGCGGTTTTTCAGGCAAATACTGTGCGCCGTACCGTGCCGCGATATACGCGTTTCCTTCCTTGCGGGCATCCTCCGAAATGCGCAGCGAATCCGTACGCATATATGTGATAAGACCCATCGAGCCGCGCTCGCCGAGTTCAATACCTTCGTACAACTCCTGCGCCGCTTTCATCGTGCGTTTGGAAGAAAAGCCCAGTTTGCGACTGGCTTCCTGCTGCATGGTAGACGTCGTAAACGGCGGTGCGGGCGACACCTTGCGTTCGCCGCGTTTGACCGCTGCCACCGTAAAGGTTTCGGGGCGGATCGCTCCCAGCACCGCCGCGGCCTGCTCACCGTTTTTCAGAGCAATCTTACTCTTACCGCACTTATATAAATGCGCCGTGAAAGGTTTGCCTTTCGCTGTCGTGGACAGCTGCGCATCAATGTTCCAATATTCCTCGCTGACGAACGCGCGGATCTCCTCTTCGCGGTCAACGATAATGCGTACCGCCGCCGATTGCACACGACCGGCAGATAACCCCTTGCGGATCTTTTTCCACAAAAACGGGCTGATGCGATAACCGACCAACCGATCCAACGCACGACGCGCCTGTTGTGCGTTCACCAGATCCATATCCACTGCGCGCGGTGCCGCCATACCTTGCGACACACCGTTTTTGGTAATTTCGGTAAAGGTCACGCGATTCTTTTTGGCAAGATCCACGTTCAGCATTTGCGCCAAATGCCACGAGATCGCCTCTCCCTCACGGTCCGGGTCAGTCGCTAAAATGACACCGTCGCTGGCAGCGGCTTTGGCTTTCAGTTCGCGAATCAGCGCCGATTTACCGGCAATATCCACGTACCGCAACTTAAAGTTGTTATTCACGTCTACACCGAGTAGACTTTTGGGCAGGTCACGGATATGACCCATCGAGGCCATGACCTCATAGCCTGCTCCCAAATATTTTTGAATCGTTTTGGCTTTTGCGGGTGACTCCACAATAACCAATGTTGACATTTCATTCACCTTTCCTTTATCGGCTATACCGTTTGCCGGGATAACTGCGTGCACAACCGTATACTTCGAGTTCAGTCAACCCCGAGAAAAGCTTACCCGCCGGAATACCGCTTATGCTGCACAACTCCTCGGCGGTAATAGGCGCCTCGGTCAAAACCTCGTACACCGCTTTCGCCAAGTCGCTTGCCCCCTCGGGACAAGGCGCCGATAGCGGCAGTTTCGTGCCGTCCGCCACACGCACGGTGCGACGGATCGGTTCTCTGTTATGCTCAACGTAGTCGCGGTAAGCCGCCTGAGCACGATCCGCCTCATCCTCTTGCAACGCACCGCCGCAACGAAGCTGATACTCATGCAAAATCTCACTCGGTCGCGTGACAAGCGTGGCACCATCTTTAATTAGCTCGTTGGAGCCGTAACTCTCAACAGAGGTAATGTTGCCGGGAACCACAAACACGTCCCGTCCCTGCTCGCGCGCGTGCCGCGCGGTGATCAACGCACCGCTGCGCTCGGGCGCTTCCACAACGCAAACACCCCATGCAAGACCGCTGATCAACCGATTACGCACGTGGAAATGATTGGGGAACGCCCGCGTACCGGGCACATATTCGGTAATGACGGCGCCGCCTTCTTCTACAATCCGCTGGCGCAGGTGACGGTTTGGAAAAGGGTATTCCACGTCCAACCCGCACGCTTGCACCGCCACGGTAAGACCGCCGCCGTACAAAGCGCCTTCATGCGAAGCACAATCAATACCCGTGGCTCCACCGCTGATAATGACGCTGCCCACCGCCGCGAGCCCCGCGGCAATACCGCCCGCGGCTCTGTCGCCGTACGCGGTACTTTTGCGGGTACCTACCATACCGATAGGCGGCACCGCAGGTGTGTTCAAATTCGGCAAAATTCCTTTGCCGTACAAAACAAGCGGCGGCGAATACAGTTGCCGCAATGAATCGGGATACCCTCGATCATCGGGTGTTAAGATCCAGCCGAATTTTTCGCAGCGTTCTGCCATGCGACACGCGGCATCTAAGGATTTGCGGCACAAACAATCCAGCGGTTTGCCGGAAATGCCCGCATGCTCTAATGCCAAGCGATCAGCAGCGTATACTTCCTCAGGTGAGGAAAACGCTTCCAACAGTTTCGGTACCGCCGAACTGCCCTGCCCCACTGCCTGCTGGATCCACATCCAATACGGTGCGCTTTTATTCATGCTCTCTCACCATTTCCCAAAAAATGATGCCCGCCGCCATAGAAGCGTTAAGCGACTCGGCGCGTCCCGCCATCGGAATGGTGATACGCTCAGAGCACGCCGCCACCGTTTCGGGAAGCAGACCGTTCCCCTCGTTGCCGATCACGCAGATCGAGCCGTTTGGAAAACCCGTCTGTTGCACCGCGACAGCGTCACGGTCCACCACACAAGCATACGAGCGAAAACCCTCTGCGTGAAGCTCAGGCAACCGTTCGGCGAGCTTGCCGACCACCATGAGCGGCAAGCGGAACACCCCGCCCATGCTGCTGCGCAGTACCTTGGGACTGTACGGATCACAGCAGCCGTCCGTGAGCAACACGCCGCCCAACCCAAACGCTTCGGCGGTGCGGATCATGGCACCGAGATTGCCGGGATCCTGAATACGTTCAAGAGCCGCATAGCGGCGACCGACCTCCGGCACGTGCTCCGACAGCGGTATCCGACAAATACAGAAAATCCCCTGCGGTGTGTCAGTATCCGCAAGATACGTGCCCAGCGCATCGGGAATGTCCGCCGTTTGGCGGGAAGCCCCTTCCACCTGCGCCACAATATCCGCGTATTGTCGACGGGCGTGCGCCGTGATCAGCGCCGTTTCAATCGGAACGTGGGAACGCACGGCATCACCGCAAAGCCGCGCCCCTTCCACAACGAAAAGTCCGCTTTCGCGGCGGTATTTTGCATCGCTGTTCAAGCGACGATAGTCCTTGATAAGGCGATTTTCGCGACTGGTAATCTCCATACTTCCCACCTCCTTTACGTCCTCATTAGATGGAAACAGCGCCCGCAGGCAAGGCCGGCGGGCGCAATTACAGCTTAATTTAAGGCAGCTTTTGCTTTTTCTGCCAGACCCGCAAATGCGGCGGCATCCGATACGGCAAGCTCAGCGAGCATCTTACGATTCAGGGTGATGTTTGCCTTCTTCAAACCATTCATAAAGGTCGAATAGTTCATGCCGTTGACTTTCGCGGCTGCGGAAATACGAGTGATCCACAGACGACGGAAATCTCTTTTACGCTGCTTACGGCCGATGTACGCATACTGGCCGGATTTCATAACCGCTTCTTTTGCGGTACGGAACAGCTTGGACTTAGCGCCAAAATAACCTTTGGCAAGCTTTAATACTTTTTTTCTTCTTTTGCGCGTCATCATTGCGCCTTTAACACGAGCCATGTTTCATATCCTCCGTTTCTGAACTCTCAATTATTTGTAAGGAATCAGGCG
>JAZOAK010000008.1:0-4300 GCA_045595445.1 Acutalibacteraceae bacterium
CATCGAAACGAATATAGGAACCGTCGGTACGGCGAACGCCCTTCACGGTACGAACCACAACGGCTTTGACCACGTCGCCTTTTTTGACCATGCCGCCGGGGCTGGCTTCTTTAACGCTGCAAACGATGACGTCGCCCACGGTGGCGTATTTACGGCGGGAACCACCCAGCACCTTGATGCACAGCAGCTCTTTGGCGCCGGTGTTGTCGCCGACCTTAAGTCTGGTTTCGGCTTGGATCATTGTTCAAACTCCTTTCCCCTGTCAAACGATGGGAGCCTTCTCCAGGATCTCCACCACACGCCATCTCTTTTCTCTGGACATGGGACGGGTCTCCATGATCAGCACTTTATCGCCGATGCGGGCTTCGTTGTTCTCGTCGTGCGCCTTGTATTTTTTGCTGGTGGTGGTGATTTTGCCATAAAGGGGATGGCGGGTGCGGCTTTCGACGCGGACCACCACGGACTTATCCATTTTGTCGCTGGCCACGATGCCGATGCGAGTTTTTCTGGATTTTCTTTCAGTCATTTAAGTTCCTCCTCCTTTAGGCCTGCTTTGCCTTTTCCAAATCCATCTGGCGGATGACGGTCTTGACCCGGGCCATATCCTTTTTCACGGATTTGAGCTCCATGGGATTGTCCAGCTGACCGGTGGCCAGGCGAAAACGCAGGTTGAACAGTTCTTCCTGCAGATCGTTTTCTTTTTTCAGCAGTTCCTCGTAGGTGAGGTCGTGCAATTCTTTAGCTTTCATTCCGTCTCACCTGCCATTTCTTCTTTCTTGATGAACTTGGTCTTGATGGGGAGCTTGTGCTGGGCCAGACGGCAGGCCTCTTTGGCCACTTCCTCGGACACGCCCGCGATCTCGAACATGACGCGGCCCGGCTTGACTACGGCTACCCAGTATTCCGGCGAGCCCTTACCGGAACCCATGCGGGTCTCGGCCGGCTTTTCGGTGACGGGCTTATGGGGAAAGATCTTGATCCAAACGCTGCCGCCGCGCTTCATATAACGGGTCATGGCGATACGGGCGGCTTCGATCTGATTGGATTTGATCCAAGAGGGCTCCAACGCCACCAGACCGAAATCACCGTAAGTGACCTTGTTGCCGCGAAGGGCCTTACCGGTAAGGCGGCCTCTCTGAACGCGGCGGAATTTAACTCTCTTCGGTAACAGCATTACTTGCGGCCTCCTTCCCGACGGGGCTTCGCAGCGCCGGCAAGAACCTCACCGCGATACAACCACACTTTAACGCCGATACGGCCATAGGTGGTGCTCGCCTCTGCGAAACCGTAGTCGATATCCGCACGCAGGGTTTGCAGCGGAATCGTACCCTCGTGGTACTGTTCGGTACGCGCAATTTCCGCACCGTTCAAACGACCGGAAACCTGCGTTTTAATACCTCTCACGCCGGCCTTCATAGCACGGCCGATGCACTGCTTCATCGCACGACGGAAAGCAATGCGCTTCTCTAACTGCTGAGCGATGTTTTCGGCAACCAACTGAGCGTTGGTATCGGGATTTTTGATCTCCACGATATTGAGCAACGTGGTTTTGCCGAGCATCTTCTCACAGGACAGACGGAGCTTTTCGATTTCAGCGCCGCCCTTACCGATCACCAGACCGGGTTTTGCACAATGAATGTTCACACGCACGCGAGTCGCATCGCGCTCGATCTCGACTTTCGAGATACCGGCAGCATACAGCGTCTTTTTGAGGTACTCACGCAGCTTGTAATCGGAAACGATCGTATCGCCGATCTGGTTCTTCTTTACAAACCAACGGGAATCCCAATCTTTGATAACACCGACGCGCAGGCCGTGGGGATTAACTTTCTGTCCCATAATCGTCCTCCTCCTCGCTTATTCCTTTTCCGTAAGCACGACGGTAATGTGCGACGTCCGCTTTTCGATGCGGAACGCACGACCCTGTGCTCTCGGACGGACGCGCTTAAGAATGGGGCCGGGGCATACAAAGCATTCAGATACAACCAAATTCTGGCGGTCCATGTTGTAGTTGTTTTCGGCGTTGGCCAACGCGGATTTCAGAACCTTGTAAACAGGCTCGCCGGCGGCCTTGGTAATGTTTTTGGTAATCGCAAGTGCGACATCAACCGGTTTATTGCGGATGAGGTCGAGAACGATTTTCACTTTGCGAGGGGACATACGGACATAGGTAACTTGTGCCCTTGCTTCCATAGCGTTTCTCTCCTTTCAACCGCTTACTTCGTTGTTTTCGATCCGACGTGACCGCGGAACGTACGAGTGGGGGCGAACTCGCCCAGTTTGTGACCGACCATGTCCTCGGTGACGTACACCGGCACATGTTTCCGACCGTCATGCACCGCGATGGTGTGACCGACGAAATCCGGGAAAATCGTGGAGGCACGGCTCCAGGTTTTCAAAATGCGCTTTTCACCGGCGGCATTCATTTCTTGAATCCTTTTCAACAGAACAGGCTGTACGAAAGGACCCTTCTTTACGCTTCTACCCATAAATGATGAATCTCCTTTCGCTTACTTGCCGTTGCGGCGCTTCACGATAAATTTATCGGAGGCCTTGTGATGCTTACGGGTCTTGTAACCCAGAGCCGGTTTACCCCAAGGAGTGACCGGGCCGGGACGACCGATGGGCGACTTACCTTCACCACCACCGTGGGGGTGATCGCAGGGGTTCATGACCGAACCGCGAACGGTCGGGCGCCAGCCCATGTGACGTTTACGACCGGCCTTACCGATCTTCACGTTCTCATGCTCTAAGTTACCGACCTGGCCGATCGTTGCCATGCAGTTCAGCGGGATGTTACGCATCTCGCCGGAAGGCAGGCGAACCATCGCCATGTTGTTCTCTTTACCGACCAACTGAGCCATCACACCGGCGGCACGAGCGAGCTGAGCGCCCTTGCCGGGATACAACTCCACGTTGTGGATGAAGGTACCGGTGGGGATGTTGGCCATCGGCAGTGCGTTACCGGGTTTGATGTCCGCGCCGGTACCGGCGGAGATCACGTCTCCGACCGACAGGCCCTGCGGGGCAACGATGTAACGCTTCTCGCCGTCCTCGTACTGAACGAGCGCGATGTTCGCGCTGCGGTTCGGATCGTATTCCAGGGTCAACACGGTGGCATTCATATCCAGCTTGTTGCGCTTGAAATCGATGATACGATACTTACGGCGGTTTCCGCCGCCGCGATGGCGGACGGTGATGCGACCGTAGCTGTTACGGCCGGCTTTCTTTTCCAGAGGAGCCAGCAGGCTCTTTTCCGGCGCTACCTTGGACAAACCACTGTAATCCAAAACGGACATACCGCGGCGTCCGGGAGTCGTCGGTTTATAAAACTTTGTAGGCATTCCGATTCTCTCTCCTTTTTCTTGGCTTTGCGGGGCACGGCCGCTTCTCTGTGATCAGAGGGTGCCCCATACGTTGCCGCGACCTTTCATGTATTCGGCGGCGCTCCTTAGAACATACCGTCGAAGAACTCGATGGTCTTGGAGTCGGGCTTCAAGGTAACAACAGCTTTCTTCCAATCGGAAGTGTAGCCCTCGTTACGGCCCATGCGGCGCAGATGGCCTTTCATGCTGATGGTGTTGACCTTAGCGACTTTCACGCCGAAGATCTCTTCCACCGCTTTGGCGATCTCAATTTTGTTTGCGCTGTCAGCAACGCGGAAAGTGTACTTCTTTTCGGGAAGTAACGACACCGCTTTTTCGGTGATGACCGGCGCGAGAATGATATCACGTGCGTTCATTATGCGTATACCTCCTCGATCTGAGCGACGGCATCCTTCACAACGATAAAGGTATCGCAGTTGAGGACGTCGTACACGTTCAAGGTGTTGACCATAGCAGTCTTAACACCGGGGATGTTGCGAGCGGACAGGATCACGTTGTCGTTCTTCTCGGGAAGAACCAGCAAAACCTTCTTGTTCGCTTCCAACGCTTTCAGCATGGTTGCAACCGTCTTGGTTTTGATCTCATCCATCGTCAAGCTGTCGAGAACCAGCATTTCACCGTCGAGAACCTTCGAGGAGAATGCAGACTTCAAAGCCAAACGGCGAACCTTCTTGGGCAACACGTAGTTGTAGCTGCGGGGCTTCGGACCCAACGCGATGCCACCGTGTGTCCACTGAGGAGCGCGGGTAGAACCCTGACGAGCGTGTCCGGTACCCTTCTGTCTCCACGGCTTCTTACCGCCGCCGCTGACTTCCGAACGGGTGAGGGTGGACTGTGTGCCCTGACGCTGATTGGCCAGGTAGTTGACTACGGCGCTGTGCAGAACAGTCGCGTTGGGGGTGATACCGAAAACG
>JAZOAK010000009.1:0-19263 GCA_045595445.1 Acutalibacteraceae bacterium
ACAAAAGGCGCTCTTTCGCCGTGTTTGGCAAAAGAGCGCCTTTGTAATACCCTTTATTGCAGCTTGATGCTATAGGTCATTCGACCCTTTGCGGGATACTCACCCAACAACACGTCCAACGTTGCATCCACGCCCTTTGCCGAGATCGTACCAACAAGCACACGTGGAATGTGCGGTAAATCTTCAAGCAAGAACGGGTTGCCGAAGTGCACTATCGTTGAAATGCGATTTGCCGTCTGCATGGCATCCATCAAAGAAATGATACGCGGTGCAAATTTTTCTACACCGACATACGCTTGCGTCATACAAAACGTCACAAACACCGTTTCGTGGTCGAGAGAATCTTCCAAGAACGCCTGAATCTCGCCGGACGTAGGGAACTCACTGAGAAGACTCGCCTTAGAGTTCGGGAATTCCTTTTCCAAGCGTTCTTTGATCGCTACCGGATTATACCATTGATCCTTAAAGGTCACCACGCTGACGTTTTCGTGTTTACCCACCTCGGTCAATATCACAAAATAATACTTACCGTTTCGGTCAAGCGCCGTCGGCAAGCCCTCGTCAACGCGTGCATATACGGAATCCGTATTGATACGATGGAATTTTTTGAATTCCTCCTCGGTCGGTTTGACGTTTTTGGGCAAGGCCAACACTTTTTCTTGCATAGCAATAACTTGCTTAACCGTTGCATCCAGCGCCTCATCCGTAATAATGCCCTCATCGTAGCACTCGCGCATCCATTGCATAACCTTGGAATGATCTTCTTGCCACGGAAGCGCCATAGCGTTGGCATTTCCGACGGAATAGCCCACACTGTTCTTGTGACCGTATTTTGCCACAACCGCCATCATAGTGAGCGAGTCGGTTATCGCCAAGCCCTTAAAGCCTTGCTCGCGCAAAATTTGAATACCATGCTTGGAAAGGCTGACGGGATACTCGGGATCAATGTTAACAAACGTGGTATGTCCCAGCATTACACCATCAAGCAATCCTTTTTTATCCAATTCCATATATGGGTATAAAGCATAGTCCAGCAATTCTTCTTTGGTCGAAGACGAGGTGATTCCTCCCATATGTGAATCAATACGAGAAATGTTGCTGCCCTTGCTTCTGCCGGGGTAGTGTTTGCCAATCGTCAAACAACCGCCATCGTGCATACCTTGTGCTTCCGCCGCGGCAAGCGCCGTAACGCGGTCTTTATCCGAACCGTATCCGCGCATAGTGCCGCCGGCTATGCAATTTTCATCGCTCATATCCAAAATAGGATTGCATATTACGTTATAACTCATCTCCGCTGCTCGAGCTGCGGTGATTTTGCCGAACGTGTATGCCAACTCTTCGTTGTCGGTAACACCGATCGTGTTATGCCCGCCGATAGCGTACTCCCCAAGTCCTCTCTCCGCATCGGTAAAGACAAGCAGAGGATAATCTGCTAATTCTTTGAGTTTGTTTATGTAAGGCGTATTTTCTCCGTGAAGCGGTGTCATCCACACGCCACCAAGCGCGCGGTTTTTGACAAGTTCCGCCAGATATTCCATGTTCTCGGGTTTGATTGAAGCTTTCCAGTTGAACGAAATGGTCGCCAAACCGAGTTTTTGTTCAACAGACAACTCTTCTAACTTCAAAACCTTTTTCATTGCATATCCTCCTTACATGTGGTAACACACCTCCTTTATACCATACAACCCCACGTTTTGCAAGGTTAAAACACAAAAAAGCGGCGGTATTACCGCCGTTTTTCACTTTTTTCAGTAATGGGAAGATGTCTATTTACTCTTGATTTTTCGACAAAAATGCGGTAAACTGTCTACTGCAAATCGTGCAATCGTATTTGAGGTGATCCTCATGATTCCTTTAACCATAACCGACGTGCGCGCTCTACCGGGCGACAGTGCGTTTTTGATCGACGACGGTAAAACATCCGTTTTGTACGACACCGGTTTCGGCTTTACCGGCTACCGCATTGCGGATAACATCCAAAAAGCCTTAGGTGCTCGTTCGCTTGATTATGTTTTCCTGTCTCACTCGCACTATGATCACGTATTGGGCGCACCGTATATTCTGCGGCGGTATCCCGAGACGACGGTGGTGGCCGGTGCGTATGCGGAGAAAATTTTCAAAAAACCCACGGCGCGTGCCGTCATGCGCGATCTCGACCGTAAATATGCCGCCACCTGCGGCGTACAGGAATACGACGATCTCGTGGACGAACTGAAAGTGGATATCGTGGTGGAAGACGGTGATACCGTCACTTGCGGAAATATGACCTTCACGGCGGTTAATCTGCCGGGACACACCAAATGTTCGGTCGCGTTTTATCTCAAAGAGAATCGTTTGTTGCTCGGTTCGGAAACGCTGGGTGTCTATTTTGGAAACAACACGTACCTGCCGTTTTACCTTGTCGGGTTTCAGATGACGCTGGATTCTTTTGCCAAAGCGCGCACGCTGGATATCGAAAGTATTTTGCTGCCGCATTACGGTCTTGTCAACCACGACGAAGCCGCCGTGTATCTGGAAAACTCCGAAAAGGTTACGCGTGACACCGCCGCCATCATCCGGCAAATGATCAAGGATGGTGCCACCGACGAAGAGATATTGGCGCATTTCACCACCTTGTTTTATACCGATACGGTGAAGCCGACCTATCCTCGCGATGCGTTTAACCTGAACACCAGTATCCTCATCCGCCAAATCCGCAGCGAATTTTAATATCGTTGTATTTCTACAACATAAAATAAAAAGGGTAGGCAACTTGCCTACCCTTTTTGGTACGAGTTATCTCACAATACAAGACCGACGAAGGAATAACAGAACAGCTCAAATCAGAGAATCAAATGGAATGGGTTTGTAAAATGAATAACATCCGTGATAGAGTAACTGAAATTATCCTCAAAGAAATCATCAATAAATAACGGAAGTGGCGACAGTTAATTACACTGTCGCCACTTTGCGCTCGGTTGATAAACCAGTATTCCACTATTACCATAGTTGTCAGTGTGATTTTCTCTATCGTATTGTCTACGGCCGTTTACTACGTTCGCTTGCTTTGAAATTGTAAATAGGCTTGATGACTCTGTCGATCATTACCGCTTCACCGATATGGCTTACAATTTCTTCCATCGGTTTGTATGCGAATGGTGCTTCATCGAGGGTCTCCTGCGACACGCAGGAAGTATAAATCCCTTCCATCGCTTTCTTAAAGGCAGATACGGTAAAGCTGTTCTCTGCATCGCGACGACTCATCAGTCTGCCCGCACCGTGAGGGGCGGAACAGTTCCAATCCTCATTTCCTAAGCCGGTGCAAATAAGGCTGCCGTCCCGCATATTCATGGGAATCAGCAGTTTTTCTCCCTTGTTAGCCGATACCGCACCCTTTCTCAGAATTCTGTTTTTAATATCAATATAGTTGTGAATCGTGGAAAAACTTTCTTCTTCATGGAGGTTCATTCCGTCGAGGATGACCTCCTTAATAATGTCACGGTTAAGGGCCGCAAAACGCTGCATCAGCTCCATATCGCTGAGATAATCCGCCATATCCGCGCCCGTAAGATAAGCTAATTCATACGGTATATCCGGCTGTTTCCTGCCGCCGAGAGACGTATAGGCCTTCTTTTGATAGTATTCAGCCACGCGAAGCCCCAAGTTTCGGCTGCCGGTGTGTATTACCAAATACAGATCGTCACCATCTGTGTCGATTTCAATGAAATGATTGCCGCCTCCCAGCGTCCCGAGGCTTTCTTTGGCTCGGCGGATATCGATTTTCTTGATACATTTCAAATCGTAGATATCGATTCGTCCATGACTACGATGCGAGCGTTCACGGACATCTCTTCCGTATGGGATATTGTTTCGGATAAAGCTGTCCAGTTCCGGCAAATTGATCCTTTTTTCTTTGAGTTTTACTGTCAACATACCGCAACCAATATCCACGCCGACCATATTGGGAACAACATGGCCACCGATGGTCATGGTCGTGCCGATGGTACAGCCTTTGCCTGCGTGTACGTCCGGCATAATACGAATTTTGCTATCTTTGAAGATCTCCATATTGCATATGGCTTTGATCTGCCCTTCAGCCGATGATTCTAAATTCCCTGTAAATACTTTTGCCGTATTGTTTGTTCCGGCTACTTCGATCATAACTGTTCCTCCCATCTAAATACATTCATTCGATCAACCCTGCCAACCATAGTCCTCATCGGTATATCCGTGAGGATGCTGTGTCTTGACGTGCTCATCACATAAAATGTGATGATAGGCGTTGGCAAAAAGTTCGACATCGATATTGCCCTTGACCCGATTGCTGAGTGCCTTTAATATACGCTTTTTGCCGGTCAATTCACCTCGGTAGTATTCCAGGTCCATGTAATTGGACATAACTTCTTCGTAGATCGTCCCATCCTCTGCTTGGAAATATCCCCACGCGTTCATATCGCTCTCATCCCCGTACAAGCGGTTACTCTCTGTAGCACGCTCGGGGGTAATGCCTGTCACAACAAAAGGACCTCGACAAAAGCCCGACGTCTCTTTCCCGACAGCATCATATTCACAAAGAATATCCCCTTTTTTGAACGGGGTTGGGAAATCAAACCATAGACCGCCAAACACATCATACAAAATCTCGTAATCGTTTGGACGATGGAATGCACGGCAGTCGTATAGTTGATTTTTGAAAAAACGCGCTTCCACACGATGGTTACCTTCTATTTCTTCTTTTGAAATTTTGTATGTATGTCTTTCCTGTTCAAATGCTCGGGCAAACCACTTTTGCAACTCTTCAACTGTTCGGGAAGGGCGTCTCCCAAAGAGCCATCGACCTTCTTCAAGCCAATCGAGCGTATATACACAATTGTCTGCCGGTGTATAGAACTCTTGTATAAGGTTCCGTTGAAGATCCATATATCGTCTTAGATAGTCGTGCAAACTTTTCTGTTGTTTTGTGTTTGAACGTTCCAAAACCACACAATCCGGCATCGTTTCAATCAGTTCCTGCCACGCCGTATGCTTTTCCTCGATGGTGGCTGTTTTGCATTGATAAATAAGCCAGGCGGCTTCCAGTGAATTAAACTCGTAGTTTATGTTTCTTAAATGTTCGCGTATATCTCTCGAGTTGATAAATCGTAAAACATCCATCGTATCACAATTCTCCGTTTTCAAGTTTCGAAAATTCTACCGAGTAATATATTTGATACCAAGCAAACGTACACATGAGTAGTAACCTGCTTAGGCAAGCGGCAATAGGCCACAAATTACGTGCTTTATCGAAGTAATCTAGGATATAGTCGGGAACAGAGTACTCCTTTAAGGAGTTGATGTAATTCGGACGTGTTTTTTCGATGCTCCAAACACCCTTTTCTACTACTTTTAATGCAACGTCCTTCGGTACGTTATAGGAAATCAAGGCATTATAGAACTCGTCGCGTGATACGTAGAAATGTTTATTACTGAGATTGAAGATCGTTTTTGCTTCCTTGAACGAACCGTGACGATAGGCATATAAGCGCAACAAGGTGGAAAAATCGCACCGATTCAATTGGTTTAATTCCTCGACAAAAGGAATTGGATAAGGGATTTCCTCCTCGGTTATATATCCGTTTTCTTTCATCTCGCAAATCTCCTCTAAGATGTCTTGGGATATGTTCCTTACAACCTGAAGGCATACATCGTTTCCGAATTGCTTGTATGTTGGCATTTGTCCGGTTAATTTAGCAAGTCTTCCAATATTTTCACACAGAGCGGAATCGGTCAAGGATATTCGATTGAAGACGGTATCCTCTGCTTTTGTAAATCCAAATTTGGCGTTCAGTTTATGGTGGATCAATGGCCGTACAGGTGCAGCAATGCTTAGTGAAAAATCCGGAATAATGGGATTCTTATAATTGCCCCAAACCATATCAAGAGATATGTCGTATCCGTCTTTTTTCATCGGTTTGGCGCACTTAGGGCAGATTCGCTCCGAAAGGTCTGTTGTAGAGTATCCGCAAAAAGTATCGTAGCTTGAACAATAATAATGTGGCGTTAGTGGGTTGATTGGAGAAATATCCAATAAATAAGCAATCAGCGAGCCGGCAAGTCCCCCCTCAAGCATAATCGGGTAGCCTTCTTCACGGGATAAATCAGCAATTTCTTTTAGCAATGCAAAATGATATGCGGTATTGGTTTTTTGCATGTGAGCAAGTTCTATTCCCAAACGAGAAAGAACGCCCATGCCGTACATCTTTCGGGCTTTGTTGCTGCAAAAAGAAGAAATCATTTTGGCAGCTCTATCCATTTCGTCTTGCGTTGGTACGGAAAAAAACAGATCCCCAAAAGTTGAGTTGTTACTTGCAGTTGTAACTGTAAATCTCATTTTCATCTCTCCTAACTTTAATCTTCTATATAAAACTCTTCTAATGTATCCAAGCAAACGCAACCGAGCGGATGTCCAAATACCGCGCCGCAATCAATGGCTATGTGGTTATTTTCTTTGTAAATTTTGCCGGTGTAGGCTTCGTCAATGAAGCCTGTCGGCGTGTGGCCGGTTACCACATATTTGTCAGGGGAATATTCCTTTTCGTATTCCGGCTCACCGATAATAAATTCCGCCCACATCAATTGATCAAATTGCTGCATCCGTTCCTTTTCAGGTACAGTGTGCGCCAAAAAGAATTTGTTCCCACCCGCTTCCACCTCGTCATAAATCAGGAACGAATTCATATACGCCAGAATTTGTTTCTGTTCTTCCGAAGACAGTTCCATAAATGCTTCGCATGTGGGACTACCGCCGTCCAGCATCCACAGCTGATGCAGTTCCACGAATTTATCATCGTGCAGATCCCCTGAGCGATTTATTCTATTCAATAGTCGGTGGGCGAGATAGTCGTGATTTCCTTGCAGAGGTATGATGTTTCTCCTCTTCATCATATCCTGCAATATTTTGATGCCGCCATCGCCGCGATCCACCACATCGCCCAATACGTACAGCGTATCGTCTTCACCAAAATGAATTTTTTCGAGCATTTCCTTGTACTTGTCATAGCATCCGTGCAGATCACTCATGGCATAGGTCATCGTTTGTCTCTCCTCCTGTCGACATCCACTCGCTGATGGGGTTTATCTTACATTGCGGCAAAAGCCAATCCAAGGTTTTATCAAAACAATCACAGCACAAATTCAACTGCACCCGCTCCAGATCGTGGGTTGATCCATTTCCCATACGCTTATCAAAGCAGAGATCATGATGATAATCGTAGCTGTCAAAGGCTTTACCGCACATATTACATTTTGTCGGCTGAAAATCCATCGAATACGCATAATGCTTCGAACCGTCCGCCACGATATGTACATATACGGCGGTCCCCACAAGCCCAAAATCCTGCTCTATCCGCTCATGAATATCAAATCGATCCAGCACCGGATGGAGGAATATCGTTGCTTTGCTGTTTTTGATCTCGACCCTACCTCTTGGGTAGTAATTATAGGGATTTCTCCCAGTAACGCTTTTTGGCAGTCTGGTCCATTCCGCCTTATGGTTAAAGTTTTCGCCCGATTTGGAGGAGTAGTCTACATGCTGCAACGCCTTGCCGTTTTCGTCGCAGGCCACCTTGACCGTTATCAGCCGTTTGTCATCCGGTACATACCAGAATATCCCTTTGAACAAACTCATGCTATCATCCTCCGTCGTTTCAGGTTCCATATATATTAATACCATAACCCATGTGTCATTTTTGGTGCATCAAACAATTTATAGTACAAAGGAACAGCTTTGCGCAAGCGAGCGGACATAAGCAAAAGCGGAGTGAAATTCACTCCGCCGAGAATTTTATGTTGTGTTCCATAGCATAGGTTTCGGCATAACTGCCACGGGGAGCGTGAATAACTACCTTGTCGCTAGAAACGAAGGTATCTTCAGCAATCTTGGTAACGCTTGCCGGGATCACAATTTCCGCAAGTTTTTCACACTCCGCCAATGCTTCCCACTCGATTTCCGTTACGCCATTTATGACGATGAGGATACCTTTGCGGAAATGTTAGCGAAGAAAAGCAACGAGGATGCCATCCGTGAACAAAAGCATTTGGAGGCGGTAATTCAAAAGTCGCAATCTCGTATTAAAAAGGTTGAAGTGTTCTTCGAAAAACTCTATGAGAAAAACATCAGCGGTGAGGTGACTGACGAGTGGTTTATGCTTCAATCTCAAAAGTACGGCGAGGAACGAATGGAACTGAAAACCAAGATTGCCGATGCTCAAGAACGGTTGTTGTCTATTGACAGTATTAAGCAGAATAAAGATAACTTCATATCTGCAGTTCGCAAGTTTATGGAGATGGACAAGTTGACGGCTCCATTGCTAAAAGAACTGATAGAGCGTATAGAGGTTTGCCATATTGAAGGCGTGGGTAAGAATCGTACACAACACTTCAAAATCAACTATAAGTTCATCGGCTGTATTGCGTTGCCTGAAGTTACCAAACCCCGACCTGTAAAACTCAACACAAGACAAGGCGTTGCAGTAGAATATCTACCCCGTGCTATATAACAAAAAAGAGTAGGCCGAAGCCTACTCATACATAAAGGAAAAACTCATTTTACGGATAAAAGGAAATCGAGTGTCCATTTCCAACATTCAAGTTGGTTATGAACACTCGATATGGTGCCGGTGGCCGGACTCGAACCGGCACGCTGTCGCCAGCGGTGGATTTTGAGTCCACTACGTCTGCCAATTCCATCACACCGGCGTGTGACACAATCCGTATTATACACCGTGTCGCTGGCGGTTGTCAAGCGGTAAAGCGCGATATTGTAAACTTTTTTCTTCTCTGCGCATAATTAGGTGGACAAATCTTAGATTTTCGTGTAGAATAATAAATATTGTAATTTTATCTTCTCGAAGGAGGATATATTGATGACTATGAAACGGATCTTGTGCACGGTGCTTGCACTCACACTCGCCGCCGTCTGCTTGCTGTGCGGCGGTTGTTCCACCCCCTCTGTTGCGATGCAGGTGAACGATACGGTATATGAAATGGGCGACTATCTCGCCTATATGTTTGAAACCCTTAATTCCGATTATCAACTGTATATGTACTACGCGTATTACGGCTACGGCAGCGAGGATATCGCCGCTCAAACCTTCACCTACGGAGAGGGCGACGATGCCAAAGAACTCTCTCTCGACGAGTACGTCAAACAACTCACAAAAGACACCATTATCCGTCAAGAGGCGGTTAAAGAACTCATGAAGCAATACAAAATCGAGTGGGATGCGGAGCTGCTTAAAACGGCTGAGGAAAACCTTGGCGACTTAAAAACCGACGCATATCTCCACCTCGGCTTTAACAACGCCCGCTATATCAATATGTATAAAGCGGTTGCGCTCAACGAGTCCTCGCTGTTCAAAGGCTTGTACGATGACGGCGGTATCAAAGAGGTTTCCGATGCAGACGAGCGCGCTTGGTTTGATAAACACTATTACAGCTACAAATCCATTGAATTTTCCTTGGTCGATTCCGAATCCAAAGAACTGTCGGATGCAGAAGTGGGCAAGATCGAAACGCAATTGAATAAATATTTGGATGTGTATAACCAAAACGGCAAAAACGGTGACGCCTTTGACGTAGCGTACCGTCAGTATTTAGCGGATAACACAGCGGAAGACACCGAAACGAAAGACGAGTCTGCGACGGACGAAACGCTTGACGAAGAGGAAGAACTTGAAACCGCTACCCGCAACGATGTGATCGACGAAGAGTTGGACGAAGAACTCGTCAAGGTGCTCAAAGAAATGAACGAGGGCGAAATCGCCGTTAAGACCTACAAAAAGAACGGCACCACCAAAACGATGGCGCTCATTCTGCGCATGGATCCCGAGGCGGAACGCGGAAAGGACAAGGACGGCAAGGACATTGACTACTATGCCGACAGCCACGACCAGACGTTGCAGTACATGAAGTATGACGAGCTGGACAAAGAGATTGAAGCGAAAGTAAAGGAAGTGACGAAAACCGTCACTGTTGAGGATCGTGCCATCAAAGCCGCCGATCCTAAGGCAATGCTGAAACTGTTATTGGGTGCGTAAATAAAAAGCCGGAGAATTAAAAATTTCTCCGGCTTTTTTCTTGACAAGCGTGCTTTGCTGTGCTATACTCTAATGCGCAGCGAGTTGCGGCTTTAGCTCATCTGGTAGAGCGCCACCTTGCCAAGGTGGAGGTAGCGAGTTCGAGCCTCGTAAGCCGCTCCAGAAATCCCGTTCACATAAGTGAGCGGGATTTCCTTTTTTATTTTTACCTCAACCCAAAATGTTGGAAAATCAATACATCTTGCGGCGTTGCTGCTGTTGTGTTATAATACCCCCAAGAGGAGATGATATCGTATGAAATTTCGTTTGTTTGCGGTTTTAACCGCCATCGTACTGCTGTTGACTCTCAGCGCTTGCTCCGGCGATGCTCCGCAAGCCACCATTATTACAAAAGACAGCGTCAACAAACCGACCACCACGATAACCACGACTACCACTACCACGAGCACCGTGGAGGGTGATTCGTCGGGTGCAGCACAAAGCAGCCAATCAAGCACTTCTCAAACCGGCACCACCACCCTGCCGTCCATCGGCACTGAGGAGGGCAACAGTGAAACCGGCGATGCGATTGCTAAACTCGCCATTTCCTTGATCGGCACGCCCTTTTCAAGCACCGGCACCGCTCCGAACGCGTTTGACAATCCCAGTTTCGTTGTGTATTGCTACAAGCAGAGCGGTTATACCGTCCCCCGTAAGGCAGCGCAGATCATCGATTACGGCTTAGATGTCAATCCCGAAGAAATCCAGCCCGGTGATATTTTGGTATTCTGCAATGACCTTGGCGGAGAAGCCGGTTTTGTCGCCATCTATATCGGCAACAACCAGTTTGTCGCCGCCGCCAATCCGAATGTCGGTACCAAACTATACCAACTCAACAGTTCCTACTGGTCACAACGTTTCTTATCGGCACGGCGGTTCCAATAATCATAACAAAGAGCATGTCGCCTGACATGCTCTTTGTTTTATCCTGTGTACGGCGACGGGTGAAAACACGTGGACACCTTTTTGCGTTTTTCGTATTGTAAAACAAAAACGGCATTGCTACAATAAGAGTAACGATGATCGAATCGGGAGAAAACGCGATGTAAAACTCAAGTTCGAAGATCTGCCCCATATCTCGCGCGTTCTTGTCGGCTCCATTTCGACAAAAGGTGTTGAAGCCGCACTCAACGTATTGGTAGGCGAGCATCCTGCAAAAGGGCACCTCACCTACGACGTCAAAATAAAATAAGCAAATGCCCTGTATCAACGATACAGGGCATTGTTATGCCAACAAGCGCTCAAACAGTTGCGTTTCCCACATCGGCAGCCGCAACAACACCCGCAGCCGTGCAGGCAACCATACAAAAGTGCTGTCCTCCGCCTCCCCGAGCGGAAGGTCTTGTTGCAAACTGACCGGTTCGTAGGTTTCTCCAAACAAGGTGCGTCCGCTGCGAATACTGACGAGCAATAATCCACCCGCAAACAGCGCCACACACAACGTCAGCACAAAAGCATACAGTACCGTCATCCACGTCCGTTTTTTCGGCATAGTTATAACTCCTTTAATGTTTCTACCAATCCTTTTCCCAACAATTCAGCGGAATAGAGTGCTTCTTCCAAGGTGTTAACGTCACTACCCACTTCCACCAAGATCATGCCCTTACACAGTTGTTGATTGTACCGCGCACTTGCCAGTACCATCGGACGCATCACCCCGCCATATCGCGCGTGCAACGTTTGTTGGAGATGAGCGCCGAACGAGAGATTTTCCGCCGTGTGCGGATTGGGAACGGATTTGGTGTTCTTCATGCCCACGATAATCATCATTTGAGCAGCCTTGCGTCCGTTTATCACCGCCGTCGGTTTCACACGCGTGCCGTCGGACTGGTAAACAGCATCGCGGTGAATGTCCAACACCACGCTGATCGAAGGATATTTTTCAAGATACCGTTCCACTGCTTTGCGGGAATGTGTATAGGCGTTACTGTACGGCTGATCGTGAATCTCGGTATCGTGTATCACACCGATACCCGCTTGTCGGAGCTGCTGTGCCACGCGCTCGCCCACCGCCACCATATTTTTGCTTGCATCGTCAGTACGGCTTTTGGCATCGGGGTTAAAAAATCCCGCATCGTAATCCAGATAACATTCCGTAGTATGCGTGTGGGTGATCAGCACTTGGACGTCGTTCGTGTTCCTATCAAAATCTATATTCGGTGTATGCGACAATGCCGACGCAATATCCGCCGTGGTATTGGTGTTGTTTTTAATAGCAACCCCTTCTACAAAAGTTTTGCCGGCAGACATCTGCTGCGTCAGCACCACACCGGCACCCGCCTGCTTTTCGGGTATGTTGGTGGAAGGAGTGGCCACCGCTTGCACCGTAACTTCACCCAAGATCACGTGCTGTTCACTGAGCGCACCGCCGGGTGCGGCGGCAGAGGGCTTTGTCACCCATCCGCTGATGATCTCGGCGCTTCCCTTCGGTTGTTGTAGTCCGACCGATAGCAGAGCCGCGTGTCCTACCAAATTTTGAACGGCATCTGCGGGAATCACCGACACCGCCAGCGCCAAAAGCCCAAACACCGCAAACAATGCGACCGCCGTCACGATCCGTCGTTTCATTTTCCTCACCCATACCACTCTATGAGGGCATCTATAATGCTATGCTTAAAAGTTCGAGTGGCGAATATGTCGGTTGTAAAGCGGCATGTATCGTCATGGCAAGTAATCGCGCGGCACGCGCGATCATGAGATCGATTTCGCGCGGTGTCACCATCATCTCGGCACCGCGCGGCGATACCGCGCGTTGCGCCGATCCGGTAAGATCTCTGGCAAGCGTTCCAGCGTCCACCACCGTCGGCACCCCTACTCCGATTACGGGAAGTTGCAGCGTTTCGCGGTTAAGCGCTTTGCGGTTGTTGCCCACGCCAGATCCCGGTGAGATACCGGTATCGGAAAGTTGTACCGTACACCCCAGCCGCGCCACACTGCGCGCCGCCAACGCATCCACTGCGATCACGGCGTCAGGCTTTACCACGCGGCAAACACCGCGCACCATCTCACTGCTTTCCAGCCCCGTGTTTCCAAGCACATCAGGTTTTAGTACTACCGTCGGTCGCAAATTTCCCAGTCCCACGCTGCGAGCAAATTCCCCTTGTATATGTCGCGTTGCCAAAACCATCGACGCACACCGCGGGCCAAGAGCGTCGGGCGTGATGGCTTCGTTACCAAGTCCCACCACCAACACGCTGCCACTCGTGGGAAGCAGATGACGCAATTGTTTTCCTAAAATAATAGCTTTCTTCTCAAGATCGCGTTCGTCATCCGTCAACGGCGGTAGCGTCGCCGTAATATACCGTCCGGCAGTTTTGCCGATACGCGCCGCCTCCTCGACTGTCAAATCAAGGGTGCACAGTTCCATCTCCTCCGCTTGCTGTTTATACATTCCGGCATCAACGGCCGCCTCCATTGCCAAATCGGTTCGAAATTGCATAACGCTCATCTCCTATTTATATAGTATTAAAAGAAAAAAACGCAATATTCTGAAAAAAAGTATTGATTTTCGGTGAACTTCGTGTTATGATAATCCCTGCGTGATTTAGAGTAATTCTTTTTTTGAGGAGGTGTGACAATGCCCAACATTAAATCCGCTAAGAAGCGTGTCAAGGTAATCGCTGCCAAAACCGCTCAGAACAAGGCCACTCGTTCCGAACTGAAAACGGACATCAAAAAGGCTAATGCCGCGATCGAGAACGGCGCCGAGGACAAGGAACTCCTTGTCAAAGCCGCTGTCAAGAAAATTGATCAGGCCGCTGCGAAGGGACTCCTGCACAAGAATACGGCTGCACGGAGAAAGTCCGCCCTCGCCAAAAAAGTTAACGGTTAATCGTTTAACGAGCTTAAACGCCCTGCGAACTGTAACAGTTCGCAGGGCGTTTTTTTATTTTTTTATTTTCGCCGCCGTTCTTTTTCCACCATGAGCCGCGTAAATGTGGAATGTGTGTTGGTTTTTTCTGTTTTTTGGTTTTTGTTTTCCACATTTTTTGTTTTTTGTGTGGGAATTTTGAAATTTTCTTTGATTTTGTGATAATTTATTTTGTTTTTGTTGGTTTTCCTATTGACTTTTATGTGGGATTCATGTAAAATGAGTACAGAATGAAATGTGGGAGGGTATCGATATGTCCACTACTTATACGCAAGACATTCAAAAAAGCCCGCGTATTGCGAAGCTCGTCGAGCATTTGTTTGAAAAAATGCCCGAGATTGAGCCGTACCGCGCGGTATTGCTGACCGAGTCGTATCAGCAAACGGAGGGCGAGCCGATCATTCTGCGCCGCGCAAAAGCATTTGCGCATATTCTGGCACATATTCCGATCACCATTCGCCCGGTGGAGCTGATCGTCGGTTCCAGTTCCAAGAATCCGCGCGGCGCGCAGTTGTTCCCGGAATATTCTTATGAATGGTTGGAGACGGAGTTTGATACGCTTGCCACGCGTTCCGCCGACCCCTTCTATATTTCGGAGGAAACCAAAAACGCGCTGCGTAAGGTCTTTCCTTATTGGAAAGGGAGAACAACCAGCGAGCTTGCCACCTCGTATATGGTGCCGGAAACCATTGCGGCGATCGAACACAATATTTTCACCCCCGGCAACTACTTTTACAACGGTGTCGGTCACGTAACGGTAGATTACGGCAAAGTGCTGAAAATCGGCTACCGTGGAATCGCGGAAGAAGCGCGTGCGGCGCTTAAAAAGCTGTGCGTCACCGATGCCGATTACGCCAAGCGCCACCACTTCCTCAACGCCGTGCTTATCACCTGTGATGCTGTTGAGATGTACGCTAACCGCTACGCAGAGCTCGCACGCAAGCAGGCGGCAACTTGTGCGGACGATACGCGCAAAGCCGAGTTGTTGAAAATCGCAGAAAACTGCTCGCGCGTTCCCGCTCGCGGTGCTACTTCGTTCTATGAGGCGTGTCAGTCGTTCTGGTTCGTACAAATGCTCATTCAGATTGAATCAAGCGGCCACTCCATCTCCCCCGGTCGTTTCGATCAGTATATGTATCCGTATTTGAAAGCTGATCTTGACAAGGGTGTTATCTCCCGCGAGCAAGCGCAAGAATACGTTGACTGCGTATGGGTCAAATTAAACGACCTCGGCAAAGTTCGCGATCTTGCCTCCGCGGAAGGTTTTGCGGGTTACAGTATGTTCCAAAACCTGTGCGCCGGCGGTCAGGACAAGGATGGCAAAGACGCCACTAACGATATGTCCTATATGTGTATCAACGCCACTTTGCACGTGTTGCTCCCGCAACCGTCGTTCTCGGTACGCGTATGGAACGGCACTCCGCACGAGTTCATGATCCGTGCCGCGGAAATCACGCGCACCGGTATCGGTTTGCCCGCGTATTACAACGACGAAGTCATCGTTCCCGCTCTGCAAAACCGCGGGTTGACGTTACAAGATGCGCGCGACTACAACATCATCGGTTGTGTCGAGCCGCAAAAATCCGGCAAGACGGACGGCTGGCACGATGCCGCGTTCTTCAATATGTGCCGTCCGTTAGAACTCACCTTCTCAAACGGTATGGACAAAGGCTTCCAAGTCGGCCCGCAAACCGGCGACGTTGCCTCGATGAAAACTTTTGACGAGTTCTACGACGCCTACAAAAAGCAGATGGAATATTTCATTGAGCTGATGGTCAACGCAGACAACGCTATCGACCAGGCACACATGGATCGCGCTCCGCTGCCGTTTCTCTCCTCAATGTTAGAGGATTGTATCGGTCGCGGCAAGAGCGCGCAGGAAGGCGGTTGTGTCTACAACTTCACCGGTCCTCAAGGCTTTGGTATCGCCAACGTTGCAGACGCACTCACCGCGATAAAAGAACTCGTTTTCAACGAAAAATACATCACGCTTGCCGACTTCCGTCAAGCACTTGACAATAACTACGGCAAGGATATGGATCCCAAGCAAGCTGAAAAGCTCACCAAGCAGGTCGTTAAGAGTATGGTGGACGGCGGTCGCACGCTAACCCCCGACGACATCAAAGCGGTGTATCTGACCGTTGCGCAGAACCCCTGCTCCGACGAGCAGAAAGCACGGTATCAACAGCTGCTTGATCGCATCAGTACGTTGCCGAAGTTCGGTAACGATAACCGCGCGATCGACGATTTTGCCCGCGACGTCGCCTACACCTACACCCGCCCGGTCGAGCAGTATCGCAACCCGCGCGGTGGCACGTACCAAGCCGGTCTGTATCCCGTATCTGCGAACGTGCCGCTCGGCGCACAAACCGGTGCCACGCCGGACGGTCGCTTGGCCTTTACACCGGTGGCGGACGGTGTCTCCCCTGCCGCAGGCCGTGACGTCAACGGTCCGACAGCGGCTGCAAACTCGGTTGCCAGACTGGACCACTACATTGCTTCCAACGGCACCTTGTTCAACATGAAATTCCACCCCAGCGCCTTGGCAGGTCGCAGCGGCCTCGAAAGCTTTGTGGCGTTGGTACGCGGCTACTTTGATCAGAAAGGTAGCCACGTACAGTTCAACGTTGTCAGCCGCGAAACGCTGCGCGACGCGCAAAAGCATCCTGAAAACTACCGTTCACTGGTCGTTCGCGTTGCAGGATACAGCGCTCTGTTTACCACGCTGTCCCGCTCGTTGCAGGATGATATTATTAACCGCACCGAACAAGGAGGGTTTTAATGAGCACCTCGTTGTTATCGGTGACCGGCAGGATCTTCGATATTCAGCGATTTTCCACGCATGACGGCTCGGGCATCCGAACGTTGGTGTTTCTCAAAGGCTGTCCGCTCAGATGCCGCTGGTGCTGTAATCCGGAATCTCAGTCGTACGAGATCCAGCAGATGACGCTCGGCGGCAACACCAAAACGGTGGGGCGCGACGTCACGGTGGAGGAAGTGCTAAAAGAGGTATTGCGTGATCGGATGTACTACAGACGCTCCGGCGGCGGCGTTACCCTTTCGGGCGGCGAATCGCTGACACAACCGGATTTTGCCGTCGCGTTGCTGACCGTGTGTCAAGAAAACGGCGTACACACCGCGATCGAAACCACCGGTTTCGCTTCACCCGAAGTTATTGAACGATACCTGCCGGTGCTGGACTGTGTGCTGATGGATATTAAGCACATGAACAGTGAAAAGCACCAAGAATTTACAACAAGACCAAACGACCGCATCTTGCAAAACGCTCGTTTGATCGCCGAAAAAGCAAAACGGTTGATCATCCGTGTGCCGGTCATCCCAACCTTTAACGACACCGAAGCAGAGATCGGCGATATTGCCGCCTTTGCCGCCTCGTTGCCAAACGTGCGGGAAATCCATTTGCTTCCCTATCATCGGATGGGAACGGATAAATACACCGGCCTCGGTCGTGAGTACACGATGGCGCACATCACCCCTCCCACCGCGGAGCACATGGAACTGCTTCGAAAAAAAGCAGAGTCGTATGGCCTTAAAGCACTGATAGGAGGTTGATACAATGGAACTTGACGTGCTGAACCAACCCGAGAAAAAGACCCGCATCATACAAGAACTGGTTCCCGGTAAGCAAATCACGCTGGCGCACATCATTGCGCACCCCGAGGATATCCTGTACCGCAAACTCGGCTTAGATCCCGCCGTAGATCATGCGGGGGCCATCGGCATTTTGACCCTAAGCCCCAGCGAAACCGCCATCATCGCCGGTGACATCGCCTTGAAATCCTCCGGCGTAGAGCTTGGTTTTGTGGACCGCTTCAGCGGCACCGTAATTGTAACGGGAACGGTATCACAGGTTGAAGCGGCGATTACGGCGATCCGCGAGTATGCGATCGAAAAGCTGGGCTTCTCCGTCTGTGAGCTGACCCGCACATGAGAAAGAAACTGATCCTGATGGGGCGCAGCGGTTGCGGCAAAACCTCACTGACACAAGCCCTGCGCGGCGAGACCGTCACCTACTTAAAAACACAAGCGATCGCCTACGATGACTTTCTCATCGACACCCCCGGCGAATATGCTGAGAATCACGATCTCGGCGCCGCCCTTTGCCTCTACGCATACGAGGCGGACGTGGTCGGACTGTTGATCGCCGCCGACGACGACTATTCCCTCTTCCCGCCGTGTATCACCTGCTTGGTGAACCGCGAGGTGGTCGGAATCGTCACCAAGATCGACAAGGCGGACCCCAGCCGTGCGGAAAACTGGTTGCGATTATCCGGTTGCGAAACAGTGTTTCACGTCAACTCTTTAACCGGCGAAGGCATCCCCGCACTGCTCGACCACATCGAAATCAAAGAAAAACCACAAAAAAGTTAATTAAAACACAGAAAAAACCAAATTTATATGTTGACTTTTTGTTGTTTGAGTGCTATTATGTAGTCAAGAAAGTGTCAAACAAAGACAAATCCACATAAAAAGGAGAATTACTATGGCAATGGTAAACGAGTATGAAATCAAAAAGCAGATCTGTGCGATCGGTAAACGCATTTACGATCGCGGCATGGTCGCAGCGAACGACGGTAACATTTCCGTTAAGCTGAACGACAACGAGTTCCTCTGCACCCCCACGGGTGTCAGCAAGGGCTTCATGACCCCCGAGTACATCTGCAAAGTCGATAAGGACGGCAAAGTGTTGCAGGCGAACGCCGGCTTCAAACCCTCGTCCGAGATCAAAATGCACATGCGTGTATACAAAGAGCGTCCGGACGTCGGCGCTGTCGTTCACGCGCACCCGATGTATGCAACCGGTTTTGCCATTGCGGGTATTCCGCTGACACAGCCGATCATGCCGGAAGCCGTTATCGCGCTTGGCTGCGTGCCGATTGCCGAGTACGGCACCCCCTCCACCGAGGAGATTCCGGATGCTGTTTCCAAGTATCTGCAGTCCTTTGACGCAGTGCTCTTGGAAAATCACGGCGCCCTCGCGTTCTCGGATTCGTTGCTGAATGCGTATCATAAGATGGAATCGGTTGAGTTCTATGCTCACCTGCTGTACATCTCCAAACAACTCGGCGGTCCGAAAGAGCTCAATGACAAACAGGTGCAACGTTTGTATGAGATCCGCCGTCAATTCGGCCTGAAAGGTAAACACCCGGCTGATCTGTGCCCCAATCAAAAAGCCGGCTTGCCCAGCTGCCACGGTTGCGGCGGTAACTGCGACGGTTCCTGCCACAGCAACCAGAGCGAAAGCGATATCGTTGCCGAGATCACCAAACGCGTGAT
>JAZOAK010000010.1:0-63961 GCA_045595445.1 Acutalibacteraceae bacterium
ATCAGGGACCTTATAAAGGACTTGATATTGTAAAGAATACGCTAAAACGAATGCCTACGGGACTTATCGAACGCTGGAATGTCCAAAAATATGGAGACAGTTTTTTAGAATACGGAAACAAAGATAAAGTTGGCAGAATGCTTAGTTGCAATAATGCCACATGGGATTTTATCATAAGTGTAAAGGATTCGTTTACAAAAGGCTTTTTGACCGGCGGCCCAATGGGATGGTCTTGTGATCTGGATGTTCCTGCCGAGTACAAGGTGCTTTGGAAAGAATGGATTGCCACGCATAAAAAGAACAGAGCATTTTATAAAACGGCAGTTGCACGTATTCTGGTGGATACCGACGAAATCAGTGCAATTGAATATGCGGATACGGAGCAGAACCGCTGTATTATTCAGGTGTTTGCAAAAACCACCTACGCCCGTAATTTAGTGATTTATCCTTGGGTAAAAAAGGATGTGCACTATCGTATAGGCGATGATAATATTTTCGGCGAAAAACTTATTGAAAACGGAATTTTTATTGATAATTTAAAAGATAATGATTGCCGCATTATTGAACTCATAAAAGAATAATATACAAAAAGCAATATAAAACGCTTTCTGGTTGCTCCTTTTAAGTATAAATCTCCTTGTTTTGCAAATACTAACAGTACAAATTTGTAAAGCAAGGAGATTTTTATTACGAGGGTACCGAGTAACAAGGTTCTCGGCACCTTTCCAAAATCTCCGATTTTGTAGAAAGGTGAGGTTCTTATATATGAAAGCAACTGGAATAGTTCGTAGAATAGAGGAATGCGTTATAAGAACCTCACGCCGCACCCGAAAACAAGTTTTCGGCGGCTGAGAGAACCTTGTTACTCCCTACGGTCGTAATAATAGGGCAAACCACTTGAAACTCGCATAAACACTAGGGTTTTCGCTGATTTTTGTCCAACTCAATTTGCATAAAATCCAGTAAAAATTGGTTTTTTGATCAAAAAAGCTAGGTGTAGCTTACATATTATGATACCGGATGAGCAATGTGTTCATCCGGTTTTTGTTTTCCATTTACCCTACAACAAGAGGCGGAATATCGCACTATCAATCTTGCAAAAAGTGTATACCCACTATTTCGGAACATTCGATAAAATCATCTTATTCATTGATTATTAACATTATTTCGAAAAATATAAAAACATACTGTGTATATATTGCAGTTTTAGTGACCTTGTTGTATAATATAATATCCTGGAATATTTATATCCTGTAGTTTTCAAAAAACAGTCGAAAGGGGTTGACACAGAATGCCTATGCAGTATAATTTGTTAAGCAAGCAAGGTATAGTTCTGCCCATTTCTACAGTAAAGTTAAATATTACATAAACAAAGTCATCTGTAATGCGTAGAGGGTTTATCCCCTCTATGCTTATAGGTGGCTTTCCGTGTTGTTTAGGAGATAAAAGACAGTGGAAAAACATTCAAAGAAAAAGCAGAGCTTTTTTGAGGGGCAAGTTTTTAAACGCACTTTGAAAATTGTTCTGATAATCATTGTTACCGCTTCTCTTCTGCTTAATCTATTTACATTTATTATGCCTGTAGTCAAGTATTACGGCAACAGTATGACTCCGACACTTGAAGACGGACAAATACTGATCGTAAATAAGATGTCAGAGATAAAAAGCGGAGATATTATAGCGTTTTATTATAACAATAAGGTAATCGTTCGTCGCGTTGTGGCGACCGGAAACAATCAAGTATCTATTGATGTATTTGGAACGGTTTCTGTGAACGGCAAAGAACTTGATGAACCCTATATTGAAAATAAAACACTTGGACAAAGCAACCTTGATTTCCCGTATAATGTTCCAACAAACTCCTATTTCGTTTTGGGAGATAATCGGGATATTGCGATGGATAGTCGATTATCTGAAATTGGAGTTGTTACAGAGGACAGGCTTTTAGGGAAAGTTGTCTTTTCGCTTAATCCGTTTGGTTCGATAAAATAAAAATCTTTCAAAGAGTGACTGGCAATGAATGCTTTTAAGAATAGCAACCGACAACTGAATATTAAAAGCATTATTTTTTACGCAGTTTGCGCGATCTTCTGCATCGCTTTCTGTGTTCTTTTGTTCTGCACAAATGTTACCCATGCTGTCGCATTAGAGCAGGAAATACGATGTGGGATAGAAGAACACACCCATAATGATAGTTGCTATAACGGTGATTTCCTTATCTGTGATAAACCGGCGCATACGCACGACGGTAA
Organism: Acutalibacteraceae bacterium; assembly: GCA_045595445.1. Taxonomy (GTDB): domain Bacteria; phylum Bacillota; class Clostridia; order Oscillospirales; family Acutalibacteraceae; genus RGIG3009. Next base: position 2,253 of record JAZOAK010000010.1, read on the forward strand.
TTGCTACATCGTTCTGTTAAAGGAAAATGATATTAACAATATTCTCACACTACTTGGAAACAGCGAAAGCCATTCCCTTGAAAATGTCATTACCGACACAATGTCTTCGGCTCTTACATTCAATGCAAATTTAAACTCGGCAGACTCAGGTTCAAGCGAAGTCGTTCCACTATCGCAAGACAGGGTTGCCGAGTTCAACAATACTATTTCTAACGAAGACGAACTTCCCGATATAGTTTTGAACGAAAATATTAACACAGTGAGCACGTTGGCTGTTGATGATACGGAAGAAGAACCACAAGCGAACGCAACAACCACATTCAATATTCAAGCAGACCCAAACACTTCAAACTATCATGCAAATTTTTATTTGTATCTTGACGGCAATTGGACGTGCATTGGCTCCTTAGAGTTTACAACGCAAAGAAACGGAACCCGATATAACAGTGTGTTGCCTACGGCAGATATTTTAGAGCTTGTAAACGGTGCTTTGGGCACAGATTATGCTTACAATTCGTTTGATATTGCGGTTGCTTCTTCACTAAACGGCTCATATTCTAAAACAAATATTGGAATGGCGTCTGTAACGACGACCATTGGATATAGGCAGCAAACATCTACCGCAAGGGCTACGAAATATGTTCGATTGATCCCTGAAGGCGGCAGTGCCACCAGTACAGCCTTTGCTTTCTACACGATAGAATATATATATCCCGATGGCACAACCGTAACAAATTATGTAAGGTCGGGTACAACCGTAAAACTCCCGTCAGGCAACTATGAATGGTCAGACGGAAATAATACATATTCTTCCGAACAAGCGGTTACGATAACTAAGAAAACCACCTTTGAGGCAAAACCACTCGGCCCTCCGACATATATCAATATTAATTATGACGTAGCATTCCCGACAGTAAGCGGCGTAACGGTTTCAACAAAGCCCACAATCGCCGGACTTGCAACGACAACCGTTAAAGATGAGTACACGGAAAATTCCGAGGTTACAATTAGAAACGTTTCTCAGCATTCCGTGCAAGGAACGGTTAACGGAAACAGCACCGGACTTACCCGTGTTATTCAATTCAGAGGTTGGAAAGTCGGAAATACCGATACGATCATACAACCAAACACAAGGCTTGTTTGGGAAGAACTTATTAAGTATTCTAACAACACCACATCGCTGAATTTGACGGCTGTTTGGGAATACGATGCAAAACAGACAGCAACATTCTTTATTCGATTTGACTCGGTAGCAGTTGATACCGAAGGCAATATTACCGGACAAGACTCCAACAAATACACGAAACAAATATTTGCAGCCTATGTTGGCGGAGTGGACACCACGCTTAACACCAACAATCTACAGAGTAAATACGGAATTGCTGATACAACCTCAGATAATTCCTACGGCGCAGACCAAGAGATTCGTGCATTATATGGAGAAAGAACGGATGGCGTATGGCTCAGTGCATTCCCAAGCGATGCTTTTGTTTTCGAACAGTTGGTTCAATATGCCAATACCGGATATCTTTCTGTTGACGGCGTTCCCGTTAAAGCCGAAGATCTGAATAGCCGAGAGTATGCCATTCGTTGGTATGTATTTAAAAGTCAAGACGATGCCTGGCATATTGACGGTAAGCTTGTTAAAAAGGTTGGTTTAATACACGTTTATAAAACCTTTGCAGGAAACAAAGAACTGATTGCAGAAGCAAAGTCGGACTTTTATATTGATGCGACTGACGTATCAACAGGAGTAAATACTGTTCTCAATCTAAACAATTACACTTCCTATGATGCGGCAAACGATAAATATATGTGGGAAATCACCGACGTTGATTACGGAGAGTATTGGGAAATTACAGAACACCCCCATCAGTTTAACGACAGTTCTGTGGCTTTCAGTGTTTTCTCAGAATATACCGTTATGGATGCCCACGGCGATCAGTCGATTAGCGGTACGGGAACATCGTTATCCGTCAAAGGTATGACCTATGCTCTTGACGAGGGTGTTGACGAGGTTTTACGTGCTGAGTTCACCAATATCTACAACAGAAGCGATTCCATTATCATTAAAAAGCAAGATAGCTTAACCGGCGTATCCATAGGCGGCGCGGTGTTCCGTTTATATCAAAACGGTAGTCCACTTAAGTTTACATATAATTCAAGCACCGACCGATATGAATACGCTCCGGAAACCGGCACGATCACCAATCTCGAAGGCAATGCAAGCGGATATTATGAAATTTGTATCGAAGATTTCAGCTACGATATTGGTCCGATAACCATTCGGGAAATAACCGCTCCCACAGGATATACTCCTATCGGTGACATTGAAATAGGCTATACCGATGATGAGGGAACAGTTGGAATACTCAGTGGTAATAGCGAACTGATTCGGTACATGAGCGGTGTTTTGATTGTTGGAAACAGCACGGATTCCTCATCCGTAACCGCCCAAAAGAATTGGGAATGTAACGAGTCAGAATGGCAAGACGTTACGGTGCAACTATTAGCCAACGGAAAGCTCGTAACAACGGTTATTGCCGGAGTAGAACCGCAAGCCGTTTTGAATGCCGACAACAACTGGACATACACATGGGAAAACCTTCCCGTATATGTTAACGGAACGAAAATTGCGTGGTCTGTAAAAGAAACAGCCATCGGAAGTGAAATGGCAAAAGCGGACGGCTCTTTTGTAAACTGGTTGGTGTCCTACGGCTTACCGATAATATCCACCGATGAAAACGGCGATGAGAATACGCTGTTAACAGTCATCAATACAACCAAGCGTGTAATGCTCCGTTTGACCAAAACAAATCTCTGGAAAACCGAGCAGCTCACAGGAGCTACATTCTTACTCGAAGCGGTAGATGCAAACGGAAACGTTCTTCCAAACGAAGTTGCAAAAACCGAGGCAACCGGCGATGCAGGTACGCTAATCTTCGACAACCTTAAATGCGGTGTTCGATACCGATTAACAGAAACACAAGCGCCGAACGGATACTTGGAAATGAGTGAATATATTTATTTCACCATTAATGAAGACGGCACAGTAAGTGTGGAAGACAGTTTTTATGCCGAAGCCGGAACAACGGCTTATAACTTAGTTGTTAAAAACGGTATGATCGTTGATCTACCCGAATCCGGCGGTATAGGAACAAGTATGTTTTATGCCTTCGGTTTGTTGCTTATCATAGCAGCAACGGGCATTTACATAGGCACATTCCGAAAAAGGAGGTGTCGAAATTAATATCCGCTTTCAAAAAATTAAAAATTTTTTAGTAAAGGAGAACAGAACAATGAAAGCAATCAAAAAGCCCCTCGCAATCCTCGCATGTCTTTGTCTGGTCCTCAGCTACATGGCCATGTCGGTTTTCGCAGCAGAAGCCACAGGCAGTATCACCATTCAAAACCCCAGCAACTCAAACGCAACAGTAGCTGGTAAAACGTTCAATGTTTACAAAATCTTCAATGCTACTACCAACGGCAACAACACTTCATACAGCTGGTATGAAAAAAACGGTGAAAAACCGTTTTACGATTTCTTCTACGGCGAGTGGAAAAATAGTGAGAACGAAACCGTTGTCGGTGTTCTTGGAAAGCAAGACGACGGCAACGTTCAAAAAGCCGTAGAGTTTTTGGCCGATAAGAATTCGGGCGGAAATAACTTTGAGCTTTCTCAGGTAGCAGAAAAATTGCACGATTATATCGTAGCAACGGGAGCCTCTACCTACATTGACCCCGTTAAAGCAGGCGACACCGCAACGTCTGTAAATATCCCGAATTTGAGCTACGGCTACTATCTTGTCTATGATAACACCACTCTTGAAGGTAGCGCTGTTCGTTCTGCAGTTATGCTCTCCACGGTTAATAAGGATGCCGTTATCACCTTAAAGGCAAACCGTCCTCAAATTTTAAAGCAAATCAAAAAGCACAATGAAGAGTACGGAAAAGGAACCTCTGTTTCCATCGGCGATACGGTTACATTCAAAATCACAACTGCAGTTCCGTCTCATACCCTTTATACAAATTACACCTATTTTGTTGAAGATACTATGCACGATGGTTTGGTGTTGGACGTTGATAGTATTAAAGTGTCCAAAAAAGGTACGGAGCTCCAAGATGGTTTTACCCTGACCACAACAGGTTTGGATGCCGGTGTGGATTTCAAGGTGGATTTCACCGAACTTATGAAGGACGACACCAAATATCAAATTGGTGATGAACTCACTATTGAGTACAATGCAAAAGTAACCAATGAGATTGAAGCGCAAAAGGCAAATCAAAACACGGCAAAACTTACATATAGCAATGACCCCACCGATCGTGATTCTATCGGTAATGTAAGCGATGTTGCTAATGTGTATTCTTATCAGTTTGTATTTACAAAGTTTGCTGAAGATACACACGGTGTTTTGACCAACGTTCGTTTGACAGGTGCAGAATTCCAGCTTTACAGAGTTGTTGAAGGTCAGCCCGACCAACTTATAACCTTCACCACAAAGACAGCTGAGCATGAGGTTGAGGTTGACGGTGTAAAAACAACTACCTCTTATACTCAGTATGTTGTCGCAGAGGGAGATACCGGCCCTGTTAAAAAACTCGAAACACACAACGAAGGTGAAGCTACTATTAGCTTGGCTCATCTTAATATGGGCGGTCACCTCGGTGATGTTTCTATCTTTGGCCTTGCAGAAGGCAAGTACAAGTTGGTTGAAACCAAAGCACCCGACGGTTATGTTATTTCCGACGCACCGTTTGAAATCGAAATTGTTGACCAAATCGGTGAATTGGGTTCTGTTGGAACCTTAACTGTTACCGGTCATCATGAAGGTGAAATCGGTAGCATTGTAAACACCAACGGTATTGCAGAATCTATTTTGACTGTATGGGCAGAAATCACCAACAAACCCGGTTCTGCTCTTCCTGAAACCGGTGGTATGGGCACTACGATCTTCACCGTTCTCGGTATCGTTATGATGGTAGGTGCAGTTGCTTTTTTTACTTCAAGAAAAAGAAGTAGTGTGGCTTAAAAGAAATATTCGCTTTTGACGGAGCGACTCTTTCCTTTAGCCACCCCGCAAAGCTATTTCTTTTTCTAAACTCGATAAAAAGATAAATTGAAAGGAGGGAAAGACTTATGAAGAAACATTTACCGACAATCATCGTGGCGGTTATATTCCTCTGCGGTCTTTCCCTCTTTCTTTATCCTACCGTCAGTAATCTATACAATCAGCACTTAAACAATAAGCTCATTGGAGAATATAAAGAAGCGTTTTCTTCTACCACACCCGAAGAATTTAATGAAGCAATGAAAGACGCGGTTGCTTTTAATGAGAGTCGTGGAAATGAAGAAAAACTCAAAGAGCTTGGTTTAACCTATGAAAATGTTCTTAATGCGGCAGACAACGGTGTAATGGGATATATTGAGATCCCGAAAATCAGTGTATCTTTGATTATTTACCATACAATAGAGGAAAATGTGTTACAAAAAGGTATCGGACACGTTCCTGAATCCCATCTGCCTGTTGGCGGTAAAAATACGCACTGTGTTCTTGCAGGACATACCGGACTTCCGTCTGCAAAATTATTAACCAATATCGACCACCTTAAAGTCGGTGATCGATTCTATATTCATGTGTTAAACGAGGTTCTTGAATACAAAATTGATGATGTCTCTGTCGTAGAACCGGATGAGGTATCCCGTCTTAATGTGATAAGCGGTAAGGACTGTGTAACTCTTGTCACTTGTACACCCTACGGCGTAAATTCGCATCGCCTCTTAGTTCGAGGTGTAAGAGTTGACGGCAGTGATCTCTCGGCAAAAGAAGATGGTATTGTTAATGAACTTTTAAACATTGATATGAAATATTTGATAACCTTCTCTCTTATCGGATTATTTATTATTTTTATTGCTGTAAAGAAATTACGGGATATTCGCAAGAAGAAAACGGCAACCACAAACGAAGGCGGCGAAAAAGCAGATGAGAACAACCCTTAAAAGAATATTTATAATGACATTGACTGTCGTACTTTTTTGTTGCTCGGCATTTCCTTGCTTTGCGGCAGCAGAAAAAGGAATCATAAGTGTAACATTAGAGGATAAAAGCAAAAACAAGATAAATGATGTAACGGTTTATCTTTGCCAAGTGGCAGAGCTGAACAATAACGGTTACTATCCTACAACCGCATTCGAAAGTTCGGGCATATCTATTTCCGGACTCATAAACTCGCCCGATGAATCGTCTGCTAAATCCGTTACAGATTATATCAAGAGCAATCAAATTGAGGTGCTTTCGTCGGCATCGAAAAACGGAAAAGCAACCTTTTCAGATTTGGCTTTAGGTATATGGGTTGTATTCTGTGCCGAAGACAGTAAATATACATTTAATCCATATATCGTATTTCTACCTTACGAGTCGGGCGGAAAGCTTTATTATGAAGTATCGTCTGTTCCAAAAATCGAGGATAGTAAACCTAACGAAATAAGTATATATGTTGTTAAAAAATGGGATGACAAGAATAATGCCGCCAAGAAGCGTCCCGATTCTGTAAATATTGAACTGCTGAACGGATCTGAGGTTGTTTTGGCGGCAAAACTTAGCGAATTAAACGGTTGGTCGCATACCTTTACAGGCGTTTCAAAGGATGGCAATTACTCAGTAAGAGAAAAAACCGTTGCCAATTATAAGGCGAATTATAGCGGCGATATAACAAACGGTTTTGTGATAACGAATACCTACAACGGAGAAAAACTTCCGCAAACCGGTCAGTATTGGTGGCCGATAATTCTTATTGCGATTGCAGGCGTCGGATTTATCGCGCTTGGAGTATATGAAGTAGGAGTAAAAAAGAATGCTAAAAAGAAATAAGGGTGTTGTTTTTCTTAGCATTGGTTGTATTCTTATCCTTATTGCTTGCGGATGGTATGTATATAATATTGTCGAGGATAAAAATGCCGGACAATATGCATCGGAAATATTAAATGAATTCGATGAGGCGCAAAATGAAAAAACAGATAAAAATGCGCCCATAATCACGGTAGATGGCGATGCTTTTTGCGGTAAGGTCATTATTGAAAAATTGTCTGTGGAACTTCCTGTATATGATGAATGGAATTATACCCGCCTAAAATCTGCTCCTTGCCGATACACAGGAAGCGTTGATACAAATGATATTATAATTGCCGCACACAATTATAAAAGCCATTTTGGTTCGCTAAACAAGTTGGTGATTGGCGATGAAGTTGAATTTATTGATGTTTACGGGAAGTCGCATCTATATGGGGTTTGTGAAATTACAACCTTAGACGGAACCGCAGTATCAGATATGCAGTCAGGCGGTTGGGATTTCACATTGTTCACTTGTACCAAAGGCGGCGAACAGCGGGTAACCGTGAGATGTGAAAGGGATCAAACATATTAAAGGAAAGATAAAAAGCAAGGATTCATTGTAAGGGTGGTGACTCGAAAAAGTCATCGCCCTTTTCACATCTCGATTTGAATTTTTAAAAACAATTGGAAATTCTACTCATAATTTCTACAAAAAGTGTGATGCTAACAAAGAACAAAAACAACACCCAAGTCCTCTAACCCCTTATGTCCAACTGGGACAAACGAAAAAAGAGGTAAAATTGGCTCAGGCGAGGTGTAATTTGAGCAAACCAACAAATCCCGAAAACCCGCATAAATACTGAGTTTTTGGCACATTTCAGAGTAGAGAAAAGGAGTAAATATATGAAGGCAACAGGTATTGTTAGACGTATAGACGATTTGGGAAGGGTTGTTATCCCGAAAGAAATCAGAAGAACAATGAGGATAATAGAAGGCGACCCGTTACAGACAACATTGACACCTTTCGACAGATTTTGTTGGGCTATACATAGTGTGGTGAATAGATATAAAGAAATAGCGCAGTGAAATCACTCCGCTTATTTGTTGCACCAAATTTGGTTCGTGGTTGATTATATAATGCAATTATGATATAATAAACAAAAACGATATGGAGAAGTATATAATGAGTTCTACAGATTTTGAAAAGAAAGAAAAACAACTTTTAGAGCAAACTGCAAACGAAAATATAGAAGCAATGTATTTGTTGGGTTTGCATTATTATAACAACGAATATATGGAAAAGGCATATACTTGGTTTGATAGGGCAGCAATTTCAGGCCACGGAGATTCTTATTATTATCTTGGCTTGCTTCATGAAAATGCAGGCGGTTATTCATGGGCTAAAGAAAACCCCGAACGCAATCTATTACAAGCCGCCATTTATTATGCGGTTGGAGCAGATAGAAAATCAGCAAAAGCAACCTTTAAATTAGGAAAACTATATCTATATGGCGAGGTAGACACACCCATTGATATTCAAAAAGGAATAGGACTATTGCAACAAGCGGCTAGACGTAAAAGTGCCGAGGCTTGTGCTGAACTGGCGAATTGTTACGAAAAAGGAATCGGTGTCGAAATTGACTTAAAAAAATCGGCAAAATATGCAAAGAAGGCAGACGAGTTAACTCAAAACGAAAACTTATAATATCAAGTATAAATCTCCTTGTTTTACAGATACTAACAGTACAAATTTGTAAAGCAAGGAGATTATTATATATTATGAAAGCAACAGGTATTGTGAGAAGAATTGACGATTTGGGGCGTGTCGTTATTCCAAAAGAAATCCGTCGCACGATGCGGATTCGTGAGGGTGACCCCTTGCCAATACATACCGAGAAGTGAAGTTCACTCCTCGGCTTTTGCGTACCAATCCCGTCGCATAGGTTGTGGTATGGTTATCTATACGGAACCGGTTACAAAGGCCCTTGAAAAGGGACCAAAAACACCGACGTTTTCGGTAATTATTATGCAAAGGAGGAATAACTATGTACCGAACCATTTTGAATGAGATTCAGCAAAAAGAATTGGGGAATTTGACAGCGGTTTGTACCAGACCGGGAGACGGCAGGCTCACGTTTTCCGTTGAAATTGCCAACGATCTGGTACAAAAAGGAAACACCGTTTGTTTTAGCAGTTTTTCACGCACAAGGTGTAACCTGCAAAGCAAACTTAACCCCGCCGTACATATTTTATCGGCCGTACCGGATGGAGAAAAAACCTTCTTAAAACGATTAGAGGAATCCGCCCGAACGCCAAACGCATTTGTGCTTGCGGATAACGTAACGGCCCTTTGTCTTTGTGTAAAGCCATCTGACCGGCTATCGAAAAAGGTAGACTTGTTCGCACAAATGAAAAAGATCGCGCGACGGCGCAACATACGCATCATTGTTACCGACACCTTTTTACATGCCTCCGATACGGATGATCGGTTTCCGATCCCACCCGAAGCACTGGAGTTGTGTGACAACGCCTATATTTTATACAAGGATAGTATCACGTTGGATAAAATTGACAACCCCGATGCCGGCGTACTAAAATTAAAAACAGTAAAATAAGAAAGGATGTACCGTTGTGGATGCCAAAACGTTTTTTGGGGAATTTAATGCCCTGTTCGCCCCCGAAAGTGCAAAACTCGAAGAAGCGATTTTCGCCTATTCGCACAGCACGGATTACACAAATTTTATTATGGACGAAATCAACGACATTATCAAAGCGAACAATTTGAAGAAATCCAACGAGTATTTTAGAATCGATGCGATCGGATATACATCGAGATATGAGGAACTTGCTGATAATGCTCACTTAACCCCTCACTTGTGGGATCTGGAAGTGGCAGTGGAACACGAGAACGACAGCAAGGATTGGCTGGATGAAGTTATTAAATTGGCTCACGTTTGTTGTCCGTTGCGCGTGGTCATCGGATACGTTCCTTGGAAAGAACGGAACAACGACTTAAAACTTCTGGAATACGCCGCCGACGCCTTGAATCGTTTGAATTGCAAAAACAACGTTGCCGAAGGTGAATTCATGGTCATTCTCGGAAACAGCCACGTCGGGAAACAGGTTGACCGCTACTTCAACTATAAAGCGTATTGTTTAGATTCGAAAACTTTTGAGTTCAAGCCCCTTTAATTCAACACATTCGTCCAATAACACCCCGTAACTTTTGGTATCGCGAGTATATCAAAGGATACGGGGTAATTTTTTCCGTTACGCTTTTCCCCGCCGATTTCTCGGCGGGCTGTTGTTCATTTTAAGCTGCTAAGCCTTATTCAAATTTTTTCAATTTCCGAGAAATATCAGCAAACAACTCTGCCATTTGTGAAAGCTCTTCATTTTTATACGAAGGAAAAGTTGTTTGTAAAACGTCCTGACTTGCTAACGCCTTGGTTGCTCGCAACCATTTTTGTTCGGCCCAAATATAAAATTCCGCTTGTAACGGAGTGAGCGGATTTCCATCATTATCGCGATAATTGTGTTTAGAATCCATCAAGTATTTTCTAATCTTGTCTTGTATCCAAACGTATGTGGATTGGTCAAGGTTGCTCCATGAAGGGATTGCGCCTTTCGTTTTCTTATCACTTGGATTTTGAATATTATACCAAACAAGAACATCCTCCTTAAACCAATCATCCAAGGTGTATGAGTCAAGCGGCATATGACAACAAGAAAACTTATCAATATGTTGCTCGGAATCTTTACAGCACAACAGATTTTTGAATGTCATATTTACAATTTTTTGAGCCTTACCATATGGGATTTTCTGATTTAATTTGCATACTTTATCGAAGTTTTCTTGAAATTTAGCACATACTTTTTCGTGCCATTCGTCAAAGAAAATTTCATTTTTATCATGGTGAATATACTCATACAAATCCTTCGCAAGGGGTTTGTATACCGGTTCGATAAGCAGCTGCTTGTTGTATCCCTTCATCGTTCTGGGCGTTAAATCTTGCGAGGTGTACCGAATGATAATTTCTTCAATGTCCGAAAGCTTGTTGATGGAGTAATTGCCTTTTGGGAAACCAAACATATGCCGTAACGTATACAAATCCGTGTTCATAAGTGTATTCCCTCCTTTATTTCACGACTTCTTTTAACTTTTCCCACACCTTAACCATAGCATAGGTGTCCAATTCGCAGTATTTCAGTAAATTGTGACGGGTTTTGGCGGCTTCGTCGGGCGGCATATCTTTTATTTTCGGGAAGACGCTCATTGCTTCGCCGCCGTTATGGATCTGTTCGAGGTTATGATAATCCAATGCAGGATCATCGGGAAACAACGCCGGCAAGACGCTCTTAATGGAAAAACTGCCGCCCATTGCTTTATTATAATAATATCCGCTCTGGAACGGAGTCAGCAAGTCCTGAACGTTGCTTTGGATGTTCATAAGATGGTCGGCTAAATCCGGAAAAGTCGCCGCCAGTTCTTTAAGACGACCGCACTCAAACCCTTTGTTGTACGCCGTCACGCATACGTTTTGCGGAATATCTTCGCAGAGCCGCTCGGCGATAGCGCGACGCGGATCGGTACCGGATTCTGCCAAAAACTCCTTGTGTAAAAGCGGTCCACCCTCATATTCTATATAATGAAGTGAATATTGGAATGGGATTTGCTGATATGGTTTTATTCCCTCATATTCAGGAATGACCGCTTGTGTCGTTTCAAAATCGAGAAAATAGATCGGGTAAGACAGCGTGTTCATGAAATCACGAATGCTGTCGCGATCAATATGCGTTTTATACGTATCCGATACGGCATACAAGATCTGCCGTAACTGTTTGGGATTGGTGATACTGCTGTCAAACAACAGATCGTTATACGATGCTTTGCCGCTTTTATAAAACGTCAGTGCTTTTTCAAAACCAATGCGGTACAAGTCAAACACGTTGGGGGTCGGCAAGTCTTTGGTACAATACCCCCAAAATCCACACTCATAAGGATCGCGACAATGCAAGCCGATATCCGTAGCGGGTTCTTCTTGAAGCGCATAGATTTGTTCTGCTTTTTTAAGCAGTGCGGGAACGTTTTGATATTCGTCCCGCACCTCATCCGACAAATCGATAACTTGAAACAGTTCGTGAATATCCAAGTCTTCCCCGCGCACATAGCTGCTGTTGATACATACCAGATACGTACCGGTAACGGTAAGCCCGCAATGTTCCAGCACGTATTTTTGATAAGCAATATCCACCGCGTAAATGTGTGAAGCGTGGGTAGAACTTTTCACTTCATAAATGGCATACCCGCCGTTTTCTTTGCGGAGAATATCCACCGCACAATAAAGACCGTCATAATTGAAAGAAGCTTCGCAAATCGTATCGACACCCTTTGCAAGACTTATCTTTGTGAGCTCCTGCATTTTGCCAAGATCGAGTTTTCCGTCCTCGTTATAGGCGGTTACTTCGGTGAAGTCGCCAAACAATCCCATGGCTAAATCACCAACAACGTTCCCCTCGTCGAATCGCGCTTGCAAGGACGGGTCTTCGGGTTTTAGTTCCGGTTTATATTTGGACAGCCATAACAGTTTCGGACACTGCCACGCCAGACAGTATTTGGATTTTGAAAAGTAAAACATTAGTCAAAATACCCCTTATACAGAATTTTTCGTGTGCTTATGGGGAACAAATGAGCGTGTAGATCCACAAAATAATCGTCGGTCATACTGGCGATATAGTCAACGACCAGTTGGTTCGGCTCGGTTTGCTCATACGGCATATCGCGCTTATAGTGTACCTGATTGACGTAGTCAATATGATGCTTAAAAATGGGTGACGCCGTATTTTCGTTCAGCAGATCATCCAGCAGGCGGTTGTAAATCTCGCGCATCATCGGCATCACAAGCGACTGCAACTCGTCCTTTACACGGTCATTTTTGTAAATGCGCTCATAGTTATCACTTTTTGCCTTTTTGAGAGCCGCAAAATGCGATTCATCCATTTTAATATACGGTTTGCCGTAACTGTTCTCAATAATATTGACGATAAGGTTGTTGATGATTTCGGCGTTATAGGTGCCGATAATACCGCTTTCAAACTCACTGTTGACGGCAATATGTGCTTTTTCGGCATCCTGCCTGTCTTTCCCCAAGTAGGCGATAATATCGGATATGCGCATCACACAACCTTCAAGCGTAGCGGGTACCAAGTGGCGAATGTTCTTTTTTTCGCTGTAACACATTTCAATTTGCTTATCAAAGTCCTCAAAACACGTCATCGCTTTGGGATGGTATTCGCAAAGCTCCATTTCGCCATCGTGAGCGGCGATACCGTTTAAGGTTTGCAAGCTTATGTTATACGGAAAAATCGTATCCAACACACGCACCGAATGAATGTTATGACTAAAATGACGGCCGGTATTGTTATAAAATAACTCGTCTAAAAACTCTTCACCCGCGTGACCGAACGGTGTATGCCCGATATCGTGGCCGAGTGCGATTGCCTCAATCAAATCCAAATTAAGCCCTAACGCTTTACCAATCGTTCTGGCAATGCGGGACACCAATTGCACGTGCAACCCTCTGCGTGTAATGTCATCGTTTTTATAAAACGAAAACACCTGCGTTTTATCAGCATAGCGATTGTAGTAAGGGCAATGAATAATCTTATCAATATCACGAATAAAAGCGGTGCGGATACTATTGGCTTTATCCCGCTCGTTATTTCTGCGTACGACTTGTTCTTCGCAAAACGCAACGTTCGGCAATGTATGATTTGCTCTGTCGTTTTTGATTTGTTCAGCGATATGTTCGGAAAGCTTTTCGTAATTTAACAACTCATCACCCCATTTTTCACATTATAACGCAATATCCTTTAATTTTCTACCGTTTATAATAATTTGTGTGATGTGACACTTTCGTCCCACTCGATGTGATGTATGTATATTTAGATAAAGGAGTTAATGTCATGATTTATGCAATGAGTGATTTACATGGATGTTACGACAAATACATCGATATGCTTGAAAAGTGCTTTGCTAGGAGCAGTTGTCAATAAAACCATTAGAACAATTGCTTCGCGTTTTCGGCTTGGATATCGAAAAGTGCAGGGATAAAACGGTGCGGTATCACGTGGTGAGCCGTGAATTTGAATTGCCGGAACTGAAGCTGCTGGTGGATGCCGTTCAGTCTTCCAAATTTATCACCCACAAGAAAAGTCACGGGCTGATTAAGAAGATTGAGAGCCTTACCAGTCGTTACGAAGCACAACAACTGCAACGTTAAGGTGTCCTTCCAATATTTTAGTTGGAACGTGCCGGATTAAACCAATATCAGTAACCCTTCAAGTGTGATTGAATCAATCGTTCGATCACACTTTTTCTGCTTTTCAGAAAACAGAGTCCGGTACCGACAGTTCTTTTCTTAGATCACCGACATTCTCAATGTTGGTGAAATACTGATTGTGTCCACCGTTGTTGACTTCACTTCTCGTCTGTGAGTTTCGGTAGAACCCGTTAGGGCGGTGCAATCCCTCGGTCCTAAAAACGCGCACCCCGGCGCGTTTCTTAACGCACCGCTTCGGCCTCTTGAATGCCATTCAAGCGCTCTCCCAACCCACGCAAAGTTATACCCCCGTTAAAAAGATAACACCGCTTGCTGAAATCACTCAGCAAGCGGTGTTATTTTTATTTTAAGAATCTGAACCAAGTAAGACTAAAACCTTTGGATTGTAAAAGTTCCTTAGTGCTTTGAATCAATTTTAACAGCTAACGATTATTTATGGCAACCTTCCCATTTTTCAATAAGATAATTTACAAATGCAGAACAGGATATCAACATATATTTTGCATCTTCACAGTTCGCTCCCGTAAAATCGATGCTGCCATGTCGAATCCCAGACTCATCAGACGTGTAACCATATAAACTGCTCATTGCATTTTTCAATGCCTTGTGTAAATGAACGCCTTTAGATTCGAGCCTATTTAACGCATCACCTAGTGTTGCCTTTTTATCATCTGCTATAATACAGCACAGTGATTCTACAGCGCTTATAGCTTCTTTGGTTGTGTTTTCGTAGTCCTTGTTTTTCCTGTTTGAAAACAGTGTCAACGCTTTGCTTATATGAGTGTTGACAGATGCATATTTTGTGGAATACGCTTTTTCTATAGTTGCTATTTCTTGTTCATTAGTTATCGGTGTTACTAATCCTTTAATAACTCTATATCCAGAACACTCAGCTTCCAATATTTCGTTAATCTCTTGGGTTTTTTCTTTTTTTATAGACGAAACGAAAAGAGAAATATATTTTTCCACAAAGTCATATATTAAGTACCATTCCCCATCGAACAAATATCTTTTCAGTTTTAATACATTGTTTCCTCGACTACGCGGAGAACGTGGGATTTCGAATGTTAGTCCAAGCAAATCCATTGTTTCTTCGATCCGAGTTAACGAGTTGTCGTTTCGAGAAAAAACATCCCCATCATATTCTGCTTGATAGAATATGTTCCACAATCTATTTCGTAGAGAATTGCTCATCGATTCATATTGAATGCCTTGTTCCTCTGCATATCCATATCTTCTAGAAAAAGTACTCACTATTTTTCGCTCCTTTACTTTTTCCCTTGTTTTTCCACAATGTTATAATACCACTATTTGACACTACTGTCAATTTTAAAGCCCCGGTTCCACCAATGAAACATTAACTAATGCTCCCTCATATAACACAATCAATTGTGCCGATTTCCATTCCACACATTCGCAAAAAGAAAACTCCCTTGCTACAATGTAGGCAAAGGAGGTAAAACGATATGGCTAAATTCATTGAAGAGTTTTATTACGGCAATCTCGATCCGCAGGCGCGCAGCACCAAGCAGAATAAAACGGTGCAAAAACAGATGGAGGTGTTGATGCTAAACGAGGACTTTCTGACCGAGAATCTCTCAGGCGAAAGCAAAAAGAAATTTCTCGACTTTTGCAACGCGTGGGGTATGGTCAACGGCGAATCCAATCTCGACAGTTTCATTATGGTTTTCCGCCACCGCGCCACCGAAATCATCAACCATGAACTCATATATGCTTAAAGCCAAGGCGGCAGAGAGAAATCTCTGCCGCTTTTAATATAGCGGTAGAAAAATTTATGGATGTGTGATATAATAACCTCAAACCGACGGCGGTGGTACGCCGTCGAAACGCGTTCGCGTTTGAAGATCAAAGATCTTCGTTCGAGAACATTGTATCATTAAAACCGCCGCACTGCGGTGCGCCAACCGCTTTGCGGTTTCAAAGGCTATCGCCTTTGGTTTTATGATATAATAACCTCAAATCAAAAGCGCATGGGAGGTCTAACGATGAAAAAGACATTGATCGTAGTCGATATGCAAAACGATTTTATTGATATGGCGCTCGGCACCAAAGAGGCGGTGGCTATCGTCCACAAGGTTAAGGCGAAGATAGAGGAATATGTCCAAAACGGCGACGAGATTATTTTTACAAGAGATACCCATTTTGAAAATTATCTCGATACGTCAGAGGGCAAAAAACTGCCCGTACCCCATTGCATCAAGGGTACAAAAGGCTGGGAGATTGCCGACGGTCTTTACGTCGAGGGTGCGAAAATCATTGATAAACCCAACTTCGGCTGGCCTCATTGGGATGAGGAAACTCTTGAATGCGTGGAGCTGATCGGTCTTTGCACCGATATCTGCGTGGTTTCCAATGCGCTCATCATCAAAGCAACCTTCCCCGACGCGCAGGTGAAGGTTGATTCCGCATGCTGTGCCGGTGTCACCCCCGAGAGCCACGAAGCCGCTTTGAAAACCATGCAAATGTGTCAGGTGGAAGTGGTATAAATGATGAAGAAATTATATGAAAAAAGTGAACTTTGGTTTGCTCTTGCTTGGATCATCGCCTATTGTGTTCTTGCGTCTGTTGGGGATAATCTTTCAAATGATATCGGTGTTTTAAAGGCCGTAACATTGCCAATTTTAATTGCTCTTTCCGTGATTCTTTACCTGTTCGTAAAGAAAAGCGGACTCGGCGAAAAATACGGTCTGTGCAAACCGCAAGGTTCGTCATCGAAAATGCTGTATTACATTCCGCTGATCATTCTGTTGACCGCGAATTTTTGGTTCGGTTTCAAGCTGAACGCATCGCCTCTCGAAACGGTGTTGTACGTTTTATCGATGCTTTGCGTCGGCTTTTTGGAAGAGATGATATTCCGCGGATTTCTGTTTCAGGCTATGGCGAAAAACGGCGTGAAATCGGCAATCGTCGTTTCGAGCGTGACGTTCGGTATCGGGCATATTATCAATCTGATTAACGGTTCGGGCGCCGAGCTTTTACCCAATCTTCTGCAGGTCATCTATGCCGTTGCCGTCGGCTTTGCGTTTGTGATGATTTATTACAAGACAAAAAGCTTGCTCATGTGCATCGCCACCCATAGTTTGTTTAACGCGGCAAGTGCCTTTGGCGCCGAGGCGGCCACAACGACTCAAACGATCATTTCCGCCGCCCTAATTGCTCTCATCGCCGCCGCATACGCCGTATATATCGCGGTAATGGTTAAGGATAAAGAGGGTATACTATGAGAAAATTCAAAGGATGGTTTTTCATGTTGCTGATATCGTTATCTCTGTTTGGCATGACCGCTTGTTCTGATGGCGGTGCCAATTCGTATGAACAAATCACACCCGAACAGGCTAAAACGATGATGGATACCGAAAGCGAGTATATCATCATTGATGCCCGCACCACTGAAGAATTCGCCGAAGGGCATATTGCGGACGCGATTCTTATCCCCGAGTATGAGATCGCCGACCGCGCCGAAAAGGAACTGCCCGACAAGGATGCGCTGATTCTCGTCTATTGCCGCAGCGGCAGACGGAGCAAAATCGCCTCCGAGGAACTGGTCAAACTCGGTTATACCAACGTCAAAGAATTCGGCGGTATCATCGACTGGCCCTATGAAACTGTGAAATAAAACGCTTGACTCTCACGTTGCGTCATAGTGTATACTCCTTTTCGTGAGATGATAAAAGTGAAAATGCAAATCAACGAGTTCGCAAAGCTCGTAAGTGTCAGCGTCCGTACACTACACTATTACGATGAAATAGGTTTGTTAAAGCCCGCCTTTGTTGACGAGCAAAATGGCTATCGGTTTTATGATGAAATCTCTCTTGAACGTATGCAAGAGATCCTGTTTTATCGTGAACTTGATTTCGAACTGAAAAGCATTGCAGAGATCTTATCATCTCCCGATTACGATAAGCAAAAAGCACTCGCCGAGCAGCGAAAACTCTTAATTCTCAAAAAGGAACGATTAGAGCGAATTATTGCTGCTTTGGATAGCGCTGAGAAAGGAAAGATGACAATGTCTGCATTTGATAACAGCGATTATGAAACCGCCCGCAAACAGTATGAGGCGGAGGCGAAGAGGCGTTGGGGCGAAACGGCCGCCTATAAAGAACACGAGAAAAAGACCGCAAGCTACAGCAAAGATCAATGGCAAGCCGTCACCGACGGTCTGATGACCGTCCTCTCCAAATTCGCCGAGTGTATGAAAGACGGCAACACCGCCGACTCAGCAGAAGCACAGGCGCTGGTAAAAGAACTGCAAAATTACATCACCGAGAACTACTACACCTGCACCAACGAAATCCTCGCCGGTCTTGGCCAAATGTATGTCGTCGACGAACGTTTCAAGAACAACATCGACCAACACGCCCCCGGCACCGCCGCATTCATCAGCGAATCCATCGCCACCTATTGCAGAAAATAACACAAAAATGCAGCCGCCACTCGGTTCAAGCCGGGTGGCGGCTTTAGATCTATCCCATAGTCTAATACGTCAGTATCGACAGAAATGACAGGGGTTGCTTTCACTATAAAAGTGCGCTATAATGTGTTTATAGAGTCCAATTTATTGGACAATGCATTGGAGGCGAACGACAATGGCAAGAAGTGCGAATCAAAAAATCAAGATCTTGTATCTTATGAGAATCCTACTTGAGCGTACCGACGACGATCACGGATTGACACTCGAAGAAATCTCCAACGCCCTGTTGGAATGCGGTGTGGAAGCCGAGCGCAAAACGCTTTACGATGACCTGGAAGTGCTGCGAGTTTTCGGTTTGGACATTGAGAAGCGCAAAGACAAAACCGTGCGGTATCATGTGGTAAGTCGGGAATTTGAACTGCCCGAACTGAAACTGCTGGTAGATGCCGTTCAATCTTCCAAGTTCATTACACACAAGAAAAGTAACGAGCTGATCAAGAAAATCGAAAGTTTCACCAGTCGTTATGAGGCACAGCAGTTGCAACGTCAGGTGTTCGTTTCCAATCGTATTAAAACGATGAACGAGAGCATCTATTACACCGTGGACTACATTCACGATGCTATCAACAGTAACGTTAAGGTGACTTTCCACTATTTCAGTTGGAACGTGAAGAAGGAAAAGGCGCTCCGCCATAACGGCGACCGTTTTGTGATCAGTCCATGGGCGCTGACGTGGGACGATGAGAACTATTATATGATTGGTTACGACCATATCAGCAGTCTTGTGAAACACTACCGTGTGGATAAGATGCTAAACATTCAGTTGACCGACGAAAAGCGCGACGGCGCCGAGTTGTTCAAGAACTTCGATATGGCGGTGTACTCCAAAGAGACCTTTGGTATGTACGGCGGCAAAGAACAAACTGTTACGCTCCGTTGCAACAACCGCATCGCCGGTGTGATCATCGACCGATTCGGCACCAATCTCCCGTTCACTAACGTAACCGATACGCATTTTGAGATTCGCATCAAAGTACATGCCAGCCCGCTCTTCTACTCGTGGCTTATGTCCTTCGGTGCTGATATTACAATTCTTTCTCCAAACGAAGTCATCGATGAGTACAAGACGTTAGCTCACGCGGGACTGGGCCAATACGAATAATTTGGTCCTTTGCAATCTAAATCCGTTTTATTGGACTTGAAAAGAATTATATTGGTGGTGGAGGCAGCTAAAAGGAGGTACGATTGAATGGGACTTATCGGTTGTGATTTGAGTCAATACCCGCTTGAGGAACACTATAAAATTTGTCGTCGCTATATTGCGGATTCTCTGGACTGGGATAAAATTTCGGCTTCTACTCGAGCAAGAAAGACAATTGGCATCGATGTTTCCGATGTGATTTCGCTTTTTGAACATTTAGAACTGGATCCTGATTATCGTTTGATCTGCTATATGACATCCGGATATCACGGTCGCTTTGGGGAAGTCGTCGCCGTCAAGAAGGGAGATGATTGGAATCCACCGTGTGATACAGCCCAAGACGTTGATCTGCACCGATCTCTAAACACGCTTAATCTGCCGGAACGCACCTTCCCTTTGATGGAAGCAATATTTAATGACGGTTCGGCTGAAGGATATTTTGAAGCAATACTGTGTGCTCGTTTTTTGCGGGCAATCCCGTATACGGGTTTTCCGCATGATCGGTGGCCTCTTATTTTAAATGTAAAGCCGGACAACTATACAAACTCATGGGAATGTCAAGTCGAGTTGACAGATTGGAGTCCACGTTATTCAGAACATACGATCACGGCGCTTTCGCGCAAGATCGAAAACGGATTTGGTGCATCTGACGGCAAGGATCGTATTTACTTAATGCAGTTTAATTTTTTCAAAAACGTAAATGAATTTTTACTTGCTTCCGTAGCAACAAATCAACCAATCTCTTCTAATCATATCCGCGATAGCAAGCGGTATACCGAAGGGAGAAGGTGCTGTGTTTTTAATCAGTCTTCGATATTGGTAGCAAAAGAAAAATAATAACCTATGTGTGATTGAACCAACCCTTCAATCACACTTTTTCTTTTTATGGCAATCAAAGTCCGTTTTAACGGACAACGTTCGCACTAAAATAGTATTCAAAGAAAGGGTGTGATTATATGCCGCGTGTGGTGCGGAAGTATCAAGTTCAAGATTTTTCACATTTGTTAACACCGATGGAAGAAAAAATCCAACCGAAAGAGCCAAAAAAAGAAAATAATGCCAACGAGATAAGCGATGCCAAACGGCGTCGTGACCGTTTAATGGATGATCAAAAAATGCGCTACGTGCTGTATCGCAATCAGCTACACGATCGCGATTGTGTGCGGGTGGCAAAAATTCCGGACGAAGAGTTTACTATGTGCACCGATATTCCCATGTCTGCCAACATTTGTCCCGGATGTTTTCGACGCGTAATCGTACGCCAAAGTCTTTGTGCAAATATGAGTAAATACGTGAATCTCGCCGTACGCATACTGGACCGTTTAGGAGCATCCAACTATGACTTACAAGTGCTATTTGGTAAAAGTAAAGCGAAACTGATTGCCATTGACAAAGAGAATTTGCACTTTCAGATCGGTGAAGAACTTTGGCGCGTGCACGCGATAGAAAACGGATGCCGTCTATATCACAATAACTACACCTTGCTTTCTTCGGAAACTCGTTTTTTTGAGCAAGGTTATCATTTGCAAAGCGTTGGCATTGTGCCGTTTTATAAAGCGGTGCGCACAATGTGCCAATACACGTGGGAAGGGCATTTGCAATGGGCAAAGGTAAAGGAGCAAGCGCAAAAGAAACAGCAGTTGTGCAACGTACTGTTAACGGTCGAAAACCTAATTCGTCTTTCCAAGTTCTCAATCTTTTACCATTATTATCGCATCGTAGATATTGACGGATATTTACAACACCGAATCAAAAGTGAAAAGTTGCCCATCCGTATTGTTAAAACACAAGGAGAAAAACCATTTGAACAGTTGACGATACGAACGCGGCGGTGTTATGATGAAACAGTAAGACAACTTGGCGATTCGGCAAAAGAGCGTTGCGTACAGCAACTTTGCGAAGAATATGTGTCCGCTTGCGTCAAGGAATCTTAGCTTGAAAGTCTACCTATCGAAATGGTGATCGGATCGTCAACGGAGGTAAATATTATGTCGTCCTATAGCGAACTAATTAAGAACTTTGAAAAAATCCGAAACTATATGCGCGAATTTTACGTGTACGGCTTCAAAAGTCGTGATGAATATAATAAGAAAAGCGCTCGTTCCTATGACGACGAGCGCCGACGTATGGAGAGCTGGTTGGGCGATCATATGAGCTTCGTCCGCACTCCGGAAGGCAAAAACGTATTCATCTCCATTGATAGCCGTGTTTCTACCCATAATCCGTTTTATAAGGCGCTCAAAGCCAAGAGCTTTACCGATGGTGATATCACGCTGCACTTTATCCTGTTCGATATTCTCCATTCTCCCGATGTGGTTTTATCGTTGCCCGACATACTCGAAAAGATTGACGAGTATTTGGACACCTTCGAATGCCCGATGGTGTTCGACGAGTCCACCGTCCGAAAGAAACTGAAGGAATATATCGAGCAAGGGATCATCGTCGGTCAAAAGGACGGCCGAAAAATGCTGTATCGCCGCGCGGAAGATACTCCTTTGCCCGAACTGACGGACGTGCTGAACTTCTATTCCGAAGTAGCACCTTGCGGGGTGATCGGTTCTTTCCTTCTGGATAAACAGAACGAAAAGAACGACAGCTTCAGTTTTAAGCATCACTACATTACTTCCGCGATGGATAGCGACGTTATGGCGAAGCTTTTTAAAGCCATGCGCGAAAAGAGCATCGTCACCGTATCGAATATGAGCCGTCGCTCGGATGTGGCGCGTACAAATCGCATTATTCCGCTGCGCATCTTCATCAGCGTGCAGAATGGCCGCCAATATCTGCTGGCCTATCAACCCGATTTTAATGCGATCAAATCTTTTCGCATCGATTACCTCTCCGACGTTAAAATCGAGGAGCCAACGCCTCGCTTTGACGAATTATGCGCCGAACTGGACGAAAAACAGGCGCATATGTGGGGCGTCACCGTAAAAACGAAACGGCACGGCGAAGACTGCCTGGAGCACGTGGAATTCACTGTCAAGATAGCTGAACACGAAGACTTTATCGTTCGTCGCTTGGAACGTGAAAAGCGAATCGGACACATTGAAAAGTTGGATGAATATACTTATCGCTTTACGGCGGACGTGTACGAAACCAGCGAGATGATTCCCTGGATTCGCACCTTTATCTGTCGCATTACCGAACTGCACTTCTCTAATAAAACTTTGGAAGATCAGTTTAAGCGCGACATTAAAGAGATGTATCGCGTGTATGGCATTGAGGAGGTGGACGTATGATCTTTAACGAACTTTACTCTGCCTACTACAATGCAGTAGCCAACATCATCTCGGCTGTAATTGATGGCGAAACAGACGAAAAAGTGCTGAACCAAATTGTGTGCGATAATGCGTTCGGCGAAAGTATGCTGACGGTTCTGCCTTCGCTGAAAAGCGAAAAGTGGCAGCTCGTAAGCACCGATATGACCACACCGCTTCAACACAAGCCGACCATGCCGTTAACGCTAACCCAAAAGCAATGGCTCAAAGCCATCTCCCTTGACCCGCGCATTCGGTTGTTCGGTATTTCGTTTGACAGCCTTGAGGACGTGGAGCCACTGTTCACTCCTGCGGATTATTGCGTCTATGACAAATACGGTGACGGCGATCCCTTTGAGGATGAAGGGTACATCAAGCGTTTCCAAACCATTCTTACCGCTATCAAAAATAAGCAGAATATTAAGATTGAGATGATCAGCCGTAAAGGAAAGGTTGTGTATTCCCGATGCACTCCCGAACGCATTGAGTATTCGGAGAAGGATGATAAATTCCGACTGGTTACCAGTGGCTGTCCGTTTATCAAGACGGTGAATCTTAATCGTATAACGAAATGCAAACTATATCACGGCGAATTGACTATCCCTTCCGCGCCGCCTGAAGCAAACCACGAGTGGATTACCTTGCGAATTAAAGAAGAGCGTAACACGTTGGAGCGTTGTTTGATGCATTTCGCTCACTTCAAAAAGCGGGCTGAACGAGTGGACGATCACTATTTACTGCATATCAAGTTTGACCACGATGATGAGCCAGAAATGGTGATTCGCGTTCTTTCCTTTGGCCCCACCGTAGAGGTTTTAGAGTCAGAAAACTTCAAAAAACTGATTATTGCCAAATTGAAAGCGCAAAAAAGCTGCGAACTTTTATGAGTTCGCAGCTTTTTTTCCGTGTTAAAGGAAAATTTTGGCGGTACAATGATGACACGAAAGGCGCACACAGCAACAAAAAGTATACGTCTGTAAAACGTAGGAGCTAACACGCGCCTTGGGGTTCTGTTAACAATTGTCAACTACTTATACCGTTGATGAGTAACTTGCAGAACCGAAAAGACGCTGACAGCAACAATCCATACTCAGAATGCCGAGATTATGATGTATCATACTCGGAGGTAAAGCTCTGGAATGCGTCTTGCTAATTTCACACGACGCAATAGCACAATGGACCAAGTCGTGAGCTTGTCCTCTGTTGTCTGTTGAAAAGTGTGTCGGGTCAGATCTTGACAGGCTCGCGGGAATTGGTCCCAAAGACTCTGTCGAGGCAAGCAACCCAATAAAGGTGCTAACAGCAAACCTTTATTTGCTGAATAGGCTAGGTGGAAACTCCGAACCTTATCAAAAAAACGCACCTTGTCCGGGACAGTGCGGGATATCCTCCGCACTGTCCTCAAACCGAAAACGACTTGCCCTCCGCCGGCAATTAGGCCTAAGTGGACTTGGCAGGTGTTTTATAAAGACGCTTGCAGCAACACCGCGAACAGCATTAGCTCCAATGGGGAGCACCTGCTCTTCGTAAGCAGGACGAGGCGGGTTCGACTCCCGTATGCCGTTAAAAGGCGTCTTGTATTTCTCGTGACGATACCAACAAAAGCGCATGCGGCGCGCTTTTGCTCAAAACATCTGTTTTGAAATCCTTGGTATTGTAACGGTCTTATAACCGAAAAGACACATACAGCAACCTTTACCTTTTACATTTTAGAAGAACATTAAGGAGTGTCTTGTGAACGTGCTGCGGTAGCTCCGTTGGTAGAGACAAGAGGCCGAAATCTCATCCGTCGTGGGTTCAATTCCCACCCCGGCACGTTCAAGGTTATAATTCGGATACGTCTGCATCGCCTGGTGCAGTGGTATAAAAAGATACGAACAGCGATATATGAAAGTCCTACAGAAATGTAGCTCTGCTTAGCGCGGGGTAGAATCGTATCTTGAAAAGGTGCTTACAGCATTGTTTCTTGCACCGAGGCGAAATCCTCGTAAAAAACCATGCTCGGGCGCATCCCGACAAGCACCTTGTCTATTTTATCGATTTATGTGAAAAGGAGTGAGTTTCATGTTACAATATTTGAAACAAGAATCAAACAAAACCTATACCGAAAACGGTGCGGCAACCCTCCAATCGACGCTGTCGGATTGTTTGGATTTGTTCGCCACCATCGGTGCCATTCGTCGCGAAAGTGACGAGGAAATTACCTCTCGTTTTATGCGTGCTTTTACAGAAGACAAGGATATTGCCATGAAACTTCTGTTTTTCGCTCGCGATGTTCGAGGTGGTCTCGGTGAGCGCAAGGTGTTCCGCGTGATCCTGCGATGGTTAGCGCAAAATGAGCCGAATACCGTGCGTAAAAACCTGTCCTACGTAGCCGAATTCGGTCGTTTCGACGATCTGTTGGTGCTGTTCGGCACCCCGGTTGAAAAGGATGCGCTCGCCCTCATTCGCGATCAGTTGCGCAAAGATATCCACGCGATGAACAATAACGAAGAGGTTTCTTTGCTGGGCAAATGGTTACCTTCTGTTAATGCATCCAATGCGGATACCATTAAGGCGGCAAAAAAGATCGCGCGCTACCTGTCGATGGATGATAAAACGTATCGCAAGACACTCACCCGTTTGCGTGCGCATATCCGTATCATTGAGAATAATCTTCGCGAGAAGGATTATACCTTCGATTACGAGAAGCAACCGTCTAAAGCGATGTTCAAATATCGTAATGCGTTCACTCGTAACGATGCCGAGCGGTACAATTTGTTCTTGAACAAGGTGTCCACCGGTGAAGCAAAACTGAATACTGACACACTTATGCCCTATGAAATCATCACCCCGTTTTTCAACAGGAACGTAAGTGATGCGGAACGAAAAGCCATCAACACTACCTGGGAATCCCAAAAGGATTTTGGCGGTAATGAAAACGCATTGGTTGTCATCGACGGTTCCGGTTCTATGTATGGTTGGGGCGAACCCAAGCCTGCTACGGTAGCGTTGTCGCTGGGTATTTACTTCGCCGAGCGGAACACCGGTGCTTTTAAAAACCATTTCATTACCTTCTCGGAAAATCCGCAGCTCGTGGAAATCAAGGGCGAAGATATTTTGGATAAGGTGCGTTATTGCCATAACTACAACGAAGTGGCAAACACCAATATTCAAAAGGTTTTCGAACTGATTCTGAACGCTGCCAAAAACAACCACCTACCGCAAGAAGAACTCCCCAAAAAACTGTATATTGTTTCGGACATGGAGTTTGACTACTGCACAGAAGATGCGTCCTTAACCAACTTCGAATATGCGAAAAAGCTGTTCGAAGAGGCGGGTTATCAGTTGCCTGAAGTGGTGTTCTGGAACGTGGCAAGCCGAAACAGACAACAGCCTGTCGGTAAAAACGAACAAGGTGTGGCGTTGGTATCGGGTTGCACACCGCGGTTGTTCTCCATGATTGCTGAGGGCAACGTATCCACCATGACGCCTTACCAGATCATGCTGGATGTGCTCGGCAGTGAACGGTATGAAAAAATCGCAGCATAAACGTTTAGGGGTGAGATCGATTTCTCACCCCTATTTTTGAAAGGAAGATTACTATGATCACAATCGTTGGCAAGTTTAATACCGCCCTTTGTTATACAGATACGTTAGAGCCGACGGCATACGGACAAATTGAATCCGTATGCAACGAGGAGGCCTTCGCCAATTCCAAAATCCGCATTATGCCCGATGTTCACGCAGGTAAGGGTTGCACCATCGGTACGACCATGACCATCGTTGACAAGGTTGTCCCCAACATGGTTGGTGTGGACATCGGGTGCGGCATGTACACCGTGAACTTGGGGCGGGTGGATATCGATCTCCAAAAGTTTGACGAGGCGGCCCATTCCATTCCTTGCGGCAGAGAAGTTTGGGATAACATCGTGGAACCTTTTGATTTAACTCGTCTGCGTTGCTATGAGAATCTGCGGCATCCTTCCCGATTGGCAAAAAGTCTGGGTACGTTGGGTGGTGGCAACCACTTCATTGAGATTGATGCCGATGAGGATGGCAACAAGTACTTAATTATTCACTCGGGTAGCCGAAATTTAGGAAAGCAAGTGGCGGAATACTATCAAGCCCTTGCGATCGACTTAAATCTCGGTAAGGAAGAGTATTCCAAGAAGCGTGAGGATATCATTGCTACGTATAAGGCAGAAGGTCGTAAAAGCGAGATTCAAGCAGCTTTGAAACAACTGGATCAGGAGTGGAAGTCCAAGAATCCCACCATGCCTCGCGAGCTGTGCTTCCTCTATGGCGAATGTATGGAGGATTACTTGCACGATATCCGCATCTGCCAAGAGTTCGCTCTGCGTAATCGTCAAAAGATGGCGGAGATATTGCTTGAGAAGACCGGACTTTCTGCCATCGAATCGTTTCAAACCATCCACAACTACATTGACGTGGATGAAAAGATTCTCCGCAAGGGTTCCGTTTCTGCCAAGAAGGGCGAAAAGCTGTTGATTCCCATCAATATGCGTGATGGAAGCCTTATCTGCGTTGGTAAGGGTAACGAGGAGTGGAACTATTCCGCGCCTCACGGTGCAGGACGACTGATGTCCCGCTCGGCCGCTTTTGAAAGACTCACAATGGAAGAGTATGAAAAGCAGATGGCAGGCATCTACACCACCTGTGTAAACACCGCCACGCTGGACGAGTCCCCCATGGCGTATAAGAATATGGACGAGATCGTCACTAACATCGAACCCACCGCCGAAATCGTCGCACACATCAAGCCGATTTACAACTTTAAGGCGGCGGAATAACCGCCGCCTTCTTCTTGAAGGAGATGGACATAATGGAGGGATTAATAAAAGCAAAACTAAGAGAAATAGAGACAAAAGAGGATATTAAAATTTTGCACTGCGTAGAATCCGGCAGTCGTGCGTGGGGCTTTGCTTCCCCCGATAGTGACTACGACGTGCGATTTATTTACGTCAGGTCTAAGGAGTTTTATCTTCGTCTGGATAAGACACGCGATGTGATCGAATGGCAGCTGGATGACACTCTGGATATCAATGGTTGGGATATTTCGAAAGCGTTATCTTTGCTATACAAGTCAAACCCAACGTTGTTCGAGTGGAACTCATCACCAATCGTGTATAAGACTACACAAGAATGGGAGTCTATCGCAGCAATCATCAACAAATATTTTGTTGCGAAATCAGGTCTATACCATTATCTTAGTACAGCCAAAAGCAACTATCGAGAATACCTCAGAGGCGAAACCGTGCGGCTTAAAAAGTATTTTTACGTGCTTCGTCCTTTGCTGGCGTGCAAATGGATTTTGGCAGAAGAGACACCTCCGCCCATGCTTTTTAGCGTACTGATGGACAAATACCTTGATGACTCTATACGCGCGGACGTTTTGAAGTTGTTGGATCTGAAGATGCATAAGCCGGAAGTCACGGAAGGTAAACGCTTCGAGAAGATCAACGAGTATCTTGACAGAAGCATTCTGGAAATCGAAGAGCAAATCAAGAGTCTGCCCTCCACCCACGAGCAAACTTGGGATGAGTTAAACAAGGTGTTCTTGTCCCTCTTATAGGTTATCACAAACCCGCTATGCGATGTCTGCCACATTGCATAGCGGAATTTTTATCCCACAACAGCAAAGTCCGTTTTATCGGACAGTGGGTGTACTAAAATAAAACACAAAGAAGGATGTTTCATAAAGTGAGGGGTTTTTATGATAGAAAGAAACGCTGGTTCACTGGAGTTAACGGTTGACCAAATGGTACGGCAACTTTCTAAAGCGTACGTATCCATCATCCGTTCTAACACGGCATTTAAGGCTTTTCCATCGGTAATGCTGTGGGGGCCTCCTGGTGTTGGTAAGTCGCAAGGGATACGGCAAGCGGCGAAAGAAATAGCTGAAAAGACCGGCAAGCGAGTGGAGATTACCGACGTGCGGTTGTTGCTGTTCAATCCGGTGGATTTGAGAGGTATCCCTACCGCCAACGAGGATAAAACCTTAGCTGTGTGGCTCAAACCGAAAATCTTTCAGATGGACGAGAGTACCGACGTTGTCAATATTTTATTCCTGGACGAAATTTCGGCGGCACCGCAATCGGTGCAGGCAGCGGCCTATCAAATCACGCTTGATCGAACGGTTGGTGAGCATCGCCTTCCCGACAACTGTATCGTAATTGCGGCGGGTAACCGCGTTACCGATCGTTCGGTGGCTTTCACCATGCCCAAAGCGTTGGCTAACAGACTTTGTCACATCGAGATTGTTGGGGACAGTAAAAGCTGGCATGACTGGGCTGTTGGCGCAGGTGTAAACCCTATCGTACTGGGCTTTTTGGACTACAACCCCAGCATGCTAATGAAGTTTGATCCTGTGACCGATGGTTTATCCTTTCCCACTCCGCGTTCTTGGGAGATGGTAAGCAATATATTGAACCACGTTTCGGAGAACATTGCCGAAGTATATCCGCTTGTAGCCGGTTGTGTTGGTGATGCGGCGGCGTATGAACTACGCACTTGGAGTGAGGTCTACAGCCAAATCCCAGAGGTTGAAACCGTCTTTGAGGGATCTGCAGGCAGAGTACCTGCTCGCCCCGAGATATTATTCGCCCTTTCCTCGGAGATTACATCGTATGCCAACGAACATCATTCTGAGGAAGAAATCCGAAACGCTGTGAATTACGTTTCGCAACTGCCTGTCGAGTTCAAAAACAGAATCTTTACCGATCTCCTTCAAATTAGATCGATTCGCAAATTGTTGTCCCGCATTCACGTCTACGACGATTGGTTTTTGCGTTCGGGTAAAGATTGGGAAGATTACGGCTTATGATGACAAATCAAAGAAAACAGCGATTAAGGCGGAAGATACAGGAGTCGAGAGGACGACTGATGGAAACTCATCCGTTCTTTGCGCTTTTGCTTATGTACGTCAAGTTTGTCGCTGTTTCAGATATGAAAAAGATGTCTACGAATGGTCGTTGCATTTATTTTTCGCCAAATTTCGTGGACAAGTTACATTATTATGAACTCGACTATATTCTTTGCCATCAAATTATGCACATCATCTGTGGCCATATATGGCGACCGTATGACCGAGAGGGCGACGATTATCATTTCGCCTGCGACAAGCTAATAAACAGCCTGTTAACCGAGTATGGCTTTACCAAAGAGCGATATGCTCATTTGGGATACGTTTATCGAGCAGCACCTACAAAAGACAAAAGCATCGAAGAAATGACACCCGAAGATATTTTCGAAGATCTGCCTTACAGTCTTTACGTGTTCGATGAACAAACAAGAAGCAAATATCTGATGGATGAGGAACTCTGGTGGAACGAAAAAAGCGATGCGGGATATGCGGGAGAAATCATCCTCGATTTACCGGAAATGGACGGGCGATTACAAGAAAGCGAAGAAGAGGAAGAAAGCGGCTCTGTTGGTATAGCGGGCGATTCGGATGAAACAGCCAGTCCCACCGACGGCGACGGAAACCTTAAACAAGAATGGCAAGGGCGCGCAGCTGCGGCGGCAAGTTCTATGGAATCAACCGACGAAAGTGATAAAGGTTTCGGTAACGTTCCTGAGTTTATAAAACGAATGATCCGTAAAATGAAGGAACCAACTATCGATTGGAAGAAGATCTTAAACAACTTTGTCCAAGAGAGAATTTGTGATTATTCTTTTGCACCGCCCGACAGACGGTTTTCGGATACGGGATTCTTCTTGCCGGATTTTAACGAAAAGGAATTTGTTTCAAAAGAAGTCCTGTTTATGGTAGATACTTCCGGTTCGGTTAAAGACGATGATTTGGCTATCGTCTACTCGGAAATACGTGGTGCGATTGAACAGTTTGGCGGAAAGCTAACGGGAAAGCTCGGCTTCTTCGACGCGGATGTAACAGAACCGTTGCCGTTTGAAACCATCGGCGATTTGATGAAAATCATTCCGTATGGTGGCGGCGGCACGGATTTCACCGTTATCTTTGAGCATATTCGTGACAACTATCAAAACGAGTTGCCCGCTTGTATTGTGATCTTTACGGATGGCGATGGTCCGTATCCCTCCGAGTCGGAAACTATGGGAATTCCTGTTTTGTGGATGATTAACAATTTTGAGTTTTCCCCACCTTGGGGGATAACGACACGTATTATACCTGTTTCGACAGGATAATAAATAGCGGAACATTAGCGCAAGTCAATGGTTCATTGGCACCAACAACGAGTCGTTGTTGGGAGTTTTTACCTCAAAGTATTCACTTCGTTCAATCGAAGATGACTCCACTGTATCGGTGCCCACTTCATGGGCTAAAATACAGTTCCGCACTTCGATATTCTCATTGTTTTGTTCCGCGTCAAGGAAGGGAGGAAAATTTCATAATGATTATTTATAAGGAGTTTTCCTCCCTTCTAAATGATCTTGGTTTCTCTGCAAAGACGCTATATAGCGTCAGCAACCACATAACACGCCATTATCGCCCGGTTAAAATACCAAAGGCGAATGGTGAGGTTAGAGAACTAAACGTCCCAAATGATTTATTGATCTCCATCCAACGAGCAATCAACGATAAACTTCTCTGCACGGGAAAGGTATCTTCTTTTGCTATGGCATACAAACCGGGAAGCAGCACGAAAAGGAATGCCGCTCCGCACGTTGCCCAACCCGTACTCCTAAAGATGGATATTCGCCATTTCTTCGATCACCTAACCTTCCCGCTCGTAAGAGAGAAAGCATTTCCCGCCAACCGCTATTCCGAGCAAAATCGCACATTGCTGACCTTTCTTTGCACATATCGAGATTGTCTGCCGCAAGGCGCACCAACATCTCCGAACATTTCCAACATCATTCTAAGAGATTTCGATAACGATATCGGAGAATGGTGTAATGAGCGAAATATTGCCTACACACGATACTGTGATGATATGACCTTTTCCGGTGACTTTGATCCCAAACTAGTTATTGAGTTGGTTAAAAGGGAACTTAAAAAGCTTGGGTTATATCTGAACGAAAAGAAGACCATCGTCATTCGAAAAGGACAACGGCAGGCGGTTACAGGTATTATTGTTAATGAAAAGCCAAGCGTTCCGATCGAATACAAAAAGCGTATCCGACAAGAGATGTATTATTGCATGAAATTTGGCATCGCTGATCATTTGCAAAAAACGGGATGCCAAGAATCTGAAGAAACATACGTCGCAAAAGTGCTTGGAAGGATCAATTACGTTCTTTTGGTTGAACCTGATAACCTGCAAATGCAGCAATATAGAACGTGGTTAATGAAATATAAAAAGGAGATTTTAAGATGAAACAGGATTTATTGAATATGGACCGGTTGCCGACGATGGAGGAATTGAAAGAGTTTTTTAAGGAGAACGATTGGACGTTGGCGAAGGTGGATGACCCGGCTCAGAGGACGGCAGAGGAACGGGCTGAGGTTGAATATGTGGTCGGGGTGATGGACAAGGAATTTGAAAAGCAAGCTCGTAAGAAGGGATGGAAATCCGCCAAGAAGTATTA
Organism: Acutalibacteraceae bacterium; assembly: GCA_045595445.1. GTDB lineage: Bacteria > Bacillota > Clostridia > Oscillospirales > Acutalibacteraceae > RGIG3009. The sequence goes on from JAZOAK010000010.1 coordinate 34,832, forward strand.
CAGCAAAGATAATCCGTTGATTGCTTTGCAGACAAACACCTAGGATTTGGTTGCGAGCGCGGTTGTGAAGATTGCGAACGATGATGCGTTGTTAGACGGTATTCTCTCGCAGTTTGATTTCACCGATCCGGATCTCGATAAGAAAGTGGATGCGTTTTTGCATAACGCGATGGACACGATGCTGAACGTGATGGATTACGAGCAGATGGTGGAGATAAGCCATTTTGTACAGTGCGGTGGTTTGATCTCGTCTATGAGTTTCGGTACAGCGAATACGGGCGGTGCAATCCCTCGATCCCGCTTTGCACCAACGAAAAAAGGACACCGTAAAGGTGTCCTTTTCGTTGGTGGAGATAAGCGGGATCGAACCGCTGACCTCTTGAATGCCATTCAAGCGCTCTCCCAGCTGAGCTATACCCCCATATTCGTGGCGACGTCACTTACTTTATCACATTTATATTGCCTTGTCAACCCCTTTGTTTTTTACCGTGAAAAATTTTTTTCAAAAAAGTGTTGACATTCCTGAAAGGTATGCTATACTGTATTTGTAATCGTTACAAATTTATAATGATTACAGAAACGGAGGAGCGTTATGAATCGAGAGAAATTAAGCGCTGAACTCCGGCAGAACGGTCTTTGTCCTACACAGCAGCGGATCGCAGTGTATGAGTATTTAATACAGCACCGCACGCATCCCACCGCCGATATGGTATATCGCGCGCTGGCAAAAGAACATCCGTCGCTGTCGCGCACCACGGTGTATAACACTGTGCGTGCCTTGGCACAAGCAGGGCTCATCCGTGTGGTCACCATTGATGCTGACGAACAGCATTTCGATGCCGGCATTGAGGATCACGGACATTTTCGATGTTCCGAATGCGGAACATTGTACGATTTCCCGCTGACCGCCGACACGGTACGCCCCCTGCTCCCCAACGGCTTTTCGGTCGGAATGTGGGACGTGTATATGACCGGGATCTGCCCCAACTGTCAGTCTAACCAATAAAAAATGAGTATTTGGAGGAAAAAGGTTATGAAAAAGTATGTTTGCTTAGTATGCGGTTACGTTCACAATGGTGACGAGGCTCCCGCCTCCTGCCCCATCTGCCAGGCTCCGGCGGAGAAGTTCAAAGAAACGGCTCCCGCTCCGGCGGTGAAAGAGGAAGCTTCGGCCGCCGTCACCGGTTACAAATGGGCAGATGAGCATCGCGTGGGGATTGCACAGGGTGTCGATCCCGAAGTCGTTGAGATGCTCCGCGCGAACTTTAACGGCGAATGTTCCGAGGTCGGTATGTATTTGGCAATGGCACGCGTGGCACATCGTGAGGGATATCCGGAAATCGGTTTGTACTGGGAAAAAGCTGCCTATGAAGAAGCCGAGCACGCAGCGAAATTTGCCGAGTTGCTGGGTGAAGTCCTCACCGACAGCACCAAGAAAAATCTTGCCATGCGTGTAGACGCCGAGCACGGCGCCACCGACGGCAAAATGATCCTTGCCCGCAAAGCCAAAGAACTGGGCTACGACGCTATCCACGACACCGTCCACGAGATGGCGAAGGATGAAGCTCGACATGGCAGAGCGTTTGAGGGACTTCTTAATCGCTATTTCAAATAACTATTTCGATGGCGACAACCTGCCGCCCACCGAACTCATGAAACCGCGGGCGGATGCACAGCATGCGCTCGCGGTTTTTCACAGAAAAGGAGGTTAGATCATGTTAAAGAAAATCTTACCAACCCTTCTTGCTATTGTTGTTGCGTTACTTCTATCCGCTTGTCAGGATGAGTTGATCACCCCGGCATCAACAACCACAAACGAAACAACCGTTGCAACGACGACCGTACCGTCGTCGACATTTCTCCCCTCTTCGACAACCGTCGTAAAAACAATTTCGAGGGAGCAAGCAAAAACAATCGCCTTACAGCACGCGGGACTTGCCGACGCTGCAATACGTCGGGTAGAAGCCGAGCGCGACATCGAACGCGGCGTGTTGGTATATGAAGTGGAGTTTGATCACAACGGTTATGAATATTCCTACAATATTCATGCCGAAACCGGCGAAATTCTTTGGTTTGAAAAAGAACTCGATGATTGACCTTGTAACATCCTCGGCGATATGCTATCATAATGGTAGCATATCGTTATTTTTTGAGGAGGGTTTTTATGAAAAGCGGCTTTGTACTCTTGTTTGTACTGTGTCTTATTGCTACCCTGTTCACCGGTTGCGGTGAAGAAACCGCGACGACGGTGACAACCACCACGGTTGCCGCAGGCACCGACACGACCGTATCCAACGATACCGCGACGACCACCACGTCGGCTGCCACCACAACCAAACTGCCCACCACCGATCACGTGAACGGCACGAGCGGATCTTCGGCAAGCAGCGCCACAACAACCGCTAAGCCAACCGTAGGCGTGAATATTGTTGACCCGAAAGGCTATAAGGATGCCCACTATTACGTCGGTGCGTTGCAGCCGGACGGCAGCGGATTGGTTCGCCCTCGCGTCTTGTTTGATGGCGAGTATGCGGTCATTATGCATTATATGTACTCTGCCACCAAAGATGGTGACGATCCGCAACCGTTTGAATATGGCGGAAAGACCTATTACGGTCAAGGCGAAGGAATGTCACCATATGCCTTTGAGTTGACGGCGACCGAGATCCTGATTAAGGACCAGAACAATAACGGCGCTGTCATTATGAAGTTGGCGCTGCTAAGCGACGGTAACATGAAGGTAACTGCCACTACCGACAACTACTTCCCTCTGGGTTTAATACTTACCCCCACCGCTCAATAATAAAAACGCGTGAAGCAAATTGCTTCACGCGTTTTTTAGTTCTTGACCGGATAGCCCGCGGCGGCAACCGCCGCCTTAGCGAGAATCTCGGTCGGGTCAACCGTATCGTTTGCAGCAATGTCATAGTTTGCAAAAGCGATTGGCAATTCCGTACACCCAAGTATGATGCGTTCGGCACCTGCCTCACGCATACGTTGCAAGACCTGTCGAATAATCCGAGTATCGAACTCGGTAACGCCGGCTTTCACGCCGTCATAGATCAGACGCATGACCTCCCGTTGCCCCTCTGTATCGGGACAGACGGTTTGAATGCCTGCCTGCTCTAATTCTTTTTGATAGACACCCGATTGCACCGTGCCGTCTGTGGCAAGCAGTCCCACACGGGTAACGTTCTCGCCTTTCAGTACCGCCGCCGTTTCGCGGATCATATGCAACACCGGTACGGGAGATGCCATCGCGATCTCGTCGTAAAAATAATGCGCGGTATTACACGGGATCAGCAACAACTCCGCGCCGATGGCGGCAAGTTTTTTTGCCGATTCAACCATATACGGCACCGGCGATTCCCCACCGGCAAGAATTGCTTTTGTGCGATCCGGAATACCGGTATTGCAGTCGATATAGATCCGAATATGCTCGTCATCACTGTGTGCGTCGGTGGCATCGAGTACCTTCCCGAAGAGATCTTGTGTAGCTTTCGGCCCCATACCGCCGATAATACCGATGGCTTTTTTCGACATACAATCCTCTCCTTTCCTTGTATTGTACCACAATTCATCGCATCCTGCAAGACTGTAAAATTTTTCGCGCTTTTTCGAGAATTTGCCATTGCACCTTATCACAAAATATGATATGCTGAATATGTTATACTAATATAAAGGGGAGGATGTGTAACGTGGTATTCAGCAGCTTAGAATTTCTGTTTGTCTTCCTCCCTATCGTGTTTGTCGTTTACTACCTGGTTCCGCCAAAATTCCGCAACGTTTCGTTGCTGATCGGCAGTATCGCATTCTACGTATACGGCACGTTAGATCAACCGCTGTATATTCTTCTTTTCTTGCTGACCTCGGTAGTGAACTGGTTTGTAGGCTTGCGCATTGCGCGCAGCAAACAGCACCGTCGTTTGTGGCTCATCATCGGTCTTGTGTACGATTTCAGTTGGCTGTTTCTTTTCAAATATGCGGGTTTTTTCTTCCGCACGGCACAAAGCGTACTCAACCGCATCTGGCCGTTGTCGGGCATTGAATTGCCTGCTGTCAATCTGCTTCTCCCCATCGGTATCAGTTTTTACACTTTCCAGATCGTGTCATATCTGATCGACGTGTACCGCGATACCATTCCCGCGGAACGTTCGCTCATTCGTTTGGCGACGTATTTGTATATGTTCCCACAGTTGATCGCCGGTCCTATCGTCACGTATTCACAGGTGGGCGAACAGTTGTATACGCCTAATTTGTCGTCTGCGCGCACCAACGAGGGCTTAAAAGAGTTTACCATCGGTTTAGGTCTCAAAGTGCTTCTTGCCAACCGCATCGGCAATCTGTGGACGGACGTCAGCGACATCGGGTTTGACAGCATCTCCACCCCGCTCGCGTGGATGGGTATGATCGCTTTCGCATTGCAGATCTACTTTGATTTCTACGGTTACTCGCTGATGGCGATCGGTCTTGGCAAAATGCTGGGCTTTGATTTCCCTGATAACTTCCGCCATCCGTATATGGCGCTAACCGTCACGGATTTTTGGCGTCGCTGGCATATCACGCTCGGCTCGTGGTTCCGCGATTATCTGTATATTCCGCTCGGCGGAAACCGTGTGGGCATCCCGCGCCACATCTTAAATATGCTGATCGTATGGCTGTGCACCGGTTTTTGGCACGGCGCGAACTGGAATTTTATCTTATGGGGATTCCTCTTCTTTGTGTTGTTGGTACTGGAAAAATATGCGATCAAATCGACGTTGGAGCGTTACCCGATACTCGGACACGGGTATATGTTCTTAATTATCCCGATATCCTTTTTGATCTTCGCCATCACGGATCTGCCGCAACTCGGCATTTACTTTGAGCGACTGCTTCCCTTCTTGCCGGGCGAACCGATCAACGTGTTTGACGGTGACTGGCTGAAATACGGCAAAGCGTACGGTCTGCTTATCTTGGTTGGTTTGGTGTTCTGCACCAAATGGCCGCGCCGCTTGTATGAGCGTATCAAAGACTCCATTTGGGGAACACTGATTTTGCTTGCTATTTTCTGGGGATCGGTTTATTATCTATATCTGGGCTTAAACGATCCGTTTTTATATTTCCGTTTTTAGGGGGACTACTTTATGAATAAGTTCATGAAACACTCATATATGATCCTGCTCATTCTCACCTGTGTGATCATCGTCCCGACGACCTTGATCTTACAATCCTGCGGGAATGACCCGATCGACGAACCGGTGGATCCCTCCACCACGATTACCACGACGGTGGCAACCGAAACCACGACACAGTCGTCGGGAACCACAACCGTCATTCCCCCGTCAACCAATTCGACCACCACCCGCTCCACCGCATCCACCACCCGCTCCACCGCATCCACCACCTTCCCCAATGCGGAGGATACCGTGTCTTTCGCCGATACGCTGTTTATCGGCGATTCCCGTACGGTGGGCTTGCGTGATTACGGCAAGATCTCAGATGCCACCTTCTTCTGTGCGGTATCGTTAAGTTCTAACAACTTGTTGACAAAAGCGATAGAGGTTAAAGGCTACGGCGATATCAAGTTGGATGAGCTACTCGCGAAAAAGCAGTTCAAGACCGCCTATATCATGCTCGGTATCAACGAGATCGGCGGCACGCTTTCCGGTATTGCCCAAAAGTATCAGCGGATCATTGATACCATCCGTGAAAAGCAACCCGAAACACTTATCATCGTACAATCCACTCTGCACGTCACCAAAACGCGCCACGAGAGTGAAATCAGAAAAGGCGGATATTTTAACAACAACCGCATCAACGATCTTAATACCCACTTAGCAGGTCTTACCAACGGCACCACCATACGATATTTGGATATGAATCCGATGTTTGACGATGAGTACGGGTGCATGATGGCAGAAGCCGCCGCGGGTGACGGTATTCACATCAAAGCAAAATACTATCTGTTGTGGCGTCAATATCTGGACGACCATCGCCTATCCTAACTTACAAAAAACCGTTCAAGGACAAGCCTTGAACGGTTTTTTATTTTTGATTATTCGCCAAACAAGCTATCGTAATAATCGTTTTTCAAAATCAGATTGGAGTACATCATTTTACAGCTGACCACGTTGGATACCGTCTTGACATAACCCGCCGGAACAACCACGCCTTCATTGGCGGTAAAGGTCTTTTTGGCGGCATCGTAACGTCCGTAATCGGTGATCCAACTGCGATTGAAAAAGCACACCAACGACGGTGCATCAGATAGAAAATCGCGCCCCATCAGTAAGCGGGAATCGTATTCCAAACCGAACAAATTTGATAAGGTGGGCAACAAATCAATACTGTAAGTAGGCTCGTCAATGACGATGCTCTCTAAGCCTTTATGCCACATAATCAACGTATTGCGGTATTTCTCAAAGGTGGAGCCGGTATCGTGACCGGCGAGCTCGCTATAATAATCGGTTTCGTTAGGCATCTGTAATCCGTAAGGATAATGGTCGGCGGTAAGAACAATCACGGTTTCCTCGGCAATACCGCGCGCTTCCAAATTGTCGATAAGTTCTTTCACCATCAGATCCAGTTCAATCTGACAAGCGAGGTAGGCTTTAACTTGCTCCGATTCGTACGGCAGATCCTCTACCTTTGACTTATGGTACGATGCCATGCTGTTGCCCATAAAGGTATACAGCATATGCCCACTGACCGTCAAATAATAGGTATGAAACGGCTGATCGCCGTCCATATACTCGGCGGTGGTGGCTTTTGCCATCAAATAATCAGAGTTCGGCCAACGTGTTTTAATACTTTTCCCCGGATAATAGTCCGAATAATCCAGTTTCAATCCATTGCCGATACCCTTATAGGTATATCCCAAATTCGGATGGGACTTGTTTCGTGCATAATAGGTATAGGTATGATTGTGATAGGCATACGTGTCGTATCCCAATTTCTTAAACATATTGCCGAGTGAGAAATACATGTTGCGATCGGCTGAATATTCCATGCTGTGCACACCGGTTGCGGGCATTAGTCCTAACAAACTGGTATATTCCCCGTCGGAGGTGGAAACACCCCAGCCGGGCGTATAATAATTGGTGCATTGAATGCCCTCGTGCGATAATTTATACAACGTCGGTGTCAACGTTTCGCTGATCGCATACGGTGAAAAACCCTCTGCGACGATAAAAATCAAGTTTTTACCTTTGAACTTACCGGTATATTCGTTTTGCATAGTCGGGGGGACCGAAGCAAAGTACTCGTGCATCTGTTTGAGCGTTTTGTCGGTCTCTTTCTCTGCCAAACTTTCAAGATCCAGCGCTTCGATCACGTTTTCTTTATACGCAATCGGTTCGTCGGGTTCCTTTTCGTCCGTCGGCAACGAAACGTCCCCATCCAGTTCTTCAACCTCTTCGCCGAAAACAAGATATTTGGCATCCAACTGTGCGGTGGTGAGCACACCGAAGTTTTCCATTGACTCTTCAACGGAAAACATCTTGGTATACAAGCGTGCAGGACTGGTGTCGCCGTGGTTGAAGCACAGCGTGATCAGCACCGCAATCAACTGTAAGACCATTGCCGTTCCCACCAACAAACCTTTCAGTTTCCATGACATACGACGTGCCGGCGCTAACCGTTCACCAACTATCGCATACACCGCAACCGGCACCCACACAAGCAGAATGGCAGGCAGGTTTCGTAACAACGATAGCAGCGCATCGCGCCAGAACTGCATGACCTGACCGACGTTTTTAACCGAATAGATAATGTAAAAGGTGTCAAACACCCCATAATAAACGAGCTGTGAACTGATAACAAGCGCCACCGCCGCCATCAACCCGATGGCAATACCGCGGTTTATCTTCTCTTTACCAAACGTGCATAACAGATAGCCGACAAGGGCAAGCGGTAGTGTAAACAAAAAGCTCAAAAACAAACCAACACCGAAAAACCGATCAACCGTAAAGATGCGGAAGATCAGTTCCATCCAAACAAACGCAAACGATAAGTACAGCAAAAAAGCCCATGTCGGAGCCGGCTTGACTGATGCCGCGTGACGATGACCCTTCATTAGTATCACGTTCCTCATATCGGGGATATTCTGTCGTAAACAGTCGGTTTCAGTATAGCATATGTCTTTACGATAGTCCAGTTTATTTTATGTGACTATCCCGACATTATTGACGATACCATCTTTTTGTTTTATAATATTATTGATAGCCAAAGCAGAAAACTCGCCTCTCAAAACCAGGTTCTGGTTTGAATGTTTTGGCTAAATAATTCAAAATCTGTTCATACACCGTTGGATTTTTTTGCTAAACTGAGGGAAAGGAGCGATTTGTATGGATCCGATTAAAATCATGGTAGCCGACGATGACAGCAACATCTGCGAGTTGTTGCGTCTGTATCTCAGCAAAGAGGGCTTTGAACCGATCGTTGTCAACGACGGCGAAGAAGCGGTGGCACGCTCGGAAACGGACAAGCCCGATCTCATTCTTTTAGACGTGATGATGCCAAGACTGGACGGATGGCAAGTGTGCCGCAAGATCCGTAAAAAATCGGAATGTCCCATCATCATGCTCACCGCCAAAGGTGAACTGTTTGATAAGGTCCTCGGTTTGGAACTGGGCGCGGATGACTATATCGTCAAGCCCTTTGAAGCGAAAGAGGTCATTGCCCGCATCAAGGCGGTACTGCGCCGTTCGGGTGTATCGCAAAAAGAAAAGATCAAGGAAGTATCCTACGATAAGTTGTATATCAACATGGAAAACTATGAACTGCGCGTAAACGGCGTGCAGATCGACACCCCGCCCAAAGAGATGGAACTCATTTACCATTTGGCAAGCAACCCCAACCGCGTTTACACACGTGATCAGTTATTGGACGAGGTATGGGGCTTTGAGTATTACGGTGACAGTCGCACGGTGGACGTACACGTCAAACGCTTGCGCGAAAAATTAGACGGTATATCCGAAGAATGGACGCTCAAAACCGTGTGGGGTGTCGGGTACAAGTTTGAGGTTAAGCAACATCATGTTTAGAAGTGTTTTTTCAAAATACTTTACCGTCACCGCCGCCATCATCTTCTTTGCGTTTGTGTTGCTTGCAGGCACACAAGCGCTGTTCGCCCGCCGTTACTGGTTGCGCGATAAAGAAGCGTTGCTCAACGACCACGCCAATAACATTGCAGGCTTCATATCGGAAAACTCGTTTGAATTGGTGACCGATAAGTACGTGATTCCCTCCTCCCTCACCCCAACGATCAAGCGCTTTGCGGAATCGTTTGACGGCAGCGTGATCGTCACTGACCCCGCGTTTCAGGTCTTGTTGTGTTCCGAAGGCGTTTCCTGTGCGCATACGGGTGAGAAACTGCCGAGCATATTGCATCCCGGATTGAAAAGCAATTCCCTGTTTACCGTCAGCCGCGTCGGTGATTTTTACAGCGAAGCGAAATATTGCTCCGGTGCCACATTGTATAAAGACGATACCGTGATCGGGTACGTGCTGGTTACCACCTCCGCCGCAGAACTGCTTGACTACATTGTGGAGAACGTTCAAATCTTTTTGATCTCCGCTCTTGCCATTTTGATTGTTTCCTTTGTGGTACTGTATCTGATGACCTACCGCTTTGTGCGCCCGCTTCGCCAAATGGCGATCGCAACGCGCCAGTTCAGTCAAGGCGATTTTTCTTACCGCGTAAAGGTGCGCGGCAAAGACGAGGTCGCGGAGCTGGCAACCGCACTTAACGGCATGGCGGTATCGCTTTCCTCAGTAGAAGAAATGCGCCGCAGTTTTGTGGGAAACGTATCCCATGAACTGCGTACACCCATGACAACCATTTCGGGTTTCATCGACGGCATCTTAGACGGTACCATTCCACCGGAACGTCAAAATGAGTATCTGAAAATCGTATCTGACGAAACCAAACGGCTCTCGCGCCTGGTGCGTTCCATGTTGGATTTGTCCCGTATTGATAGCGGACAGTTAAAACTGACACCCGTTTCCTTTGATCTCACGGCTGTCGCGTGCAATACCTTGGTGCTGTTTGAACAGCGTATTGAAGACAAGGGATTGCAAATTGAGGGTATTGACACTTGCCGCCCACAGTATATTACCGCTGATTATGATCTCATGCAGCAGGTCGTGTATAATCTCATTGATAATGCCGTAAAATTTACAGAGCAGGGCGGGCGTATCCGTTTGCTCGTTTTTCGCAAAGAAAACCGTACCTATTGCATGATCCGCAACACCGGTACAGGAATCCCCCCCACCGAACTGCCACACATCTTCGACCGCTTTTACAAAAGCGACCGTTCGCGTGGTCTGGATAAAAGCGGTACGGGCTTGGGACTTTACATCGTCAAAACGCTCATTGATCTGCACGGCGGTGAGATCACGGTATCCTCTCGAGAACAGGAATATTGTGAATTTATCTTTTGGTTGCCCGATTCACAAAAAAATGCATAGTTGTTCAACAAAAAAACACAATTCTCCCCTATACTGGTATGGTAAACCACCGAAAGGCGTGAATAATCATGGATGAATGGAACGTATTTCCGACCGATCCTCAAGAAAACAAACCCGAGCAACCGGTAGTACCGGTACCGAGCGATCCGCAGCCGCAGGCTGAACAACCAATAACGCCGCCCGAGTCACAACCGACGCCCCCCTACGATCCGTACGGATGGCACACCCAGCCGACAACGTCTTCGGCGCCCACGCCTCAGCCGCCGAAAAAGAAACCGAACGGTACGAAAATCGCGATTGCCGTCATCGGCGCACTTTGTGCCGTCACCATTGTCACCTTGTCGGTATTGGTGGGCTTATTGTATCAAAACGGCGGCACGCTGTTTCCTGCGCCAACGGATACCGATACGGATTTGAGCAATCCCGATGCTCCTACCCTGCAAATCACCGAGCTTGATGAGGATACCCAAGGCCTTACCACCACCGAAATCGTGGACCGCAACCTTGACAGCACGGTATTGCTAACGATTTACAGTTCCTCCTCTTCGAGTGCGTTTCCGTTTGGTCAACCCACTGAACAAGAAGTGGAATCCGGCTCGGCAAGCGGCATTATCATGTCGGAAGATGGCTATATTATCACCAACTGGCACTGTGTCGTCAACGAATCCACCAACGAAGAGTTTCCGCGCATCGACGTCAAATTATATAACGGCACGGTGTATGAGTATGCCGAGATCATCGGATACGACTCTTCTACCGATCTTGCGGTCATTAAAGTAGACGCAACCGATCTTCAACCTGCTGAATTTGGCGATTCCAATACCTTGAAAATGGGCAACAAAGTCGTTGCACTCGGCAACTCGGGCGGTCTTGGTTGGTCAACCACACAAGGTATCGTATCCGGTCTTGCCCGCGACGTATATGAAGATACCGGCTATGCCATCAAATGCTTGCAGATCGATGCCGCGATCAACCCCGGCAACTCGGGTGGCCCGCTGTTCAACGCGGCAGGTCAATGTATCGCGGTTAACTCCGCAAAAATCGTGGCAGACGGCTACGAAGGTATCGGTTTTTCCATTCCGATCAACGAAGCCAAGGTCATCATCGATGATATTTTGAAAAACGGCTACGTCACCGGCAGAGTGGCGCTGGGCATCACCGGTCAGACGTACAGTGATTCCCATTACCGCGGCTTCTTGATCTACACGATCGAGAATGACTCGGCAATGAAAAATACCGAAGCCAAGCGCGGCGACTTGATCATTGCCGTAGGTGATGTAACTGTCGAAAGCTACGCCGATCTTCGCTCGGAGCTTGCTAAGCACAACGTGGGTGATACGGTAACGCTCACACTCCTGCGTTCCGAAAACCGTCAAGTGCGAGAATTCACCGTCAGTGTAACATTGGCAGAAGCAAAAGGATAACGGTAAAGCGGTGGCAGAAATCTGTCACCGCTTTTTTGTGAAAACAACTTGCACCCACACAGACTTTGTGCTATACTCGTGAAAGATATGTAATATAAGGAGATTTTATTATGTCCGGACATTCCAAATGGAATAATATCAAACGCAAAAAAGAAAAAACAGACGGTCAAAAAGCCAAGATCTTCACCAAAATGGGTCGTGAGATCGCTGTTGCCGTCAAAGAGGGCGGTAGCGCCGATCCCGCTTCTAACTCGAAATTAAAGGATGCGATCGCTAAGGCAAAAGCAAACAACGTGCCGAACGATAATATTGAGCGCATCATAAAGAAAGCTGCCGGTGACGGTAACGCTGATAACTACGAAGCTTTACAGTACGAGGGCTACGGTCCTTGCGGTATCGCCGTTATCGTGGAAACGTTGACCGACAATCGCAATCGTACTGCTGCCGATATCCGCCATTATTTTGATAAATTCGGCGGTAACCTCGGTCAGACCGGCTGCGTCAGCTTTATGTTTAATCAAAAAGGTATCCTTGCCATTGAAGCCGAAGGCTTAGATGAAGACAAGGTCATGGAGGATGCGTTAGAAGCCGGCGCTTCGGATTTTGCCGCCGACGAAGACGTGTTTGAGATCACCACCGAGCCGGACGATTTCTCCGCCGTGCGTGACGATCTGGAAGCCAAGGGTTATACGTTCGTTTCGGCAGAGCTTCAAATGATTCCCGACGTATACAGCGAGATCACGGACGAGGAAGCCGTCATCAAGATGGATAAATTGCTCGACGCGCTTGAAGATAACGACGACGTGCAAAACGTCTGGCACAACTGGGAACGCCCCGACGAAGAGTAATACAAAAGCAAAAGCGCCTGCAAGAAAATGCTTGCAGGCGCTTGTTTTATATATGCTTTTTCAAGATTTCATATAACCGTCCCGAGGGAAGCCCCATCACGGTGTAAAAATCGCCGTGAATGCCGCAAATATGCCGCATACCGCGTCCTTGTATCGCGTACGAGCCGGCTTTCCCTATCGGCTCGCCGCTTGCCACGTACGCGTCTATCTCCTCCTTGCTCATCGGCAAAAAGGTAACGGCTGCACTGTCGGCAAAGCCCTCACTTCGCTCACCGTCACACAACCACACCGCGGTAATCACCCGATGTTCCCTGCCGGACAACTGCCTGAGCATGGCTTTTGCGTCTTCGCTATCTTTCGGTTTACCGAGAATAGACCCGTCCACCACCACAACCGTATCCGCGCCGAGCACCACCTCGCTTGGATGATCTTTCGCAATCTCTTCCGCTTTGCCGCGCGCCACCCGCAACACCGCATCCTCAGGGGGCAAGGTAAGATCGAGCGGCAGTTCCGTTTGGGCGGGTTTGACGGTATACGTCACCCCCATCAAATCCAGTATCTCACGACGACGGGGAGATGCCGATGCCAGTATCATACGCTTTCTCCTTTTATCTCACACAGCACCGCACGGTACTGCTCCTCACTCAACAATACGTTCAATACTTCGATCAACCGATTGGCAGAGAGCTTCGTCGGCAAGGATAGAGCTTTAAGTAATGCCTGACGAAGCCGTGCGCTATCCGCTCTACCGGATAACCCATCCTCATACAATCGTGCCTTATCTAAATAAGCAGACGTTTGTTTTACCGAGCCGTCAAGCGGTGTTGCCCCTGCACGCCACAGTGCTTGCAGAACAATATCCCCGTCCACACCCTCGACACCGAGCAAGCCTTCCTTGGACGGCGCCGTTTTGCGCCGTTCTTTACCGGTAATCTCGGGGATATACGCGTGTTTCACCCGCTCTTTCGGCAACGCGCCGCTGATGCGGTCGCGAATCACAAAACCTGCGGAATCGCTGTCAGTCAGCACGATCAGCCCTTGTGCTTGCGCTAATTTGCGCAACAAATTCATCTTTTCAGGTTGCCTGAAAATGCCGAAACCATCCGTTTCAACAATGGTGGCATCCACCACACTGCGTAAACGGATGGCATCGTATTTCCCTTCTACAACAACCGCTTCCTTAATTGCGGTTTTCATTCGACCTTCCCCAACTTAGCGGTAACGATCAGTTTAGCGGCAACCTCTTCCAACACAGTGCGTTTGTCCACCGAAGAGGATTTTAAGCGACGATCCGCTTGCGCTAACATATCAAGGCTTTCTCTTAGTGACTCGAGCGATAATTTGCTGCAATCGCGCGCCGCATACCGAAGGCGGAACGCCTTCCCCTTATAATCAAACTCCTCCACCAACGTTTCCGCTTGTCTGCCGCCGATGGCTGCGACCTTCGCACGGTACATATCCGCGTAGGCGTTGGATAACGCCGCCAGTATCGCAACCGGTTCCGCCTTGCAGGCAAACAACCGATGCAGGATGATATACGCCTTTTCATAATGGTTTTGCAGGATGGCATTGGATAACTCATACGCCTGCGCGTTGAGGTTTTTGGTTGCTACCTGCTCTAAAATTTCGGTGGTGATCTCACCGTTTCCGGCAAGCGCACACAACTTGTCCAATTCGTTCAGCAACAAGTTCAGATCGTTCCCGCTCTGCTCCACCAGTTTTTTGGCGATCTCCGTCTTTATCAGCGCGCCGCGCCGACCCGCACCCGCGCATAAAATTCGTGCGATCTCATCGTTGGTTTTGCGCGGGAATGCCACGCACATACCGCCGTTTTCATCAATGGCTTCGGCAAACTGCTTCCACTTAGCATTTAATTTGCCATCCGCCAATACGGTGGTCATCCAAAAGATCAACACCGTATCCTCCGGCGGATCGGATACCAGCGCCAACGCTCTGTCAAACAACGCAGCCGCCGTCACATCACAATTGCTGACGGTCACGCATTTCTTATCCGCCATCAGCGGCAGCGCCTCAGCAGCAGCTTCAATGGCATCAAACGAACATTCTTGCCCGTCAAAACGTTGAAAATTGAAAACACTCAACTCGTCGTCCTGCCGCACACCGGATTTGCGTACCAGTTGCTGCATATAGTGCATGGTCAAATAGCTTTCCTCGCCATACAACAGGTACACCCGCTTCACGTCTTCGTTTTTCAGATGCAATTTCAGATCTTGTTCCGAGAACGCCATACCGTCAACTCCTTATCTGCCGCAAAACACGACATCTGCCTTGCCGACCGCTTCCGTATGCGTCGTAAACAGCAAGGTCTTCTCGTGCCAGTTGAGTAACAATTGTTCTTGTTGCCAGTTCGCTTCCAACGGCTTTCCAAGCCGTACTCGATAATGCGAAAGCGAGATATCACCCCGCGAGGGATCGCTGTAAAACATCGGTGTGTCGTCGGTTAAGTAGTCTTGTAAGACAACGGGAATATACAATATCGCGGATTCTTCTCCACCGATCACAAACACCGCATCAATCCGCGTCAGGTTAAGCGTATCCAACACGCTCTTTATATCGTGAAGCGGCGTACTGTTATCGGGCGCTGTTACCAATACCGTGTTGCCGCGATAAGAGGCAACCACGGTCAAACCGTTTATGCCGTCTACACGCTCGGTGCGCAGGGTATTATACACCGCACCGCGATGAAGCAACAAGCCGACACACAAAATACAAACGCAGACACCCGACAATATCGACAACCCTTGCCGACTCAGCACACGGCGCCCGATTAAAAACAGAAAATATGCTCCTATTAACCATAATAACAGAAAGGGTGCCCGAATGGCAACTGTTGCGAGTGAAAAAGCGGAAAATTTTTCACAAACCCACAACAAATACCGACCCATCAACCCCGCAAGAAACAAGAACGGCTGTGCGAGCATTCCCATTCCACACGCGGATAAGAGCGAGCCCAAACAACCGGTGATCAGGATCACTTCTGACGGTAACGTCGTGAGCAGATTAGCAGGTACGGACAAGAGCGATACTCTCCCGAAATAGATGGCAAGCACCGGCAGGGTTGCCAACAGTGCCGAAAGGCTGACCGAAACCGCGGCGACAAGTGTTTTAACCAACCACGCACCGTACTTCGGTTCACGGTCACGCAACAAAAACTGCTCGATCGGCTTTGTCCAGAAAAGTAATCCAAACGTAGCGGAAAACGACAAGAGCATTCCCGCATCGTATGCAGCAAGCGGATCGGGAATCAGTAATACCAAAAGTGCCAACCCCAACGAATTGCGTTCATCGGCACGTCGCCGAAGACAACTGCCGAACAACGTAACCAAACTGACCACACCCGCACGCACCACGGAAGCCGAAAACCCAACGATCGCCATAAAGCCGAGCAGCAGTACCGCTCCCACTATCGAACGCCATACCCGCCCGACACGCAACCGACGCAACAAATATATCAAACCTTGCAGTAATACCGACATGTGCAATCCGGATACCGCAAGCAGATGCGATACACCGCAATTGCGAAAATCCGACACCGCTTGATCGGATAAGTGCTCGTCCGCGCCGTAACAAATACCGGCTACCGATGCGCCGACGTCACCATCCAAGCATTGCTGAATGGCGACGACAAGTTTTTCACGTATCCGCGAAAAGCACGCCGTCCAAGGAACCGGTCCCGCCGTAAGTGTTTCTTCCACCGCTTTTATCTGTACGGTACGCACACGCAACCAAGCGCCGTTCGCGCGGCGCATCAGTTGTGACAGCGTTGTGTCGCCCGCAAGTGGTTGCACGGTAAACACGGCGGAAAACCGGTCGTACGGTTCCGGCACCAACTCCGCGTTTGGTGGATACCATATCAGTTTCGTGCCCCGCGGCAGATCTCCGCTTTGCACCTGCAATAAGACGTTGGGATCATTCTCGATCACTTGAACGTCAAGCGACAGCGATTGTTCCGCTGTCACCTCGGTAGGTTTCACGCGCTGCAAATACGCCATGTAATACGCATCGATCGCCAGCAAGCACACCACCGCCGTCAGCGGAATTGCATGAATACGCCGACATGCGGGAATACACAGTGACAAAACAAATACTGCCGCGCAAAGGATCATCATGATAGGGAGCCACCCGATTGGTAACCACGGACAGATCAGCAGCGTCAGCAACCACACCGTCCCCGTTGTCCACAACGGCCGAAGCACGTACCGCATCATGACTTCTTTTTGGCATACTCCTTCATGCGCTGCTCCTTGGATAAAATACGCTTGCGCAAGCGAATACTCTCGGGTGTAACCTCCACCAATTCGTCGTCGTTGATAAATTCCAGGGATTGTTCAAGCGACAGCACCGTCGGCGGCGTTAAGCGAAGCGCCTCATCCGAACCCGCCGCGCGCATATTCGTAACGTGCTTTTTCTTGCAAACGTTCACGGTAATATCGTCACTCTTGGGCGATTGACCGATGATCATACCTTCGTATACCGGCACGGACGGACCGACGAACAACGTCCCGCGATCCTGCGCGTTAAACAGACCGTAACTGCTGGTCTCACCGGTTTCAAACACCACCAACGATCCCTGCACACGTTGCGGAATATCGCCTTTGTACGCCTCATATCCGTCGAAAATGCTGTTCATGATACCGTTGCCGTTGGTATCGGTCAAAAACTGCTGACGGTATCCCATCAACCCGCGCGACGGAATGCGAAATTCCAAATGCGTCGCACCCGTATCGCGAGTACCCATATTGAGCAGTTCCGCCTTGCGCGAACCGAGTTTTTCCATTACCGCGCCGACGTACTGTTCGGGCACTTCGATCATGAGCAACTCCATCGGTTCGAGCAATCCGCCGTTTTCATCCTGCTTGTAAATGACCTGCGGACGGCTGACTGCGAACTCATACCCTTGCCGCCGCATGGTTTCAATCAAAATAGAAAGATGCAACTCACCGCGTCCCGACACCTCAAACGCATCGGTGGAATCGGTTTCGCGCACACGCATACTCACGTTGGTCTCGACCTCTTTGAACAACCGTTCCCGCAGATTGCGCGAAGTCACAAATTTACCCTCTTTACCCGCGAACGGACTGTTGTTCACCATAAACAGCATCGAGATGGTCGGCTCGTCGATATGTACAAACGGCCGCGCCTCCACGCACTCGGGATCGCAGGCGGTCTCGCCAATGTTGAGATCGGCAATGCCGGTCACCGCGATCAGATCACCGAGTTGCGCCGTGTCATGTTCCACGCGGTGAAGCCCTTCAAACTGATACAGTTTTCCAATACGCGCGTTGGCGGTGGTCCCATCGGTTTTGCAAAGTGTCACAACTTGTCCGTTCTTCACGCGCCCGCGTTCTACACGTCCGACACCGATCCGTCCAACGTAATCGTCGTAATCAATGTTGGAGAATAGGATCTGCAACGGACCGTCTACCTCCCCTTCGGGTGCCGGCACATGTTGCAGTATTGCCTCAAATAACGGCTTCATATTCCCTTCACGCACCGTTGGGTCGAGTGACGAATAGCCGTCACGTCCCGACGCATACACAACGGGAAACTCCAATTGATCCTCATCCGCGCCCAGTTCGATAAACAAATCCAGCAACTCGTCGATAACTTCGTCAGGTCTGGCGCCGTCACGATCGATCTTGTTGATGACCACAACCGGACGTTTGCCGAGCCCCAGCGCCTTTTTCAGTACAAAGCGCGTCTGCGGCATACATCCCTCAAACGCATCCACCAACAGCAGTACACCGTCTACCATCATCAGAATACGTTCTACCTCGCCGCCGAAATCCGCGTGACCGGGTGTGTCCACGATATTGATCTTGGTACCGTTATACATCACGGCGGTGTTCTTGGACAGAATGGTAATGCCGCGTTCACGTTCCAGATCGTTCGAATCCATCACGCGTTCGGACACTTGTTCGTTCTCGCGGAACACACCGCTTTGTCGGAGTAACTGATCCACCAGCGTGGTTTTACCGTGATCAACGTGCGCGATAATTGCAATATTGCGTAAATTTTCCTGTTTTGCCATTGTTATTTCCCCTTTGTGTTGCTACCTATCAATAAAACTTCATCGGGTCGACCGTGCGACCGTTGACACGCACCTCAAAGTGCAGATGCGGTGCCGTGCTGCGACCGGTACTGCCCACCGCGGCTATGCGTTGCCCCTGAATGACCTTGTCACCCGGTTTAACAAACAATTCGCTGCAATGTGCATACAAGGTTTGATATCCGCCGCCGTGGTCGATGATTATGTATTTTCCATACGACCAGTATGAGGTCCCCTTCGGATCTCTGGCGACAATAACCGTACCGCCGTCTGCCGCTACAATGTCCTCACCGGTCATATCACGACTCCATATATCAAGCGCGTTATGTACGCCGTTCTTGTAATACTGCGATACAAACCGCGTATCAGGGGTCGGCCAAACAAACCGCCCCGTTGCATTGGCGCCGCCCTTATAATCCTTGTCGATCTTTTTGGTGCCGTACGCCACGATCTGCGTGACCGGCTCGTTGATCACCGTGGACGAAGTGATCACACTAGACAACTGTTCACCATTCAGGTAAGTAACGGTTGCCGTCACCCGATTCAGACCCTTTTTGCCATTCGTGCGCACCCGTTCCGTACCCTCGTAGGACGAGGCATCCGCCACGCGTTGAACAGTGTACGGCACTTCGACCTCGTATTGGATGGTGCCGGACACCAACACCTGCAAGCGAGAATCGGACGTTAACAAGTCTTTCATGTCTTCCGGCGGCAAAATGCATGGCTGCGGGTACTGTCCGTCGATCAGGTCCACCGTTTCAAGGAACGAGGCCGTCACGCCTTCTTGCCCACCGCGATTTTCCTCTAAAATGTCTTCCAACAACCGGTCGAGAGCATCGCGATCCTCCACGGCACCGCAAAACACACCATCAATGTATACGCCGCTGGCATACATGAGCACCGCATCCGTGCGGAACAACAAATAATCACAAATCTCCGTGCGTTGCAATACACTTGCTTGCGGAATCATGTGCAACGACATATCCGGCTTGATCGCCGCTTCCAACGCAATATCGGTCATTTCAAGACGTTCTTCCGCCATCGCAATACCGGCTTGTAATTCCGACTCGTCGGACACGTAACCAATGGTATCCCCTGCGGGATCGATCAACGCCAAGGCAAACGTGATGCTGTTCCAATAACGGACCGTTTCCCGCAACAAAAACGCGGTTGCCACGATCGTTGCGACCATCACCGCCCCTTTGACGAGGTGACGGTACCGTCTGATTGCCTCGATTGGCAACAAAATCACCTGTAAAATACCAAGGAACGGCGTCTTGCGCCACGCATCGCGGACTCGCCTGCAAGCACTGGTACAATGTTCCCAAAAGGTGACAAATTTTGCGCGCAGCGTGCGTCCGCGATGCCGTCGCAACACGTCACGTAACCGCCTGGAAAGCAGACGGATCGGTAAAAACAAAAGGGTCAGAAACCGCCCCAAACGGTGAAGCAAACGCAAGGTCTGCACACCCGCATAGTACGATATCCGATACACCGTTTGCATAGACGGTTCCTCCTTTCTTTATAACACGTTCTTCAAAAACTGCCCCGTATACGATTCCGGCACAGCCGCGACCTCAGCAGGTGTCCCGCAAGCGACCAACGTACCGCCACGGTTACCGCCCTCAGGCCCCAGATCCACGATGTGATCCGCATTTTTGATAACGTCTAAATTATGCTCAATCACAATCACCGTATTACCGCCGTCCACCAATTTTTGTAACACCTCTATAAGTTGTGCCACGTCCGCTGTATGCAGACCGGTCGTCGGCTCGTCCAAGATATACACCGTTCGACCGGTGGCACGCTTGGAAAGCTCGGTAGCAAGTTTGACGCGCTGCGCTTCACCACCTGAAAGAGTGGTGGCAGGCTGACCAAGTTTAATATATCCCAGTCCCACGTCTAACAGCGTTTGCAATTTGCGTGCAATTTTGGGAACGCTGTCGAAAAATGCGGTAGCTTCCTCCACCGTCATTTCCAACACGTCGTAAATATTCTTGCCCTTATAACGAACCTCCAACGTCTCACGGTTATACCGCTGCCCATGACACACCTCACACGGCACGTAAATATCCGGCAAGAAATGCATTTCGATCTTCAAAATACCGTCACCCTGACACGCCTCACAACGACCGCCTTTGACGTTAAAGGAAAACCGTCCCGCAGAGTACCCATGCATCTTGGCATCGGTGGTGGAAGCGAACAATTCACGAATATCGTTAAAGACACCGGTATACGTGGCGGGATTCGAGCGCGGGGTGCGTCCAATCGGCGCCTGGTCGATGTTGATGACCTTGTCAAGATGCTCATATCCCTCAATTGACGTATGCGCCCCCGCTCGCGTGTGTGCGCGATTAAGAACGTTGGCAAGCTTCTTATATAGGATTTCGTTGATGAGTGAGGACTTGCCCGAACCGGATACACCGGTCACGCAGTTAAACGTCCCCAGCCTGAAAGACACGTCGATGTTTTTGAGATTGTTTTCTTTTGCGCCGATCACGCAGAGTTCACGACCGTCCCCTTTGCGCCACTCCGCAGGCACGGGAATGTTCCGTTTACCGCTGAGATACTGTCCCGTGATGGACTTCTCACACGCGCACACGTCCTCTACCGTACCCGAGCAAACGACCTCGCCTCCATGCACGCCAGCACCCGGTCCGATATCCACGATCCAGTCTGCGGCACGCATGGTATCCTCATCGTGCTCCACCACGATCAGCGTATTGCCGAGATCGCGCAAACGGCACAGCGTGTCCAACAACTTTTGGTTATCCCGCTGATGCAAGCCGATACTCGGCTCGTCCAAAATATACAAAACCCCCATCAGCGACGAGCCGATCTGCGTTGCCAAGCGGATACGTTGACTCTCCCCACCGGACAGCGTTCCCGCCGCCCGCGACAGGGTGAGATATTCCAACCCCACACTGTTCAAAAAACCTAACCGCTCGCGGATCTCTTTGAGAATACGATCAGCAATCAAATGCTCACGCTGTGACAGCGAGGCGTATAACTCATCCATAAAGGTCAACAGCTCGGTTACGGATCGATCACAGAGGTCAGCAATGGTTACCCCGCCTACCGTCACCGCCAAACTTTCGGGTTTTAGGCGTCTGCCGTGACAGTCCGGGCACGGCACCTTGCTCATATACTGCTCGATCTCACTGCGTGCCCAGTCGCTGGACGTTTCACGGTGCCGCCGTTCTAAATTGTTGACAACACCCTCGAAAGCGGTAAAATACTCACCCGATCCGTACTCCATTTTGCGCCACATGCGAATCTTTTCGCCATCATTGCCGTACAAAATGATTTTTTTAATCTCTTCGGGCAATTCACCGAACGGAGTATCCAGCGAAAACCCGTAATGTGCCGCCAACCCCTCATAGTACATTTGGGCGATGGTACCGTAATCGTTATATCCCCAACCGCTGGCGGTAATGGCATTTTCGCGGATAGACAGTTTGGGATCACTCACCACCAAGTCGGGGTCCACCGACATAAAAATACCGATGCCCATGCATTTCGGGCACGCGCCGAACGGGTTGTTAAACGAAAACATCCGCGGTTTTAGCTCGTCCATGCTGAACCCATGCTCCGGGCACGCGTAATTCAGTGAAAACAAAAAATCTTCTCCGTCGGGAATACTCACGCCAAGCAAACCGCCCGACAGCCCCGTTGCGGTCTCAATGGAATCCGCCAAGCGCCCGCGTACGTCGTCACGGATCACCAAACGATCCACCACAATCTCTATGGTATGTTTCTTATTCTTTTCCGGCTTGATCTCCTCGGACAGATCATGGAGCTTGCCGTCTACGCGCACACGCACATACCCCGCCTTGCGCGCCGCATCAAATTCCTTTTGATACTCGCCCTTTTTCCCGCGTGCGATCGGGGCAAGTAATTGAATACGCGTTCCCTCGCCCAGTTCTAATAAACGGTCTACGATCTCATCGACCGTCTGTTGACAGATCTCTTGCCCGCACACAGGGCAATGCGGCACGCCGATACGCGCATACAAAAGACGCAAATAATCGTAAATCTCCGTCACCGTTCCCACGGTGGAACGCGGGTTATGCGAGGTGGTTTTTTGATCAATGGAAATAGCAGGTGACAAGCCGTCAATGGATTCCACGTCCGGTTTTTCCATCTGCCCCAAAAACATCCGCGCATAAGAGGACAGACTTTCCATATACCGCCGCTGTCCTTCGGCATAAATCGTGTCAAAGGCAAGCGACGACTTACCCGACCCTGACAAGCCGGTAAACACAACCAGCCGGTCCCGCGGGATCGTCACGTCGACGTCTTTTAAGTTGTGTTCTTTGGCGCCTTTAACGATCAATTTATCTAACATAGAAACCTATCCTTTTTTTAGTTTCTCGATCTCATCACGCAACCAAGCCGCGTGTTCAAACTCCAACAATTTTGCCGCATGCTTCATTTCACGCGTCAACTGCTCAATGCGCTGTTGCCGCTCCGCTTTGGTCAACTTTCGGCCCTTTTCGTTCCGCGTCCGATCGGTAGTCGGTGTGATCTGCAAAATATCCGACACCTGCTTCGTAATCGTGCGCGGCACAATGCCATGTTCCTCGTTATACCGCATTTGAATCTCGCGGCGACGATTGGTTTCGGTGATAGCGCGCTCCATCGACGGCGTGACCGCATCCGCATACATAATCACCTGTCCGTTGGCGTTACGCGCCGCACGACCGATGGTTTGGATGAGTGCTGTGTCGGATCGCAAAAAGCCTTCCTTATCCGCATCCAATATCGCCACCAACGACACCTCGGGAATATCCAATCCTTCGCGTAAGAGGTTAATACCAACCAACACGTCAAATTCACCCAGACGCAGATCACGGATGATCTCCATGCGTTCCATGGTATCAACATCGTGGTGCATGTACCGCACCTTAACACCGACGTTTTCTAAATAAGCAGTTAAATCCTCCGCCATTTTCTTGGTCAATGTGGTAACCAGCACACGCTCCGACCGCTCGGCACGCAGGCGAATCTCAGAAAGCAGATCGTCGATCTGCCCCTCCACCGGCTTGACTGTAACCTCAGGGTCCACAAGCCCTGTCGGGCGAATCACCTGCTCCACCGGTTTGCCGCCGCGTTCGCGTTCCAGATCGCCCGGTGTGGCACTCACGAACACCACTTGGTTGATATGCTTGTAAAACTCATCAAAATTGAGCGGACGGTTATCGTAGGCGCTCGGCAAGCGGAACCCGTAATCGATCAGACTCGTTTTGCGGGCGCGGTCGCCACCGAACATACCGCGCACCTGCGGCAACGTCACGTGCGACTCATCCACAAACAACAGAAAATCATCGGGGAAATAATCTAAGAGCGTAAACGGCTGTGAGCCGGGAGCGCGCCCCGATAAAATGCGCGAGTAATTCTCGATTCCTTTGCAGATACCGATCTCGCGAAGCATCTCAATATCGTAGCGTGTGCGCTGCAACAGCCGTTGCGCTTCGAGCAATTTGTTTTCTGCCTTAAACTCCGTCAGGCGCTGTTCGAGTTCCCGCTCGATCTCCGCAATCGCGACCTCCATCTTATCCGGCGGCACGATGTAGTGCGACGCGGGATAGATGCCGATATGCCCGAGTAACCCTTTGAGCTCACCGGTAAGCGGGTTGACCTCACTGATGCGATCGATCTCGTCTCCGAAAAACTCCACACGAATAACCGAATCATTGGAATACGCGGGAAAGATCTCCACCACGTCACCGCGCACGCGGAATTTGTTGCGCACGAAATTGATATCGTTGCGCTCGTATTGTAAATCAACCAATTTTGCAAGCAGTTCGTCGCGCGGTTTGGTCATACCGGGGCGCAACGAAATGATCATGTTGCGGTAATCGATGGGGCTACCCAAGCTGTAAATGCAGGACACACTGGCAACAATGATCACATCCCGCCTCTCCGACAACGCACACGTTGCGGAATGGCGCAACTTATCAATTTCATCGTTGATGGCGGAATCCTTTTCAATATAGGTATCCGTCGACGGAATATAGGCTTCCGGTTGATAGTAATCGTAGTAAGATACAAAATATTCAACTGCATTTTCAGGAAAAAACTCTTTGAACTCGGAACAAAGCTGTGCGGCAAGAGTTTTGTTGTGAGCGAGAACGAGCGTCGGTTTGTTTACTTTAGCAATCACGTTCGCCATGGTAAAGGTTTTACCTGAACCGGTAACGCCGAGCAACGTCTGCTCACGTTTTCCGCTGTTGACGCTTTTCACCAGCGCTTCGATCGCCTGCGGCTGGTCGCCGGTGGGCTGATAATTGCTGTGCAGTATAAACTTATCCATTCGCCCACCGCCTTTCAAAAAATAGTATCAATATAGTATACCACAAAACTCCGAATAAGTAAAGAAAGAGCCGATACATTTTCGTATCGACTCTTTCTTTTATCTGTTAAATGCTGCACCCATTACACGTTGACTGATTCGCGCAGTTTCGTTGCCCCATATTCAAGCGAAAAATCTTTGCTGAACATGCTGGACGTTCCCGCAACAAAGATGTTACCGCCCGCCTTGCTCATTAACCTCGCATTTTCGAAACTGACGTTTCCATCCACTTCGATCTCAACGTTTTCGAATCCGTTTTCATCGAGATATGCCCGTAAATCGGCAATCTTTTTCAAGGTGGATTTCACCAGTTTTTGTCCCGCAAAACCGGGATTAACCGTCATCACCAAAACAGCGTCTATGTCTTCCAAAATAGTCTCAAGCATACAAATGGGTGTTGCCGGGTTTATCGCAACCAT
The DNA here is from genome assembly GCA_045595445.1 of Acutalibacteraceae bacterium. Taxonomy (GTDB): domain Bacteria; phylum Bacillota; class Clostridia; order Oscillospirales; family Acutalibacteraceae; genus RGIG3009. The sequence continues at coordinate 60,400 of JAZOAK010000010.1, forward strand.
CGATTTCGCTCCTTTTGCTCTGATTGCCGATAACACCTTTTGTAAATGACAGGTAGACTCTAAATGAACAGAAACATAATCATTTTCGCCGAATTCAAACCATTCTAAAACACTTTCGGGCTTTTCGACCATTAAATGAATATCAAGCGGAATCGTTGTCTCTTTTTTTAAAGCTTTTACAAAATCGGTGCCAAGTGTATAGTTTCCTACAAAATGGCCGTCCATAATATCGACATGAAGGTAGTCAATATTAAGCTTTTCAAATTCCTCGATAGTTTCTTTAAGTTTAAAGAAATCAACACACATAACGGATGGTGAAATTTGTTTTTTCATAACTCGATCTCCTGTCAAATTATTCTTCACTAACGGAAAGCATTACCTTATTAAAAAACTCTTTTCGCTCAGCCATAAGAGAAAACGCTTCGTTGCAACGTTCTATGGGGTATTTATGGGTAATCAACGCTTTAACGGCAAGCTTACCGCCCGATAATGCTGCAACGCTTTCCTTCCAGTCGTTATTACGCTCTGCATAGGAAGAATTCCACGTGCCGAGCACCGTAAGTTCTTTTCTCAAAATATACCAATATGTTTTTTGAGAGAAGGTAACGTCACCTGCCGGGTTACCCATAAGCACCATTTTTCCGAACGGCTTTATCGCCGCAAGACATCTCTCAATCGCACCGCTGTGTCCTGTCCCCTCTATAACGCAATCAATCTTTACGCCTTCTTCATATTCCTTGAAATCAAGCGTTTTGGCAAACTCAATTTTTCGGCTGTCAATGTCAAAATAATACACATCTCCGGCACCCATGGATTTTGCCCATTGACCCGCAATAATCCCGATAGGACCTGCACCCGAAATAAGCAGATTTTCGCCTTTCTGTATGTTCAGTTTCATAACAGCATGACGGCCAACCGAAATCGGCTCGCACATGGCGCCTTCATCATAACTGATGTTATCGGGCAACTCGACGAGATTCCAACGCTTTACGGCGATATACTCTGCCATCCCCCCATCACGACGAGAACCGTAATAGTCATAATCGACACAAGCCGCATAATTTTCCGTTTTGCAGGACTCACACGAAAAACAAGGAAGCAAAGGAAATACTGCGACACGCTTTCCAACGAGTTTACCCTCACTGTCTTCTGCGACTATTCCTGAAAATTCGTGGCCGATGATCGTGGGAAAATGATACGTCCCTTTCGTAAACACTCTGGGAACGTCGCTGCCGCAAATACCGCAACTTTTCACACGAACAAGCACCTCATCGCTCGCACAAACAGGGCGATCCGTTTCTTCAAATCTCAGATCATTGATCGCGTGTAAATTTGCACATTTCAATTTTGAAAAACCCTCTTTCTTTCCGTTCTCTTTTATGCTATAATGCAAAAAATGAAAACAAACTGTCAAGAATCGGCGATTTTATTGATCAACAATCACGTTTTATAATCAATTTCGAAAATAAACGAATATAACCGAAAGGATTTTAAAATATGTACAACCTGGAACGTCAAGAAGAAATTATGCAAATTCTCGAAAGTAAAAGAAGCGTCAGTGTGGCAAAATTAGCCGATTTGCTTTACGTGAGCGCTCCTACCGTACGCCGAGATTTGACCATTCTGGAAGAACAAGGGAAAGTTCACCGCACCCATGGCGGTGTGGTATTGCGAAAAACTTCGGATACGGAAATCCCCCTTTTGTTTCGCGAAGATCAACACAACGCTGCCAAGAAAACAATTGCCGAAAAGGCATCACAATATATTTCAAACGGTGATGTCATTTTCCTTGATGCGTCTACCACCTCCGCGTATCTGGTGCCTTATTTAGAAAAATTCAGCGACATTATCGTTGTTACCAACAGCCCAAAAACCTCCATGCTGTTAGGTGAGAGGAATATCAAAAACTATTGCACGGGTGGGCTCTTGTTAAGGCACTCCATCGCGTATGTCGGAAGCGAGGCGGAAAAATTCGTTTCGAATATTAATGCGGATCTGTTTTTCTTTTCAAGCCGCGGTTACACCGAAGACGGTATGATCACGGATTCTTCCGAGCGCGAAGTCGTTATGAAAAAAGCAATGCTGCAAAATGCCGAAGAGAGCTTCTACCTTTGTGACAGTAGTAAGAAGAATCAAAAATTTGCTTTTAATGTTTGCGCCACCAAAGATGTCAACGTGATTGATGAACATAAAGAATAAAACAAAAAATGCTTGACCGTACGGTCAAGCATTTTTTCATATGTATTTTCTGCCTTCTGTCAGAAATCACTAAGCAGTCGTTTTATCCTCTTTATAGATCAGCATCGCCAAGACTACCGCTGCCACACCGGAAACAAGTTTCCCCACTATTACGGGCACGATGTAGTCCGCATTAAACGCCATGGTAAACGCCAAATGGCTGCCGAATACAAACGCGGCCGATACCGCAAATGCGGAATTTAACACAACGCCCTTTTTATTCATTTTTTCCGTGCAACTGAATGTGGTGGCGTTGGTAACAAGCGTGGAAAGAAACGAAAATGCGGAAAAAGAATCAATACCGATTTTGCTTCCCACTTTACTGAGGGGCTTGTTGAGCAATTTCGATACCACAAACATCAGCGGCAAAGCGCCGGATAACGTCACGCACGCATTAACACAGATAAAAGCGGCATTCTCAAATGTATCGAAATGTTCGTATACTGGAATTTTTGTGAGAAACGTAAACACGGCACACGCAAGCCCGATCATAGCAACCCATCGGATAATATGACCGAACACCACGAAGGCCTTAATACAGAAATTCGGTAACAGGATCAGCGCCGCACCTAACACAACCGCAAAAACGATGAGCGGTAACAAGCTGATGACAAGGTCCACAATACCGATCCCGCACAGTAAACCACCGACAAGACAACCGATCGGAACGGTGGTAATGCCACAAAGCAAGCCGAAAAACAATTCCTTATGTTGCTCTTTTTTAACGATACCAATGGCAAACGGGATGGTAAACGAAACAACACACCCCAACATAGAGGACACCACAAACGCATTAAAGTTGCCAATGGTTTCGGATTTGCAGATCGATTGTGCAAGCGTCATACCGCCCATATCATTCGCAAAAAGGGAGGCGGGTATAACCGACGGATCAACGTGGAATACCGTATAGAACCAATCAAAGAACGGTGTCAACCAAGCCCCGATCGCAGGGGCGATCACCAGCATGCCCAGCATAGAAAAAACCATGGGTGCAAACAATTTGAAGCCTCTCTCAAATTCCGCGCCCAAGCCCAACTTATTGCCGAGCAGTTTATCCACGATGCCCAGCATCGAAAACACCAGAATAACAATCGTCAGTATGTTCATAATTTTACTTCCTTAAACCCTTCATCAGTTAATATCCACTGTGAAGTAAATCCTGCTTGCAACAGCAATTCCCTTACTTCAGTATAATGACAATCAAAAAAGTCCTTGTTGTGACAGTCAGACGTGATCACCGCGCCAAATCCGCACCGCCGAAACTCTCGTAAAAACTCTGCTTGGGGATACGGAGCGGTTCGATAGCCGCGCGCGATCGCACCCG
>JAZOAK010000011.1:0-24321 GCA_045595445.1 Acutalibacteraceae bacterium
CCAAGGCACGGTTGTTTTTGAACACAACGTCCGTACCGGTGATCTCCGGCACGTCGTCCTTGCTGTTGACGCCCGTTTCATACACGGCACCGCCGTAGCTTTTCGCCGTGTTGCCGTCGAAGACGGTATTCGTCAACACCAATTCAACTTTGACAGAATGGATCGCACCGCCGGTGCCCGTCGTGGCGGAGTTGTTAATGAACTGCGTATCCTGCACTTCCAGTTTGTTCTGTGCATAGATGACACCGCCGCTGGGTGCCGAGTTACCTTCGAACACCACGCGGCTGTCTGCAACCTCGTTTTCACCGCCGAGGTACAAAAACGCGCCGGTGCTGGCAGGCATATACACCGCGCCGCCGAGCGACGACGCCGAGTTGTTGCGGATAACGGCGTTATAAATATAGGTTTTACGGTAACAATACACCACCGAACCACGAGCAGCGTAGTTGTTCTCAAACGTACCGCCGTAGACGGATAACGTACCGAAGTTATAGATAACGGCGCCCTGGCTGGAAACGCCTTCGGGCACGTCGTTGGCGGCGTTTCTCACATAGGTACCGCCGTAGATGTTCATGGTTGCTTTGGCACAGATGATCGCCACCGCACCGCCAACCTGTTCCACATACGATACGCCGTAGTTTTCGGTCAAGGTTTTTTCGTTACCCAGCTTTTTATGGTTGCGAATCGTCACGTTATCGTACAGATCCGCCGTGGCGCCACCGACAATAAAGAGCGCCGAGCCCACAACGTCTACGTTCACGTCGTCGCGGTTACCGTCGATGATCAAGAGATCTTTTTGGGTGGATTCCGCATGGCCGAGGGTCAGCGTAACGGGTTCTTCACACACCGTACCGTCCGCCGCTTCGCCCACGACGAAAAGATCCCCCGCAAAACCGCGGGCGCGGGTGAGCGTGTGGGATTCTTCCGTGAAGATCGCCGCGTTCGCCGTTACGTAAAACGTGCGGTCAAGGGTGATGTCTGCCGTGATGCGGATCGCCCGTGCCTTTTCGGCGAGCGCCGCCTCTAATTCATCGGCCGTCGACACGTCCACCGGATCGGCGTAAATGTCCACGTCTTGTCCGGGTTCTTCCTCTTCGCCTTCCTCAGGCAGAAGTTCCCCTTCTTCCGTCGTGAGTTCCCCGTCGCCGAGTTCTTCGGCGAATACCGAGAGCGGCAGGGTGGTCACGACCAGGATCAGGCATAAAGCCAGTGCGAGAATGCGTTTGACAGTTCCGGGAAAAGCGTTCATGTTCTTGTTCCGTCCTTTCGTATCGCAATCTTATTCTACGGGTTCGAAAAACGTATCGGGGTGGGCGGGATCAAACGATTCGTTTGCCCACATCACCGTCACCAGATCGTCGGTGTCGGATAGGTTGATGATGTTGTGCGTGTAGCCGGGCAGCATGTGTACTGCCTCTATTTTATCACCGCTGACTTCGAAATTCAGCACCTCATCCGAGCCGACTTTACGCTGCTGAATGAGCCCTTTCCCGCTGACAACGATGAAAAATTCCCATTTGGTGTGATGCCAGTGCTGGCCTTTGGTGATACCGGGCTTTGAAATATTGACACTGACCTGTCCGTGTGCCGCGGTTTTAAGCAGCTCGGTAAAGCTGCCGCGCTCGTCCACGTTCATATTGAGCTCGAACGCCGCTTTTTCTTTCGGCAGATAGGACAGATAGGTAGAATACAATTTTTTGGCAAACGAATCGGGGGCGATGGTCGGCACCGTCAGCGTTTGCGGCTGGGCCTTGAAGGAGTCAAGCAGTTCGACGATCTCACCGAGCGTTACTTTATGCGTGGTGGGAGCGGCACAGAACGCGCCGTCGTCACAAAGAACGGTGTTGATGCCGTCAAAGGTGCAATGATGCTCGACGCCCTCTAACGCGTCCAGCATTTCCTCCACGAGATCGTCAATGTAGAGCAGTTCCAGCTGCACGGCAGGATCGTTTACCGTGATGGGTAAATCGTTTGCCGTATTGTGGCAAAAGGTCGCCACCGCGGAATTGTAATTCGGGCGGCACCATTTGCCGAACAGGTTGGGGAACCGATACACGAGCACCTTGGCTCCTGTTTCTTCGCCGTATGCGAAAAGCAGATCCTCCCCCGCTTTTTTCGACCGTCCGTATTCGCTGTCGTAACGGCCGATGCAGGTCGCTTGTATCGAGGACGAGAGCAGTACGGGGCAGGTGTTGCCGTGCTTTTTCAGCGTATTAAGCAAAGTGGAGGTGAACCCGAAATTGCCCTGCATAAACTCGTCCGTATTCTGCGGGCGGTTGACGCCCGCCAAGTGAAACACAAAATCCGCCCGCGCGCAGTATGCGTCTAACTCCTCGGGGGCGGAATCAATATCGTAGCAAAAGATGTCTTCAATGCACAGTGACGGACGGGTACGGTTTTTGCCGTCCCGCACGGTTTTGAGGGTCTCGACCAGATTTTTTCCGACGAATCCGTTTGCGCCGGTTACCAATACGTTCATTTTTTCATCCTCCGTCCTGCGATAACAGATCCATCGATTCAAACAAACGGTGCAGCTGCGCGGCGTTTTTCTCCTCGTTGCCGACATCGCGCACGCGCCTGAACGCAACGAGCGCCTGTCCCTGGCACACGCGCTTAATGCTGTGGTACACGCGGTAAAGCGGCGCCAGATACGGTTTCCCCTTGAGCGACGGATACAAATTTTTCAAATTTTCATACGGCACAAACAACAGCCGCTTCGCGATACCCTTGGAGCCGTATGCCGCGCTGAAGGAAAGGGTGCGCTGGGAAGCGGTTCCGTATTTGCCGCCGCTGAGAATATACTGTGCCAACAGCCGTGTGTCCGCATCGTGTGTGTGACCGTCAAACCAAACGGCACCCAGACGGCACACCGTCTCATAAAAGGTGAGCAGCCCACCCTCTTCACACATCGCGCGCAACGCCGACTCGTCGTGATCGGGCGCGCGGCGCAACAGCCACAAGTCCATCACGGGACGGATTCCACAGCCGCCAAACAAAAAATGATGCGCCATGTGCGCCAGATGATGAAAGCGGAAAAAGGTCGGCGTTTCGGTATAGCGATAGCCTTCTCCTTCGACATAGTCCCACACGCGTTCGAGTACCACGTCCATCTTACCGTGCCGTTCCATAATCGAATGGTGCAGCTCCAGATGCACATCGCTGCAAAAAAGTGAGATATCGCGGGAGGCGCGCACACCCTCGGTCGTAAACCCTTCGGCGGTCAGCAGATCAACAGCGCGTTTTACGTCACGGTCATGGACCAGCATATCGATATCACAGCTGGTACGCATCCACGGTTGCGGATACAGGTGACGCATCACCGACCCCTTCATCGGCAGATACGGAATCTGTGCCGTCGCAAGCACCTCGTCAACATGAGCGAGCTCCGCCTCCAACCTGACATAGCGGTATTGTGCCGCGAACACGCTTTTAGCGGCTTTTTCCAAAAACAGCTTTTGCCCGTCGGTAGTCGCTGTCGGCAATGCCTGCTGTTTCTCCAGCACCTCATATACCATGTGTGCCAGATCGTGATACTCCGCTAACGCGTACGCGCTTGAAAATTCCTCAAAAGACGGAGCAACCGACACGGGAGTGCCATGCAGCAACGCACGCAACAGTTCAAACAACCACTGTTCAGCATTCATATTGATCGCTCCTTTTAAAGAATTGTTACTGTCCGTGTAATCCCACTGCCGCGAGCAGTTCTTGCATTTCGCGAATCGTTTCGTCGTCCTGTGTGCTTGCCGCTTTGATGTGCTCCATTGCCTTTTTGCCGCTGCCCATTTTCAAGCGGGAGACAATGCGACACAACTGATAATACGGTGTCAGATACGGTTTGCCGTCCAACGCCGGATACAGCTGTTTCAAATCGGTATACGGCATAAACGCTTTATGCCACACCATCGTATACTTGCCATGTCGAACAGCGGCAGAGGCGCCGCGCTGATCGTGTGAGCCGTACGCACCACCGCACAGAATAAACTGCTCCACGCGCCGTGTGGTATCGTCGTGCTCGCCGTCACCGAACCATACGTCGGCAAGCGCACACATCTGCTCGGCGAACACGGACAAGCCTCCCTGCTCACACAGTGCCAGCACCTCACCCGAGGAAAAGCGACTGTGTTTGAGCAACAGCCACAGATCCATCACGGTGCGCACACCGCAACCGCCGCCGAGAAAGTGATACGCCATATGGGCAAGATGATGGAATAAAAAGAACGCCGGTTTTTCAAGATGATAACAGCCTTTGGACACCGTATACTCCCAGATCTGTGCCAACAACACATCCATCTGCGGACGGCGTTCGAGCACATTGTGGTGCAATTCCAGATGCACACCGTCACAGAACAGTGACATATCGTGATAATTGCGTACCCCATCGGTTTCAAAGCCGTCTGCGACCAGCGCCTCGACGGCGCGGTCGAGATCCTCCTCATGCACCAGCACGTCAATGTCGCAGCTGGTACGCATCCACGGCTGCGGGTACAGAGCGCGTAACACCGCGCCTTTGAGCGGTATATACGCGATTTTCTCCCGCTCGAACACCGCGCTGACGTGCGCAAGTTCTGCGTCCAGCTTGACGTATCGGTACTGGGCAAGTTCGAGCTTGCCGTCCATTTTTTGCAAAAACGCCCGCTCGTTCTCGTCTATCGGCTCGGGCAATGCGCCGTCCTTCGCGGCAAAATACACCAAGTGCGCTAAATCGTGCTTTGCCGCCAACTTGCACGCCTCTTTGAACTCAGCGAAAGTGATCGGTTTTGTGAACGGTGTTCCGTTAAGCACCGACCGCAGCAGCGCGATCATAAGTTGTTCGGTTGTCATGGGACAACCCCCTTTTAGAATTTTCGCCAGACCATCTTATTGACCACACCAACGTACGATTGAATGATCTTAACGACCTTGGTGGACACGTTTTCTTCAATATAATCGGGAACAGGGATCCCGTAATCGCCGTTTTGATTCATGGTAACGGCGGTATCCACCGACTGTAATAAACCGACCTCGTCAATGCCCGAGAGAATAAAGCACGCTTTATCCAACGCCTCGGGGCGCTCGGTGGAGGTGCGGATGCACACCGCGGGGAACGGTTTTCCGATGGAGGTAAAGAAACTGCTCTCCTCCGGTAAGGTGCCGGAATCCGACACCACGCAAAACGCGTTCATTTGCAGGCAGTTATAATCGTGGAACCCGAGCGGCTCCTGACGAATCACACGCTTGTCCAATTCAAAGCCGCTCGCATCCAGTCGATTGCGCGAACGCGGGTGGCAGGAATAGAGGATCGGCATATCGTATTTCTCCGCCATTTTGTTAATGGCAGAGAATAAACTCACAAAGTTTTGCTCGGTGTCGATGTTCTCCTCGCGATGAGCGGAAAGCAGGATATACTTGCCCTTTTCGAGCCCTAACCGCTTATGCACGTCGCTTGCTTCGATTTCTTTAAGGTTATTATGTAAGACCTCCGCCATCGGCGAGCCGGTGACGTAGGTGCGCTCCTTCGGCAGACCGCAATCCGCCAAATACCGACGCGCATGCTCGGAATACGCCATGTTGACGTCCGAGATAATGTCCACGATACGGCGATTCGTCTCCTCCGGCAGGCACTCGTCCTTGCAGCGGTTGCCCGCCTCCATATGGAAGATCGGGATGTGCAGGCGCTTTGCACCAATGACCGACAGACAGCTGTTGGTATCGCCCAGCACCAAGACCGCGTCGGGCTTGATCTCTGCCATCAATTTGTAGGATTTGGCAATGATGTTACCGCAGGTCTCGCCAAGATCTGCACCCACTGCATCCAAATACACGTCGGGATCGTCCAATTTGAGGTCCTTAAAGAACACACCGTTCAGGTTATAATCGTAGTTTTGACCGGTGTGCGCCAAGATCGTATCAAAATAGGTGCGGCATTTATTGATGACCGCCGCGAGTCGGATGATCTCGGGGCGCGTGCCGACGATGATGAGCAATTTCAGTTTGCCGTTGTTTTTGAAAGCCGCCATATTATCTCCCCATTTCCGCTAACTGCTCTTGAATGAATTTGAGCGACGCGATCTTTTCTTTGACCTGCTCGACTCCCAGCAACTCCGTGTTGTTGGAATTAAACTCGGTGAGCGTGTTGCGCTCGGCATTGCCGTTTGTGAAATAGTTATCGTAGTTTAAGCCGCGACTGTCGGCGGGAACGCGGTAAAACGCGCCCATGTCGATCGCCTTGGCACATTCTTCGTTGGTAAGCAGGGTTTCGTACATCTTTTCGCCGTGACGGATGCCGATCACCTTGATGTTCTCTTTATCGCCGCCAAACAGTTCACACACCGCTTCCGCTTGCGTCTGAATGGTGCAGGCAGGGGCTTTTTGCACCAGAATATCGCCGGAGGTGCCGTGCTCGAACGCGAACAGCACCAGATCCACCGCCTCGTCCAGACTCATAATAAACCGCGTCATGCTACCGTCGGTAATGGTGATGGGTTGTCCCGCTTTGATCTGATCGATCCACAGCGGAATCACCGAGCCGCGTGAGCACATCACGTTGCCGTAACGCGTGCAGGTGATGGTAGTCTTTTTCGGATCCACGGTGCGCGATTTTGCCACCGCCACGCGCTCCTCAAGCGCCTTGCTGATGCCCATCGCGTTGACCGGGTATGCCGCCTTATCGGTGGACAGACAGACCACATTCTTGACGCCCGCCTCAATAGCGGCGGTCAGCACGTTGTCCGTACCGATGACGTTGGTGCGCACGGCTTCCATCGGGAAAAACTCACAGGACGGCACTTGCTTTAAGGCCGCCGCGTGGAAAATGTAATCCACCCCGTGCATGGCACTTTTCACGGATGCCAGATCGCGCACGTCGCCGATATAGAATTTGATCTTATCCGCAACCTCGGGCATGGTCGCCTGAAATTCGTGGCGCATATCGTCCTGCTTTTTCTCATCGCGCGAGAAAATGCGGATCTCGCCGATATCCGTTTTCAAGAAACGGTTCAAGACGGCATTTCCAAAACTGCCGGTACCACCGGTAATGAGTAATGTTTTTCCGGTAAACAGTGACATAATTGACTCCCCTTATATTTAAGACTTTTTAACCTTTTTAAGAAACCCCGCCGCAAATGCTTTGTATTGACTGAACGTTTCGCAACGAAGCAGCCATGCCGCCAGGAAATAGACGGCAACGCCGACCGCAAAGCCCACGATCAGCTCGACAAACGGATTGCTTATAACAAGCATACAGCCGATGATCGCCGCCGCCATGATCAGCGTGGGAAGGATCGGTTCGGCGAAATCCTTGAGCTGCTGCCAATATCCGTAATCCAACGTCTTTTTGGCGACGATGGCATTGCCAATCTGCATAATCACAGCGCTGACAACGCCGCTGAGCACCATCACGATCGGCGGATAAGACATCGTTGAAAACAATAACAGCACCGATACGCCCGTGCCGATGGAATGGAGCGCCAGCGACAGACCGCTTTTGCCGAGCGATTCGAGCGCGGTGGTCTTTTGGTTCATCGGGATACCGAGCTCCGACAGGCAAACCGCCTGCAAGAACGGCACACAGCCGAGCCATTTATCCGTTAACAACACCGATACCAGCGGCTCGGCAAGCAGGATCATCCCGACCATCAGCGGTGTGGTCACAAACATAACCATCCGCATAAAATTCCGAAGCGAGATAAGCAAGCGTTCCTTTTCGGTCTGCATGCGCGAGAGCGCCGAGAACGCCACAGGCGTCAGCGAGCCGTCCACCACCGTCATCGCGGTAGCGGGGAACTGAAACCCTTTGTTAAAAAAACCGAGAACAGTGGAATCGTACACCTTGCCAATGACCAACGAACGCAGATTCAAAAATAACTGCTGTACCAAACGCGTCACCAGCACCTTGGAACCGTAGGAAATGACCGGCTTAACAAGCGCCCACGAAAACTGCAGGATCGGACGCCATTTGCTGAACAAGATCGCCAGTCCTCCCGCCACCACATAGTTGGCAAGCGAGGATAGCGTGATCGACCAGACACCGAAGCCGTTGTATGCCATCGCAACTCCCGCCCCGATATGTGCTACCGCACCAAAGAGATAGCAAAAGAAGATCTTTTTGAACTCCATATTGCGCCGCATCAGCGCGAGTTGGATGGTGTAAAACGCCGAGAACAGCACACGCAGGCTCTGCACCCGAATAATGGCGGTGAGAATCGGCAAGCTGTAGAACTTGGCAACAGACGGCGCTAAGAAGAAGAGCACCGCATACACGATCACCGACAGCACCAGGTTGGCGAAAAAGATCGAGGAGATCTCTTTATCGGTGATACCCTCTTTTTGTACCACCGAGGACGAAAAGCTGGTTTCCACGATGGTGTTGGCGACGGTGATAAACACTGTCGTGATCGCCACGATACCGAAATCCTCCGGGGCGAGCAGACGCGCCAGCAGGATCTGCACCACAAAGGTGGAGCCTAAATTACACAGCGATTGCCCTAATTTCCAAATAAAGGAGTTGGCTGATTTACGGCCTAAACTTTGTTCCATCTGCTATCCTTTCTTTCGTTAACAAATTGGCTCCCTGCAGAACGCCCTTATCATTCACAGAATACATCGCAATCACAACATATCCCATCACGGTAGGCATAAATAATACAGCATCAATTGCCGCAAGCGCAACCAAAATAAAAATTGCCATTTTCCCGCGCAATGTAGAACGCACAAAATAAGAAATCAGCCACGCAAAAATAAGGAGGGTGCCAAAACAACCAACGTTCAGCAGCATATACACGATGCTATTCATAAACTCATCTTTCACATTCCCCATGCCACGCCCGATCAGCAACGACAGCCCACTCAGCTCGCCAACCTTGTCAAAATTAACATAAAGACGTTTCCAAACCGTAGTGGACCGCTCGTAGTCACTTGTTAACCTGAAAAAGGAAAAGGAGAGATCTTCGTTATTAATGTAAATATAAACGCCTATGACCAACATCGAGATAATACAGATGCCCAGAAAAATCAACCCTATAGAGATCTTGCGCCCCTTACAGAATAGGAGTATATATATCGCCCATACTGCGACCAACAAAATCAAACCTGTCGAGCTGGCAGACAGCAATACGCATCCGGAAATAATAATCATCGTGACAAGGGATTTCCAGTGATGTCTATCCTCGCCAAACATTACAATAACAAGATACTGAAAGATAAAGAAAATAAAATGGGATGGTTCTGTAAAGATCGAACGATACCGTGTGCCTGCCGTAATACCGCTGGACAAACGATCAGCCGCTTCGGTAGTCGAATACTTCAAAAACGGCAACTTGAAATCGTAATATTGACCCATAGTGGTTTGCATAATAAACTGTACCAGCAAAACACCGCAGGCTATGAAAGACAAGATCGCCAAACTTTTCACATAAGCCTGCCAATCGATCTTTTCGGCATTAACAAAAAGAATGGTAATGTACAGCAAAAACATTTGCACACATCGCTTGAACACGGAGAACGTTAAGACCTCGTCCACAAGCAACAATGCAAAAGGGAGAGTCACCGTTACAAATAGCGCAAAAATCAGCAAAAAAGAATCCTTTTTGCTTGTTTGAAAGACCCCTGTCTTGAGTACATTGAAAATAAAATAGATATCAATCAACAAAATCGCCGCATACCCCAATGTCATTCCGGCAAAAAAATCATACACATGAAGCCATTGCACCCAAGGCAAGAGATATGCTACCCACTTGGGTGCACGGTTGTTTAACAGTTTTTCTTTTTGCACAAGGGACCTCCCCTTTTCCTAAAAATCACTCGTGATTTACAGCATCAGGTCAATATATTTTCCGTACTGCGTATCCTTGACATATCGTTTGGACGCCGCAATACATGCTTCACTGTCGTATTCCTTAAAGCGATCAAGCTCACGCTTGATGGCCTCGGCATCATTGGCTTCACACACCACTCCGCTCTCCGCGGTCACGACCTCGGGGACAGCGGTTCGGTTGAACACGATCACAGGTGTTCCGCACGCCATCGCCTCAACGGTGACAAGGCCGAAGGTTTCCTCGACCGATGGGTTGACAAACACATGCGCCGCCGTGTACCACTTCGCCAGCTCCTCAATGCTATCGGTGGCGCGGATGCCGAGAATATTTGGCGGAAGTGCTGAGATCTGGCTCTCACTGAGTCCGATTAATACAATATGATATTCATCCGACAACATCTCGGATAATTGAATAAAATGATGCAATCCTTTGCGCTTTGACCACGTACTGGCGACGCCGAGAATCACGCGCTTATCGCTAAGACCGTGTTGCTCCAGAATGTCGCTCTCTATGGGCCTGAAAACACAGTGGTCAATACCATTCTGGATGGTAACAATAGGATAGTCACCCAGAAACGACTGTGCCGTCAACCCCGCCAGCCATTCAGAAACAGGGACAAGCGTCATGTTCGGCACGCCCGTGAACAGCGCTTTTTTTTGCTCATAATTTTTTCGCGATCGGTCGAACACGACCGACGCGGGATATTCTTTTTTTTGCGGGCAATCATGACAGCCGTCGCGCCACCGCTCACAATTTATAAAATCAAAATGCGAGCAGTGGCCGGTAAACGGCCAGCAATCGTGCAATGTCCAGATCACCTTTTTACCGCAGGTTTTAAGATATCGAAACAGGACCTCAACATTGATATAGTAACCGTGAATATTGTGTAGATGAATAATATCGGGGTCGTATTCCTTCACCCATTCGATAAATTTGACGGTTGCACGCTTGTTGTTAAAGCCCGCGTTATCAAGCACGCGCGTTTTGAGCGCATCCAAGCGCACACCGTTTTTGCTGCCGATCTTATACGTCTTGATGCCACGATCGACATATCCCCTGCCGTAGGCGATGACCGCCTCGTTGCCGTCCTGCTGCACAAACAGACCGGCGATATCCGAGGCAATGCGGCCGGTACTTTTGCAACCGCTGCACACGTTGATCTCCAATAATTTCATAACCGTTTATCCTTTCAAAATCGTTTCCAGGCGGGTTACAAAGGTGTCCAACGTATAGTTCTCCATAAAGAATCGTTTGACAGCTGCGCTGTCCACTTTCGGCGCGGTGCCGCGAATGTAGGGACGCATCACCTCGGCAAGTGCCGCGGCGTCCTCAGCCGGCGCGTAAGCACCGCACTGTAATTCGTCAATAATCTCACACGCCGCACCATCGATTGCGCCGACGATAGGTTTACCGGTAGACAGATACATCTGAAATTTTCCCGGAAGTGTGAAGTTCCCACGGCGCAATGAGATATACAACACGTCCGCCATCTTATAGTAGGCGGGCATTTCGTCTCGCTTGTGATAGCCGTGGAATGCGAACCGATCCTCCAGCGCTCGCTCGGCAACCAGTCCCTTGAGCGTTTCAAGATACGAACCGTCACCGACAATATGTACCATGAAGTTCGGCTCATCGCGAAGCAAGTCGACTGCCTTGACAAGCGTTTCCAAGCGAGGACCGCGCCCGATATTGCCGGCGAACAAAAAGTCGACAACGCCGTTGTCCTCGGTGGCAAGGTCACACTCCGCCATGGACGCATCCGCGTGTTGCGGCAGATACACCATTCGCTCCATCGGCACGTCGTTTACCTCGTTTAAGTACGATAAAAAGGTCTTCGATGTCACCGCCACCGTATCCGCGCTGTTGTAGATGCGCTTGGACAGTTTATGTACGTACTCATACATGAACGGCACTTTTTTGTAATGCACGCTGCCCGATAAGGGATACAGATCAAGGCAGTACAGCACAAAGCGTTTACCGTAACGTTTGGCGTACCGCATAGCGGGTTTTGCCTGCGTGACGGGGGACAACTGATAACTAAACACCGCGTCGTAATCCCCACCGAGCGTTTTGACCTTTTGGGAGGCTAACCGCTGATAGGACATGTAATTAAGAAAGAGATTGAACAGCCCTTTTTTACGCGGGCGAATGGGACAGCGAATGACTTTCACACCGTCGATCATCTCGTATTCGTCCTTAAAATCCCGATACTCTTCGGCAATCACACCCGAGGGGTAGTTGGGCAGACCCGTGACCACCGTCACCTCGTGACCGCGCCGTACCAATTCGGGTGCGATCTCGTTGATTTGAAATTGTTCGGGGTAGTAATACTGTGAAAATATCAAAATCTTCATCGCAGTTCTCCCCCAAAATTAATGTTTGCGCTTGTCCATGTCTTTTTTATAAGTCATCACGTGTTCGATCGCATAGCTGAAGAACGGAACGGGATCGCGCCACGAGAAAATATAATCGCTGTTTTTACGGAAATCAAACCACGACGGTTCCACTTTGAAACGGTCGGGATTTTTGAGCAGCCACAACAAGTCGGTATGGAAATACCGAAGCCCGATTCCCGCAGGGACGGAGTGGCTGACGGGCGTCAGCGGTTCGCCGAAAGCGCGCTGTAACATGTGCAGAACCGGTGTACAACCGGCAAGCTCGCAGATCTTGATGCCCGCCGAAATGCGCCCATTGATCTCGCCCACCTTCGGAATGCCGTCCTTGCCGTCAAACATAAAGCTGACCTGCGCCATACCCGACCAATTCATGGCGGCAAGCAGCTTGGCGGCGCTTTCCGCCGCCGCAGGCTCGTCCACCGTGCGAGCAAAACAACCGGGGCCGCCGTTGATCGGATACCACCGATAGGTCTTGACGACCACCTTGAAGATCGGCTTGTGCTCGTCGTCCATCATGACGTAGCAGTTGACCATGTAGCGAATATCTTCAATATATTCCTGAATGACGTATTCTTCGACCTTGATCGTGCCGTCTGCGATATACGCTTCGAGCTCCTCACGCGTGGTAACCTTTTTGAAGCCCGCTGAACCACTACCCTTGCGCGGCTTGCACGCAAGCGGAAAGTGCACGCGGGACAGATACTCATCCAACGTTTCGCTGTCCAGTTTGGTAGCGGGGCACGGGATTCCGTTTTCCGTGCAAATACGCATGGTTTCCTGCTTATCGTAGGCCTTTTGGAACGCTTCGGGCGGCGCGGCAATGATCTTGGTATCGCCGACCTTGCCCTCGGCACTCAAAGCATGCAAAATGTCGGTGGATTTTTCCAGCATGGGGAACGCAACGTCATATGCACCCGTTGAAAGTTCCCGCTCGATGACGGCACGGTACAACGCTTTATCGTCACGAATGCCCGGTTGCACGAGGCGCTTTTTCGGATAGCGTGACGTGTAACCCACATCCAGTTTGGATTCGCACACCGTCGTGACCACACAGCCCAACTGATGCAACTGATGCAGAATACTGGGGATCTGACGGCCGTATCCGTCCAACAGAAGAACGCGTTTTCCTTTGAAATCCATCTCATTACTCCGTTCTCAGCGGGTAGACCGCTTTGTTTAATAAGTAAGTGTACTTGTTTTCGCCGGCGATTGCTTTGAGGACGGCATACCCTGCCGCCACCATCCATTGGGGAACCCATACCACCACTTTAGCACGTCCGTTTTGCTTTTCCGCACGAATGCAGTCGGTGGTTTTCATACGTTCGGGATCTTTGATGATACGTACATCGTTTTGCGGCTCTTCGGAACACCACTTGACCATGGCATCCACCGCGCCGCGGATATTCAGTACCTCGTATTCCGTTCCCTTGCCGATGCGATAGGCAAGATTCGGATATTGTAAATAATAGCGTTTTTGAATGTCGCGTTTGACGGTATCGGTATACACGGGCGACAGCCGAAACACCGTATAATGCGGTAACGTGCGGCACTGTTCCTCTGCCAGCACTTTGGATTTCGCATAATGCGAAACCGGTTTCGGCGGGGTGTCCGCGTTGACCGTGCCCGTTGTAAAGCCGTACACGTCCACCGTACTGATAAACAAGACCGGGCGAGCACCCGCCGCTTCAAACACGTTCTCGGCACACACCACGTTCAGGTGGTGATAATCCTCCCACGTGTATTCCGAGCCGTCCACCGAATGCGCCAGCGCCGCCAAATGAATAACACGCTCGATCTCTTGCTCATCCATGATACGGGTAAGCGTTTCCTTGTCGGCTAAGTCGACTGTCAGGTGGTGATACCGTTCGTGTACCGTTTCGCTTTCCCGCCGATCCAATCCCAAAACGGTGTGACCCGCCCGAAGCAATCCGTCGACCACCGCCGAGCCGATCATACCTGCAGCACCGGTAACCAGAATTCTCATACCGACACCTCTTGCTGCTCCGGTTCGGCAACGTAGCCGACCAGCGCGTTGTAGATCTTCGGTGTCGGGCGGCGGAACACCTCGGCGAGTACGCAGATCACCGTCCACCAGATCATGCGGATATCCACCGCAATGCTCATGTTCTGCACGTACCACACGTCCAGTTTTAGGCGCGTGGGCAGTACTTTTTCCGCATACTCCTCTTCGTCCTCGATGGCGTCGCCGTATATGTAATCGTACAGCGCCGACGGACCGGACAGTCCCGCGGCAACCGTGCCGGTCACCGCGTTTTCGCCCGCTCTTGTGATCTCGACCTGATCCACCGCTGCGGGACGTGGTCCGACCACACTCATATCCCCTAAAAAAATGTTCAGCAGTTGCGGCAGCTCATCGATCTTCGCGGCGCGGATAAACCGACCGAACGGGAAAATGCGGTTTTGATCGGCGCGCAGGCTTTTTTCGTTGGCGGTGTTGTCCACCCGCATCGAACGGAACTTAAACATCCGAAACACGCGGTCATTGCGGCCGACGCGGGACGCCAGATAAAAGATCGGACCAAAATCAGACACCAAAATGCCGATAACCGTAATCAACCAAATGGGCGACGTCACGATCAGTGCCGCCGCGGAGGCGAGAATGTCAAAGGTGCGCTTTATCACGCGGTAAACCATAACGCCGCCCCCCTTATTCACAGATAAAGGCGGCTTCAAACGCTTCCGCATACTCACAGCCCACCTGCGCACCGCGATACGCGGCAAGACCGGTCACCGCCTCGGTGCTGCGGGGATGCGGATACGGGCGCATGACACCTTTATAGCAGCTGAGTGCTTCGAGCTTCGCGTCCACACCGTCTTTACCGATCTCCACAAAGTAATTCGGGGTAAAGCGGTTTGCGCTCGTATCCAGTGACCATTCGGTGCTGGACAGCACCTCCATATACAACAAACGGCGCAGCGCCGGCACCCCCGCTTTGCGCTGGAACAGACGCGCTGCCGCCTGCACGGCGGTGCTCGTCATCACGTGATCGTTATTCGTGTCGGCGGGGTGGTGCGTGATGATCGCCTGGGCGCCGAATTCTTCGATATACTTCTCCACAAACTGCACCAGATGCAGATGCGGTACCACGTTCATCTCAATATTTTTGAAATCCCCCGCATAGGCGGTGGAAACGCCGAGCAGCTGCAACGCCTTTGCCTGATCGTTGCCAAGCGTGTCGGATAAATTTGCGCGTGCCGCCGCGTGATTCGCCATTGTGACGACAGCCACCTCGTGCCCTTCGTTTATCAGTTTGCGGATCGTACCGCCTGCACCGAGTGCCTCATCGTCCGGATGGGCAACAACAACCAGATATCTCATAACGCATCCTCTTTTCTTTGAACGCAGAATTGTGCAATTATACATAGCATATCATACCATCTGTTACCGCGAATTGTCAATATATTATATTTAATATATACAAAGAAGGCAGACACAAAACGTGTCTGCCTCTCTCGTTACGCTACACGGCGCCGTTATATTCTTGTCGGATCGGTGGGATTGTTCACAATGCCGAAGCCGCACAGCACCGGCAACAGCACGTTTAAGAGTCCATCCACCGTCGCGCTGATATCCAGACCGCAAAACTCCTTGACACAGAACGTAACCAGTGCCGCAATGGACACCCACAGTGCCCATGATTTGAATCGATTCATGTATTCTCCCTCATTTCACGAATAGTGCGGAAAGTACGCTGACCGCCGCCGCTATCAGCGCGGCGATCAGCTTGTCCCATTGCTTGGCGGGGCGGGAAGCCGCCACCTTGACGTCTGCCTTGATCTCGCGCACGTCCTCGCGCAGGTGTTTGACGTCGCTGTTGGTCTCGCGCAGTTCTGCCGCCAGCGCGTGAATATCCCGCACTTCTTGCTCGAGCGTATCAATACGGTGGTGCGCGGATTTGACGCTTTCGCTGACCTTAGTCAGTTCATCCATCGTCAACTCTCCTTTCGCACAACGGCCATCTGGATACAGTCAATGGACTTGCCAAACACACCGGCATAACCGTCGCCGGTCGCATCGGCAAGTCCCTCACACCAGCCGTACCAACCCTTGTTTTTCTGTGGCGATACGCGGTATTTCACCTCATAACCGTCCGCGCCGACAAGTTGCATCTGCACCGCGTCGATCGCCGCGCCTTTGTTACCCGCGTAATCGGCATCGTTTGTGACCCAAGGCAGCCAACGTTGGTCTTTCAGTAAATGCACGCGATACCGCAAAGCGCCAATGCTCGGCACCGCCTGTAACGCGGTCATCGTTTTTCCTTGAACACCGGCATAGCCGTCCGCATTTTCGGTGTTGTAATCGGTCACCGTCGGCCACCATTTGGTGGTATAGGCACGATAGGTGACGCGTGGTGCCGTCGGCAGATCGGCTTTAAGATACGGCGTCGGATCGATACGCTTGTTGTCTTGCCGCACTTCAAAATGCAAGTGCGCACCGAAGCTGCGTCCGGTGTTGCCCATCGTGCCGATTTCCTGCCCCTTTTTCACTTGCTGTCCAAGCTTTACATAAACGAGAGACAGGTGCGCGTACAAGGTGGAATACCCGTTGCCGTGGTCTATCTTCACACAGTTTCCGTAACTCGCGTTCCCCACCGCCAACTTGTTGTTTTTCTTGCCCGTTTGACAAAAGACCACCTTGCCGTCCGAATGTGCGATGATCGTATCAAGCTGTGCTTTGTACTTCACCACGTCCACACCTTTGTGCCCGTTGCCGTATTTCGCGGTGATCTGATTGTCACCGCTTTTCAGTACTCTGCTTCTCATACCGCACCCCCTGTCAACGAGTCAATATAGGTGTCGACATCGCGTAAATACGAACACGTTATCACAACACCGTCCGTGCCGACCGTAAGTGTCGTACTCGGCGCAAGGCTTTTCACGCCTGCCACAAGGCCGTCTGCTGACGGCACAAAACTTGTCGGCTTGATGTACGGCTCATAGCCGGTAGCAACACTGCCAAATTCCAACTGGATATCACGGATAATCGTTTCCTTGTCGGTGTAGCTAACGGCTTTTTCGAGCATCCGCAGGTCAAGGCTCGTGATATTGGTAAACGCCTCGTCAACAGTGAAGGTGACGTGATCGTTGCCGATTTTTCCGTTCACTTCCTTATAGGTCTTGCCGTCCGTGCGAGTGCCATAGATGACCGCCGTCAAGCGCGTGCTTGGGGTCGTGTCAGCCTTGATGCTGAAGGTGAAACTTTTGCCACGGTTCACCATAAGCAAAGCGTTCAGCGCGCTCGTCTCCATTCTGCAACGGAATTTATCCGTAAAGTTGGCTTGAATGGTGCCGTCACCGTTGTTCACACAAGTAACAAAGGTATACTGCGACAAATCCAACAGGTTCTTCCCCTGTTGTTTCACCTGCACCTCGGAAAAATCCGTCACGGTATCGCTCGACAGCCGCACCGCCACGTCGTGTTCTGTTGGTGAGACGTCGTTCAAAGCGACAACGGTGCCGCTCACCGTCGCGTTCATGTACTTACTGTCCCGCAATACCGCCAGTTTGCCCGCGTCAAACACTTTCTGTTGGTTTTCGGCGATGGCGGTCAATTTGTCCGAAATGCTCATTCTGCCGCACCCCCGATCAGGGCGTTTTGGATCGCCAAAATGCCGTCCAGAGCGGCGGAAATATCCCCGATCTGTTCCTCCACCGCATCAAGGCGGAGGTGTGCCTCGGAGGCCCCGGTGATTGCAGAGGAAGCGGTCATCTCGACATCATCAAGGCGCACGCTCGTCGCAAGGAGCTGCTCGTGGATCTCATACGTGCTGCCACTTATCATGTTGAATAAACGGGTCGTTTCCACCGTCACGGCTTTGTTGGCAACGGCCCTCGGGGAAAACTCGTTGAGCGTCTGATCCACGTCGCGCGCGCCGAGTTCGGCAATCAGCTCTTGCTTTTCGGCATCGGTATAATAATCCACACCCTTTTGCGGAGTATAGCCCGCGTCGCCCTTATCGCCTTTTGCGCCGTCTTTGCCGTTCAGTTCGCCGTTTTCGAGTTTTTGTTCTGCCGTCGCCAGAAAAAACTGCGCTTCGTCCAACGTTTCCTGCCACGCGGGGCGTAAACTTTCGCCAAGCGGTTCGCCGTCCTCGCGGTCGGCAAACGTCAGGTATACGGGCGGGAAATGAAACCGTACGATCTCCTCTCCCGCCTCGTCCTGCTCGACCGCCACCGGACGCACCGCGGCAACACCCGCCGCCGTCCACGCGGACGGAATTTCGTACGTTACCGTACCGTCCACAACGTCCAGCAAGCCGGTCGTATCGTACCCGCCGCACCCGTCCACGATCTCCAAGCGGTAACGGCAGTCCTCAAACGGCACCGCGAAGTTGAGCAACACCGCGCGGTGATCGCCCGTATGCCCCGCCGCTTGCGGCGTATCGGGTGTCACGGCATGCTCCGTGACCGTAAACTCAATGGTATAAAATGCCATGCTATCCCTCCTACAACGCCGCTTTGTCCAGCGTCAATTTCTTCTCGGCGATCTTACCGCCAAGCGTTTTGTTGACGGTGGCAGCGTTTTTGGCTTTTTTTGCCGCCGCCTGCTCGCGGGCGGTGACAAGCCGCTGTGACAACGCGCTTAAACTGTGTTGCTTTTTCGCCAGCGCCGCGCGTTCGGAAACGGCACGCTTGCGTGCAACACTCTCGTTTGCCGAATCGGCGATACCGGAGTGTGAAAGTCCTAAATTGCTCAGCGTTTCCGCGATCGCACGTTTCTCGATCAGGGCTTGCACCGCCGCGCGGTCAATAGCGGCATCGGCGGTCGCCTGTGCGGTTTTTCGCTCGGCTTTCACCGCCGCTTCGGTGGCGGCGGTATCCGCATCCACCGTCTTGTTATAGGCCGCGATCGACGCCTGCGCCGCGTCGGTCTGCTGTTTTTGATAAGCGGCAAGCAGTTCTGCCGCTTGTTTTTTCGTCAGTTTTGTTGCCATCTTTCACCCTACTTTCTTCCCGTGACGACGTGTATCGTCACGCTGTTCACGCACAGCGCTTCGCCGTCCAGTCGCAACGCAAACCGTCGACAGCGCGCTACCGACGGTGTCAGCCGCACCCCGTCGTGTGCCTTGCGCGCCACGTCCGCGTGCATACCGCGCTCGGTAACGTAGGCGGCGCTCACCGCCCCGACCGCCACCGCATCCGCAAATACCCGCGTAATGCGCTTATACTCATCCGGCGCACCCAAATCAAACTGCTTGGTACACACCATCCCCCGCACCGCTCGCGGGGTAAAGGTATACACCGCGTTCGCCCAACTGTCGCCGGTGTGCGTGATCACGGTATCCCGATCGCCCGCCTGCCAAAACCAATACAGCACCCTTGCGTTTCCCACCGTATACGCGGCGGGGATGAGCAGTTTACCGTTCACCCGACACAGGTGTTGCGCCACCGCACCGCTCGCAAAGGAAAACCGCGTCCAGCGCGGCACCGTGTCGTCGGTTGCGAGAAAGATCTCGTTATCCCAAAGCAACAGATATTCGCCGTCGATCACCGTTGCCGCCGCAACGGCGGGTTTCGAGGAACGCAGTAACGAGCGGATGGGATCGGAGATGACCGTCACGGTGCGTTGGGACAATTGCCCGCTCGTGCCGAGCGTGTATACCGTGCCGTCCGCGCACGCCCATACCAGACGGTTGCCGCAAAGCGCGACCGTTTCGGGCAGATCGCACCCGATCTCCGCGTGGATGGGCGTGATGGGAAACACCGCCGTCGCGGTGGTATCGGTCACGGCACCGCTTTGTACCTCCTCAACGGTCACGGTATCGCTGCGCACGTACTCGGCGGCATACAACGAATGTTCCTTAAACAAAAGGAGCAGTTCCCCCTGCTTGCCGAACGCGGTCAACTCCTCGTCGGGATCCCCGAGCGACGCATACGCCGTCACCGGAAAATACAACGGATCGTTCAGCGCACTCCACATCACGTAATGCCCGCCGCCGAGAAACAAACGCGTGCCGCCCGCCGTCGCACTGCGATCACCGCCGTACCAGGTACCGCAGCGCATCTGCGTGACGTCGGGCCCCACGGTATAGGCGTGTCGCGCTTTCGCACTCACGTCGTTACGCACGCCTTCACTCGGCATCACGATCGGTTTGCCGTCCTTCAAAAACCAAAAGCAATGTCCCTTGTTATCCAGTTGCACCCGGTAACCGCCCACCGTATCGGACAACTGTTCACCGCCTTCGATCGTAAACGTCAAGTTCCCGCCGGCACGCGACAACGTCACGATCAGACCGCTGTATTCGCGCAATTTCGGCAGATAATAATACGTCCCCACACCGTCCGTGCTGTACGTGCAACGGAACCACTCGGTTAAGCGATTATACGCTTCCACGCGATCACCGGTCAGCACCGTTTGGGCGCGGGAGGTAACGGGGGTGCCGCCCGTCATATACAGCGGCACGTACGCACGGTCGCTGAGCAATTCCCAGATATTCTCTTTGGCATTGACGCCGTAGATATCGCCGTTACTGATAAATAACAGCGCGGTATACCGCGAAAGTTCCCCCGCGCTGCCCACCGATACCAACAACCCCGAAAGCCCCGGTTGTCCCGAGGTGATAAAAAAGCCGTCGATACGCACACCGTTTTCGTTGAACACCGTCACCTGCAACTCGCCGCTCGCTTCGGTGTCCCCCGTTGCCAGCACCAACAGACAGCCGTCACGGTCGGTAAAGTACTGTGTGCGATGCGCCAGCGCAAACCTGTCAAAATGCGCGCTGTCGGTCACAAACCCCGCACGCGTGCGCAAAGCGCCGTTTTTCCAGTGCATATCGCGACAATCGGACACTTGCGTGTCACCGATCAAGGTCGGGGCGGTACCGACGTTTAACCCTCCCGACAAGGCGGGAACGGTTGCCGCCACGCGGCTGTTTTTTGGCATACGCGGGTGCTTCATGCGTCACACCCCCTCGGCAGCGTGTCGGTGCGTCGCTCGTAGGTTTGCCGCACCGATACTCGCTTTTGGTCGTACAGCGCCGCAAACAACTGCTGATTATCACCGTCGCTCTCGGCGGCGGCAAGCAGCATCGCCACACCGTACGGCAACACGTCCCGCACGGTGCGTTCCGAAAGCGGCAACTCCTGCCGCAAGGAAGAAAGCGGCGGCGCCATCGTCCCGCTTTCCGCCAACGATAAATCGCATACCAACTGGTTGATCACCGTCAGACCTCGCTTATACTGTTCGGTGTTCTGCCCGCTGTCAAGATCGCCCAGTGTGTCGGTATATCCGAGCAGACGCATCGCCTGCCGAAAAACGTCTTGTCCGCTCATACGTCGCCCCCCATTTCTCTGAGCAACCCGTCCACGTCGGGCACGATCCCGCGCGGCAGGCGCTTCAAATACTGCTCGGCGGTGATGACGCCGCGATCAAACAGGTTGTCGAGCGTCACGATGGATTGACTCTCACTCCACAGCGTCGCCGCACCGACGTCCACCTTCACGCGCAGCATCAAGTCGCGGTAGCGATCGCCGTCAAACGGCAGATACCACGTGCCGAGTTCATCGCGCACGGTGAGTGCGCGCGTGCCGTAACCGGTAATCCAAAACTCCGCCCACAACCGCGCAACCTGCTCACAGAACGCATAAAACCGCGTTTGAATGGTCTGCAACGGCATCATTGCCACCTCGCGCACCGCCACGATCGCGGAGGTGTTTTCGGGTGTGACGTCACCCAGCGACACCGCGTTCGCGCCGCTTTGCGCCAGCGTGTTTTGAATAAGAGCGTTGATCTCCGCCGACAGCGCCGACGAAAACTGCGGCGGGTCTACGTACGTCAGCGCACTGCGCACGTCATCGCCGTTGCCGAATACGCGAATGACCTGTCCGGGGTCGTTGGTGACGGGTTGCTGTACCACGTCGCCGTTGACGAGCAAGGTCGGCAACCCTTGCATCATCATCGACCACACCGATGCCGTCAGCATACGATTGATGGCGATCTGATTGGGAATCAGATGCGTGATCTCGCTTTGTCCGTACACACAATCGGGTAACGTGTCCCAACGGAACAGACACAGCGGGTACAGCCGCACACCCATCTCCCACTTGGGGCGAACGGTGACACCGCGGCAGACCTGCACGCCGTACAAGTGCGGCTCGCCGTTTTCGTCGTATTGCTTGTAGAATTTCGTCAGTAAGATCGCTTTCCCCTCGCTCTCGGGTTCACCCGCGGGGGTAAACTCGTCGCGGTCGGGACGGATGGACGCGATCTCGTCTTTGGAACGACCGTAGCGTTTCGCCATGCGGCGCAATTCCGCAACCGTGCGGCGCTGTGCGATGACGATAAACGGTTGTTCTTGAATGTTCTCCACGGTGGGGTCGCCGAAATACACGTTCTCCACGTCCAGTACTTCGCACGCAATATCCCCCGTGATGGGCACGGTGCGCCCCTCGTCGGCATATTGACCGGTACGAATGCGCTCGTCCCAGTACGTATATAAAATGCCGGTGCCGGTGGTGTACGCGCCGCGCAGTACCGCCGCGCGCAGTTCTTCAAAGCCCACGCGTTCGGCGGTCACTTCAAAATAGTGCGACAACGCATCCGTCACAAGCCCGATCTCCTCCTCAAAGGGAAGGCTGAGTGCCGTACCGACGGATGCCAAGCATTTGTTTTGATAGGTGCGTTCCCGCAACACGGCGGTATCCGCCACACCGTCGGCGGAAAAACTCACCGCGACAGGGTTGCCGCCCACCGCCGCCATCTTGTAATCACCGATACGGCGAATAATATTGTGACGCACCAGCGGACGTTCTCCGCCGCAACGTGCGCCGTGCCATTGATCGCCGCCGAAGAAGCGACGGTTGATCTCGTTTTGTCGGTATAAGCCTTTTTCGCCGATACCGCTCTTGTAACGGACGCCCGCGCGGTATTCCGAAAATACCAGCTCGGGATCATCCCATGCACGTTTCGTTTGCATAAACTCCTCACTCCCATTTTCTCCCCCTCCGCCGAGCAACGCTCGGCGGAGGGAGAGAAAATTTCGTCGCGCCTGCGCGCAACTTCTTCACCATTCACCGCGACGGTGTCGGCCGTCGCTTAGTACACGTACGCGTAAACCGAGTCTGCCGCCGAGTTTTTGACGATCAGATCGTAGTAGGTACGGTAGTCGAATTTGTACGCGTCCGCCGCCTGGTTCTGGGACGGATCAAACGTACGCACGCGCTCGGTCTTTTTCACCAAGCTTGCCGCTTTCTTCGGCAGAATGAGCAAACCGATGGACTGCGCATTCTCGGCAGGCACAAAACCGCCGGCGGTCTCGTCGTGGATGATCTCACCGTTTTCATCTTTGGTGATGGTGGCACCGTCGTTAAAGACGTACGCACTCTTCATGCGGTTGTCGGCAACCGGGAACAACGGAATACCGTTGATGGATTTGACCTCGTAGTACACGTCGCCTTTCTTGAACTCGGTCACGGAAATGTGACGGGACAGTTCGGGCGAGTTCTGGATCGCCGCCCACACGGTGGGGTTGACAAAGCAGACAAGCGGCTCGTCAAAGCCGACTTGCGTTTGTACGGCGGCACAAGCCTCGTTGAACATCTTAAACGCTTCCGTAGCGGGAGTGCCCGAAACGGTGTGACCTTTCGTCACGGCAAGACCCGCGAGTTTCGACAGGCAGTACGCGTCGACCTCGGGTACCACGCGGGTACGCACAAATTCGCCGAGCACCTGACCCGCCAGATTCGCAATACCGGTTTCGTCCTCGTCCTCGCGGTCGAGCTGGAACGAGCGAGCGCGGTCCATTCTCAGCGTATACGGCTGATTGCTGACCGTCACGGTGCCCTTGATAAAGCCGGTGTCGCGGTCATAGTCGCCAAGACCCGAAAGTTCCATTTCGGGGAGCAACACCGTTTTGGCGCCCACGAATTTAGAGCGCAATACGTTGTCGGTAAAGAAACCGGTAACGGGACCTTGCACGAACAACTTGTCCAGTTCGCCCGTCAGTTTTTCACAAAATTCCAAAGTGTTGATTGACATTTTTGTTTCTCCTTTTCTCGTTTCGATGTGTTTTTTCCACGCGCCTTGCGGCGGAGATCCTTAATCGACCTCGCCGCCCCCGCCTTTTACGCACCCCGTTCTTATTGTGTCCGCTCTACCCAAAGTAGAGCGCGCA
>JAZOAK010000012.1:0-10962 GCA_045595445.1 Acutalibacteraceae bacterium
GCACACACCCTGCAACCGCGCGAGCAACTCCGGATCCACCCGCTTGCCGTCGGGGCAATTGACAAGCAACCCCTGTGCCGCCTGTGCCTTTTGCGTGGTGGTCGGCGCCAGCGTCGTAGTGGTAGTCGGTACGGTCGTAGTGGTGGTACCGGTCGTTTCGGCATCTTTGCCGCCCGTGCCGCCGCATCCCGTACATAACAGTGCCGCGCACAATAATAAACTACCCAATCGTACTCCGTATTTTTTCATCAAAAACGCCGCCTTTCTCTATAAGGTGACAAGAGCAATCCGAACCTGTTTTTAAGAGCGGATTTCCGGTCACTCGTCGTTAAAATACTCGCCAATACACAAAGTATTGGCTGTGTTTTGTGCCTTGATTGACCGAAAATCCGTCCTCTTAAAAATCCCCGAGGCAGGTTCAAATCGCCCTTGACACCTTAAAACAACCAACGGATCCAAGTGTTCCTTCTCTTCTTTTTCGGTCAGATTGCTGTCACCTGACCGAAAAAATCATACCTTTTTTGAAAAAACGTTAAAAAGTTATAAAAAAATCTGCCAATTCTCAAAAACGCATTGACAACGGCAGTTTTTTCCTGTATTATAGTATACTGCATTATCGTAGGGAAGTATGCGAATACCGTAACTTAGTGTACCACAATCGGTCGAAAAATGCAAGGTTTTTTTACGGTTTTCTCTCGCCCGACGATATTGAAGCGGAGTAATCCGTCACCCGAAAACGGGTGGCAAGGCAAACTATAGAACAGGAGTGATGGAAGCCGATGGTTAATATCAAACCGGTCCAGCTGGGCAAGACAACCCGTATGAGCTTTTCCAAGATCAACGAAGTGTTGGATATGCCGAATCTCATCGAGATTCAAAAGAACTCGTACCAGTGGTTTTTGGAGGAAGGTCTGAAAGACGTTTTCAATGATACCACGACCATCACGGATTACACGGGTAATCTGTCGTTGGAGTTTTTGGACTACCGGCTGAGCGATACACCGAAATACACGGTTGAGGAATGCAAGGAGCGCGACGTCACCTATGCAGCCCCTTTATACGTGCGCGCGCGTCTTATCAATAAAGAAACCGGCGAGATCAAGGAGTCCGAGGTGTTTATGGGCGATTTCCCGCTCATGACCGAAAGCGGCACCTTTGTGATCAACGGTGCGGAGCGCGTTATCGTATCGCAGCTCGTGCGTTCGCCCGGTGTGTACTACGGTATGTCGTACGACAGCACCGGTAAGAAGTTGTTCTCCTCCACCGTCATTCCGAACCGCGGTGCCTGGCTGGAATACGAGACCGATTCTTCCGACGTGTTCTCTGTCCGTATCGACAAAAACCGTAAACTCCCCATCACGACGTTTGTGCGTGCCTTGGGACTCGGCTCGGATGCGGAACTTCTGGATTTCTTCGGTGAGGACGAGCGTATCCTCGCCACCATGGAAAAGGATAGCACCAAGAACACCGAAGAGGCCCTCTTAGAGGTCTATCGCAAATTGCGTCCCGGCGAGCCGCTCACATTGGAAAACTCCCAACAGCATTTGGAAAACTTGTTCTTTGATCCCCGCCGGTACGATCTGTCCCGCGTGGGCCGCTATAAATACAATAAAAAGCTTGGCATCTCCAACCGCCTTGCCGGTTGCCGTTTGAGCCGTCCGATCGTCAATCCCGCTACGGGTGAAATTCTGGCTGAAGCGGGCGAATTGATCCGTCGCGAGCGCGCAATGGAAATCGAAAACGCCGGTGTTTGCGTCGCGTACGTCGACGTGGACGATCACGGCGAGCACGCGGAAGTCAAGATCATCTCCAACGGCATGGTGGATCTCTCGTTGTTTGTCAGCGAGACGGTTTACGACGCCGTGGAGAAGGTCGTCAACGAGCGTGTCCGTTTCTCCGTTTTGCAAGAGATTTTGGAAAGCACCGAAGGCGACGAGGCGTTGATCGAAGCTCTGCTCGCACGTGCTGCTGAACTGGTTCCGAACCACATCATTGTAGATGATATTTTAGCATCTATCAACTACGTCAACTGCCTCGGTCACGACATCGGCACCACCGATGACATCGACCACCTGGGCAACCGCCGTATCCGTTCGGTTGGTGAACTATTGCAGAACCAGTTCCGCATCGGTTTCTCCCGCATGGAGCGCGTCATTCGTGAGCGTATGACCTTGCAAGCACAGGATATGGATACCGTCACCCCGCAAGCGCTTATCAACATCCGTCCTGTCGTGGCAGCGATTAAGGAATTTTTCGGTTCTTCCCCGCTGTCCCAGTTCATGGATCAAAACAACCCGCTCGCAGAGCTGACCCACAAGCGTCGTCTGTCAGCGCTGGGTCCCGGCGGTCTGTCGCGTGACCGCGCCGGCTTTGAAGTGCGTGACGTACATTACAGCCATTACGGCCGTATGTGCCCGATCGAGACTCCCGAAGGTCCCAACATCGGTCTGATTTCGTATCTCGCAACCTTCGCCCGCATCAACCAGTACGGCTTTGTTGAAGCGCCGTTCCGTCGCGTGGATAAAGAGACCGGCATCGTCACCGACGAAGTGGTGTATATGCCCGCCGATATGGAAGACGATTACATCGTTGCCCAAGCGAACGAGCCGTTAGATGAAAACGGCCGTTTTGCCCGCAGCCGTGTCAACGCACGTCTGCGCAGCGAATTTGTCGAGATCGAAAGCGATAAGATCGACTATATGGACGTTTCGCCCAAAATGGTCGTTTCAGTTGCTACTGCGATGATCCCGTTCCTTGAAAACGATGACGCCAACCGTGCGTTGATGGGCTCCAACATGCAGCGTCAGGCTGTGCCGCTGCTCAAGACCGAGTCCCCCATCGTCGGTACCGGTATGGAATACAAAGCCGGTTTTGACTCGGGTGCCTGCGTACTGGCAAAACCCGCCGGTACCGTCACGGACGTTTCGGCTGATCGCGTACTGGTTCGCCGCGACGACAACGGCTCGATCGATACGTATCAACTCATCAAATTCGCCCGTTCCAACCAGGGCACCTGCATCAACCAGCGCCCGGTTGTCGAACCCGGTCAACATCTGGATGAACACGATGTCATTGCCGATGGTCCCGCCACCTGCAACGGTGAGATCGCGCTCGGTAAGAACGCACTCATCGGCTTCATGACCTGGGAAGGTTACAACTACGAGGACGCCGTTCTCATCAACGAAAAAGTGGTGCGTGAGGACGTCTTCACCTCCATTCACGTCGAAGAATACGAGATCGAATCCCGTGAAACCAAACTCGGGCCGGAGGAGATCACGCGCGACATCCCCAACGTGGGTGACGATGCGCTGAAAGATCTGGATGAGCGTGGTATCATTCGCATCGGTGCGGAAGTGCGCTCCGGTGATATTTTGGTCGGTAAAGTTACCCCGAAGGGTGAAACCGAACTGACCGCCGAGGAACGCCTGCTGCGCGCCATCTTCGGTGAAAAAGCGCGCGAGGTTCGCGATACCTCCTTGCGCGTCCCGCACGGTGAATACGGCATCATCGTAGACGTTAAGGTGTTTACCCGTGAAAACTGCGATGAACTCAGCCCCGGTGTCAACATGGTGGTTCGCTGCTACATCGCTCAAAAACGCAAGATCAGCGTCGGCGATAAAATGGCCGGTCGTCATGGTAACAAAGGTGTTGTTTCCCGCATTCTTCCCAGCGAAGATATGCCTTTCTTGCCGGACGGTACACCGCTGGATATCGTTTTGAATCCTTTGGGCGTTCCCTCCCGTATGAATATCGGTCAGGTGCTCGAAGTGCATCTAGGTTATGCCGCAGCGGCGCTCGGCTTCAAGGTCATGACACCTGTCTTCGACGGCGCTCACGAAAACGATATTCAAGAGCTGCTTGAACAAGCAGGTAAGAACCCGAACGGCAAAACCATCCTGTACGATGGCCGTACCGGTGAACAGTTCGACAACCCTGTCACCGTCGGTTATATGTACTATCTTAAACTGCATCACTTGGTCGACGATAAGATCCATGCTCGTTCAACCGGTCCGTACTCGCTGGTAACGCAGCAGCCTCTCGGCGGTAAAGCCCAGTTCGGCGGTCAGCGTTTCGGTGAAATGGAAGTGTGGGCACTGGAAGCTTACGGTGCCGCATACACCTTGCAGGAAATCTTGACCGTTAAGTCCGACGACGTTGTGGGTCGTGTCAAAACCTACGAAGCCATCGTCAAAGGTCAGAACGTACCGCAATCCGGTGTTCCGGAGTCCTTCAAAGTCTTGGTCAAGGAGCTGCAATCGCTTGGTCTGGATATTAAGGTTCTGGATCGTGACAAACAGGAGATTGACTTAAAACAAACCTTTGAAGAAGATGAAGAACTGAATGTTGTCACCGTTGATCCGGTGGACGACGAGGCATTCAGCACGGTGGCCAACGAGAATGAACTCGACGGCTACGCTGTGGAAGAGCCGGAAGTTGATGACTTCTTCGGTGAAGAACTGTTCGGTTCGGACGAGGATTCGTACTCGGACGATTCCGACGAAATGTAAGGAAGGGGGCAAATCATCATGGCTGAATTTAACGTATTTGATTCCATTAAGATTGGTCTTGCTTCCCCTGATCAGATCCGCGGTTGGTCGTACGGCGAAGTGAAAAAGCCGGAGACCATCAACTACCGTACCTTAAAGCCGGAGCGCGACGGTTTGTTCTGTGAGCGCATTTTCGGGCCTACCAAGGACTGGGAATGTCATTGCGGCAAATACAAACGCATCCGCTATAAAGGTAAGATCTGCGATCGCTGCGGCGTGGAAGTGACCCGCGCCAAAGTGCGCCGTGAGCGCATGGGCCACATTGAGCTCGCCGCTCCGGTATCGCACATCTGGTATTTTAAGGGCATCCCCTCCCGCATCGGTCTGCTCTTGGATATCTCCCCGCGTTTGTTGGAGCAGGTGTTGTACTTTGCTTCCTACATCGTGGTTGATCCCGGTCCGACGCCGTTGCAGGAGAAGCAGGTGCTCAACGAGAAAGACTATCGCGATATGCGCGAGAAATACGAGGATGATTTCGATGCCGGCATGGGCGCGGAATACATCAAAAAGCTGCTTGCTGCCATTGATCTGGAAAAGCTGTCCGAGGAACTCAAAGAAGAACTCGAAGGCGCTACCGGTCAAAAGCGTGCGCGTTTG
Source organism: Acutalibacteraceae bacterium (assembly GCA_045595445.1). Classification (GTDB taxonomy): domain Bacteria; phylum Bacillota; class Clostridia; order Oscillospirales; family Acutalibacteraceae; genus RGIG3009. The sequence goes on from JAZOAK010000012.1 coordinate 5,145, forward strand.
CTCAAACGTTTGGAAGTGGTCGAATCCTTCCGCCTGTCGGGCAACCGTCCCGAGTGGATGATTCTCGACGTCGTTCCGGTCATTCCGCCGGATATTCGTCCGATGGTTCAGTTGGACGGCGGTCGTTTTGCCACCTCGGACTTGAACGATCTGTATCGCCGCGTTATCAACCGTAACAACCGTTTGAAGAGATTGTTGGAACTCGGCGCACCGGATATCATTGTCCGCAACGAGAAGCGTATGCTTCAAGAAGCGGTGGACGCCTTGATCGACAATGGCCGTCGCGGCCGTCCGGTCACCGGTCCGAACAACCGCTCGCTCAAATCCTTGTCCGATATGCTCAAAGGTAAGCAAGGTCGTTTCCGTCAGAACTTACTCGGTAAGCGTGTTGACTACTCCGGTCGTTCGGTTATCGTCGTCGGTCCGGAACTGAAAATGTATCAATGCGGTCTGCCGAAGGAAATGGCATTGGAACTGTTTAAGCCCTTTGTTATGAAACGCTTGGTGGAAACCGGTGCCGCCGGCAACATCAAGACTGCCCGTAAGATGGTCGATCGCGTTCGTCCTGAGGTGTGGGATGCACTGGAAATCGTCATTAAAGATCATCCGGTCATGCTCAACCGTGCACCGACGTTGCACCGCTTGGGTATCCAGGCATTTGAGCCGGTACTGGTCGAGGGTCGCGCCATCAAACTGCACCCGCTCGCTTGTACCGCCTTTAACGCGGACTTCGACGGTGACCAAATGGCCGTGCACGTACCGCTTTCCGCTGAAGCGCAGGCAGAAGCCCGCTTCTTGATGCTGGCAGCCGGCAACCTCTTGAAGCCGTCGGACGGACGCCCTGTCACCGTTCCCACGCAGGATATGGTTCTCGGTTCCTACTATCTGACCATCGAGAAACCCGGCGAATTTGGCGAAGGCAAAATCTTCCGCGACGAGAACGAAGCGTTGATGGCGTATGCCGATCAGGTCGTCGGTCTGCACGCGAAGATCAAGGTGCGCCGTACGATGGAAATCGACGGCGTCAAGCAATCCCGCTTGGTGGAAACCACCGTTGGTCGCATCATCTTCAACCAACCCATTCCGCAGGATCTCGGTTTGGTGGAACGCAAAACCGCTGACGATATGTTCCTCTACGAGATCAACTACAAAGTCGGCAAAAAACAACTGTCTCAGATCATTGACAAGTGCATTAAAGTTCACGGTCCCGCCCGCACCTCCGAGGTGCTCGACGCCGTGAAAGCACAGGGTTATAAGTATTCTACCCGCGGTGCCTTAACCGTTGCCGTCGTGGATGCGTCCATCCCGCCGGAGAAGAAAGATCTTATCACGGAAGCAGAGCAGACGGTCGAACAGATCACCGATTTGTATAATCAAGGTCTCCTTTCCGACGAAGAACGGTATAAGAAGGTCATCGACACCTGGAACGATACCACCGACAAGGTTACCAAAGCGCTGAACAACAACATGGATGAGTTCAACCCCATCTACATGATGTCGGATTCCGGCGCCCGTGGTTCTATCGCCCAGATCCGTCAGCTTGCCGGTATGCGTGGTCTTATCGCGAACACCTCCGGTCGTACGATCGAGGTTCCGATTCGTGCCAACTACCGTGAAGGCCTGAACATTTTGGAATACTTCATTTCGTCGCGTGGTGCGCGTAAAGGCTTGGCCGATACCGCTCTGCGTACGGCGGACTCGGGTTACCTGACCCGCCGTCTGGTCGACGTTTCCCAAGACGTCATCATCCGCGAGGACGATTGCGGTACCCACGAGGGTATTGAAGTCTACGATATCAAGGACGGCAAGGAAATGATCGAACCGCTCACCGAGCGTTTGGTCGGCCGCTTCCTCGCCGAGGATTTCGTCGACCCCGCAACCGGTGAAGTGGTCATCAGCCGCGATCACATGATGAACGATGCCGATGCCAAGTTGCTCGTAGGCACCTATGGTGTGGAACGCATCAAGATCCGCTCGGTATTGACTTGCCAGGCGAAACACGGTGTCTGCGCTAAATGCTACGGCTCGAACCTGGCTACCGTTGATCCCGTTACCGTCGGTGAAGCTGTCGGTATCATCGCTGCACAGTCCATCGGTGAACCGGGTACACAGCTTACGATGCGTACCTTCCATACCGGTGGCGTCGCGTCCGCTGAAGATATCACGCAGGGTCTTCCCCGCGTTGAAGAACTGTTTGAGGGCCGTAAACCGAAGTCGCTCGCGATCATTTCCGAAATCGACGGTGTTGTCCGTCTGGGCGAGGAAAAGAAAAAACGCGTGGTATACGTCACTTCGCAGGATGCCGAAAATCCCGACGAACGCAGTTATGCTATTTCGTTCGGTTCCCGCATCCGTGTGCAGGACGGCGACGTTGTCAAAAAAGGCGATCGCCTGACCGAAGGTTCCATCAACCCGCACGACATTCTGGCTATCAGCGGTGCCGAAGCGGTGCAGAATTACCTCATTCAGGAAGTCCAGCGCACCTACCGTATGCAGGGTGTTGACATCAACGATAAACACGTTGAAGTCATCGTCCGTCAGATGATGCGCAAGGTGAAGGTTGACGATGCCGGTGACACCTATCTGTTATCCGGTGCCATGATCGATCGCAGCCAGTTTGATCAAGAGAACGCCCGCGTGCGCGCTCGTATCGATGCTGGTGACGTTCACTTGAGAGAAGCGGTTTGCTCGCCGGTTCTGCTTGGTATCACAAAAGCGTCGTTGGCAACCGATTCGTTCTTGTCCGCCGCTTCCTTCCAGGAAACCACTCGCGTGTTGACCGATGCCGCTATCAAAGGTAAGGTCGATCCGCTGCTGGGCCTCAAGGAAAACGTTATCATTGGTAAGCTGATCCCCGCCGGTACGGGTATGCCGGTGTATAACGACGTCGATGTCGTGAACACCCACGCTTCCAGTGATGATCCGTACGTTGCCGCTCTCCGCAGTATGTTAGAGGACGACAACAGCAGCGCCGATCCTGCCCCGATCGAAGAATAAGCAAACAGCGGCAGTGAGCAGAGGCTCACTGCCGCCTTGTTTTACAAAGGACGTTTTGTATGAATCGTATCAAAACTCACCTCGGCAACGGCGCCATTCTTGTTGCTGCCGCGCTGTGGGGCTGTATCAGTATTTTTTCACGCAATATGGCCGAACGCGGCTTCACGTCCACGCAGATGGTGGCGGTACGCGCCTTATTCACCGCGGTGATATTGGCTATCATTTTTTTGATAAAAGATCCTAAACTGTTTCGCGTTCGACTGCGTGATCTGTGGATGTTTTTCGGCTCAGGCATTTGCAGCTTTTTGTTTTTCAACATCTGCTATATGAATTCTCTTGCCGAAAACTCCGTGTCGGTAGCTTGTATTCTGATGTATACCTCCCCCTTTTGGGTACTCTTCTTATCCCTTCCCCTTTTCAAAGAGAAATTCACCGTCAGACACGCTTTGTCTCTGGCAATCGCGTTCGCGGGCTGTATCTTTGTATCAATTTCACCGACACTCACCCTGACAAAACTCGGTCTGTTGTTCGGACTGCTTTCCGGTCTGGGATATGCGCTATACAGTATTTTCGGCAAACTTGCCGCAAGACGCTATCACACGCTGACCATCACCTTTTACACCTTTTTGTTCGCCACATGCGGTGTGATTCCGTTATGCGATGCGCCGTCGCTGGTCCCACTGATCGTGACACCTGAAAACGCCCTCTGGTCGCTTGGTATCGCCGTGTTCGAAACCATTCTCCCCTATTTGCTCTACACTTACGGTCTGTCCAAAACCACCGCCGGCAAAGCTGCCGTGCTGTGCATTGCCGAGCCCGTTGTTGCCGCTTTGGTTGGCACCTTTGTCTTTTCGGAATATATGGGACCGCTCGGCATTCTCGGCATTCTTTTAGTAACCGTCGGCTTGTGTATACTCGAACAACCGGCTCACAAAAAGGAAGGGCAGTGATACATTTTGTATCACTGCCCTTCCTTTTTATTTCAGTTTAACGTCGTATGTCAAAACGCCTTTTGCCGGATATTCGCCCGCCAATACGTTGAGTCCCGCTTCAACACCCATCGACGAGATCGTGCCAACCAGCAAGCGCGGCATATGCGGCAGATCTTCGAGAAGGAACGGGTTACCGAAATGCAACACTGTTGAAATACGGTTTGTCATCTGCATCGCCTTCATCAGCGAAATAATGCGGGGGGTAAACCGCTCTTCGCCCACGTATGCCTGGCTGATGCAGAACGTGATAAATACCGTTTCCTGATCTAACGAATCACTGAGGAAGTTGGCAATTTCACGAGATGTCGGGAACTCGCTGAGCAACGTGACCGCCGCGTTCGGGAACAATTCGAGCAGCCGCTCTTTGATCTGCACGGGATTGTACCACTGTCCCTTGAAGGTATCCACGTGGACCTCGCCCTGTATACCCGCTTCCGTCAACACCGCAAAATGATACTTGCCGTTCCGATCCAAGTTCACCGGCACACCGTCGTCGGTGCGCGCAAACACGGAATCGGTGTTGATACGGTGGAAGTTGTTCAGTTCTTCCTCGGTCGGCACAACACTCTGCGGTAACGATAACACTTTGTGTTGCATCATAAGCACGCGTTTGACCGCCTCATCCAATGCTTCATCCGTGATGATGCCCTCGTCGTAACATTCACGCATCCATTCCATGACCTGTTGATGATCACCATGGAACGGCAGCGCCATCGCACTCGCGTTACCGACCGCCAAACCGATACTGTTCTTGCGGCCGTACTTTGCGACAACACCCATCATATTCAGCGCATCGGTCATCGCCAGTCCCTCGAAGCCCTGTTCACGCAATATCCCAATACCGTATTTCGACAAGCTCATGGGATAATCGGGGTCAATGTTGACGAAATCGGAATGGGTCAGCATCACGCCGTCCAACAAGCCCTTCTTGTCCAACTCCATATACGGATACAGGCTATAATCCAAGAGGTCCTCTTTTGTTGCGTACGACACCGTCGGTGCCATATGCGAATCAACCAATAACGGTTCTTGTCCTTCTTTCAGTTTCGCTTTACCGGGATAATGCTTACCGATGGTCAGACAGCCGCCGTCGTGCATGCCCTGCGCTTCCGCGGATGCAAGTGCCGTAACACGATATTTATCCGAACCATATGCTCTCTGCGTTCCGCCGCATACGCACGTGGTGGAGGTCATGTCCAGCACAGGGTTGCACACGACGTTGTAGCCTCTTGCTGCCGCGTGTGCTGCGGTCACTTTACCGAACGTGTACGCCAGTTCTTCGTTATCGGTAATACCAATCGCGTTGTGACGACCGATGGTATACTCACCGAGCCCTGCTTCTGCATCCGTGAACACCAACAACGGATAATCCGCCAACTCTTTGAGTTGTTTCAAATACGGATCGTTTTCGCCTGCGCGCGGTGCCATCCAGATGCCGCCAAGCGCGCGGTGCTTAATCAGTTGCGCCAAATACTCCATGTTCTCAGGACTGGTAGCGCCATCCCACGTAAATGAAATGGTTGCAAGACCCAGTTTTTGGTCCAGCGACAATTCCTCAAATACCAGTTCTTTCAACGCTTTCATTTAACATTGCCCCCTTGTATTAATTACTCCTCTTTTATAGCATATAAGCCCTTGTTTTTCAAGGCAAAACCCCAAAAAAGAGAATGTTTTTCCTCTTTTAGAACACAAAAGGCGCTCTTTCGCCGTGTTTGGCAAAAGAGCGCCTTTGTAATACCCTTTATTGCAGCTTGATGCTATAGGTCATTCGACCCTTTGCGGGATACTCACCCAACAACACGTCCAACGTTGCATCCACGCCCTTTGCC
>JAZOAK010000013.1:0-25928 GCA_045595445.1 Acutalibacteraceae bacterium
AGCAAAAGGCGACGCGTGTGTTGTCACGGACTGCGATCTGCAGTTCCCGCCGTCGGTCATTCCGCGTATGTGGGAGTTGTGGCGGCAAGGCTATGAAGTCGTGGAAGGCAAAAAGAGCGCCCGTGGAAACGAAAAAGCGGCACACGGTGTATGTGCGCGGTTGTTTTATCGGTTGATCGGGAAAGCCGTCGGTATGGACATGCAGTCCTCGTCGGATTTCAAATTGCTGGATCGCCGCGTGGTGAATGTGATGAATACGCTCAGCGAAAAGGACACCTTTTTCCGCGCCTTGTCGTTTTGGGCGGGTTTTCGCACCGCGACGGTCGAGTTTGAGGTTGCGGAACGTGCTAACGGTCAGTCGAAATGGTCGATCAGCGGCTTATTCAAATATGCGATCAACAACCTGACGTCGTTTACCACGGCACCGTTGCGCGTGGTAACGGTACTCGGTGCGCTTTCGATCATTGCCTCGTTCGTGATGGCGGTTCAGACCTTGATTCGCTTTTTCTTAGGCTCTGCCGTGGAGGGCTTTACCACCGTTATTTTGTTGTTGCTGCTTATCGGCGGTGCCATTATGATCAGTTTAGGCATCATCGGGCATTACATTGCTCGTATTTACGATGAAGTTAAGAATCGCCCGCGCTATATTGTCGCGCGCCGTACAGAGGAGGAATGAGTTGTGCTGTTGACGCTGGATCTGGGTAACACCAATCTGACTGTTGGCGCTTTCCGTGACGATACGTTGGTATGCGAATGTCGCATCGCCACTGACCGTACACGAACCGGTGATCAATATGCCGTGGAACTTCTTTCGCTGTTGCGTTTGTACGACATTTCGGAATCCGAGATCGACGGCACGATTATAAGTTCGGTCGTTCCCGGCTTGGACAAGGTACTGAGCGACGCTGTCAAGCGTGTCACCGGTGTTACACCGTTGCTGGTGGGTCCCGGTGTAAAGACCGGCATCAACATCCGTATCGACAACCCCGCGCAACTCGGTGCCGACTTGTTGGTCGGTGCGGTGGCGGCGGTTGAAAAATTCGGAGCACCGTGTATTATTTGGGACCTCGGCACGGCCACGACGGTGTCCGTCGTGGATAGCGACGGCGCGTTCCGCGGCGGAGCGATTATGCCGGGTGTGGGTACCTCGTTAGATTCTCTGGTAAACCGTGCGTCGCTGTTGCCGCGTATTCGCGTGGAAGCACCGCCGCAGGTGATTGGCACCAATACCACAGATTCCATGAAATCGGGCGTCGTGTTTGGCACGGCTGCCATGCTGGATGGTATGTGTGATCGTATTGAGCAGCAGCTCGGTACGGCCGCTACCGTGGTGGTGACCGGCGGGTTAGGGGAAGAAATCGCCGCCCATTGTCGACGCGACGTCGTGTACGACGGCAGACTTTTGTTAGATGGTCTGCGCTTACTCTATGTCAAAAACCGTCCCTGACGGCTATTGAAATATACGCGCTGCATCCCATTTGGTGAGCAGCAGCAAGGAGAAATGAACTATGCAAAAGAAAACGATGGCTGCAACCCTGCGCATGGTAGAACTGGCTATTTTGACCGCCGTTATCGTGGTCTTACAATTGACCGGTACTGCCATCAAATTTACTGCTTTAGGTACAAGTGTCAGTATGGTCCTTATCCCGATCGTCTTAGGCGCTGTCTTGCTGGGTCCGGCGGCAGGTGCTTGGCTCGGCGGTGTATTTGGCTGTATTACGTACTTAATGGGCGTATTCGGTATGGATGCTTTCACCGCTGTTCTGTTTCAAGCACATCCGCTGTTAACGGCGTTGGTGTGTTTCGGAAAAGGGATTGCGGCGGGCTTTTGTGCCGGTATGGTGTATCGACTGCTCAGCAAAAAGAACGTGACCGTTTCGCTGTTCGCAGCATCCGCGGTAGCACCGATCGTTAACACCGGTCTGTTTATTTTGGGCGCCTTGCTTATGAGCGATACTTTAACGGCAAATTTTGTGGCAGAAGGATCAACCGTATTGTACTTTTTGGTGATCGTTTGTGCCGGCGTTAATTTTTTGCTGGAATTGGCGCTCAATTTGGTGGTGACACCATCCATTTCAACTATCGTTGGTGCGGTTACCAAACGTATCAATCAATAAGGAGCCGATATCATGTCACCGCCTGATATCTTTGACCGCGTGATGGGAACGAAATTCCTGAAAGCGTGGTATGCACCCTATCAAAAGCATAAGGAAAAACTACTGTATTTGTTTTTCGGCGGGCTGACCACCGTTACGAGCCTCGTCACGTTTTGGTTTGTGAACCGTGTCGTGATGGCAAACGAGCATATTGCGAACGTCGCCTCGTGGATTCTTGCGGTTTTGTTCGCCTTCCTTACCAATCGTGCTTGGGTGTTCAATGCCAAGACGAATGGGAAAGCAGCGTTTTTCAAGCAGTTGTTTGGCTTTTACGGCGGTCGGCTTCTCACCTTTGGCATCGAAGAACTGCTTCTGTTGATCTTTATCACCTGGTTGCACTTTGACAGCATGCTTGTCAAAATTGCGGCACAAATCGTGGTGCTGATTCTCAACTATGTTGTCAGTAAACTGTTTGTATTCCGCAAACAATAAACAAACCGCACAGCGTCGTCTGTGCGGTTTATTTTTGACCAAATCGTCCATACTGTTCGTGGAGGCGATCGGATGGATACTTTTTGGACAAACACGGCAGTACTGCCGTCTTTCCCATCAATGACACACGATATTCGTGCCGACGTACTGGTGATCGGTGGCGGGCTTTGCGGCCTTCTATGTGCCTATCACCTCAAACGCGCGGGATTAGGCGTTGTTGTGGTGGAATCGGATAGGATCGGCAGCGGTGTGACAGGCAGAACCACTGCCAAGATTACCACACAGCATGGTGCAATCTATCACACGATTGCCAAACGGTATGGTGTGCAGGCAGCGCGGCAGTATTATGAAGCGAATCAGGAGGCGCTAAAAGCGTATCCTTCCTTTGAGGGCGATTGCGACCTTAAATCGTGCGACGGTTTTCTCTTTTCCCGTATTCATCGAGAGGTGTTGGAGGCTGAATACAACACGTTGCGTTCTATCGGTGCCGAAGCAGAATGGGCAGAAGACGTGGAGTTGCCGTTCCCGGTAGCGGGCGCTTTGCGTATTCCGCACCAAGCGCAGGTGCATCCGCTTAAATTGCTTGCTTCTTTAACAGAGGGGATAACCATCTACGAGCATACTCGTGTGCGCGAGATCCGTGGGAATATTGTCACTACCGATAACGGCACCACGATCACCGCAGAGTCCATTATCGTCGCCACACACTTTCCGTTTCTCAATCGTCATGGCGCGTATTTCTTGAAACTCTATCAGCACCGCTCGTATGTAGCGGTGGTAGACAAGGCGCCGCCGCTTGCGGGAATGTATTGGGAAGCGAGCAACAGCGGACTCACCCTGCGACAATGTGGAGATCAATTGCTTATTGTCGGTGGGGGACACCGCACGGGAAAACCCGGTTTGGGCTGGAAAGCGGCGGAGCAACTCGTGCGTCATTACTATCCGAACGCAGAAATCACCGCTCGTTTTGCCACACAAGATTGTATGTCGCTTGACGGCATTCCGTATATCGGTCACTATGCCAAGCATACGCCGCAGTTGTATGTGGCAACAGGCTTCAACGGGTGGGGGATGACTTCCGCGATGACTGCCGCGTTATTGCTCACGGGTGAACTGATCGGAAAACCCAAACCATGGGCATCCGTGTTTGCTCCCGACCGCCCGATCTGGCATCGACAGCTTGCGCTCAATGCGGGTGAAACACTCAAAACGATGGTCACGCCCACCGCACCGCGTTGCCCGCATCTCGGTTGTGCGCTGAAATGGAATGCTGCAGAACGCAGTTGGGATTGCCCCTGCCACGGCTCGCGCTTTTCCGAAAACGGCAAACTGCGAAACGGTCCCGCGACCGGAGATGCAAAAAAGGGATGAGCGCTCGCTCATCCCTTTTTGTTATTCTTTTTCCACAATTTTACGACCCATCAATACGCCCATGACGGAAGCCATCATTAGGCCCCGTGTCCAACCGCTGGAATCGCCCAGACAATGCAGCCCCTCCACGTTCGTGTTGAGATCCGTATCCATCCGCACGCGATTGCTGTAAAATTTCAGTTCCGGTGAATACAAGAGAGTTTCGTACGAGGCAAAGCCCGGTACCACCTGGTCCACCGCTTGAATGAAATTGATGATGTTGATCATCGCGCGGTACGGCATGGCAGCGGTAATGTCGCCTGCCACCGCATCCGGCAGGGTGGGGCGCAGGTTGGATTGCGCCAGTTCCTTTTGCCAGGTGCGCTTGCCGTCCAAAATATCGCCGAAGCGTTGTACCAAGATATGTCCCGCACCCAGCATGTTGGTCAACTCGCCGATCTTCTGTGCGTAAGCGATCGGTTGATTAAACGGCTGATTAAAGTTATGCGAACACAAAATCGCTAAGTTGGTGTTGTTGGATTTCAGTTCTTTGTACGAATGTCCGTTAACAACGGCAAGATCATCGTCGTAATTTTCCTGACTGACAAAGCCGCCGGGGTTTTGACAGAAGGTACGCACCTTGTTTTTGAACGGACGCGGATAACCGATGAGTTTGGACTCATACAGCGTTTCGTTGACCGTTTCCATGACTTCGTTGCGCACCTCAACACGTACGCCAATATCAACGGTGCCCGGCTGATGGGCAATGTTATGCTCCGCGCAGATCTTTTCCAGCCAATCCGCACCGCGGCGACCGGTGGCGATGACGGTATGGGTGGCTTCAACGGTCAGATCTGCTTTCCCGTCGCTTATACGCACACCGCGGCAGATGCTGCCGTCAAGCAACAGATCGGTACATTCGTAACCGAACAGAATTTCCACGCCGTTTCGTTGCAGATATTGTTCAATGGCAAGATAAATGCCCTGTGCTTTTTCCGTTCCCATGTGACGAATCGGGCAATCCACCAATTTAAGCCCCGCTTGAATGGCACGTTTGCGGATGTCTTTGACCTTTTCGTTGTTGCCGAGTCCTTCTACGTGGGTGTCGGCACCAAATTCCAGATAAATTTTGTCCGCATAATCGATCAGATCTTGTGCCACGTCCTCGCCGATGAGGGAGGGCAGATCGCCGCCGACCTCATAACTTAACGATAATTTACCGTCCGAAAATGCGCCCGCTCCGGAAAAACCGGTGGTAATATGACAGTACGGCTTGCAGTTGACACAATGTCCGACCTTCGACTTAGGGCATCGACGGTTTTCCACCGCTTGCCCTTTTTCCACGATCATAATTTTTTGTTTACTGCCGCGACGGAGCATCTCCAACGCAGTAAAAATACCCGCAGGACCGGCACCGACGATCACAACATCTTGTTTCATACTATAACCTCCTTGTAATGGAGTTTCCCAACAAAAAAGTATAGCAAGTGGCACCTATCTTTGTCAACTGTAAATTTTGCAAGTATCCCTTGCGTAATGCGAGTGGTGTATGGTATACTGGCTCTGTATGAAAGGATGGTGACAGCGAGATGGATATTCGTGTGGGAGATGTGCTGACTATGAAAAAAGCACATCCTTGCGGCGGCGCAACCTTTTCGGTTTTACGTATCGGTATGGATTTCCGTTTACGCTGTGAAACCTGTGGACATGAAATGATGATTCCTCGCGTAAAAGCCGAAAAAAACATTCGCAAAGTTGAGCGGGAGGAGTAGCGGTGCACAGCAAATCGACTAAGAGAAAGGGAGAAAAGCTGTGTTAGACCGATTAAAAGATGTTGAAAAGCGTTATGAAGAACTCATGGCGCGGCTGTGTGATCCAACGGTGGCATCGCAAGCAGACGTGTATCGCGATTTGATGCGTGAGAGCAAACAACTTGAACCGATTGTGGAAGCCTATCGCGCGTATGCACGAGCCCGCGAAACGGAGCAGGAAGCGAAAATGCTGTTGGAAACAGCGGGTGTTGACCGCGAACTGCGTGAACTCGCAGAAGAAGAGTTGCAAGAAAGCCGCCGCACAGCGGAGCGCTTGTCGGAAGAACTGAAACTCTTGTTGTTGCCGCGTGATCCGAATGATGATCGTAACGTAATCGTCGAAATTCGCGCAGGCGCAGGCGGAGAAGAATCGGCGCTGTTTGCCAACAGTTTGTATCGGATGTATACGCTGTACGCCACCGCTAACGGGTATCAGACCGAACCGGTGGGAGCGAACGAAACCGAACTTGGCGGGTACAAAGAAATCAGCTTTATGGTCACCGGTCACGGTGCTTACAGTCGCCTGAAATTCGAAAGCGGTGTTCACCGCGTTCAGCGCGTGCCGGAAACCGAGGCGGGCGGTCGTATTCACACCTCCACCGTCACGGTAGCGGTGTTGCCGGAAGCGGAAGAAGTGGAATTGGAGATCAATCCTGCCGACCTGCAAATCGATACCTATCGTTCCAGCGGTGCGGGCGGTCAGCATATCAACAAGACGGAATCGGCCATCCGTATCACGCATATCCCGACCGGTACGGTCGTAGAATGTCAGGACGAGCGAAGTCAGTACAAAAATAAGGATAAAGCGATGCGTGTGTTGCGCGCACGACTGTTTGAACAAAAGCAGGCAGAACAGCAATCGGCGATTGCTGCTGACCGCCGTTCACAAGTGGGAACGGGCGATCGCAGCGAGCGTATCCGCACTTACAATTTCCCGCAAGGGCGGGTGACTGATCATCGGATCGGGCTGACGTTATATAAATTGGACGCGGTGATGGACGGTGCGTTGGATGAACTCATTGACGCACTGATCACGGCTGACCGCGCGGAGAAATTACAAGAAGGATCGTAAATTATGCAAACCTTGCATTTAACGGATCGGGACTCGGACCTTCGGCTTGCGGCAAAGTTGCTAAAAAGCGGCGAGTTGGTAGCCATCCCGACCGAAACCGTATATGGTTTGGCGGCGGATGCCCAAAATGGTGCAGCGGTGGCGAACATTTTCAAAGCCAAGGGTCGTCCTGCGGACAACCCGCTGATCGTGCATATTGCGCACCGCGAGCAGTTGCAAGACTTGGTTGCCGACGTTCCGTCGGCGGCGATGGCACTCAGCCGTGCGTTTTGGCCGGGACCGCTGACCATGATTTTCAAAAAAGCCCCCTGTATTCCGAATGAGGTGAGTGCAGGCTTGGATACGGTGGCGGTCAGAATGCCGTCACACCCGATCGCCAGACGGATCATTGAACTCTCTTGTCCGTTGGCAGCCCCCTCCGCCAATCGTTCGGGCATTCCCAGTCCCACCGAAGCTAAGCGTGTTGCCGAAGATATGGATGGTTGCATTGCTGCGGTGGTAGACGGCGGTCCTTGCGAGGTCGGCGTAGAATCCACCGTCGTAGATGTCACGGGGGAGCGCGTACGTGTGCTGCGTCCCGGAGCTGTCACGGTGGAAATGCTCACACGAGTGGTGGGTGAAGTCGAGGTAGATACTGCCGTCACGCATGAAGTGCAGGCGGGTCAAACGGTATCATCACCGGGTATGAAGTATAAGCATTATGCGCCGAATGCGCGCGTGGTACTGGTGAAAGGAACCCCCGCCGCCTATGCGGCTTACGTCAACGCGCATGCCGCAGACGGTGTGATGGCACTGTGCTTTGATGGAGAAGAAAACGACTTGCAAGTACCGTTTTTGACCTACGGCACGCGTGCGGATCACGCGGCGCAGGCGCATCGGTTGTTTGAGGCGCTGCGTTTGTTGGATGAGCGGCACGCGACGATGGCATATACGGCTTGTCCTTCTCCCGACGGCATTGGACTTGCGGTGTATAATCGCTTGTTGCGTGCGGCAGGATTTGAGGTGATCGAGCTTGAGTAACGTGTTTATCGTGGGTCTCACCGGCTCTACCGGTGCAGGCAAAAGCGAGGTCGCGCGGATTATGGCGGAACGGCCGTCTTGGACGGTCATTGATGCGGACGTGTTATCCCGCCGCGTTGTCGAACCCGGTCAGCCGGCATTGAGGGCACTTGCCGAGCGATTTTCAACCGCTATTTTGAATGTGGATGGCACGCTCAATCGCAAGCGCCTCGCTGAAAAAGCCTTTTCGTCAGCGGAGGAAACGGCAGCATTGAACGCTATTGTGCATCCGGCGGTACGCCATGAAATCAATCGTGAATTGGAATTGGCTCAACAGCGTGGTAAAACGGTTGCCGTGATCGATGCTCCGCTGTTGTTGCAAGCGGGATTGGATGCCATCTGTGACTATACAGTGGCGGTACTATCCACACCGTTTTTGCGCAAAATGCGCATCATGGCACGTGACGGATTAACCGCCGAGGAAGCCGAACGTCGCATGAGCGCCCAGCCGTCCGACGACTATTACGAAGCGCGTGTGACTGCCGTGTTGCACAATCGCGATGATTGCGAAAGTCTGCATGAGGCGGCACGGAGTTTGTGTGAGAAGATCGAGGGCTTGGCTGTATGAAACAAAAACGCCTTAAAATTGCTATAATTGCCCTTGTGACGGTGCTGGTACTTGCCGTTGGCGGTGTCGTATTGCACGATGGGTATCAGGCTTTTCTAAAAGCCGCGTATCCGCTCAAATATGAGTCGATCGTCAACACCTATGCCAAGGAATACGATTTGCCGCCGTCGCTTATCTACGCGGTGATCCACACCGAAAGCCATTTTCGCGAAGATGCGGTATCGGGCGCAGGTGCCAAAGGACTTATGCAACTGATGGACTCAACCTATGAGTGGGTTCAAACCAAATTCCCCGAGGATCCCGAACCGCTCGATCGCATTTTTGAGCCGGAGATCAACATTCGTTGCGGCGCCAAAGTGTTGGATGTGATGCACGACTTGTTCACCCATTCCGAAACGGCGATAGCGGCATACAACGCAGGGAACGGCACCGTATCCAAATGGCTCAAAGACCCGGAATGTTCTGCGGACGGTGAAACGCTGACGCATATTCCGTATGAGGAAACCGCAAACTATGTCAAGCGTGTGTTAAGCACAAGAGAACGGTATCAAACGCTTTATGGTATTGAATAGGAGGAACTGTATTATGGCAGAAAAAACGGCGGCAGAACTGCTGCGCGAAGAGTTGTGCTATCAACCGAAAAATACTTTCCGCGTGTTGAGTGAAGACGAACTCAAACAAGCGGATGCGTATTGTGAAGACTACAAGATGTTTTTAGACCATGCCAAAACTGAACGCGAAGCGGTGAGTGAGGCGATCAAACTCGCCCGGGCGAAAGGTTTTGTTCCGTTCGATCACACAAAACCGCTCAAAGCCGGAGATAAGGTGTACGTGGATAACCGCGGCAAAGCGCTGCTGCTTGCCGTCATCGGTACTCGTCCGCTCGAGGAGGGTGTGTCGATTGCCGCGGCGCACGTGGACTCTCCGCGACTCGACTTGAAACCCAATCCCTTGTATGAGGATCATGCACTCGCGTATCTGGACACCCACTATTACGGTGGCATCAAAAAATACCAGTGGATGACCATTCCGTTGGCATTGCACGGTGTGGTGGTGCGTAAAGACGGTTCGCGCGTGGCGGTGTGTATTGGTGAATCGGCAGATGATCCGGTATTGTGCATCACCGATCTGTTACCGCATCTCGGCGCAAATCAGATGAAAAAGACCGCCGCGGAATTTATCGGTGGCGAGGAAATGAATATCCTCATCGGTTCCCGCCCGCTTGCCGACGAAGAAGGCGCGGATGCGGTAAAGTTGAATATTCTCAAATTGCTCCACGATAAATACGGTATCACCGAAACGGATTTCTTGTCCGCCGAACTGGAAGCTGTTCCCGCGTATCAGGCAAGAGACGTGGGCCTTGATTGCAGTATGATCGGCGCTTACGGTCACGATGACCGCGTGTGTGCGTATACCGCCCTCACCGCGACTTTTGCCCTTGAAAATCCTGCGTATACCGCCGTTACCATTTTGGCAGACAAAGAGGAGATCGGGTCGGAGGGCAATACCGGTATGCAATCCGCGTATTTGCGGTATTTCATTGAGGATATTGCCGAGGCGCTCGGCACCAAGGCGCGCCACGTGTTCCGTAGTTCACTGTGCTTGTCCGCGGATGTAAACGTTGCGTACGATCCGCTGTATCCCGATACAGTGGAAGCCCGCAACTGTGCAGCACTCAACCAAGGTGTCGTGCTTACCAAATACACCGGCGCCAGAGGTAAAAGTGATACAAGTGACGCTTCCGCCGAACTGATGGGCTTTTTCCGCCGCATCATGGACAATGCCGACGTGGTGTGGCAGATCGGTGAGCTCGGCAAGGTAGACCTCGGCGGCGGCGGAACGGTGGCAAAGTATATCGCCGATTTGGATGTCAATACCGTTGATCTCGGCGTGCCGGTGCTTTCGATGCACGCGCCGTTTGAGGTGGTGTCCAAGCAGGACGTGTATATGACCTATAAAGCGTTCTATGCCCTGCTCTCACGCGACGAGAAATTATAAACACAGACAAGGATGACCTCATAGGATGACCTATGAGGTCATTTTTTTGTTGGGGGTGATTTTGTGAGACGGCGAATGGGACGGCGAAGCGGATTACGTGGCCTTGCGCTGGTTGCGGTAGCCGTGTTGCTGGTTGCTGCGTTTGTCGCGGTCGATAGTCGGTTGCGCCCGCTTGTTCAAAATTACGGATACATGGCGGCAAGACGCGGTGCGATGCTTGCGGTGCATACTGGCGTGCAATCCGTGCTTGCCGATGAACAACCGGGTTATACGGAACTGATCGCCGTTACCCGCAATGAACAAGGAGAAGTGTTGTCTGCCGAAGCCAACGTGGCGGCGATCAACCGTTTGAAAGCCGCCGCCACGAACGCGGTGATGGCGGAGTTGTCTGCCAAAGAAGTGCAGACGGTAAATGTTCCTTTGGGCAGTTTGATCGGCGGTAGTTTCTTTACGGGTCGCGGTCCTTTTTTGTCGTTGAAGATCCATACAAGCGGCGTTGTTATCTCCGATCTGTCCAGTGAATTTGGGGATGCGGGCATCAACCAGACCAATCATCGCATTTCGCTGGATATGACGGTGATGATGACCGCGGCTTTGCCGATGGAGCGAATGAGCCTCGAACTGAAAACCACGTTTTTGGTGTGTGAAACCGTATTGGTGGGAGAGGTGCCTCAAACAGTACTGCAACTTGATTTTGGGGAAGGACTTCGTGATATTTTTGGCTCAAATGATTGAAATATAGGGGGCAGTTTGGTATAATAAAAAATAGGGAAGTGAGCGGTATGGATTTTGAAAGCGCACGCGCACGAATTGAAGAATTGCGCAAAACCATAGATTACCACAGTCGGTTGTATTACGACAACGATGCACCGGAAATCGAAGACGATGAATTTGATAAACTGACGCAAGAATTGCGTCGGTTGGAAGAAGCGTACCCGCAACTCATCACGGCGGATTCGTATACGCAACGCGTACACGGCGAGGTCTCCCGCTTGTTTACACCGGTACAGCACGAAGTGCCGCTCGGCAGTTTACAGGACGTCTTTTCGCTTGATGAAGTGCGCGAGTTTGACAAACGCGTGCGGGAAGAACTTGATAATCCCGTGTACGTGGTGGAACCGAAGATTGACGGTTTGTCCATTGCCTTGGAATACCGCGATGGTGTGTTTTACCGCGGTGCTACCCGCGGCGACGGCCAGACCGGCGAGGACGTATCCGCCAATCTGCGCACCATCGTCTCCATTCCGTCCAAATTAAACCAAGCACCGTCCCGCGTGATCGTGCGCGGCGAGGTGTATATGCCGCGTGAACAGTTCGCGTACCTCACAGGTTTGCAGGAACAAAACGGCGAAAAACCTTTCAAAAACCCGCGCAACGCCGCCGCAGGCTCCCTTCGACAAAAGGATCCCACCGTCACCAAAGCGCGCGGATTGGATCTGTTTGTGTTTAACCTCCAACTTCTTGAAGGTGAGAGCGTGACCGCTCACGCCGCATCGCTGGAATATATGAAAGAACTGGGTTTGCCGATGATCCCGTTTTATCGGCGTACCGACTCCATTGAGGAGGTTCTTGCCGAGATTGAGCGTATCGGGCAAAACCGCAACGGTCTACCGTTCGATATTGACGGCGCGGTTATTAAAGTGGATGACTTTTCCGACCGTGAGCGTCTTGGTTCTACCAGCAAATACCCGCGTTGGGCGGTGGCATATAAATACCCGCCCGAAGAAAAACAAACGGTGCTTCGCGAGGTAGAGATCACGGTGGGACGTACCGGCGTGTTGACACCGACAGGTGTGTTTGATCCGGTCACTTTGGCGGGCACCACCGTCGGCCGTGCCACGCTGCACAATGCGGACTTTATTCGCGAAAAAGGACTCGGTATCGGGGATACCGTCATTCTGCGTAAAGCGGGCGATATTATTCCCGAGGTTGTGCGTGTGGAACGGCACGCGGGGGATGGCGTTTTCGAACTCCCCACACAGTGCCCTTCTTGCGGTGAAGCGGTACAGCGTGAGGAGGATGAAGCGGCGCTGCGGTGCTCCAATCCTGATTGCCCCGCGCAGCGTTTGCAACGCTTGATCCACTTTGCCTCACGCGACGCCATGGATATCGAGGGGCTTGGTCCTGCGGTACTGGAACAATTGGTGGATGAGGGCCTTGTGTCCCGTATTGATGATTTGTATACACTCGACCGCGAAGCGATCAGTGTGTTAGAGGGCAAGGGCGAGCGCTCTGCCGAGAATCTGATCGAGGCGATCGAAGCGTCAAAACAAGCCGATCTGTCCCGCTTGTTGTTTGCTCTTGGTATACGGCATATCGGGCAAAAGGCGGCAAAACTGCTGGCACAGCGTTTCGGCACGATGCAAGCGGTAATGGTGGCATCGTATGAGGACGTTGTCGCGATCGACGGCTTCGGCGCTGTGATGGCAGAAAACGTAGTACGGTTCTTTTCGTTGGAACCCACTCGTCGTTTGATCGAACGTCTTGAAGAATTGGGAATCAACATGGAAAGCAACACGGCACAGGTTGACCAACGGTTTGCGGGCATGACGTTTGTGCTGACCGGCACGCTGCCGACCATGACGCGCGACCAAGCGAGCGCACTTATCGAACAATACGGCGGCAAGACCTCAGGCAGCGTTTCCAAAAAAACGTCGGTAGTGCTCGCGGGCGAAGATGCCGGCAGTAAATTGCGAAAAGCGCAGGAACTCGGTGTTCGTATCATTGATCAAGCGGAATTTGAGACTATGATTCATTGATTCTCGCGGTAGTAGAGAGACATTTTGTCGATTCTACTACCGCGTGTTTGTTTAGTGGAGAAAAATTCGGGGGGAATGGAGTGTTAAATACGTAAACTCGTGGTATGCTTTTAGTGTTGAAAATTCAAAACATAAGGAGAAACATTATGAGCCACTCGTACATTTTAAGTTGTTGCTCCACCGCGGATCTGTCCAAGGAACATCTGGAAAGCCGCGACGTTTCGTACATCTGCTTTCACTACACCATGGACGGCAAGGATTATCCGGACGATCTCGGACAAACGATCGCGTTCAAGGATTTCTATCAAGCCATGCGCGACGGTGCAGATACCCAAACCTCACAGGTAAACATATCGGAATACTTAACGTACTTTACGTCGTTGTTGGAAACCGGCAAGGACGTGTTGCATATCTCGTTGTCGTCGGGCATTTCGGGTTCGGTCAACTCAGCACGCAATGCGGCGGCAATCGCGGCGGAACGTTTTCCGGACCGTAAGATCTATGTCGTGGATTCGCTGGCGGCTTCGTCCGGCTTCGGTCTTATCGTAGATAAACTTGCCGATATGCGGGACGCCGGCGCGGACATTGACGAGGTTTATCAGTGGATAGAAGATAACAAAAAACGGATGCATCATTGGTTCTTTACTTCCGACCTCACCTTTTTTGTCAAGGGTGGACGTGTATCCAAAGCCGCAGGGTTCTTTGGCGGTTTACTCGGCGTTTGCCCGCTGCTCAACGTTGACCATCAAGGCCGATTGGTCCCTCGCAGCAAAATTCGCGGTAAACAAAACGTCATCCGTGAGATCGTAGAGCGCATGGCGCAGTATGCTGACGGCGGCGCGCAGTATGCCGACAAATGCTATATGTGCCAATCCGATTGTTATGAAGATGCCAAAGCTGTTGCCGATCTGGTGGAAGCTCGCTTCCCGAACCTCAAAGGCAAAGTGCTCATCAATGATATCGGCACCACCATTGGCAGCCATACGGGTCCCGGCACGGTTGCTTTGTTTTTCTG
This sequence comes from Acutalibacteraceae bacterium, assembly GCA_045595445.1. Taxonomy (GTDB): domain Bacteria; phylum Bacillota; class Clostridia; order Oscillospirales; family Acutalibacteraceae; genus RGIG3009. The sequence continues at coordinate 14,221 of JAZOAK010000013.1, forward strand.
GGGCGAAGAACGCAAGGATTAAACGTATATAAAAACTCACAAAAAAGCGGCGAAGACGTTACGTCTTCGCCGCTTTTTGCATGCCATAAAATACATATTGTTTGTGTGTCGAAAAAGGGCGAAAAGCGTTGCAAAGTGTGTTTTTCTATGGTACAATTAACTTTCAGAAAGGGCGTGTAAACAATGAGGAAAATGACGGCTATCGGTTTGGCGATCAGCTTGTGTTTATTGATGACGTCTTGTGCGGGTGTTTCCATCGACGAACAACCGACAACCACAGTGAACACGACTACGACAACGACGGTTGTGACGACAACGTCTGCCGTACCCACAACAACACAACAGTCGACTACTGCCGGCACGAAGAAAACGTCGACATCCACCTCGCAAAAGGTTGTTGTAGACGGCGGTTCCCGCAGTCCGGTTTTGGCAGCACCTACCGATTATACGGTTGACGCGTCTTTCTTTGATGATGCGGTATTCGTGGGGGATTCCGTCAGCTTAAAGTTGTCTTACTATGCGGCCAGTTCCGGCGAACTGGGCAAAGCCAAGTTTTTAACGGTCGGCAGTTTCGGTGTCGGTAACGCCATTTACGATCATCCGGACACCAAGTTAACGTACAAGGGCGTCGCCTATACCAATGCAGAAGAAGCGATAGCGGCAACCGGCGCGAGCAAACTGTTTATCATGCTGGGCATGAACGATATCGGTCGTTTCGGCGTCAGCAAAAGCATCACGAATTGGGGTACGCTGCTCAGCCTTATCCGCTCCACCTGCCCGAATATAACCATCTATATCCAATCTGTGACACCGGTATGGACCGGCGGCGAGCGTGGCGGCATTACCAATGCCAACGCCAATTCATATAATGCCCAGCTCAAAACCTTTGCCGAGGCTAACGGTTGCAAATTCATTGATATCGCACCCTACATGAAGGATTCTACGGGCGGTTTGGCAACAGCCTTTTGTTCGGATAGTTTTGTTCATTTGACGAACGAGGGTGCCAAGACGTGGATTCAGGTTCTAAAAGCATATACGTATTGATTGAGAGGAATGAGATCGTATGAAACAACTGTTAAGCGGCCTTTTGGTGCTTGTGTTGATGCTGTCTTTGTGTGCTTGTGGCGAGGGTACGGACGGTGTGACACCGAATATGCAATCCGTTTTCACCTCTATGGCAGAGCACTTGCCGGAAGCGGAGCCTTTTGATGCCGAGAGCGTGTTCAATGCCTACGGCGTGGATCCTGCCTCTTGCAAGCAAGAGGTGGTCATTTCTTATTATGACGGCAGTTGTACTTCCGAGCTGTGGCTGATTGAAGCGGTCGATGAGGAAGCGGCAGCAAGCATCAAAGCGCTTGCCGAAACCCGTTTGGATAGCTTAGGCTCGCAGTTTCGCAGTTACGATCCCGTTGCGTACGCCTTGGTACAGGAAGCAAAATTGCTCGTGCATGGCAATTGCGTGATCGTGATCGTTTCTGAGAACGCGGATGCGCTGTTGGAGATTTATCAAACCGCCGCTGAACTAATTTGAAGATGGGGGAGGGGAATACCCCTCCTTTCCTTATACGATAACTTTTGAAGGGCGGAGTTTCAGCGTGTTATTTTCAAGTCACGTGTTTTTATTTGCCTTTTTGCCTTCGGTCTTGCTGGTGTATTATCTCTCCCCACGATGGTTGAGAACTCCCGTGTTGTTGCTGTGGAGTTTAGCCTTTTACGGTTGGGGCGAACCGGCGTACCTTTTCTTAATGATCGGCACCATCGTTATTAACTATTTCTTTGGTTTGTGGATCCATACTCGTCACAGCAATGGGAACGGCGCCAAAGGGGTTTTGGCAGCGAGTGTTGCAGTCAATCTGTTGCTGTTGGGCTTTTTCAAATATGCGGGTTTCTTTGTCACGCAGTTAAAGGCGCTGTTACCCTTTATGGCGGGAGTCAGAGCACCGGAAATCGCATTGCCCATCGGTATATCCTTCTACGTATTTCAATCCATGAGTTATGTTATCGACGTATACCGTAACGATGCGCCGGTACAAAAGAACGTGTTGACGTTCGGTACTTACGTTACGCTGTTCCCTCAACTGATCGCGGGGCCGATCGTTCGTTACAGCGACGTGGCGTTGCAAATGACCGAACGAAAAGAATCGGTGGATAAATTCGCTTCCGGTGTGCAGCGGTTCATTATCGGTTTGGGGAAAAAGCTCCTGCTTGCCAATCCGATGGGAAACGTATGGGAACTGTTACAAGAACAGGACGGAACCCTTGCTGCTTGGGTGGGAATCCTTGCATATAGTTTGCAGATCTACTTTGACTTTTCGGGCTATTCCGACATGGCGATCGGTCTGGGTCGTATGTTTGGTTTTGAGTTTTTAGAAAATTTCAACTATCCTTATATTTCCGCTACCATTACCGAGTTTTGGAGACGGTGGCATATCAGTTTGTCCACGTGGTTTAAGGAGTACGTCTATATTCCGCTGGGTGGCAACCGCAAGGGCTTGCCACGTCAAATCGTTAATCTGTTGGTGGTATGGGGATTGACCGGCTTTTGGCACGGTGCCAGTTGGAATTTCCTCTTGTGGGGGTTATATTACGCCATACTCCTCATTGCCGAAAAGCTGTTTTTACTTAACTGGCTTAAAAAACTGCCGCGGTTTGTGGGACATCTCTATTCGTTGTTTGCGGTGGTGTTAGGTTGGGCATTGTTCTTCTTTGAAGATATGGGACAACTGGGTGTCTTCTTTGTAAAGCTTTTTACGCTTGCCCCGACGGATGTGAAAGCTATGAACCTGATTTTAGGGTTTGCTCCCATACTGTTGATCAGTTGTTTTGCGGCGACCCCCTTGTTCAAACAACTGGGTGATCGTTTCCAAAACAAACGAGTTGTTCGCTACGGTAAACTGGTCGCTTGCGGCGTGATCCTTGTGTTATGTGTGGCCGCTTTGGCATCCAACAGTTATAATCCCTTTATCTATTTTCGATTTTAGAGGAGGTACAGCCGTGAAAGTGAAAGTGGAACATTGGATCATCACGGTTGGCTTCTGTGCCTTCCTTGGGATCGTGACGTCGTTATATCTGCTACTTCCTGCGTCGGAGTATTCCGAACGTGAAAAACGGTATTTGGAGAAAAGTCCTCAGCTGACAGTCGAGGCTGTTACATCCGGCAAATACGGCGAGAACGTCGAAAGTTATATGGCGGACCATATCCCTGCACGTGACTTTTTTGTTGGTCTTAACGCGTATGCCGATTTGTTGAGCGGGCGGCAGGTTTCAAAGGAAATCTACCTGGCGGAGGATAACCGTCTGGTGGAAGCCCCTGTTTTATGGAACGAGGCTCAGGCGCAAAAGAACATCAGCGCGATCAATCGGTTGGCACAAACGCTTGATCGGCAACTGGATTTGATGGTGGTCCCCTCCGCCGGATGGGTGGTCGAAGATCAGCTCATCGGTCTTGCCGATCCGTATACCGACAAAGATCAGATCGCCCGCCTTTACTCTATGACTGACAACAGGGTGAATACGATGGACGTGCTGTCTGTGTTTGAGGCGGAAAACGATCGCGGTGCGCTGTATTACAAAACCGATCATCATTGGACAAGTCTTGGTGCTTACAAAGCGTATGGAATGTATATGGCAGCGAAGGACAGAACGTATCCGTCGGCAGAGCAGTTTACCGTTACGGTTGCCGATGGCTTTCAAGGATCTACCTATTCTCGATCCGCTTTGTGGATGATTCCCGCAGAACCTTTGGAATTGTGGGAGAGGACAAGCCGCTTGTTGGTGACAACCGACGATGAGAAACCCCACGAGGGTGTCTTTTATACCGAAAGGCTGAATGAAACCGATAAATATACGGTGTATCTCGACGGCAATCATCCAATCGTTCGCATCGATAACGCCGAAAACGTCGGCAAAGGCAGTATTCTGGTGATCCGTGATTCGTACGCCAATTGTATGGGTGCGTTTCTGGCGGAATCGTATGAAACGGTGCTTTTGGTGGATCTCCGCTACTACAAACAGCCCATCAGCGAGCTATGCGCCGAGCAAGAGTTTACCGATATCTTGGTGTGTTACAGTTTGGGGAATTTTATGACGGATAACAATTTAGTGTGGTTAAAATAAAAAGAGGCTTCCGAAATATTCGGAAGCCTTTTTTTTAGAATTTGTCAGCGAACCAAACCGAGTCGAGCGTAAACTCTTTGCCATTTAGATATTGCAGTTCCTCCGCGTCTTGTTCAAAGGCGAATTTCAAACGATACGAGCATAGCGCTTGTTTGTTAAAACCGGTACCTTTGTTCAGCGCGTTTGTGCCGTATTTGCCGTCACCGAGTAACGGATGTCCGATGGAAGCAAGATGCGCGCGGATCTGATGCGTTCTGCCGGTGAGCAGTTCAATTTCCAGCAGTGACAAGCCGTCACGTTCTTTTAACACACGGTACCGTGTGGCAATGGTGCGCGCACCGCGGGCTTGCCGCTCGGAAATATACACGCGATTTTGTGCTTCGTTTTTCTCCAAATACCCTTGCAGGGTATCCTCCGACTTTTCCATGCGTCCGTGTACGATACACAAATAATATTTTTCAATTTCTCGTTTGCGGAGTTTTTCATTTAAGATACGCAGTGCCGCCGCGTTTTTCGCCGCGATGACGATGCCGCAGGTGTTGCGGTCGATTCGGTTGACAAGTGCCGGCACAAAACTGTTTTCGCGATCGGGCAGATACTCGCCTTTCTCATACAAATAGCGTTGCACGCGGAAAATAAGCGTATCGCGGTATTCGTTTTCATCGGGGTGGACGAGCAACCCCACCGGTTTATTCAATAAGAGGATGTTCTCGTCCTCATACACAACATCCAACTTGGTGCCCGCATACTGAAACTCGTATTTGGAGGCGGCGGGTGCCAAAAACTCGTCGGGTGCGTACACGGCGATGATATCGCCCTCACAGATGCGGTCGGCGATTTGGCAACGCTTACCGTTGAGCTTAATATCCTTTTGACGGATATACTTATACATCATCGATACCGGCAACGACGGAAAAGTCTTGGTCAAGAATTTATCCACGCGTTGTCCCGCGTCGTTCTTGCCAACCGTAACGGTTTTCACGAAAACGCCCCCTTTTGACGAATTTTTGTAAATATTTTTAATAATTATACGCTTTTCTCTTTGCAAACACAAGGGTTTGTGGTATACTTTTGCAAAAGGGAGGATGTTTTATGAACTTTTTTGAAGAACTTGGGCAGTTTGACACGGAAGTACACGCTGCGTGCGCGGCGGAACTGAATCGTCAGCAGCATAACATTGAATTGATTGCATCGGAGAACATCGTGTCCAAAGCCGTCTTGATGGCAGCGGGCGGCGTTCTCACCAATAAATACGCGGAAGGTTATCCGGGTAAGCGTTATTACGGCGGCTGTGAGTGTGTCGACGTCGTGGAAGATATCGCCCGCGACCGCGCCAAGAAGCTCTTTGGCGCGGAGCATGCAAACGTGCAACCGCACAGCGGCGCCAATGCCAACTTGGCGGTGTATTTTGCATTGCTCAAACCCGGTGATACCATTCTTGGTATGAACTTGGCACACGGCGGTCACTTAACGCATGGGTCCCCCGTGAATATGTCGGGTATGTACTTCAACGCTGTGTCCTATGCGCTCAGCTCCGAAACCCAGCGTATTGATTACGACGCGGTACGTAAGACGGCTCTCGAATGTAAACCGAAACTCATCGTGGCGGGTGCCAGTGCGTATCCGCGCACCATTGACTTCGCGAAATTCCGTGAGATCGCGGATGAAGTCGGTGCCTATCTGATGGTGGATATGGCGCATATTGCCGGCTTGGTGGCGGCAGGATTGCATCCGAATCCGGTGCCGTATGCCGATGTGGTAACCACCACCACGCATAAGACGTTGCGTGGTCCTCGAGGCGGCATGATCTTGTGCCGTGAGCAGTTCGCCAAACAGATCGACAAGGCGATCTTCCCCGGTATTCAGGGCGGTCCTTTGATGCATATCATCGCGGCGAAAGCCGTAGCGCTCGGCGAGGCGCTCACCGATGAGTTCAAAGTGTATCAGAAGAACATCGTGGAGAATGCCGCGGTACTTGCCGAGGAGCTTGTGAAGCAAGGCTTTGATTTGGTGTCCGGCGGTACGGATAACCACTTGATGCTGTTAGACCTGCGTTCCATGGGTGTCACCGGCAAGGAACTCGAACACCGTTTGGACGAAGTGCATATCACCGTCAACAAGAATGCTATTCCCGACGATCCCGCGAGTCCGTTTGTTACCAGCGGTGTGCGTATCGGTACGCCGGCGGTCACCTCTCGCGGCTTCGGCAAAGAGGAAATGAAGAAGATTGCGGCTTGGATCCGCGACGTGGCAACCGACTTTGAAGGCACCAAAGAGCGCGTAACACGTGAGGTCGTGGCGCTGTGTGAGCAGTTCCCGATTTACGAATAAGGGGGTATTTTCATGAAATACTACGTTGGTCACCCGCTGCAAGCACGCGGCGCGGAAGTATATCGTCTGCAAGGCGGTAAAGGCGACGGCATGCGGTTTTTGTACGTGCGGAACGGTCTCGGTTTGGAACTGTGGATCTCGCTTGACCGCGCGGCGGATATGAACCGTGTGATCTACAAGGGCAAAAACATGGCGTATATGTCCCCTTGCGGGAACGTAGCACCCGCTTTCCGTGATCCCGTGGGTCTCGGCTTCTTAAAGTCGTTTACGGCCGGTTTTATGACCACCTGCGGTTTTGAAAGTGCAGGCGGCCCGTGTGAAGACGAGGGTGAGGTGTTGCCGCAACACGGTTCCATCAGCCATATGCCCGCACAAATCAACAGTATAGAAGAAACCGATGAGGGTTTGGTTATCAAAACCACCGTGCGTGATTGCGTCATCTTCGGTCGCCGCATGGTATTACAGCGTGTGTATATGGTGTCCTATACCGAGGATACGGTTACAATGACCGATACCGTTACGAACGAAGGTGCAAAAGAGGCGCCGTTCTGCTTGCTGTATCACTGTAACATGGGGTATCCGTTGCTCAGCGAAAACAGCGTGGTACGTATTCCGAACACCCGCATTTGGGCAAGTTCTCAACTGTCGCAGGATACGACCGACACCGCGTTTGTCATGGAAGAGCCGCAGGCAGACTATGAGGAGCGTTGTTACTTCTTTGATACAGTAGAGCAACAAGACGGCAACGTGCACGCGGGCATTTACAACCCCGACATTGATGCCGGTGTGGTGTACTCGTATGCTAAACAGGATCTTCCGTGCTTGACGGAATGGAAGATGATGGGCAGACGTGACTACGTGTTGGGTATCGAACCCGGCAACGTCAATCCCGCTCCGCGTTGCAAGCAACGTGCGGAGGGACTGCTTCCGTTCCTGAAACCCGAGGAGAGCAGCACGAAATCCATTACCTTCACTTTCGTGGACAATCAGAAAGATTTCGACAGCGCATTTTAAGACGTCAAAAAGAGCCGCTCTGTTATCAGAACGGCTCTTTTTTTGTGTAAACGTCCTTGGCGGTATCCATAAACGATTTGACCGCGCGATTGAGATAGCGGTTTTTCTTGTGCGCGATGTAAAGCGTACGCTTGGCGGCTGTACCGCCCACCTTGTAAAAGTGCAGACGATCCGTTATCGGCACCGCTTTGACCAAGGTATCCGTTACAAAGGCGATGCCCATGCCGGAAAGTGCGACGTTATACGACGTGAGTAGTTGATCCAACAGCATGACGGCACGCGGCGAAAAGCCGTGTTCTTGGCATAACGCGTCCGCGCGTGAGCGCATATCGTTTCCGCTTTTCAAAAGGACAAACGGCTCGTCGGCAAAGATCTTCGGCGACACCGTGGATGCATGCAAATGCCGATCGGTGCGGATATCTTCCGCGGTGAGTGCAAGGTTATGCAAGTGCTCGTTTACGGAATACTCAGACGGCACACAGAGGAGCACTTGCTCTTGCAACAGCGGCAATTTGACGATGGTACTGTCGTCAAATTGATAATCCAACAACAGGTCGGTTTTTTCAGCGATCAACATGGCTTCCAGTTCTTTGGAGTTGGATTCCGTAACGTCCACACGAATGTGCGGATAGGTGCTTGCAAATCGGGTGATGATTTTCGGCAACACAAATGAGGAGGTGAACGTCGCACCGCTGACTGACACGCTGCCCACACGCACCGCGGCAATATCCGCCAGATGATTTTCCAAATTGCGGCGTGTACGGTACAATTCTTCTATGGCACGAATATAGGCCTCCCCCTCCGGCGTGAGGGACAAGGGTGAGGTCTGCCGATCAAACAATTGCACGCTCAGCGTCTGTTCCACTTTCTTTACAGTTGCGCTTAATGCCGGTTGCGAAATAAACAGATTGCGTGCCGCTGCTGTAAAACTCCCCGTCTTATAGATTTCATAAATATAATCGGCATACTGAAACATAATTACCTCCATAAGCAAATGATTATGCAAATCATATTTATATATATATTTGATTATACATGAAGGGCGGTTTATAATCAAGAGAGAATTTTAGGGAAGGTGTGACAAAACGGTGCAAGCATCAAAGGTGATGGCGGACGTACATTCCGATATTCGCGGTGAGACGTATTATCGTGCTTTGGAATTGGAAAAAGCGGGGCAGAAGGTTCTGAAATTGAATACCGGTAACCCTGCAACTTTCGGTTTTGAAATGCCGGAAAGTGTCAGACGGTGTATTGAAGAAAATGCCGAAAAAGCGTTGGGGTATTGTGACGTACGCGGCATGGTAGCGGCGCGGGAAGCGATTCGTGACTATCACCGCGCACACGGTATAGCGGGTGTTCAAACGGACGACGTTTTTATCGGAAACGGTGTGAGCGAGATCGCAGCGATGCTCACCACGGTATCGCTCAACGAGGGGGACGAAGTGCTTATTCCCATGCCTTGCTATTCGTTATGGGTGAATCAAATTGTTATGGTCAAAGCAAAGCCCGTGTTTTATCGGTGCGATGAGAAAGCCGAGTGGTGTCCCGATATCGCGGATATGCGGCGCAAGGTGACCGCAAGAACACGCGCCGTTTTGCTGATAAATCCCAATAATCCTACCGGTGCGGTTTACGGCGAGACGTTGCTTCAAGAGGTCATTGGTTTGGCGCGCGAATACGGACTTGCCATTTGGTCGGATGAGATCTATGATCGCTTGATGATAGAGGGAGCGCCCTATACTTCCATCGCATCGCTGTGTGATGACGTGCCGATGGTCACGATGAACGGGTTATCCAAATCGCATTGTTTGTGCGGGTTGCGATGCGGGTGGTTGGTGCTCAGCGGACCGTGCGATCAAACGACACCTCTCAACCGCGCTTTAACGACCCTTGCCTCGGTTCGACTGTGCTCGAATGCGCTCATGCAGTTGGTGATCCCAACCGCACTTGCCGATACGGCATACACCGAGAACATGATACACGGTCGCTTACAGCAACAACGCGTGGCAACGTGTCGGGCATTTGATCGCATCGAGGCGGCTTCCTATGTTGCCAACAAAGCAGCCTTTTATCTGTTTCCGCGTGTAGAGTTCAAAGAATACGGATTTGAAAGCGACAAACAGTTCGCCGCCGCGTTGTTGGAAGAAGAACATATTTTGATCGTTCCCGGCAGTGGCTTTTATTGGGACCGACCGGATCATTTCCGCATTGTCATGCTGCCCGAAGCAGCGGAACTGGTTCATGCAATCGACCGCATCGGTTCGTTTTTACAGACACGATAGATCGTTGACCTTGACGAAATTCGCGCCGCTTGGTATGATAAAACGGTAGGGGGTGCGGTGCATGCGTATCAAGACGTGGCTTGCAACACAGCATATCGATCTCAGCGGAAAAACCGTCGCGATCACCGGCTCAACAGGCGGGACCGGCAGGGAATTATGCCGCTTACTGCTTAAAGCGGGTGCAGTCTTGATTATGCTGGATCGCTCGCCCGAACGGTCGGCGGCGTTGCGTGCGTCACTTAAAGCGGAATTTCCCAATGCAGCATTGCAACACGTTCGTTTGAGTTTGGACGACATGACCTCCGTTAAAGCGGCGTGTGAGGAATTGAAACGGTTGCCGATAGATGTTTTGATTCACAATGCGGGCGCGTACAGCATCCCGCGCTATACCACCCCCGAGGGGTATGACAACGTGTTTACCATTAACGCCATGGCACCGTATTACATCACCAAAGCCTTGTTGCCGCAACTGCGCGAGCGCGGGGGCCGAGTCATCGTGGTAGGGAGTATTGCTCATCGGTATTCCAAAGCCGATCCTGCGGACGTGGATTTTTCCACCCGCAGTCGCGCGTCGCTTGTATATGGGAATGCCAAGCGGCACGTGATGTTTTCGCTTTATGAACTGTTCCGTGAAGAAAGTCAGGTAGCACTCTCCGTCTGTCATCCCGGTATCACGCTGACCAATATTACGGCACATTACCCGAAATGGATCTTTGCTCTTATCAAACATCCTATGAAAGTGATCTTCATGTCTCCGCGCAAAGCGGCATTGTCGATTTTGCTTGGTTGCGTACAGTCCTGTGGTTACCATGAATGGATCGGACCTTGGGCTTTTGACGTATGGGGCTTGCCGAAAAAGCGTACACTAAATTCCTGTACGGCTGACGAAAGCCGCCGTATCTATCAAGCAATGGAAAACAGCATAAAAGAACCGCTCAACCAAAGTTGAGCGGTTCTTGTTTTACATAGCATTGTAATCAAATTCGCAGTGCTTCAAAAATTCTTTTGCCATCATCATGGCACCCATTTCGTTGGGGTGCACACGGTCCCATGCAATTGAGGCAGAATGACGGTGTCTTAAATAGCGCTCGTACATCGCCTGGAAATCCACGAGAATGCAACCGTGCTTTTCGGCAAGCTCCTTGCAGATGTCCACGTATTCGATCATGCGATTGCGCATGGCGTCGTGCGGGTTGTCTTCAATATAATACGGTGTCAGCAGAAAAATGCCTTTTACTTTATCTTTAACGGCAAGAATCATCTTTTCCAAGTTTGAGCGGTATTCATCGGGTAACACGCAAATGTCCGACATGGCGGGGCAATCGAACTGACGCCACACGTCGTTGATGCCGATGCAGATGGATACCCAATCGGGATTTAAAGATACTACGTCGCGGTCGAAGCGTTCTAAGAGATGACGGGATGTGTGACCACTGATACCGGAGTTGGTAACGCGGATACGTAACTGGGGATAGCAAGCGGCGAGCAGATTTTCCACCATGCGCACGTAACCGTGACCAAGATTATCCGCTAAGCCCTCGCCAACGGGGCATTGACTGCCACGGTCAGTAACAGAATCGCCCGCAAAGACAATGCGGTCCATATCGTTGAAAATCATAAAACAGTCTCCTTTTGATTTGAAGTATCCGCCTCATCCAAAAGACGCTTTTTTTCGCGGTATGCGGCAGAAATAACAATATGTGTGAGAACGAGAACAAGAGCGATGCCGATACTGCATGCGATAATGCCGATATCATACGAGCCGAACAGATCGTATATCGCGTTTAAGGCAATGGCAGAAACGGCAAATCCGGCATAGAGAACCGAAGCGAAAATGCCAATCATATGATCAGTGGATTTCTGCCCAAACAAATCGCCTGCGTACAGAGGCAATGCGATGGTTTCGAGCGGTAACGCCAACGCGGAAAGTATGCTGTAAGCAAACGCAAACGTAATACCGAGGGG
>JAZOAK010000014.1:0-10323 GCA_045595445.1 Acutalibacteraceae bacterium
GATCCGGAGGCTATGGACCGGTTCATAGAAACCATCAACAGCGGCAATCTTTACACCATTGCCCACCTGCCTGCCTTCCGGGATATGAAATACGGCACAGCAAACATTATGCAGACCCTCCAGGATAAAAACGGCTACGGCTGGTATGACTATTACGGCTGCTATTGGCTTGTTCCTAGCTACAATTCCGTCCAGGAATATGTGACCCAGATCGCTTTGGAGCTTCGGGGTCTTGGCTTCCGGGAAGTGGTGTTCTATGACTTCTGTTTCCCGGATACGGACAAGGTGGTCTTTAACGGCGATAAAAAGCAAGTGCTTTACGATGCGGCACAGACCATTGTGAAGACCTGCGCCACCGACCGGTTTACGGTGTCCTTTGAGGATAAGGGCTTCGGCATTCCCGAGGGCCGCTGCCGGATCTACGGACTGGATGTGCCGGCTGCCAATGTGGAAAGCTTTGTGGAAAAATTTGAGCGGGAAAACGCGGAGGTCTCCTTCGTATTTATGACAGAAATGCACGATACCCGCTACGAGCAATACGGCGTATTAAGACCCTTAAAATAAAGAAAAAGACCACCTTCGGGTGGTCTTTTTTCTTAACCAAATACGCTCAGCAGGAAGCCTGCAGCGATGGCAGAGCCGATCACACCGGCCACATTGGGGCCCATAGCGTGCATCAGCAGGAAGTTACCGGGATTTTCGCTCTGTCCGACTTTTTGCGCGACACGCGCGGCCATCGGTACGGCAGACACGCCGGCAGAGCCGATCAGCGGATTTACTTTACCGCCCGTGAACACATACATCAGTTTACCGAACAATACACCACCCGCTGTGCCCATGCAGAAGGCGATCAAGCCAAGACAGATAATGAGTAAGGTTTTGGGTTGCAGGAATGTATGCGCATTTGCCGTTGCACCGACAGTAACACCGAGAACGATGGTTACGATATTCATCAATTCGTTTTGCGCAGTTTTCGTTAAACGCTCGACTACGCCGCTTTCGCGGAACAGGTTACCGAGCATCAACATACCGATAAGAGGTGCCGCGCTGGGCAACAGCAACACGCAGATGATCGTGACGAAGATGGGGAAGAGAATCTTCTCCGTCTTGGAAACGGTACGAAGCTGCGTCATCACGACCGCGCGTTCTTTTTTGGTGGTAAGCGCTTTCATGATAGGCGGCTGAATAATGGGTACCAGCGCCATATAGGAATATGCCGCAACGGCGATCGCGCCAAGCAAATGCGGGGCGAGTTTTGAAGTTAAGAAGATGGCTGTTGGCCCGTCCGCACCGCCGATTATGGCAATGGATGCGGCTTCCTGCGAGGTAAACAGGATGTTAAAATCTTCAGCAAAGGGAAGAAGTCCCATCAAGCGTGCACCGAGGAACGTGACAAAAATGCCAAGCTGTGCGGCGGCACCGAGTAAAAAGCTCTTGGGATTGGAAAGAAGCGGACCAAAATCCGTCATACAACCGATACCAAGGAAAATAAGCGGCGGGTAGATGCCGAACTTTACACCTTGATATAAGTACCAAAGCAAGCCACCTTGCTCGAAATGTTCCCAGTACGGGACGACCGCACGTGCAGTACCGTCATCTTCGCGTTCCACTTTATACAATTTTGTATCGAGTTTCAGAACTTCAACGCCGTTTTCGTTTGTATAGATATATGCTTCATATTCGTCCGAAAGAGTGACGTAGTTTACGGAAACCGGATAGTTTTGTTCGTATGTACCGTCAACGTAAGCTGCTAATTCCGCATCGGTAAATTCAACCAGTGAGTTTTGTTGCGGATCCATAACGCCGCCGAGCGGGAGGTTAACAAGCAGCATACCAAACGCAATGGGGAGAAGCAACAGCGGTTCATATTGTTTTTTTATGGCCAGATACATCAGCACGCAAGCGATACCGATCATGATCAGGTTTTTCCAACCGCCGTTTTCAAAGTTGAATAAGCGGGCAAAACCGGACTCCTCCCATATTTGTGCAAAAGCTTCCCAAAAGTTCATGACTGATCCTCCTTAAAACGGCTGCGTGTTTTCCGCAATACCGGCGGCAGCCCACACAGGACGGACGTTGGTGCGCGCCGAAGAAATACGGCGAAGGGTATACGTTGTTTCACCGTTGGACATAGCGGCAACAGCGGCGGCGATAACGGCAACCACTTCTTCCGGTATTCCGTCTTCTATTACCGGAGTTGTTGCAGGTGCTTTTACGGGTTGAGGATCAGTTTGGGATGTCGGTAAACTATCTTGCGCTTTGCCGCGGGCAACTGCACCGAATGCCCAAAAAACAATGGTGAGTAATAACAAGGCGGCAAAGACCACACAAAACCCGATCAGTACCGTCATACCGGCTTCGGAAAGAAGAGCGGCGGTATTAACAGCGGCTGGTAATACATAGTTCATACGAAACCCTCATTTCTTTTAGGAACAAGATCAAAACAAACACAATCTTACCCATATTAACATTATTTTTAGTATATCGCAAAGAGGATCAAAATGCAATGGATTTACCGCAAAAAACGGAAAAAATCGGACAATAAACTTGAACTTATCGCAAGAGTGCAGTATACTGATTTACAAGAGGTGATCCTTGTGAAATATATCGTATTATTGTGTGACGGTATGGCTGACCGTCCGTTTGAAGAACTGCAAGGAAAAACGCCAATGCAATTGGCCAACAAACCGCATATGGATGCTTTGGCGGCGGTGTCGGAGGTTGGAATGGTAAAGACTGTTCCGGACGGTATGTCTCCGGGTAGCGACGTTGCCAACCTCTCTGTACTCGGTTATTGCCCAAGGGACTGTTACACCGGTCGGTCGCCGTTGGAAGCGGCAAACATCGGTATTGAACTTGCCGACGATGACATCGCGTTTCGCTGTAATCTGGTAACCTTATCAGATGCCGCTCTTTATGAAGAAAAGATGATGGTCGACTATTGTGCCGGTGATATCCATACCGCAGAAGCGGATGCGATTATCCGTACTGTGCAGGACGCCTTCGGCGGCGGTGAATTTAATTTTTATACCGGAACAGCATACCGTCACTGCTTAGTGTGGCATGGAGGAAAAACCACGCTCGGTACGCTGACACCGCCTCACGATATTTCCGGCAGAGTGATCGGTGAATATTTGCCGAAAGAGCCGATGGCCGCACCGCTTTATGAAATGATGCGCCGCAGCACGGAACTGTTGCGTGATCATCCGATCAATGTCAGCCGCCGTGAAAAAGGATTAAATCCAGCGAACGCGATTTGGCTGTGGGGTTACGGCAAACGCCCCCAACTTGAACGGTTTGAAGAGCGCTTCGGTGTCAAGGGTGCTATGGTATCCGCCGTTGATTTGCTCAAAGGTATTGCTCGTTTGTCGGAAATGCAGGTGTGCGAAGTAAAAGGCGCTACCGGATATCTTGATACCAATTTCAGCGGTAAAATGGAGGCCGCTTTTGAGGCGCTGAAAGCCAATGATTTGGTATATGTTCATGTGGAAGCACCGGATGAATGTGGTCATCGTGGCGAGCCGCAAAACAAGGTGAAAGCCATTGAGGAAATTGATCGTCAGATCTTAGGGCCGATTTTAGAGAAAATGAAGACGCTTGATGACGTGTCGATCATGATTCTGCCCGATCATCCGACGCCGCTTTCCATCCGCACCCATTCTTCCGATCCGGTACCGTATTTGCTGTATCGCAGTAATGCAAAACAGGATAGCGGTGTCAACAGCTTTACGGAAGAAACGGCCGCATCAACCGGGAATTTCGTGTTGGACGGTTCGGATATGATGCGCAAGCTGTTAAGCTGATTTATATTTGCGAAGAAAAACCCCGACGGTTTCATAACCGTCGGGGTTTTGTTATGCGTTCTTATTTGAACTTTTTGCGAGCCACGTAGGTGGTGTGCAGGCAATGATGTGCCTTGTGACCGCCGATACCGTCATCAAAGAACTCTTCGTAGAGTTTCTTGATAACCGGAGATTCGTGGGATTTGCGCAACGTCATGGCTTCGTCCTGATCGTACAGAGCTTTGGCACGCAGAGCTTTCAGATCGGTGAAGTTACGGACAGATGCAGGCTGGATGGGCTGACCGCCGCCGTTGACACAGCCGCCGGGGCAACACATGATCTCAACGAAATGCCAGGGAGCCGTACCGCTCTTGATCTGATCCATGATGTAGTTCGCGTTGGCAATGCCGCTTGCAACCGCAACCTTCACTTCCATGCCGGCAATGTTGTAGGTGGCTTCTTTGAGGCCGTCCGTGCCGCGCACTTCTTTGAATTCAACTTCCTTGTTGTCCTTTTCGGTCAACCAGTCGTTTGCGGTACGCAGAGCCGCTTCCATAACGCCGCCGGTTGCACCGAAGATAACGGCAGCACCGGTATCGTCACCGAGGGGAGCATCGAATTCTTCATCGGGGAGCAGGTCGAACTTGATACCTGCACGGTCGATCATACGAGCCAACTCACGGGTGGTGATAACGTGATCGATATCCGCCACACCGGCAGCATTCTGATCCTCACGGCCGCACTCGAATTTCTTCGCGGTGCAGGGCATAACGGATACGTTAACAATATCCTTAGGATCAATGCCCATCTTCTGAGCGTAGTAGGTCTTAATAACCGCACCGCTCATCTGCTGAGGCGATTTGCAAGAGGAAAGATGATCCAGTTGATCCGGATAATAGTACTCTGCAAATTTTACCCAACCAGGGGAGCAAGAGGTGATCATCGGGAGAACACCCTTGTTCTGTACACGCTGTACAAACTCGTTGGCTTCCTCAACGATAGTCAAGTCAGCACCGAAGTTGGTGTCAAATACTTTGTCAAAGCCCAAACGGCGCAAAGCAGCGACCATTTTGCCTTCCACGTTGGTGCCGACCGGCATGCCGAACGCTTCGCCCAACGTCGCACGGATGGAAGGAGCCGTGGTAACGACCACGTGTTTGGTAGGATCGGCCAGCGCTTCCCAAACCGGCGTGGTGCTATCGGTATCGATAAGAGCACCGGTGGGGCAGACGGCAACGCACTGACCGCAGGATACGCAGGGAACGTCGCCCAACGGTTTATCGAACGCGCAAGCGATGTGGGTGTCAATACCACGATCATTTGCGCCGATAACCGAAACGTACTGCTGGCGGCAAACGGCTACGCAGCGGCGGCACAGAATACATTTGTTGTTGTCGCGAACCAAGTGCGCGGTGGACTTATCCAGCTCGTAAACCGGGCGGTCACCGTCAAACTTGCCGCTGTCCTCAACACCGTAATCTTTGCACATCTTCTGCAGTTCGCAGTTGGTAGAGCGCTCGCAGGACAAGCACTTCTTTTCGTGGGTGGAGAGAATCAATTCCAACGTGGTCTTGCGAGCCTTCTGCACGCGAGCGGTGTTGGTCTGGATCTCCATACCTTCCGCAACCGGATACACACAAGCAGTAACCAGACCGCGAGCACCGGTCGCTTCCACAACACAGATACGGCAAGCGCCGATCTCGTTGATATCCTTCAAATAGCACAGGGTGGGGATCTCCACACCGGCTTGACGGGCGGCCTCCAGAATGGTGGAACCCTTGGGGACGCTAACGGCAATGCCGTTTACTTTTACATTTACCATTTCCATGACAGGCACACTCCTTCCTTAATTCTTGCTGATAGCCTTGAACTTACAGTTGCCGAGGCAGACACCGCACTTGATACATTTCTCTGTGTCGATGGTGTAGGACGGCAGTTTGTGACCGGGCGCGACATAGTCCGTCTTGGTGATGGCGCTGACCGGGCAGTTGCGGGCACACAGACCGCAACCGATACACTTGTCCTGATCGATGACGAAGGACAGTAGATCCTTACAAACACCGGCGGGGCATTTTTTGTCCACAACGTGGGCAACGTATTCGTCGCGGAAGAAGCGGAGCGTGGACAGAACCGGGTTGGGAGCGGTCTGACCTAAGCCGCACAACGAGTTTTCTTTGATGTAGTAGCAGAGAGCTTCAAGATCGTCGATATCCTCAAGCGTGCCCTTGCCGCTGGTGATCTTATCCAGCTTTTCGAGCAGACGCTTTGTACCGACGCGGCAGGGGGTGCACTTTCCGCAGGACTCGTCAACGGTGAACTCTAAGAAGAATTTCGCCATATCCACCATACAGGTGTCTTCGTCCATAACGATCAAACCACCGGAACCCATCATACAACCGATCGCGATCAGGTTGTCGTAGTCAACGGGCGTGTCGATCAGAGAAGCGGGGATACAACCGCCGGACGGGCCACCGGTCTGAGCTGCCTTAAAGGTTTTGCCGTTCGGGATACCGCCACCGATCTCTTCGACGATCTCGCGCAGGGTAGTACCCATCGGGATCTCGACCAGACCGGTGTGCTTGATTTTACCGCCGAGAGCGAATACCTTGGTGCCCTTGGACTTTTCGGTACCCATCGAAGCAAACCACTCGGCACCCTTTAAGATGATCTGCGGAATGTTTGCGAAAGTTTCCACGTTGTTCTCAACAGTGGGGCAGCCGTACAAACCTTTAACAGCCGGATACGGCGGACGCGGACGGGGTTCGCCGCGGTTACCCTCAATAGAGGTCATCAGAGCGGTTTCTTCACCGCACACGAAAGCACCGGCGCCCAGACGGATTTCCATATCGAAATCAAAGCCGGAACCGAAGATGTCTTTGCCCAACAAACCGGCTTCACGTGCATCGTCAATAGCGATTTGCAGACGACGGACAGCGATGGGATACTCCGCACGGACGTACACATAACCCATCGTTGCGCCGATGGCATAACCGGCGATCGCCATAGCCTCAATCAAGCAATGCGGGTCACCTTCCAGAACGGAACGGTCCATAAATGCACCCGGGTCACCTTCGTCAGCGTTACAAACAACGTATTTCTGAGGTGCTTGGTTGGGAGCGGTCAGCGCCCATTTACGACCGGTGGGGAAGCCACCGCCGCCACGGCCACGCAAACCCGAATCGGTAACGATCTGGATAACCTGTTCGGGGGTATACTCGGTCAAACATTTGCCGAGTGCCTGATAACCGTCATTAGCAATGTATTCATCCAAAGACTCAGGGTTGATAACACCGCAGTTACGCAGTGCCACACGAACCTGTTTCTTGTAGAAGTCGGTCTCGTTGAGAGCCTTTATGTCGCCATCTTCTTCAACGGTCTCATCATACAGCAAACGGGTCACGATACGGCCTTTCAGCAGATGCTCGGAAACGATCTCGGGGATGTCTTCCACTTTTACGCGAGAGTAGAAGCAGCCTTCCGGATACACGATCATGATCGGACCGAGTGCGCACAGACCAAAGCAACCGGTACGTACGACTTTGACTTCTTCCGTTAAATCGTTTGCAGCGATTTCCTTCTCAAGGGTCTCGATGATCTCTTGACTGTGAGAGGAGGTACAACCGGTACCGCCACAAACCAACACATGAGAACGATACATTCTTTTCCCTCCTGCCTTACTTTAATAACTTCGCAACGGTGTACTCCGCAACCGGATTGCCGTTGACAATATGATCGGTCACAACACGCACCGCCTTCTCGGGGCTCATCTGACCGTAGGTGACTTTTTCTTTACCGGGGGCCAGCACTTCCACGATCGGTTCAAACTGGCACATACCGATACAACCGGTCTGCACGACCGTAACGTTTTGCAGATTGCGTTTTGCGATTTCTTCAACGAAAGCATTGAGCACCGGACGAGCACCGGCGGCAATTCCGCAGGTCGCCATACCGACGATGATACGAGTGCCTTCATGAGAACCTTCACGCATCGCGATCTTTTCACGGGCTTTTTCCCGGATAGCTTGCAATTCAGCAATGGATTTCATAACAAAACCTCCTATATTACTACTAATACTTTATTACGCCTGACTGTTCAGCGGAAGCAATCCCTCCGCCATATTACCGTCGATCCACTCCATCACATCCGGTTCAGATAGAGGAACGTCATCGAGTACCTCACGCAATGCGCGGGTATCCAGCTCGAACGAGCGGTCATCCACCTTGTGGCGGTATACAAAATCCAGATGCGGATTCAATCGAATCAGAGTGGACACCGTACCGGCCATGTCTCCAAGAGGCATGCGGTCGATATGTGTCAGCCCAAAGGTCGCGGTGACGACCGTTCCTTCACCGACCGTTGAATGGATGGTAAGTTCGCCGCCTGCCATCTCCGCTGCCATACGGAACAAGGGAACCCCCATACCGACTTTGCGGGTGGTGCGAGTGGTGTAGAACGGGTCGCGTACCTGCGCCAATTGTTCCGATGTCATACCGCGGCCGTTGTCCGCGATTATAAGAGTCAAACGGTCGTTTTCCGTATCCTCAACCACCGAAAGTTCAATCAGTGAGGCGCCGGCGACAATGGAGTTCTGAGCAATATCCAGAACATTCAGCGATAATTCACGCATGACTTATTTGCCGTATTTTTCCAAAATACCGGGAACGTCGTCGGCGGTCAGGTTACCGTACACATCGCTGTTAACGGTAAGAACCGGAGCCAAACCGCAAGCACCGATGCAGCGGCAAGCAGACAGCGAATATTTGCCGTCGGCCGTGCATTCGTCGGCGTCGATTCCGAGCAGCTCTTTTAACTTATCGAACACGTCACCCGCACCCTTAACGTAGCAGGCGGTACCAAGACACACGGAGATGTCATACTCACCTTTGGGTGACAGCGCGAACTGCGCATAGAAGGTCGCCACACCATACACCTTTTCCAGCGGCACGTTCATGCCCTCGGCGATCATGTCCTGAACCTCCACCGGCAGGTAACCGTAGATGCCTTGTGCTTCTTGCATAACGCCCATCAGACGGCTGGGATCGTGCTTATTCGCATCGATGACCTTTTGCAGAGCAGCAGCTTGTTCCGGAGTACCCTTGAAAGGAAGTTTGCTGATTTTCTTTTGCATTTGCCTTTTCCTCCTTGACAGTATTCATACCTGGTTATCATTATAAATGATAAATTATGATTTTGCAATGGTAAACTGCGACTTTGTCAGAAATTTGTCAAAGTTTTTTTGAAAAAAAGAGAAAAAAAGAAAAAAGTTTGACAAAATTAGGTTTAATTACTATAATGCAACTGTTTTGGAGGTGGTAATGTGCGCGATGCGTACCGTTTGACACGTCGTTGCTGTTATCTGGGATCGATGATACAGGCACTGGTTCTGAATGTGACGCCCTTATTTTTCGTGACGCTGCGTGAACAATTTGCCATCTCGTTTGAAAAGATCGGGAGATTGGTGTTAATCACCTTTTTCATACAATTGTGTGTGGATTTTTTAGCTGTCTATTTCGTTGACAGGATCGGTTATCGCGCGTGTTTGGCAATGGCGGAAGCAGGTGCCGCGGCGGGACTGATCTTGTTCGGTATCTTGCCCTATATACTATCGGATTCGTATACCGGTATGGTGCTCGCGGTTATGGTGTACTCCATCGGTGCCGGCCTTGCCGAGGTGATTATCAGTCCGATTATTGATGCTGTTCCATCGGAACAAAAGGCCGCCTCCATGTCGATGCTGCACGCGTTTTATCCCATTGGTCAGGTGCTGGCCGTCCTTATCACCACCCTTGCCGTGTTCGTATTTGGGGCACAGCAGTGGCGATGGATCTTGATGGCGTGGGCGATTATACCTCTTGTGAACTTTATTCTTGTCTTGCGCGTGCCGTTTCCGCCGATGCTGAAAGAAACGGAAAAAATGCCGATGCACACGCTTCTTCAAAAACCGTATTTCTGGTTGATGATGGTGCTGATGGTGTGCGGAGGTGCCTCAGAGATTGCAATATCCCAGTGGGCTTCCTTGTTCGCGGAAGAGGGACTTGGCGTTCCCAAATTAGTGGGCGACCTGCTCGGTCCTTGTTTATTCGCTGTGTTTATGGGGATTGGTCGTCTTTGGTATGGCAGAAGCGATGGACATATTCCCATGCGCCCACTATTGTTGATTTGCAGTGTATCGACCGTACTTTGTTACCTGCTGGCGGTGTTTGCCACGATGCCGATCCTGGCGCTTCTCGGGTGTGCCTTGTGCGGTTTGGCTGTTAGTCTGATGTGGCCCGGTGTACTGGGAATCGCATCAGGACATTTTCCAAAAGGTGGCACGGCTATGTTTGCACTGCTGGCGTTAGGCGGGGATATCGGGTGTTCCTTTGGACCCTGGATTACCGGTATTGTAGCCGATACCACACCGTATGGCTTGAAGGGCGGCTTGCTTGCTGCCGTCACGTTTCCTGTGTTGATGATGCTTGTGCTCTTGGTTACCGGAAGAAAAAAGGCGGCTGAACGTTAACGTTCAGCCGCCTTTTTTCTTCCGGTAACCAAGAGCAC
>JAZOAK010000015.1:0-2554 GCA_045595445.1 Acutalibacteraceae bacterium
CTTGTCCCCGTTTTAACCGATATCTTTGCATATCTGATTGGCAGACAATGCGGAAAGCACAGACTTTTTCCATCCATTAGCCCGAAGAAAACGGTAGAGGGAGCCATTGGAGGTCTTGTCTATGCAGTTGGGATCATTGCGCTAATTGCGGCAATTCTAATGCGTTGCCAAGTGATTCAGGTGGAACTTGAACAACTGATCACCTACGTTATTTTTGCCTCTTTGATCGGGCAATTCGGAGATTTTGCCTTGTCCTCGGTTAAACGAATCGTGGGCATTAAGGATTACGGAGCATTGCTTCCGGGACACGGCGGTATTCTTGACCGCTTTGACAGCCTGCTGTTTGTATTGCCGTTTACATACCTGTTCTGTCTGTGTGCAGAACCGATCCTGTTTTAACAGATCATGATAGATAAAAAGGAGACCTTGTTTTGAGAACGTATCGTGCCGGAATAGACATCGGTTCAACCACCGTCAAATTGGTTTTACTGAATGATGATAACGAAATTATATATGGCAAATACCGTCGCCACGGAGCCAATACACAGGGCGCTTTGGCAGAGCTGTTGAAGGAAGCCAAGGAGAATGTCGGTGAATGCGAGCTTCGCACAAAGATCACCGGCTCGGGCTCTATCAATCTTGCAAAGGCACTTGGTATTGGATTTGTCCAGGAGGTCGTGGCTGTTGCGACGGCGCTGAAGAATGTTGCTCCGCAGACCGACGTTGCCATCGAACTCGGCGGTGAGGATGCTAAGATTATCTATTTCACGGGCGGTCTTGAGGAACGTATGAACGGTGTCTGTGCAGGCGGTACGGGTTCCTTTATCGACCAAATGGCAGCTCTTCTGCAGACCGATGCCGAAGGGCTGAACAAAGAAGCGGAAAACTATAAGGAGATCTATCCCATAGCCGCCCGTTGCGGTGTGTTTGCCAAAACGGATATTCAGCCTCTCATTAACGAAGGCGCAACCAAAGCCGATCTTGCCGCTTCGATTTTTCAAGCGGTGGTCAATCAGACGATTTCCGGTCTCGCCTGCGGTAAGCCGATTCGCGGATGCGTTGCCTTTCTCGGCGGCCCATTGCATTTTCTGCCCGAACTGAAAAAGGCGTTTATCCGTACCTTGAACTTAACGCCTGAAAACGTAGTCGATCCAGAAAACTCTCATCTGTTTGCCGCCATGGGCGCAGCACTTGAAGGGGCAGATGCAAACGCATTACCTATCGACAGTATGATAGATGCTCTCCAAAAGGGAGTCAGTGTTTCTTTTGAGATGCCACGTCTTGCCCCTCTGTTTGAAAACGAGGATGAATATGCGGCGTTCTGTGCCCATCACGAAAAGGCCGTCGTCTCAAAAACCAATCTTGAAAATTATAGCGGTGATTGCTTCCTCGGAATTGACGCAGGCTCGACTACCACAAAGGTAGCCTTGATCGGCGAGGAAGGTCAATTACTGTTTTCTTACTATGCGAACAATCAGGGCAACCCCATCGAAACTGCCAAAACCGCTATCGGTGAGATGCAAAAGTTCTTACCGCCGACAGCAAGAATTGTCAGATCCTGTTCCACGGGTTACGGTGAAGCACTTCTCAAATCCGCCTTTTCGCTGGATGACGGAGAGGTAGAGACCATTGCTCACTGTACCGCCGCAACCTTCTTTGATCCAAAGGTTGACTGCGTGCTGGATATCGGCGGTCAGGATATGAAGTGTATCAAGCTGAAAAACGGCGCTGTGGATACCATCCTTCTGAATGAAGCCTGTTCCTCAGGATGCGGCTCCTTTATCGAGAATTTTGCAAACTCTCTTGGATACACGGCAGAAACCTTTGCGGGGCAAGCTCTGTACGCCAAGAGTCCCGTGGATCTCGGAACTCGCTGTACTGTGTTTATGAACTCCAACGTCAAGCAGGCGCAAAAAGAAGGCGCGAGCGTTGCGGATATTTCTGCGGGTCTGGCATACTCGGTGATCAAGAACGCCCTGTTCAAGGTCATAAAGCTGGCAAACGCCAAAGACCTCGGCGAACATATCGTGGTGCAGGGCGGCACCTTCTATAATAAGGCGGTGCTTCGTGCTTTTGAAAAGGTTGCAGGTGTTGAAGCCACCTGTCCCGATATTTCGGGACTTATGGGTGCCTTCGGTGCGGCATTGATCGCAAGAAACCATTATCACGGCAAACCAACCACAATGCTGTCTTTGGATGAAATATGCAATCTTACATACACCACTACAAGCCGTCGGTGCGGAGGCTGTGCCAACAATTGTATGTTGACGATCAACCGTTTTTCGAATGGCAAAAACCACCTCACGGGCAACCGTTGTGAAAAAGGTATTGGTGATATAAGCGGCAGAAAAAAAGCTCCCAACATGGTGCTTTACAAGAGAAAGCGCATTTTCGATTACGAACCGCTTGCCGAAAAAGATGCGTCAAGAGGTGTGATCGGTATTCCGAGAGTGCTGAATATGTACGAGAACTATCCCTTTTGGGCGACCTTTTTTAAGGAACTCGGTTTTCGCACCGTTTTGTCTCCATTCTCAAGCCGTAAGATCTACGAGCT
>JAZOAK010000016.1:0-25641 GCA_045595445.1 Acutalibacteraceae bacterium
AAGGGGCGCTGATAGGTTTATCGTTTAATGCGGAGTTTGAGTTGCTTGACGTTTACCTGGAAGCCTTTTCCCGAAAATACTTCGGAATACTGGACCAACAGGAAGTTGCCGTTTTCGTCTTTTAACTTGAGGTTTTCTGAGTAGAACTGACCCGCCGATTTGGTGGTGACCATCACAATGGCTTCGTCCCAATGATACGCATCCTCGGAAGTATACAGAACAAAGCTGTCGCCGGGATACTGACCCTCATCACCGAGGCAGTGCGAACGACCATGCATAACGTACACGCCGTCGATCAACTCAATTTGCGGGTTGCGGATCGCTTGGTCGACGTATACCTGATCCACGATCTCCCATGTTTTGCCTTCGTCTTTGCTGATCGCGTGGTCGAGGTGCAGTTCATCGGATTTAATGTAAACGTAAGCGTGTAAAACGTTCTCGGTATCAAAGATCATTGCGCCGTAAGCGCGAGTGGCGATGGTGAACGGAATGACGGAGATCTCCTCAAATGTTGCACCGTTATCAAAGCTCTTATACAGGCGATATTTATGCTCGTCCGTTTCGCCCCACATATAATCGTTGCAGAACTGCAGCACGTAGATCACGCCGTCGCGGACAAATGCATCGTAAATTCTGCCCTTGTACGGGAACAATTCTTCGGGCTCACTCCAGGTTTTACCCTGATCTTTACTTTTAACAACAGTGGGGGTTTCCCACGGTACGCAGAACATTTCTGCAAGTGCACTGTTGCGCAAGCAAAATGCCAAAATGGTACCGTCGGGTGCCGTTACGGCTTTTTCAACAGAGATGGTGAATAAGCCGTCTTCAAAACTTTTTCTGGAATAGGGAAGTGTTTGTAACTCGGAATAGGTCTTACCGCCGTCACGCGAAATGCAATATTCCACCCAACCGTAGCAGTAGTGACCGCCTTTACGAACAGCCGAGTAGTTTGCGTTAAAATCAATAAAGCAGTTTGGTGCGAACTCCGTCATTGCGTGGGACATATGACCGCTTCTGCGACGCGCTTCGTTGTCTACGTGCATAACTGGATCTTCAATAACAACCGTGTAGTTTTTACGAGCGATTTCTTTCATTAGAAACACAACCTTTCAAGCGCATTATACTGTATGGAGAAAAGGTGATACAATAACCGAATAAGACTTTTCGTGTTATTTTTTGGACATGTTGAGAAAATAGTGTTATTTTTCAGACATTCCCTTGCGAAATACACCGGGAGGGGTGCCGTGATGCCGACGAAAGAAGGAAACGAAGCTGCTTTCATTTTTAAATCCTAACAAAAAGCCGATGGATTTGATGCTGTGTTGCGTGTCGACCAAGAGTCGCTTAGCGTGCTTTATTTTAGAGGCGCTGATATAGTCGGCAAGTGATTCCCCCGTTTGGGCGGAAAAGATCCGTGTTAATTGTCTTGCTGACAGACAGCATTCTTTTGCGACGTCGTTACAGGTCAAGAGTTTATCGGTGTTATTATCAATATAGGTTTTTGCCATAAAAAACCGCGGATCGCGCGAATGATTGCTGTTTTTTGGGATCTTGACATTCAGTGCGTACAGAAACGAATACAGAATTTCCAACACTCTGCCCATAATCAGTTGTGAACTGAACAGATCCGACAGCTCGCTGTGGCGCAGAATAAAATTTAGGCATTGCGCGATCTTATCGGAATAATCAACGCGGGTGACGGGTTTATCTTTCAATTGCAACAGTTCTAAAGCGTTGTCATCTGCCGAAAAAGCAAGGGTGATTTTAAGCGCCTCGTTGCTTGCGTGATAATGATGTTTGGTATGCGGCGGAATAAATAATGCTTCACCACCGTTTAGGGTGAAGACGGCATGCCCGCACGTATAGGAAATAATGCCGTCGAGAACAAAGTGAATTTCAAAAAACGCATGCTCGTGTGCGCGTTTGCGAACGTCGTTGCAGAGATGCGCTTTGCCGATCGCTCTCACCCAAAGAATGTTCAGGTTTAAGGGCAGTTCCAAACGTGGAAAAGACATTTTATTGAGCGCTTCTGCTCGTTTATCGCTGTATTCCGTTGCAAACATATCGTCCCCGCCTTTACGTATGTTACTTTTTGGACACTCCTGATATAAAATAGCGTATTGTTCTGAAAAAAGCAATAGAAACAAGAAATATTATTGAAAACGGCGCCTGATCGTTGCGCGTTTGGTGCCCGTATGGTATAATACCGAAAAAGGGGCGATGGTGATGTACGTTCAGCAGTTTTGCGGTGTTCCCAAAGCGGCACTTGCGGTGCGAATTCCCGTGTTTGTGGAGGAACAAGGTTTCGTAGACGAAATTGACGAGATTGACGGCACCGCCACCCATTTTGTTTTGTTTGATGAAGCAAAAGCACCGATCGCGACCTGTCGTGTCTTTGTACAAGAGGGTGCGTACATATTGGGGCGGCTTTGTGTACTCAAAGCGCATCGCGGCAAGGGGTACGGCGGCTTGTTGGTCACTGCTGCGGAAGAGTATGTGCGTTCCGTCGGCGGGGAGAGTTTGACACTTCATTCACAGTATCCTGCCAAAGCGTTTTATGAACGGCTCGGTTATAGTGCCTACGGTGAGGTAGAGGACGAACAAGGTTGCCCGCATATTTGGATGAAGAAACAGTTGATAGGAGATAAGCAAATGGATTTTTTAGAGATCGCCAAGGTCCGCCAATCCTGCCGTAATTTTGATGCAACACGCGCCGTGGAGGAGGAAAAGCTCTCCCGCATACTGGAAGCAGCGCGGTTAGCACCCTCTGCCAGTAACGGTCAGCCGTATCACCTGACCGTGTGTACGGGAACGCTTGCCAAGAGGGTTGCCGAAGCGACGCAAGAGGGCGGAGCAAACAAATTTTCATCGGACGCACCGGTACAGCTCGTCGTTTCCGAAAAGCCGAACATCAAGGTTACCATAGACGGTGCCAAAACCACCGGTACCGACTATCGCGCCATCGACATCGGTATTGCTACGGCATACCTTACCGCTGAGGCGACCACGCAAGGACTTTCCACCTGCATTTTGGGGTGGCTGAACGGCGAAAAGATCCAAAAGCTATGCAGCATTGACGGCGCGATACGGTTAGTTATTTCGCTCGGGTATGCAAAAGCCGACGATAAACTTCGCCCTAAAAAGCGTAAAACCACCGAGGAACTGATTACGATCATATAAAGAGGGCGGCAGGATCATACGATCCTGCCGCTGTTTAGTGATGGTGATGATGGTGGTGAAGATGTTCAGATGGCTGAACGGAACAGAGAATATCACGGCACGGTTCGTCGGTGGTTTCAAGCTCCACTGTCGCATGAGAAATGCCGTGTTCAGCAAGCGTTTGTCGTGTGCGATTTTTCACCACGTGAGGATCACCTTCTGCGACAACGTGCATTGTTGCGCAGTGGCGACGACCGTCTAAGCTCCACACGTGTATATGGTGAACGTCCTGCACGCCGTCAATCTCACACACCTGTGTTTGCAGTTCTGAAACAGAAATTTCAGGCGGCGATTTTTCCAGGAGTACGTGCAGCGTTTCCCGCAGGTTACGCAAGGCATTTACCAAAATAAAGGCGGCGACACCGAGCGACAACAGGGGGTCGAGGAACCAAAAATCGGTAAAGCGCATTATTACAGCCCCGATCAATACCGCGATCCAACCAAGCACGTCCTCCAACATATGGAGGTTAACGGCTTTTTGATTGAGGGAATCGCCCGCGCGCGTGACAAGTGTTGCCACCAAATTAACCACGATGCCGAGAACGGCGAGAGCGATCATACCGTCGTAATGGATGGCAATGGGCGAAAGCAGTCGTTCCATGGCACGCGTGATGACAATTCCGCAACCGAGTAATAAGATCAGTGTCGTCAAGGCGCTGCCGACCACCGAATAACGCGCATAGCCGTAGGTATACGCCGCATCCGGCGGGCGACCACTTTTGCGTTCCAGAAAAAAGGCAAAGCCGATGCCGGCGGCATCCCCCAGATCGTGTACGGCATCGGACAGTATCGCTACACTGCCCGTTAGAGCGCCACCGACAAATTCTACCAGCGCAAACAGCAAATTCAGAAGAAAAGCAATTAAAATGTTCCGCTTTGTTCTCATATTGACAACTCCTCGTATGTTTTGATACAATATATACGATACAGAACAATCTGTTCGGTATTATTGTAACAACGTGTGCGCACCAATTCAATGGACGGTTCGTGCATCGTGTTCAATATCGAACAAAGAGTGAAATTTGTTCGGGAGGATGTATGGACAGACGGCAAAGGAAGACCCGAGAAGCGATTTTTAACGCGTTCACGACATTGTTGTCAAAAAAGAATTACCATCAGATATCGGTACAGGAGATCATTGATGCTGCCGATGTCGGCCGAACCACCTTTTATGCCCATTTTGAAACCAAGGAGTTTTTGCTTAAAGAATTGTGCGAGGAGTTGTTCGATCACATTCTTGATACGGCAATGGGGAGGGAGTACCACTGTTCGTTCGGTAGTGCGGAGGATTCGGTATTTTTGCATCTGCTTCGCCATTTGCAAGAAAACGATCACAACATACTTGGGTTGCTTTCCTCCGAGAATAACGAGATTTTTATTCGCTATTTCAAAAGCAATTTGAAAAAGCTCATTATATCCCAATATGCCGAAAACGGAAAACTCAAAGACGCCGCTTTGCCGGAAGAATACCTTATCAATCATATTTCTTCCTCGTTTGTGGAAACGGTCAGCTGGTGGCTTTCTCATAAGAGGCGGGAAACACCGGAAGCCGTCACAACGTATTTTTTGGCGACAATCGAGCCGATTTTACAAGAGAGGGGATAACTGTATGGTTTATACCGTTACCTGTAATCCTGCATTGGATTACGTCATGCAGGTACCGCATTTGCAGACCCGCGACATCAACCGTTCCGAGTGCGAAACGCTGACGTTCGGCGGGAAAGGCATCAACGTATCCGCCGTATTGGCGCGGTTATCCGTGCCCACAAAGGCAACGGGCTTCACCGCGGGATTGATGGGCGAAAAGTTGAAAAGCCTGCTTACTGCCGAGGGGGTTGCGTGTGATTTTGTGGATCTGCCCGCAGGGGAAACGCGTATCAACGTCAAAATCCGCGCACAACAAGAGTTGGACATCAACGCTGTCGGCCCCACGGTATCCGCTCACGACGTGCAACAGTTACTCCGAAAACTTGATACGCTTACTGATGAGGATACGGTAGTGTTGGCGGGATCGATCCCGAGCGGGTTGCCGCCGGATCTGTATCGTCAGATGCTCGATCGGATCAACGGACGCGGTGTGCAGACGGTGGTGGATGCCGAAGGGGATCTCTTACGAAACACCTTACCGTATCGTCCTTTCCTCATAAAACCAAATCACCACGAACTCGGTGCGCTGTTTGGAAAAGATTTACACACCACCGAGGAGATCGTTTCCTGCGCGCGGCAGTTGCAAGAGGTGGGCGTACGGAACGTGTTGGTATCCCGCGCCGAACACGGCGCGGTGCTTGTGGATGAAACGGGTGCGTGCCATACTGTCGGAGCAGTAAAGGGCACCTTACGCAACTCGGTTGGGTGCGGTGACAGTATGGTGGCAGGTTTTCTTGCGGGCTGGTTAACGCAAAAAGACTACGCGTATGCCTTGAAACTCGGTGCCGCTTGCGGAAGCGCTACCGCGTTTTCGGAAACGCTTGCCACCGCGGCGGAAATTGACGCGGTGCTGTCGCGCCTGTCCTAATAGAGTTTCCTATAAAAAATGCCCTGCGGTATGACCGCAGGGCATTTTTATGCTGTAACAAATTAGCGATAAATGAGGGACTCCGCGTAGCGGGTCGCGATGACACCCTCGGGCTCGCCGGTCTTCTTGGACTCGGACAAGATGTGCTCGATGGAGTTGTAGATGTTGTCTACCTTTTCCAGAACGGCCTCCTTGTTGTAAGGACCGTCTACCTCGGCCGCCGCGTTGATAACGCCGCCGCCGTTGATGACAAAGTCGGGAGCGTAGAAGATGCCGCGCGCTTTGAGCGCCAAACCGGACTCGTCGTCCAGGATCTGGTTGTTGGCACCGCCGGCAACCGCTTTACAATTCAGTTGCGGAATGGTGGTGGGGTTGAGAATCGCGCCCATCGCGTTGGGGGAGAAGATGTCACATTTCTGAGCATAGATCTCCTCGGTGGGAACGATGGTAGCACCAAATTCCTCAGCAGCTTTCTGCGCCATTGCTTGGTTGCTGCGATTAGCAACGATCAGTTTTGCGCCGCTCTCGTTGAGCAAACGGCACAGATCGTAGCCGACCTTGCCAAGACCTTGTACGGCGATGGTCAAGCCGTCTAAGGAATCGGTACCCAAAGCGACCTTAGCGGTAGCGCGGATGCCTTGCCATACACCACGTGCGGTGAAGGGGGAGGGGTCGCCGCTGTTCTGCGGCAGACCGCAGAGATACTTGGTTTTGCGCAGCATCACAAGTGCATCGTCACAGGTGGTGTTCACGTCTTCAGCGGTGATGTAGCTGCCACCCAGGTTGTTGACTGCTTCGGCAAAAGCTTCAAACATTGCCTCGGTCTTCATGCTGGGATCGGCGATGATGACGCCTTTACCGCCGCCATGAGGCAGACCGGCAACAGCGTTCTTGTGGGACATACCGCGGCTCAGACGCAGAACGTCGAACAGCGCATCGTCAAAGGATGCATAGGGGAACAGACGGCAACCGCCGATTGCGGGACCCAAGTTGGTGTTATGTACAGCGATGATTGCTTTCAAGCCGGCTTTCTCGTTGTTGACAAACAGAACTTTTTCGTGGCGGTAGTTGGTCATTTCAGTCATTGCGTTCATACAGATTACCTCCAAAAATTTAATTACTATGTCGTCTGCTCAAACGAGCAGGAGTAGCTTATTTTCCGTAGTTCTTACCCATTTCCAACGCCTTCATATTCAACTCTACCAAGGCGGCTTTCTTGGGCGGAACCAGTTTGGCGACCACCGCATCGGTGCCCTCAAAGGACAACTCCGGATGGTTTTCGAGCAGGTGGCCTGCAATAATCATATTGGCTAAGGTGGCAACACCGGCTTCCTTCGCCATACGGGTGGCGGGAATGTAGAACACCTGCACGTCGGTGCGCTCGACCTTAGCGTTGATCAGCGCACTGTCCACGTAAATCTGCCCACCCGGAGCGACGGTGTCTACGTATTTTTCCAATGACGGCAGGTTCATTGCAATCAGCACGTCGGGCGTGATGATAATGGGGCTGCCGACAGGAGTATCGGAGATGATGACGTTGCAATTTGCCGTGCCGCCGCGCATCTCGGGACCGTAAGACGGCAACCAGGAAACTTGACGGTCTTCTAACAAACTTTTGTATGCCAAGAATTTACCCGCGAACAAAATACCTTGCCCGCCGAAACCGGCAATGAGGATCTGAGTGGTTTTCATGTTTACTCAGCCTCCTTTGCAGAGCGGTCTTTGTAGACGCCGATGGGATATTGCGGCAACATATCGGTTTCCACCCATTTGAGCGCCTGCTGAGGTGTCATACCCCAGTTGGTGGGACAAGCGGAAACAACTTCTACCAAGCTAAATCCCTTGCCGTCGATCTGATTTTGGAATGCCTTTTTGATGGCTTTCTTTGCCTGCATTACGTTCTTGACGTTGTTGGCGGCGACGCGGGCAATGTATTCGGGGCCATCCAAAGTTGCAAGCAGTTCAGAAACCTTGATAGGCCAGCCGCAGTGCTTGACGTCGCGACCATAAGGCGAAGTTTGCGTCACCTGACCGGGCAGGGACGTGGGTGCCATCTGACCGCCGGTCATGCCGTAAATGGCATTGTTGACGAAAATGATGGTGATGTTTTCATTTCTTGCCGCCGCATGGACGGTTTCCGCCATGCCGATCGACGCCAGATCGCCGTCACCTTGATAGGTGAACACGATGTTGTCGGGACGGCAACGCTTGATACCGGTAGCGACCGCGGGCGCTCTGCCGTGAGCGGCTTCAATGGTATCGCAGGTAAAGTAATCGTACGCCATAACGGCACAGCCTACGGGCGCTACACCGATCGCCTTCCCTTCGATGCCCAGTTCGTCAAGAACTTCGGCAACCAAGCGGTGGATAATACCGTGGGGACAGCCGGGGCAATAGTGGAAAGGGAGATCGGACAGCGATTTGGGTTTTTGAAACACAACAGCCATTTAGAACTCTCCTTTCTGTGCCTTGCAAATGGATGTAAGCACCTCGTCGGGGGTGGGGATCATACCGCCGCTGCGGTTGCACAGCGCAACCGGTTTCTTACAACTGGTGGCAAGACGGACGTCTTCGATCATTTGACCCATGCTCAGCTCGACGCTGATGAAGCCGTTGACCTTGTCTGCCGCTTCCGCCAACACCTTGTTGGGGAAGGGCCACAGCGTGATGGGACGAATGAGTCCAACCTTGATGCCTTCTTCTCTTGCGGCAACCACGGCATTTTTGGCAACGCGGGAGGCAATGCCAAACGCGACGACGCAATACTCGGCATCCTCCATCATAAACTCTTCCCACATGGCTTCGTTTTCTTCGATCAGTTTATACCGCTCGTAGCGTTCGAAGTTCTTGATTTCGAGTTCCTCGGGTTTTAAGTAAAGGGAGTTGACGACGTTGTGTGTGCGCTCACAATTGGTGCCGGTCAATGCCCACGGCTTTTCGTAGGTTTCCACCTCAGCATCCTCAAAGGAAATGGGCTCCATCATCTGACCGATGGTGCCGTCGGCGAGGATCATTGAGGTCATTAAGTATTTGTCCGCCAGATTAAAGCCCTTGATCGTCAGGCTTGCCATTTCCTGAACGGAAGCGGGAGCCAACACGATCATTTTGTAATCGCCGTGTCCGCCGCCCTTTGTTGCCTGAAAGTAATCGGACTGGGAGGGCTGAATACCACCGAGACCGGGACCGCCGCGCTGAACGTTTACTACCAAAGCGGGCACGTCGGAACCGGCAAGATAGCTGAGCCCTTCCGCTTTCAGAGAGATTCCGGGGCTGGAAGAAGAGGTCATTACGCGGGTGCCGGTGGCGGCAGCGCCGTAGACCATATTGATGGAAGCGATCTCACTCTCCGCTTGCAGGAACACGCCGCCGATCTTCGGCATTTTTTTTGCCATATAGGCAGCGATTTCCGTCTGCGGGGTGATGGGATACCCAAAATAATGGCGGCAACCGGCGCGGATCGCGGCTTCGGCGATCGCCTCGTTACCCTTCATTAATACTTTTTCTGCCATAATTGCCCCTCCTTATCGCTCTACGGTGATGATGCAATCGGGGCACATCGTCGCGCAGAAAGCGCAGCCGATGCACTTTTCCGGATGCTCCATCACAGCAGGGGAATATCCTTTTTTGTTGATCTTATCGAGTGCAATGGCAAGGCACTGCTTTGGGCAGGCATCCACGCACAGGCCGCAGCCTTTGCAAAGATCGGTGTTAAACGTTACGTTTGCCATAGTGTTTCCTCCTTAACCCCACAAAGGCCGGTTTTGCGGCTTTTGGGATGGCAAGTCAAAATATCGTTCCTGCAATTGCAGGGGGAATACGTCAGGGATGGTCAGCGCCTCGGCAATATCGTGCCTTACGGTATTGAGCCACAGCGGCAGGCCGGAGAGCTTGCTTAACGTTTCCATGAAGCTCAGCGAATCCAGCACCGTTTGCACGGTGGTTTCGGTGCCTAAGTTGGCGTTGTTGACAAGACAGGTGAAGGGAAGACCGCAAGCGGCTTCGATTTCTCGCATGACTGCCAGTGCTTCCTCGGGTGTGCGGGTGAGGGGGCGATAGCAGTTAGCAACAAATGCCATTTGATAGTTGTTCTCCTGCTTGATAAAGGGAACGTACCGCCCCAACGCGTAGGCGCCACGATCGTCACCGCCGATGTCAATTACACCGTGAACGGTGGTATCTTCCACCAAACGGTATGCCTCTGCGGGCAATGCGGGCAGGTCCACGTTGCTGTTCGCAAAGGGGGGGGAGATCAACTCCACACCGGCGGCGTCCAGTTCCTTGGCACTGTCTTTCGTGCGGAAATAGGGGTTCACGATATCCAAATCCGCGATGCAGACCGCTTTCCCTTCCGCCGCCAGATGCAAGGCATAGTTGACGGCGATATTGGTTTTGCCGCTGCCGTAATGACCGGCAAACAGCGTGAGTCGTTTGTGTTCCATAACTTACAGCTTCTTACGAATGATTTTACCGCTGGTAGTCTTGGGCAAGCTGTCTTTGAACACCACGATCCGCGGATACTTATACGGCGCGGTGCGCTGCTTGACGTAGTTCTGAATTTCTTTTTTCAGTTCCTCCGTCGGCTCGGTGCCGTTTACCAGCACGATACTTGCCTTGACCACCTGCCCTCTGACCTCGTCGGGAGCGGCGGAAACACCACATTCCAGAACGTAGGGCAATTCCATAATGACGTTTTCAATTTCAAACGGCCCGATGCGGTAGCCGGAGGACTTGATGACGTCGTCGGCGCGACCTACGTACCAGTAGAAGCCATCCTCGTCTTTCCAAGCGAGGTCGCCGGTGTGATAATAACCGTCGCGCCAGGTTTCTTTGGTGACTTCCTCGTTGCCCTCGTAGGCGTATGCCAGACCGCAGGGCAGACCTTTGGAGATGTCAATGCAGATCTCACCGGTTTCACCGGGATCCACGTCGTTGCCGTCCTGATCTAACAGATGGACCGGATACAGCGGGACCGGTTTACCCATTGAACCAACCTTATGACTATCGCCCGCCAAATTGGCGATGATAACGGTGCTTTCGGATTGCCCGAAGCCCTCCTTAATGGCGATCCCCGTGTGCTTCTTGAACTGAATATATACCTCGGGATTCAGCGCTTCTCCGGCGGTGGAGGCATATTCCACAGACGACAGGTCAAAGCGACTGAGATCCTGCTTGATAAGCATACGATACATGGTGGGGGGTGCACAGAAGGTAGTGATGTTGTGCTTCTTGAACATGGGCAAGATCTGCTCAGCGTCAAAACGGTCAAAGTCATATACAAAGATGGCAGCTTCACACAACCACTGACCGTAAAGCTTACCCCACAGAGATTTCGCCCAACCGGTATCGGAAATGGTAAGATGCAGACCGTTCGGATTGACGTGATGCCAATATTTGGCGGTGATGAAATGCCCAAGCGGGTATTTGTAATTATGCGCCGCCAGTTTGGGATATCCGGAAGTGCCGGAGGTAAAGAACATCAGCATCGGATCGTCACCGCAGGGCGAGTTCTCGCTTCTCACAAAACGGCTGGAAAACATCGGATACTCTTCGTTAAAATCATGCCAACCGTCCCGACTGCCGTTTACCAAAATCTTCGTTTCCAGCATCGGACAGTTTTTAGAGGCGGCATCCACCGCCTCCGCCACGTCGCCGTCGGCGGTGCAGAGAATGGCTTTGATATTGCCGGACGTAAAGCGATAGGTCAAGTCTTTTTCCAGCAATTGATTGGTAGCGGGGATTACGATGGCACCCAACTTGTGCAGACCCAACACCGCAAACCAGAACTGGTAGTGGCGCTTTAAGATCAACATCACACGGTCGCCGCGACGGATACCCAAGCTTTTGAAATAGTTTGCTGCACGTGCGGATTCCTTTTTCATATCCTCAAAGGTAAAGCGCCGTTCGGTGCCGTCTTCGGAAACATGCAACATTGCCAACTTGTTCGGCTTGGTGCTGCCGAGTTCATCGATGACGTCAAACGCAAAGTTAAACGTATCCTCGTTGTGGAAGTCAATGGCGGTCAGCTTGCCATCCTCCTCCGTGGGAGTGATGAACTTGCGATAAACGCGCGCTTCGGTGTCGGGTGTGCGCACCGCGGTATCCACTGTGGCGACAGCCGCCGCTTGCTCGCCGGTACGTGCCGCCTCGTTGGAAAGAACAATGGCGTAAAAGGCACAATCCTCACCGCCGACGGCGACCATGCCGTGGGGGATGGAGGAGTCGTAGTAAATACAGTCACCGGGGTTCAAGGTCTCGCTGTTGGAGCCGATCTGGATTTTCATTTGACCACGGATGACGATGTCACATTCCTGACCCTCGTGGGTGGTGAGTTGAATATCCTCGTACTCGGCACCTTCGCGATACGCCAACTTCATATACAGCGGCAAGGCAATACGGTTGCGGAAATCCGGTGCTAAGTTGTAGCCGACCATATGGTGGGCTTCCTCGATGCGCTGACCGTCACCCTTGCGGGTTAAAGCATAGGTACGCAACTTGGCGCTGCGGCCCTCCAACAGGTCGGAGAAGTCTACGCCGAAGATCAAGACACAGCGATACAGGAAGGCAACGCTCATGTTGCGACTACCCTCTTCAAATTGGCAATAGTCCTCGACGGAAACGCCGGTACGCTGTGCCATTTCCTCAACGGAAAAACCGCTGATCGTCCGCAATTCCCGAATACGGGACGCTACTTCACGAATTTTGTAGTCCGTGCCTGTCATTATCTGTTCCATACGGTATACCTCACAAATAAAAACTCGTCTCAAAAGAAAGATCCCTTTGAGACGAGCTGAAACAACCCGCGGTACCACTCAAATTGCATTTGCCTCACGGCAAACACCACTCATTGGGTGCCAACACACCCTAAGCACTGACGTAGCTCGCACGGGGAGGGTCTACTACCATTCTTCCTCCCGGCTCCGGAGCGACAAACAAACTGCTTCTGCCGTGGCTTGCACCAACCGCCAGTTCTCTGAGGGCAGGGGACACAGTCGTTTTTCTCCATCAAAGCCTTTATATATAATAAGGAATCATATCACTTTATAAAAAGTTTGTCAATATATTTTCTTACAGTTTATTACGCATAATTTTACCACTGATGGTCTTGGGAAGCTCGTCGCGGAACACCACGATACGCGGATATTTGTACGGCGCGGTGTGCTGTTTGACGTAGGTTTGGATCTCCTTTTTCAGGTCCTCCGTTCCCTCAACACCGGGAACCAGCACGATGCTCGCCTTGACCACTTGACCTCTGACCTCGTCCGGGGCGGCGGAAACGCCACATTCTAAAACGTAGGGGAGTTCCATAATGGTGGATTCGATCTCAAACGGCCCGATGCGGTAGCCGGAGGATTTGATGACGTCGTCAGCACGACCGACGTACCAGTAGTAGCCGTCCTCATCGCGCCACGCCACGTCACCGGTATGATACATGCCGTCGTGCCACACCGCATCGGTCGCTTCTTGGTTTTCATAGTAGCCTAAGAATACGCCGCAGGTAGGTGTCGGATCGGTACGAATGACGATCTCACCGTTGATACCGTCCGGGACGGGATTGCCGTCGGCATCCACGATGTCGATACCGTAGCCGGGAACCGGTTTGCCCATGGCACCGGGCTTGATGTTGGTGCCGTACAGGTTAGCGATACCGAGCGTCATTTCGGTCTGACCGAAGCCCTCGTGGATGCGTAGACCCGTCGCTTTCTCAAACTGATAGAACACCTCGGGGTTCAACGCTTCACCCGCGGTAGTTGCGTGGTGGATAGATGACAGATCAAAACGGCTGAGATCCTGCTTGATAAGCATCCGATACATCGTGGGCGGCGCGCAGAACGTGGTAATGTTGTATTGCGCAAACATCGGCAGGACCTTTTCGGCGTCGAAGCGGTCAAAGTCATAGGTGAATACCGCACCCTCACACAGCCATTGACCGTAGAGCTTGCCCCACAAGGCCTTGCCCCAACCGGTTTCGGAAATGGTGAAGTGCAGACCGTCTTTTTCGCACAGATGCCAGTATTTGGCGGTCACGTAATGTCCCAACGCATATTTATAAGAATGTGTTGCCATTTTAGGATAACCGGTGGTGCCGGAGGTGAACAGCATCAGCATCGGATCGCTGCCGCAGGGGGCGTCGTCGGTGCGTACGTAGCGGCGGCTGAACAGACCGTACTCCTCGTCAAAGTTGTGCCAGCCCTCGCGGTCGCCGCCCACCAAGAGCTTGGTCAGTTGCATACCGGCTGATTTTTCGGCAAGTTCTACCTGCTGTGCGGTATTACCGTCTGCGGTACAGACAACGGCACTGACGTTCGCCGCTTGGAAACGGTAAACAAAGTCATGCTCCATCAACTGGTTGGTGGCGGGAATGGCGATCGCGCCCAGTTTGTGCAGACCGAGGATCGCATACCAGAACTGGTAATGGCGTTTGAGCACCAGCATGACGCGGTCACCGCGACGGATACCCAAACTCTTGAAATAGTTGGCGCTCTGGGAGGAGGCGTCCTTCATATCCTTAAAGGTAAAGCGGCGCTCGGTCATATCGTTGGCAACGTGGACCATTGCCAATTTTTCAGGCTCACGGCGGGCGATGGCATCCACCGTATCAAAAGCGAAGTTGTAGTTTTCGGTATCCTCAAACGAGAGGTTTTGCAGCATCCCGTTTTCGTCCTCTTCCACTTTGATAAATTTGTGGCACAAGAGTTTCTCAGAGTTATTTTTGCGCCCTTGAGCGATGTAAAGCGGCTGATCGGTGGTGTCACTTGCCATAATCATGGACAAAAACACGCAATCGTTGCCGTCGATGGCGATCATGCCGTGAGGAGTGGAGGATTTATAGAAGATGGAGTCGCCCTCCCGCAGAATTTCCTCGTGGTCGCCCACCTTGATCCGCAGGGCGCCCTTGATGACCATATTAAACTCCTGACCCGTGTGGGTGGTGGTGTGGATGGGCTTATCCTGTAAATCGGCAGAGTATTCATAGGTGACCCAGTACGGCGTTGCCAGTTTTTTGCGGAACATGGGCGCCATATCCTGAATGGTGATGCCATCCTCGCTGGCGGTTACCAAACCTTTACCACGGCGGGTAACGGTGTAACCGGATAGTTTGGCACTACGCCCTTCCAAGAGAACGGTAATCTCAACGCCAAAGACCTTGGCACACTTGTGCAAAAAGGTAAAGGGGAGATCGACCGTACCGGTTTCGTACCGGCGGTAGAGTTCTTCGTCCACCTCGGTGAGTTCTGCCATCTTTTGCATACTGTAACCCAAAATCTCGCGCATACCGCTAATACGGGCGGCGATATCCATCAGTTGGGTTGAGGTGTTTGTTGTTGTCATGGCAATCTTCCTTTCTTGTAGGGGCGATTGTAAAGTAAAATAAAAAAACGCCCCAAGAATAAAATTCTTGAGACGAGCAAATCATTACCCGCGGTACCACTCAAATTACGACCGAAGTCGTCGCTTCAGACTCTAACAAGCCCTATCCCTTAACGCGGGCGGACGGGAGAACCTGGCATACGCTCGGCTCACCGGCTCGGAAGTGATGGGTCTGATTGCAGCGGGTCGTCGGCGTCACACCAATCGCCGACTCTCTGGAGATCCGGGTTGCAGGACCGTCTTCGTCATAGCCTTTATAGGATATTGACCTTACGATAGCACATTAGCAGACGAAAGTCAACAGTTTTTTTAAGAAGTTTTAGAAAAAAAGAAATTTTTATTGACAAATCCGCAAAGGTATGGTTAAATACAGATAATTATTCACAAAGACAGTGACGGAAAACTTGCCTTTTTCCAATGCCACAGAGAGCCGGCGGGTGGTGCGAGCCGGAGCAAAGAAACTTGGCGATCTGATTCCCGAGTCGGCTCTGCCAACGCGTAATGTTAGTAGTGGAGTTCGGTTGCCCCCGTTATAGGGCTGGGACTTGTTAGAGTCCGATGAGTGATTTCCCGTATGGGGAATAAACAGGGTGGTACCGCGAACGTTGATTCGTCCCTGAGGCTTCAAATATAGCCTCAGGGCTTTTTTATTTCTATTCGAAGGAGTGTCCGTTATGAAAAAACTGATAATCAGCGACGTGACGATGAAACAGTCGGCAGAGGGGTTTGCGCTGTCTTTTAAGGAAAAGATCGAGCTTGCAAAGCTATTGGATAAGCTGGGAGTGTCGGTTGTTGAATTGGAGGGCATTCAAAATATCCGTACCGATTCTCTTCGCATTAAATCCATTGCTGCCGCGGTGACAAACAGTGTGGTCGCGGTGCCTGTGCAACTCAACGCCGAGAGCGTGGCGCAGACGTGGTCAGCGCTTTCGCAGGCGAAGCATCCTCGCTTACAAGTTTGTGCGGCGGTTAGTTCGGTACAGATGGAGTATTTGTTCCACAAAAAGCCGGATGCGATGATCAACACCATTGCCGAAACGGTTGCCGCGTGCAAAGCGGTGTGCGCCGACGTGGAATTTATTGCCGACGATGCCACCCGCGCAGATGCGGAGTTCCTTCAAAAAGCGTTGGATACGGCGGCAGAGAGCGGCGCGACCACGGTTACGGTCTGTGACACCGCCGGCACCATGCTGCCCGGTGAATTTGCGGAGTTTGTCAAAGGTTTGCAGGTGCCTGAGCAGGTGCGCTTGGGCGTAT
The DNA here is from genome assembly GCA_045595445.1 of Acutalibacteraceae bacterium. Taxonomy (GTDB): domain Bacteria; phylum Bacillota; class Clostridia; order Oscillospirales; family Acutalibacteraceae; genus RGIG3009. The sequence continues at coordinate 16,361 of JAZOAK010000016.1, forward strand.
CTTGCACGGATGATCTGTCGATGGCAGATGCAAGTGTGGTTGCCGCTGTCGGCGAGGGTGTCGATGAGATCAAGGCGGCGACATACCCTCTGGGAAGTGCAAGCCTTGCCCATTTAGCGAAGCTGCTGGCGGCTCGCGGCGACAGTTTTGGTGTAGCGTGCGACGTACGCACCACCGAACTTGGCCGCATTATCGAGCGCATCGCGCAGATCTGCCAAGCCGGTAAAAGCAAAACCGGTGTGTGGACTGGTGTCCAAACCGATCCGGGCTTGTATTTGACGGCTCACGACGACGTGGCTGCCGTGGCAAAGGTTGCGGAACAACTGGGATATGATTTGTCCGAAGAGGACTGTGTAAAAGTATACGATGCGTTTAAGCGTATTGCGGCGAAAAAAGAACAGGTAACTTCCAAGGAATTGGATGCGATCATCGCGTCTGCTGCTATGCAGGTGCCGCCGACGTATAAGCTGGATACGTTTGTCGTCACCTCCGGCAACACCATTTCCGCTACCGCCCATATCAAGTTGCTCAAAAACGACGTGCCGGTAGAGGGTGTGTCGATGGGTGACGGTCCGATCGATGCCGCGTTTGTCGCTATTGAAAAGATTACCGGCTGTCATTATGAGTTGGATGATTTCCAATTACAAGCGGTCACCGAGGGACGCGAAGCGATGGGTCAAACCATCGTGAAATTGCGCAACGGCGGCAAGGTGTATTCCGGAAAAGGCATTTCCACCGATATTGTCGGCGCGGGTATTCACGCGTATTTGAGTGCCTTAAATAAAATTGTGTATGAGGAGGAAATGGCATGAATCTCTCCTTTTCCACCCGCGGTTGGCCAAAACTGACGTGGGATGAGATGCTGGATACGGCATTGGATATGGGGTTCGGCGGCATAGAGGTATATAACCTGCCGAAATTTGACCCTCTGGTGGAGAAGGGTGGTCCCTTCCATCAATATCAAGCAGCGGCGACCGTCCGTCAGCTGCGGGAAAAGAAACTGAAAATTCCGTGCTTTGACACCTCCTTTGACCTATCTGCCGATCCGTGTGCGGTGAGTGCTTTGACAGCGCTTATGGGCGTTGCCAAAAACGTGCAAGTGCCGTACGTGGTCGCTTGTGCGTTGCAGGATAACGAGTCGGTTGTGCAAGCGGCATTGGAACAGGTATTACCGATTGCCGAAGAGATGGGTGTGAGCCTACTTATCAAGACCAGCGGCATTTATGCCGATACCGCCCGCTTACGCGCCATGCTGGATCAATTTGCCAGCGACAATTTGGGCGCGTTGTGGGACGTGCATCACCCGTATCGCGATTTTGGTGAAAGCGGCGATACGACCATTAAAAACTTGGGTGCCTACGTTTGTCACGTGCATTTGCGCGATTCCGATGACGAGGGTGTATACCAGCTCATCGGAGAAGGCACGATGCCGATCGCTGACGTGATGCGTGCGTTGTCATCTATCAACTACGACGGATTTATCTCGCTCGAATGGAAACCCGAATGGCTGGAGGATCTGCAAGATCCCGAGGTCATCTTTCCGTATTTCGTCAACTATATGTCCCGCTTTCATTCCACTCGCGGAATGAAGAAATCGTTGTATTTTAATCACGACGGCAGCGGTCAATACATCTGGAAAAAGGACGAGTTGATCGACCTTACGTTCCCGCAAGTTTTGGATCGCGTGGCGGAGGAATTCCCGGATCAGTATTGCTTCAAGTATACCACGCTGGATTATACGCGTACCTACGCCGAGTTCCGCGAGGACGTGGATCGCTTTGCCAGAGCGCTCGTTTCGATGGGCGTAAAAGCAGGCTCGAAAGTGGCTATTTGGGCAACCAACGTGCCCGCGTGGTACATCACTTTTTGGGCAACCACCAAGATCGGCGCGGTGTTGGTGACGGTCAATACCGCGTATAAGATTCACGAGGCGGAATATTTGCTGCGCCAGTCCGATACGCACACTTTGGTGATGATCGAATCCTGTTTGGATTCCGATTATAAAGGGATTATCAACGAACTTTGCCCCGAGATTGCCAAAACACCGGCGGGAGAGCCGTTGCATTGTAAAAAACTGCCGTTTTTGCGCAACGTAATTACCATTGACTTCAAGCAGCCGGGTAGCCTGACGTTTGATGAGACGATGGCGCGTTACGAGCTGGTCAGCCACGAGCGGGTTGCTCAAATGGCGGCGGCGGTACGCCCCGATGATGTCTGCAATATGCAGTACACCTCCGGTACGACAGGGTTCCCAAAGGGTGTTATGTTAACGCACTACAACGTGGTTAACAACGGCAAATGTATCGGTGATCGGATGGGCCTTTCCACCGCCGATCGTATGATGATTCAAGTGCCGATGTTCCATTGTTTCGGTATGACGCTTTCGATGACCTCGTCGATGACGCACGGCGCGACCATGTGTCCGATGCCGTACTTCTCGGCGGCATCGTCACTCGCGTGTATCAACCAAGAAAAGATCACCTGCTTTAACGGTGTTCCCACGATGTTTATTGCGATGTTTAACCATCCGGATTATCGCAAGACGGATTTCAGCCATATGCGTACCGGTATTATGGCAGGTGCGGGTTGCCCGCCCGAATTGATGCGTCGCGCTGCTCAGCCGGATGAGATGAACATGTACGGCATTGTCAGCGTGTACGGTCAGACCGAGTGTGCCCCCGGCAACACAATGAGCAGTTGGACCGATTCGTTGGAGGTTCGCACGGAAACGGTCGGCTATGCGTTCCCGCACGTGCGCTGCAAGGTGGTGGATCCCGCAACCGGTTTAGAGGTTGCCCCCGGTGTCAACGGTGAGTTCTGCGCCAAAGGGTATAATACCATGAAAGGGTATTACAAGATGCCGCAGGCGACCAAGGATACCATCGACGACGAGGGTTGGTTGCATTCGGGTGACCTTGCGTGCTGTGACGAGGAAGGCAACTACCGCATTACCGGTCGACTGAAAGACATGATCATCCGCGGCGGTGAGAATATCTACCCCAAGGAGATTGAGGAGTTTATCTATACGCATCCCCAAACCAAGGACGTGCAGGTCATCGGTGTGCCGGATAAAAAGTATGGCGAGGAGATTATGGCGTGCATCATTCTCAAAGAACCCGGTTCGGTGAGCGTGGAGGAAATGACGGCGTATATCAAGGCGAGCATGGCTCGCCACAAGGTGCCGAAATATATTGAGTTTGTAGACAGCTTCCCGATGAACGCTGCCGGTAAGGTGCTCAAATATAAAATGCGGCAGGATGCCGCCGAGCGGCTGGGCTTGACAGGTGACGGCTCCGACACCGCAGGGCCTGGAAAATAACCTTTAACAAAACGAGGGATGACAATGCGTCATCCCTCGTTTTTTAGTAAGGCAATCGATAACCGTCGTTAGAAATTGAACTTGTTTATTTCCAACACCTTAAACGTTGCCGTTTTGAACTGATTGATTTTATCTTGTTCCACAAATTCAAATGCGGTAAGACGGATTTTTTGTCCGGCGTTTAATCGATCAACATAAAGCATATCGGTTTGAAGTCTGGTGCCGTTTTCGTCAACCGCTTCAATTGTTACATGGACAGTATACTCCAAAGTCAACACTTTTTCAATAAAAGGTTGTTTTTTGTCGAAAACAGTCGTATACTGATAGGCGAAAGACAAAAAGAGGGATATATACATGAAAACTTTTCAAAGTATTCTTTGTTTCTTACTTGTCGTTACGTGCGTTTGTTTGACGGCTTGTACCAAAACGGTTCCCGCTTTGCCCGCGCAGGGGAGCACAACGGTTGTCACCACAGCAACCGCACCGACAACGACAACGACTCAAATAACCACGACGACTGATGAGTCGGTCAATACGGCTCTGCCGCAATCAATGGCATTGGATCCGGACTATTCACGACTCCTTTTGGTGAACGCCAACAATCCGCTTTCGGCGGATTTCAATCACAATGTCGACATGGCTTCTTTGGACAACACGTATATTAACGGCAGTTTAAGACAGGTGGACAAAGACATGTATCCGTATCTTGTTGCGATGCTTGATGCGGCGAGAAACGACGGAGTATGGATGTGCGTTTGTTCTCCTTATCGTTCCTATAACGTACAAAACAGGTTGTTTAGGAACAAAGTTACTCGCGTGATCAACGCGGGCACTCCCGCCGACGAAGCCGAAGCCGTTGCCGCGCGTTCGGTTGCTCGTCCGGGGACGAGTGAACACCAAACCGGATTGGCGGTCGACATCAATACGGCGTCATCTGTTTTTGAGAGCCAGCCCGCCTTCAAGTGGTTAAAAGAGCACGGCGAGGAATATGGATTTATTCTTCGTTATCCCAAAGACAAGATGGATGTTACCGGCATTATATACGAACCGTGGCATTGGCGATTTGTGGGGATTAACGTTGCCAAGGAAATGAATAGTCTCGGTTTGACGTTGGAAGAATATCTGGAACAAAACAATAGTGTTGCATAATAAGCGGTATTTCACAAAAAAGCACTCACGACCTTTGTCGTGAGTGCTTTTTGTGCAACTACTCATAACCCAGTTGGGTGTGTTTTCGGTTTTGTGTTATGACAAGCTAACTGCCTCAGCGGCGTTTGTCAGCGAGTTGCTGTAACCGCCATCCATGGCGTCATCCCGCATGGCAGGCGATTCCAAACGTTTCCAAAGCAGCGTGGTGAATACGCCACCCAGTAAAAGCAATACTGCGAGAACACCGGCGATAATACCGATAACCAGTCCCGCACCGCCCTTCGCCGGCACGCCCTTGGCGGAGGCGATTTTCCGAAGCGCCATTGCACAGTGCTTGATCAGTTCCTCTTCCTGCACGTTAAGCGATTCGCCCTCGCCCCGCAACACATCGGCATACAGCACCGCTTTTTCCAAGATCGGTTGCGCTATTGCAGCGTTATTTTCGGCAAGGCCGTTATTGGCACAAGCGTACAGTTGGTTGCGGATGGCGGCGATCTGTCCGCCTGCCGCCGCTCGGGCCAGCAAGTCGTTCTTGTAGGTCTCATCCAACTCGTGGGTGAGTGCGTACAAGCACATAGCCGGTGCGTATCCGGCCTCCGCGGAGGCTTTCAGCATTGCCGAAAACGGCTCGGTAGTGTAGTTATCCTTGGCGTAACGCACAACGTACAGATATTGTGCAGCGCGCAAACCGTTATCCGCCAATGCACGCAAGGAGGCTTCATCCGTCGTGTCGTTAATGCCGGCCTTCAAGCCTTCCATTTCAAACTCCGTGACGGCGTTTCGGTTGATAGAAACCGTGTTCTGCACGGTGTTGCGATATTCTATCTGCTCCATCAATGCTTTATTGGTATGTTCGTGATCAATGGTGTTTTCGGTTTCCAATCTAAGGGCTTTCACCGGCACAAAGAGACCGTAGATACCCAGCGTGATGCCGGTTAAAATCCCCCACAAGAGATACTTGAGGAAGAACTGGCCGATTGTCCCCGTAAACACCAGACGACGGGAATCGATCACCGTGTGCGAGCGTTCCCATCTCAGTTTAATGATGGTCGACCAAGCAAAGCCAACCACGGGCACGACCAACACAATGCCGGCCAAAAAATTGGTTCCGATAAGGCCCAAAATGCCGCCGTCGAAGTAGCTGTTGTTGTCCTCTTCACCGACAAAATGGGTGTGCTTGGTGACCCATTTTTTAATGGCAAGCGACATCCAGAAACCGTAAATACCAAAGGTGATAAGCGTCAAAAATCCCCACAGCAAAAAATTACCGATCAATTGGGCCCCTGTTCCGTCGAACACTTGACGTTTGCCGCAGATGACCGTGTGCTTGGCTTTCCATCTTTCCAGCAAACAGCACATCCAGGGGAAGGCAATGCCAAAAGTGATAATGGTGACAAAGCCGACCAACCAATTGTAGCCGAGGTATGCCAGATATCCACCGTCAAAATAAGAACCGTCCTCGGTGGAGAGTGCGTTGTTTGACTTTTTTGAGAGTAATACCGCCACGACCACACCGACCGCGGCTAAAATAACCAAGAAAACCAAAATCCCTAAAAAACTAGTAGCAACTTGCATATCAAAACCCCTCCCTTAATACGATTATCATTAGTATAACATAATTCGACAAAAAGTGCAACCGTCCCCCGTAAGACAAGGCACGCTCGATCCCTGTCACCTTCCTTAAAGAAAAAATGAGAGCTGACCATTTGGCCATCCCTCATTTTGGTCGGGGTGCTCTTATAGGACTTTTCCGCAAACCCGCATAAACACTGGGTTTCTCGCAGTCAAAAACAGTACATTACCCCTATAAAAGTACACGAAACCAACCAAAAAATCACGCCGAAACAGATTTTACACCACGAATTAAAACAATAATTACGAGGTGAAAATCATGTCTAAGATTATATCAATTATATCTTGCAAAGGCGGAGTTGGCAAGACCACGACCGCCGTAAATATCAGCTCATATATCCATACCCAAGGCAAACGAGTTCTTGCAGTGGATTTGGATTATCAGCACAACCTATCAAAGCACTTTGGCATCTTTCCCGGCCATCTTAAAGACAAGCCCACGGTATACGATTTATTCAATGCCGCAATGGATGATTGTTCAGATGATGAGATGAACGAAATGATACACAATGCCATTGTGAAGTCAACAACCGTTGATGTTCTTCCATCGACGGCAAAGTTATCCTTGCTTGACAAGGTCCTCCCCACTGCAACCTGCAGAGAGTACATATTGAAAGGTATATTGAAACACATCAAAAATGAGTATGATTATATCTTCATTGATTGCCATCCCGGATGCGACTTATTTGCGATTAATGCACTTGCTGTATCCGATAGCGTAATTATCCCTGTAGAAGCACATCCACTGGGGCTTGAAGGACTTGATCAAGTTGAGAAGCTTATAGGAACGGTTCAGCGACACCTTAACCCCGATCTGAAGGTTGATGGAATCTTGCTTACCAAGTTCCAAAATAATACCAACTGTTGCCGAAACATCCGTGATGTTGTAAAAGACGGATACGGAAACCGAATGCATATATTTGATGAACATATCAAGTATTCCATCGGCGTTGCAGAGGCACCGGAGTTTGGTCTTTCCATTCACGAATATGCGCCGAAGAATGACGCAGCACGATCCTATGCTAAGATAGCGATGGAGGTGATGTTCAAGTGAAGAAAGCAGACTTAGAGGCACGGCGACAACAGTTAAGCAATGTTTCGACAGACTCAGAAAATGACTTTGACGAAATCGTGTCCTCTGCTCGAAGTCCCAATGACACAACAAAAATAACGATGATTCTGTTAGAAAAACTTGTTGAGTATTCTGACGATGCTTTTGAAAGTATTACAGGAAGACCACAGCCTTTTAAGGCACATAGTCAAGAAAGCCTTGAATCGCTATCAAAAAGCATTAAGGAAAACGGAGTTATCAACCCGATTATCGTTCGTCCGCTTGAAGATGGCAAATATCAGATACTTGCAGGAAGAAACCGAGCAAGAGCATCCCGTATTTGCGGCAAGGTAGACATTCCGGCCATTATCCGAGCAGATATAGACGATATCGGCGCCGCAATGATAATGCTCGATACCAACCTTGAGCAACGCCCACATCTCAGTTACAGTGAAAAAGCTTATGCATATAAAATGCGTGTAGAGTTACAACGCAGCCAAGGCAAACGAACGGATATTGAAGGCGGCAAGAAGCTGGATGTGTTAAGTGAGGTCGGCAAAGACAATAACGATAGCCGCCGAACAGTAGCCTATCTCATAAGGCTGACATATCTTATCCTCCCCCTCATAGATATGGTCGATGATGGCAGACTTGGTTTTAAAAACGGTGTTGCAATTTCATATTTAACAACCGAAACACAAAACCTTTTGTATTCTGAAATCATTATGGCGGGAGAAAAAATCAAACAATCGCAAATTAAAGAATTAAAAGTATTGGATGAATGCGGCGCAGTTAATATCGACAGCTTAAAGGCACTTTTCAGAAAGCCGATAAAACCGCAAATATCCTCAATTACAATAAGTGGCGATAGTCTAAAGGAGTATGCGGATATCCTCCCCGACAGTAAAGAGGTTGAGCGATTATTCATAGAATTTCTAAAGACATATCGTACTTCCATAACACAGGCTTAACCTAGTGCACCCGTTGCACCAAGTTTAGCATAGCACAGAAACGTGGTGAAATCATGAAACGAATTTTTATTATATTTCTTGTTGTGCTTATGTTGGTGGTTTCCGGTTGTTCCTCAGAAAACCACTTGAATGAAAGCAGTGTGAGTGAAACGATCGGTACTACCCAAAGCCAGCAAGAACAAACCGAAACATCACAGACAGATACACAAAGTACGGGGTCAATCCCAACCGACGAAGAAAGGAGCACTGATGCCAATGTAGAGACATCAAAACCCGTCAGCACAGAAACCACACCTCAAAAAACGGAAAGCACACCTCAAACAGATAACAAGGAGCCGGCGCAATCCGTAACTTCTTCAAAGCCGTCAAGCACGACATCAACTGTACCCGATACAACCGATAAGAAGCCCCAAACGACTGAAAGTACGGAGACAACTACCACGCCTCCTGAAACGGAAGAAATCAAGGCTTCCGCAGATGATGTAAAGAAGATCGCTGAGAAGATGGTGGTGTATATCAATGAGTACCGAGCAGAACAAGGTGTTCAGTCTGCCAAGGTACTTTCTGGACTGACTCAATATGCAGAATATCGCAGTAAACAGCTTGTATCAAACTTTGCACACGACGTTCATGACGAGCGTGAAGCCGCGACACAGTTGAAATACGGAGAATATGTAGATCCTTCCCTTTATGGAATGACCGGAGAGCCGTATTATACAGCAAATGCTCGTGAGGCAATCGCAAAAACCGATTTTGGCGGAACGATTGATGCAGTGGCGAAACGCCTTGCTCGTTTAGCCCGTAACAGCTCGTCCCATTGGAGTTATGTCGGCGGTGCAGAATACGGATACATAGCAATAGGTGTCACATACCATAACGGCGTGTGGTATTGCGATATTGCAATGTCAAGCACGAACACATACAAATAAATAACTTAAAATCTGTCAGACATAAGCTCTGCTGCCTTTTTTGGTGGCAGGGCTTTTTTGTTTTTTCAGAGAAAAATCAATTGAAAGGAAACGACTACTATGACTAAAAACAGAAAACGATTTTTATCCGCTTTTCTTGCGGTAGTAATGCTCTTGTCGATGGTTCCGTTTTCCGCAATGGCGGCTCCTGCATCAGATCTGCCCGACAATATGGTAGACAGCCCGATTCT
>JAZOAK010000017.1:0-27458 GCA_045595445.1 Acutalibacteraceae bacterium
GCATTTTCTGATTTCCTCACCAACTTTTAACTGCGGAGAAAATGCCGTAATGTGTCCCGTATCGATACAAATCTTGACGTTATCATGATCCACCGCTTTTACTACCGACAAAACGTCTTCCGGTGTGCTGATACAAAAACCGACACACGGCATATTTTCAAGGCAAAGCGTGATTCCATACTGTTTCGCATAGTCACCGAGCGTCCGCAGGTGATTGATATTTTTTTCAATGGTAAAGCCGCACAAATACTAGTAATAAAAAAATGAATCACCCTTCAATCGAACACTTATGGTTCAGATTTGAGGGGTGATTCATTGTGGAGGCGACACCCGGATTTGAACCGGGGAATCAGGGTTTTGCAGACCCATGCCTTACCACTTGGCTATGTCGCCATGGATGAAAAAAGCGTCTTACGACGCTTTTTTTCGGTTGGAGCGGCTTACGAGGCTCGAACTCGCTACCTCCACCTTGGCAAGGTGGCGCTCTACCAGATGAGCTAAAGCCGCAAAATGGTGCCTCCGATCGGAATCGAACCAATGACACAGGGATTTTCAGTCCCTTGCTCTACCGACTGAGCTACAGAGGCATATATGGCGACCCGGAACGGGCTCGAACCGTCGACCTCTAGCGTGACAGGCTAGCGTTCTAACCAGCTGAACTACCGGGCCATATATGGTGGAAACAACAGGGCTCGAACCTGTGACCCCCTGCTTGTAAGGCAGGTGCTCTACCAGCTGAGCTATGCTTCCATGAAGCGTCGCCGTCACTAGCGACGCCATTTATCATACTACATAGGTTGCGAATTGTCAACTGAAATTTTCAACTTTTTTAAAAAACTTATTTTCTCTCTGCGATGATCCGTTCAATATCCGCTGTGGTGAACGTATAAACGCTGTCGCAAAAGCTGCAAGTGGTTTCCACGGTTCCGTTTTCGTCCGGCAACGTGCGCAATTCGTCGTCCTTCATTGCCGCTAAGGCGCCGGTCACTTTTTCACGCGAACAGGTGCAACGGTATTCCGGCTCATAGGTATCGATAATATCAAACGAAAAGCCATCTAACGCCTTTTCGAGAATATCCTGCGGTGTCATCCCCTCGGATAACATCGTCGTCATCGGCGGTAATGCCGCGATCGATTTTTCCAGCTTATCAATCACGTCATCGGGACAAAACGGCAACAACTGAATGATCAGCCCGCCTGCCGCCTTAACGGACAGATCAGGATTGACTAACACACCGAGCGCACATACGGTCGGAATCTGCTCACTGCCGGCAAAATACGACGTGATGTCCTCGGCAAGTTCACCCGATACGAGCGGCGTACAACCGACGTACGGCTCGGGCGCACCGGTATCGCGCAAGACGTATAGCAATCCGTCCGTACCGACTGCGCCGCTGACGTCCAGTTTGCCGTTTGGTTTTAGCGGGATCTCCACCACGGGATTCTGCGCATACCCGCGCACGTTTCCCCTACCGTCCGACACGACCAACAGTTGGCCCGCAGGGCCACCGCCGTTAACCTTTAACGTAACCGAGTCCTCAGTATTTTTCAGCATGATACCCATCAGCGAACCGGCCGTCAACAAACGACCAAGCGCCGCCGTCACGACCGCAGAGGATTTGTGAATCTGCTCGGCACGTGCCACGATATCGGTCGCATCCATTGCGATCGCCATGACCGTTGCGTCCGTTGTCAAACAGCGTATTGCTTTACCCATTATATGATTCTCCCTAAGATTTATTCACCCAGTTGCGCCTGTTCCACCGTACGGGTGTTGCGGGCGACGAACACCATGCGCTCGCAGGTATCCCCCGGTGCGTTGGTAGTCATATCCCCATACACCGCCACGGTTTCCCATCCGTTTTCTGAAAGCAACGTGCGTAAAGTGCGTTCGGAATAGGCGCGCTCGCGCACCGTATCCTGATAGCGCTCATACGAGCCGTCCGCTTCTTCCGTGAAAAAGTCGAGCAATATGGAAACCTCATGCGTACGCGCCACATAATGATTGCGCCACACGCACATCAGTCCCGGTTGTTCAACAACAAAAGCGGTATCGCCCAGCACTTCACGGTGTTTATAAATGGTGTTAACGTCAAAGATAAACAGCCCGCCCGGCTCAACGAACAGACGTGCTCGGCGGAACACCTCCGCCAACTGCTCTGTACGGCACAAATGATTGAGGCTGTCCAACGTACACACCGCACCGTCTACCGTACCGTACAGATCGAGATCACACATATCTTGACAAAGTAACAAGGTGTCCGCGCCGAGTTTTTCTCGCGCACGCATCAACATTGTATCGGAACCATCCACACCGATGGTATCCACACCACGTTTTTGCAATTCCGCCATAAGGTTGCCCGAACCGCACGCTATATCTAACACGGAGTGCGGTTTTACGCCGTGACGTTCAAACAAACGAAGCAAATACTCTGCTCTGGCGGCATAATCGACGTCTGTCATCAAGGCATCGTAAAAGGCTGAAAAATCGCCGTATCCGCTCATTTCGATTCCCCTCCGAGCATTTCTCTTGCTGCCTGAATGGCGGCATCCGTCACCTCACCGCCGATAATGCGGGCAAGTTCCCTCTCACGATCGGCTCGAGAAAGCGGGGAAACGTCGGTATACGTACGACCGTCGCGAACGGATTTCTCAATGAGAAAATGCTCGTTTGCCTGCGCGGCGATCTGTGCTAAGTGCGTAACGCACAACACCTGATGACGGTCACGGCTTTCCGCCGTTTGACGCAGACGCACACCGACTTTGAGTGCCGCTCTGCCGCTGATGCCGGTGTCAATTTCATCAAAAATGAGGGTATCCACCTCATCGGCATCGGCAAGCACGGATTTGATTGCCAGCATGATGCGTGACAATTCGCCGCCCGATGCGATGCGCGCAAGCGGTTTTGGCAATTCGCCCGCGTTGGCGGACAACAAAAATTCAATTTTATCAGCACCGTTTAAGCCGAGTGCGATCGGCTGGCGGTCTATCGTCAAGGTAACGTTGGGCATATCCAAAAATGTGAGGTGTTCCTTTACCGCCTTGGCAAACTGCTCCGCCGCCTCCAGCCTGGCAGCGGTAAGAGCATCGGCTTCGCGCTCAGCCGCCGCAAACGCTGCTCGTTCGCGTTCAATAAGTTCTCGTTGCCGCTCATCCGATAACTCGATCTGCCGATATTCCGCTTTTGCATTTTCCAAAAATACCAATACGTCCGCGGTCGTAGCACCGTATTTTGCAGTCAGGCGGCGAATAACCTCCAAACGGTTTTCCACCTCATCCAACTCACGCGGATCAAAGTCCAAAAGATCGGTCAATTCCTGCAATTCCTCTGCCGCCGCCTGCAACTCGTACAAGGCGCTTTGCATTTGTTCGGACAACTTTGCCGCCTGCTCCATGTACCGTGCGGCGTGGTGAACTGAGGAAACTGCTTGCTCTGCCATTGACACCGCGCCGTCGCTGTTCTCATCACCGAGCAACAACGCATTCGCGGTGTTTAGTTGGGCCGCGACCTTTTCCGCATTGCGGAACAGATCACGTTTGGCAATAAGTTCCTCCTCTTCCCCGACGGTCAAGTCGGCAGATTCGATTTCGTTTATCTGAAACGCCAAAATATCAAGCCGTCGCGCTTTTTCAGATTCATCTAAATCTACACGATTCAATTCACCCGCAATTTGCCGCCACTCACGGTACGCAGCAGCATACCGTTCGCGCTGTTCGGTGAGTTCACCGAAACGATCCAAATACGCAAGATGGCTGTCCACCGAGAACAACGATTGATTTTCGTGCTGACCGTGCAGATCGACAAGTACCCTGCCAATCTCACGCAACAATGCCGCCGTGGCAGGTCTGCCGTTCACGCTGCAAGAGCTTTTTCCCTCGGCGGAGATGGTTCTGCCAATCAACAGATTCCCATCTTCATCCGGCGAAAAGCCAAGTGCTTCAATCTGTGCAGTTGCATACGGCGACAGTTCGTTAAACAACGCGGTGACGTGTGCGGAATCGCTGCCGGTGCGAACCAAGTCACGGCGAGTACGCTCGCCCAAAACGGCGTTAATCGCATCAATAATGATAGATTTACCCGCACCCGTTTCACCCGTCAAGGCCGTGAAGCCCGCGGTGAAACGAATGTCTGCCCGCTCAATAACGGCAATATTCTCGATGTGCAAGCAATCCAGCATGGTGTGTCACCTCTACATTAAAACACTCGAAATCTCAGCCGCGTTGTAATTTTTTGAGTTCTTCCACAAGTTCTACCGCACTCTCGGTCGTACGGGTAATGCAAACGAAAGTATCTTCACCCGCAAGCGTGCCGACAACCGATTCCCATTGCAGAGAATCCATTGCCGCGCACGCTGCCTGCGCCATACCGGACATACATTTAACAACCACTAAATTACCGGCGAAATCAATACTGCTGACGGCATCTTGGAAGATGGACATAAATTTGGTAGCCACCTTCTCGCCGCCCGCCTTCATCACGGAATAACAATATTTGCCGTCACCATTCAGAATTTTAATCAGACGAAGTTCCTTGATGTCGCGAGAAACCGTTGCCTGAGTAGCGACGTAACCGTTCTCCTCCAACGCACGGATCAACTCGTCCTGCGTTTCAATGCTGCGCGCTTGTATGATCTCCAAGATCTTAGCCTGGCGTTTGATTTTCATAGTGTTTATACCTTCCTGTTCGTCAGTTTATCGTCTAAAACCTGATAAAAGGGTTTTTGTTTGAGTTTGATAAGCTTTGCACAAGTATCGGAACGCAATACGCGTACCCGTCCTCCTTCGGCAATGCGGATTGCCTCCTCGCCGTCCACCGTAACAAACACCGATGCTTCCGAACGTTCGGGAGTAAGTGTCAGTACAGCATCCTGATCAAAGATATAGGGACGGCTATGTAAAGAATGCGGACAAACAGGTGTCAATAACAAGCACCGCAGAGCGGTATCCACAATGGGACCGCCCGCCGACAACGAATATGCGGTGGATCCCGTCGGGGTCGCGACGATCACACCGTCCGCCTGGTAAGTGGAAACGGGCTTCTCACCGTTTTGCACATAAACCTCGATCATACGGGACAAGGCACCGCGGGAGATAACTGCTTCATTCAACGCGCTGTATTGCTCGGTGCCGTTTTCAGCATCTACGAGGATATCCAATAACATCCGTTCTTCAATATCGTAATCACCGCTGATAAGGCGATTCAGTTCCGAAAGTTCTGACAGTTCCAAACCCGCCGTAAAACCAAGTCGTCCGCTATTGATACCGAGGACCGGTTTGCCGAATGCGGCAGCACTTTTCGCCGTATGGATAATGGTGCCGTCACCGCCGATGGCAATCACTACGTCGCAATCTTTAAGAAGCTCGTGCATATCTTTTGGCGGAAAAGACGCATCACACGGTACGGTGACCGTCACGTCCATAGCAGATAACGCTTGCTGTACCTTCAAAAAGGCGACCTTTCCGTCAGCTGTCTTGGTGTTAGGAATAACGGCAATATTCATCAGACGCACCTCCTGTCAGTGCTGAGAAAATGTGGTATCAACCAGTTGCCGAATATCCGGCATTATCGTTTGTTCGCCGCCGTAAATCAAGGTGGCAACGTATTCTATATTTCCTTCATTTCTGCCGGCGCCACCGGTAATGGGAGAAGCCGTAAGCGCTTGCAACGCGCAGTCGGATTCAGAAAACAGTTCACACAGTTCGCGCAGTACCCGCAGATGGACACGGCGATCACGGACAATGCCGTTTTTGCCGACGTCCGCCTTGCCCGCTTCAAACTGCGGCTTGATCAGCACCAACAACCGCGCGCCTTCACGCAAATACTCAAACACCGACGGCAGTACCGTACGGATCGAAATAAACGACACGTCCATGGAAAGCAGATCAATCGAACGAGGGGGGATCACCGCCGACAAAGCTTCCCTATCGCGAATGTCCGTTCCCTCCAAATTCACCACGCGGGGATCGGCAAGGAGTGTCGGATGCAGTTGTCCATGACCGACGTCGACCGCGTACACGCGGTCGACACCGCCGAGCAACAGGCAATGTGTAAACCCACCGGTTGAGGCACCAACGTCCATCGCGATACACGGCTGAGGCAGAGGTGAAACGGCTTGCAATGCTGCTTCAAGCTTCAAACCGCCTCGCCCGACGTAGCGCGGCGCATCGACAGAGCAAGACACCACCGCGTCCTTGCTAACAACCGCAGCAGGCTTGGTAATCGACTTTCCGTCCACCGTAATCGCGCCGGCACGAATCAGTTCTTTGGCTTTGTCGCGACCCGTGGCATAGCCCTCAGCCACAACGCGGGCATCCAAGCGCTCACTTTCTACCACGAGGTAAGTCCCCCTGCAACAGTGTTTTCACCATGCTGCTCACATCCAGCTTGCACAGCTTTAAGCCATCCTCCACCGAACAGGTGGGAACGAAGTTGTCTATTGCGTGGATCTCATATTTACCGCGATAGCGGGATTCCATGAGCATAGAACCGAGTTGCTGCGCAATACCGCCGTTTTTCGAGCCTTCTTCAAAAAATACGATACGCTGGTACTGACGGCTCAGCGCCAGCACCTCCTCCGAAATCGGGTGAATACGGGTAAGCTTAATGACCGATACCGGCATCACTTCCTGCACCTTCTGCACCGCCTGTAACACATTAGAAAACAATCTGCCGTAGGTGATCACGACGGTACGCGCCGACGCATCACGAAAATGGGTAAAGGGCTTGTAGTCGGATTTATACAGGTCCAGGTGCGGGAACTGCCCGCCCTTCGGATACCGCACCGCGGCGATGCCCTCTGTTTCATACAAGGCTTGCTTTAAGGTGATGGCAAGCTCATCGTAAGTCGACGGTGCAAAAATTGTGGTGTTCGGTATAGTGGACAAGAACGGCACGTCAAAGATACCTTGATGCGTTTCACCGTCGTCCGGCACCACACCCGCGCGGTCAATCGCCAGCACGATGTGGTTATTCATGATCGCCGTGTCGTTCAGCAATTGGTCATAGCTGCGTTGCAAAAACGTGGAATACACCGCAAACACCGGCAAATATCCCCCGACAGCAAGGCCCGAGGAAAAGGTCACGGCATGTTCTTCCGCAATACCAACATCAAAAAAGCGTTTGGGGAACTGTCTGGCAAAAGTGGACAGCCCCGTACCGCCGGTCATGGCAGCGGTGGCAACACAGATTCTCGGATCCTCTTCAGCCAATTTGCACAGCTGATCGCCGACAACCGCAGAAAAGTTTGGACCCGGTTTGGCAGTTGTCATACCGGTTTCGGGATCAAATGCCGAAATGCCGTGATATTTATCGGGATTTTGCATGGCAGGGGTGTACCCCTGTCCTTTCACCGTATCCACGTGCAGTAACACCGGACGATTGAGATTTTTTGCCGTTTGCAAAGCTCTGGTAAGATCATGTAAATTATGACCGTTCACGGGTCCCAAATAATAGTAGCCCATATCCTCAAAGGTGGAACTGCTATGATATACGCTGTTTTTAAGGCGACATTTTACGCGCACCATAAAGCGGTGCAACGACTCACCAATGAGCGGAATGGAGGAAAGAACGTTTGCGAAATTATTTTTCGCCTGCACGTACCGCGGACCCGAACGCAGCATAGCTAAATGCCGCGCTATAAAGCCGACGTTACGACTGATAGACATTTGATTATCATTGAGAATCACGATCAACCGATCGTGACTGCGACCGGCATTGCAAAGACCCTCGTACGAAAGACCGCCTGTCAGTGCACCGTCTCCGATCACCGCTACCACATAGCCGTCATCTCCCGCAAGCGCCTTTGCCTTGGCAATGCCGTTGGCAGCAGAAACCGACGTAGAACTATGCCCCGCTACGAAAGCATCGTACGCACTTTCTGAGGGGCGCGGGAAGCCGGATATTCCGTCGGTTTGGCGCAGTGTATCAAATACCTCCCGACGACCGGTAAGGAGTTTGTGGCAATAGCACTGATGCCCAACGTCCCACACGATTTGGTCATGCGGGAGAGTAAACATCTTATGCAACGCCACCGTCAGTTCAACGACACCTAAATTAGAGGACAAGTGTCCCCCATTTTTAGACACCGTTTCTACGATGGTGTGACGCAACTCATCGCACAACGTTTCCAATTCATCGAGAGTCAGTTTTTTGACATCCTCATGTGCGTGGATAGTTTCTAAAACACTCATGCTTTGATCCAATCCTTTTTAATGTGTTCGGGTAAGCAAGGCATCGGCAAGCCGGCACAAATCCGCACCGTCCGAAAAGCCCTCTAACGCAGCCTTTGCCTGCGCTGTATAAGACACGGCAAGTTCCCGCGCCCTACCAATGCCAAGCAAAGAAACGTACGTATTTTTCTCGTTTTCATCGTCACTGCCAACCGGTTTTCCGAGTTCTTCGGCAGTGGCGGTAACGTCCAAAATATCATCAACGACCTGGAAAGCAAGTCCCAAATAATAACCGTACTGACCGGCGCTTTCCACCTGCTCGTCCGTACCACCGCCGAGGATGGCACCCATACGGCACGCGGCAACAAGCAACGCCGCCGTTTTCCCCTCTTGCAGTCGTTTGAGGGTATCAAGGTCAATTTGCTTACCCTCACTGTCCAAATCCAACACCTGACCGCCGATCATGCCGTACACACCGGCATTATCCGCCAGTTGAGCGGCAGCTCGCAATGCTGAACGTGGTTCTACGTTTTCTGCCGACAGCATGATCTCAAAGGCACGGTTAAGCAATGCATCACCGGCTAACAAGGCCATTGTTTCGCCGTATTTGGCATGCGCGGACGGCTTGCCACGGCGCAACGGGCTGTTATCCATACACGGGAGATCGTCGTGCACCAGCGAATACGCGTGAACACACTCGATCGCTGCCGCAAACGGCATCGTCTCATCAACCGTGCCGCCACACAAACGGCACCATTCGAGCAGCAAGACCGGACGGATGCGTTTACCGCCGCCCTCACATGCATACCGCATGATCTCACCGATGCCGTCATCCGTCGGCAAAAACTCGGTAAGGCGACGTTCCACCAGTTCAAGATGCTGCTGTAAGCGTTCGGTATACAGCGTCATCAGGCTTCCTCCTGTCCGTTTTCGGCTGTCAGTTTGATAATTTTTTGCTCCGCATTTTTGAGCAACTCGGTACAAAACACGGTCAGCGCCGTACCTTCTTCAAACAATTTCATTGACTCATCCAACGTTTCCTTACCGCTTTCCAGCATGGAAACGATTTCTTCCAGACGTTCCATCGCCTGTTCAAACGTCAACTCTTTCACGATAACACCTCTTTTTCGGTTACCCTGCATCGGATCGTGCCGTCCGCCACGCGCACGGCAAGTAATTCGTCAATAGACACGTCATCCACCGAATGAACCAATCCCGCATCGGTGTGCACCGTAGCATAACCGCGGGAGATCACCTGCAAAGGACTAAGGACGTGTAGTTTCCCCGCAGCGGTCGCCAAACGGCGATCGGCACGGGACAGTGTCAGCTTTGCAGCAGCAGAAAACCGCTTGACGACCCCGTCGAACCGCATCATACGCTCCTCCACCGGATACAACGGCGACGTCAAGCAACGTTTACTTTTGAGAAGCGACAAGTTGTTTTGTTTACGTGTCAGTGCCGCGTTCAGCGCACGACCTGCAGCGGAATGCAACATAAAAACACGTTCCAAAAGTTCGCGACTGTCCGGCACGGCAAGTTCTGCTGCCGCCGACGGCGTAGGAGCACGCAGATCGGCGACAAAATCGCAGATGGTAAAATCCGTTTCATGACCGACAGCAGAGATGACCGGAATGTGACAGGCCGCGACGGCGCGGGCGACCGCTTCATCGTTAAACGCCCACATATCCTCTAAGGAGCCGCCGCCTCTGCCGATGATAATAACGTCCGGAGCGTCTGACACCTCCATTGCATCAAACGTACCAAGTGCCTCTACCAACTGCTTGGGAGCGCCTTCCCCCTGTACCAACACAGGAAGCAACATCACTTCTGCCAAGGGATAGCGCCTGCCGAGCACGTTGAAAATGTCACGCACGGCGGCACCGGTCGCGGCGGTAATAACACCTACCCGCTTCGGATATCGCGGTAACGGACGTTTGCGTGATTCATCGAACAAGCCTTCGGCGTTCAACCGATTTTTCAATTGTTCAAAAGCAACCTGCAGTGCACCGGCACCGTCCGGCTGCAACTCATCAATATAAACCTGAAACGAGCCATCCTTCTCATACAGCGACACCCGCGCACGCGCGATCACCTTCATACCGTTTTCCGGTAGGAAACGAAGGTGAACCGCTTGCGAACGGAACATCACCGCTTTGACGACGGCATTTTCATCCTTGAGGGACATATACAGATGCCCCGATTTGTAGTGATTAACAAAATTGCTGATCTCACCACTCAGCAGAACTTGACCCAACTGCGCATCACTTTCAATCAACGAGCGCACGTAACGGTTAAGTTGACTGACGGTAATGACTGTCATATGGAGTGGTCACCTCCTGCACGAAGCGCTGTTAAAACGGCAATTCCGGCAGCGTTATCCGCCGAAAAAGCGGGTGGCGCAAAAATGCCGTCGAACCGTTCGCTCAAAGCGGCGCGCAACAAGGTGTTGGACATGACACCGCCGGCATACACCAACGGAAGATCACCATACTGTGCGAGCAGCTGCTCCGTCATGGCAACGAGCGCCGCTTGGATACTCAACAAACAAAAACGTGCCACTTCGGCGGGTTGCGCACCATCGCTAAGCAAACGGCGACACTGATTTTCCACGCCCGAAAGATGACAACAAGCACCATCCATTGTCGGCTTCGGCAAACGAGCGGTATCTGCTTCCTGCGATAGCTTGTCCAACGCGGGACCCGCCGGGAAAGGTAGTCCCAACAAACCGCCGACGCGGTCAATAAGCTGTCCTGCTTTGAGGTCCAATGAGCGCGCAACCGACGCACACGAAATAACCGTTTCGCTGTGCGGCTTAACAAGCAATGCCTCGGTCGTGCCACCGGACACGTGAAAGGCCAAAAAGGGGTTGTGCCGCAACGGCAACCGTTCGGCACCGTACAGTGCCGCCATCACGTGACCTTGCTGATGAGTAAACCGATATAGCGGTTTACCGGCGGCGGCCGCAAGCGCACGCGCCGTTCCCTCGCCTGCCAAAAAGCAGGGCATATACGAGCCCTCTGCCTCCATCGGTCGATCCGAGACGCCAAACGCTTCGGGCGATATGGTTCCCACTTCGGCAAACAACTGCTCCGTGAGTGTCGGCAACTGCTTTACATGATGAAAGACCGCGTCACTCTGACGAAGCCCCATTTCCCCCGCCTTGACCGGTAAAAGTTGTTTTACTTGCCAAAGCGCCCCCGTCGCTGCATCAAATGCCGCGGCGGAGGTCGTATAATTGCTGGTATCCAGCCCTATATAAAAGCTCATATCACGCCTCGTGTCGGCGGGCAATACCGCCTAACACACCGTTGATAAACGAGGCGTCGGCGTCACCGCCGTAACGTTTGGCGAGTTCCACCGCCTCGTTGATAGACACACTGACAGGAATTGAACTCTCCCACAGCATCTCATAAATCGCAAGGCGCAAAATCGCCAAAGCGACACGGGACAAGCGATCCTTGCTCCATTTATGGGAATATTCCGAGATCTGTGCATCAATCTCCTCAGTATGTGCCAACACACCCTCGGTAAGTGACAATGCAAACGGATCGCGCACGATCTCTCGGGATTCACCCGCATTTTCCAATATTTCATCAAGCGGTGTGTCCGAAAAACTCTTTTCGAACAGCAACACAAACGCAAGTTCTCTTGATTCCCGTCGCGTCATACTACGCCCTTGCCTTTCTTTGCGGCAGAATAGAGCAAAAGCCCTCTACACTATTGCAGAGGGTTGTACTCTTATTCCGCTGTTTCTTTCTTTTCTGCTTCCTTTTTCTCTTCCAGTACGATACCGGCAATGTGAACATTGACCTTGGTAACCGGACGACCCGTCATGGACTGAACCTCATCCTTAACAACGCGTTGCACCTCACCGGCAACATCCGGAATGCGTACGCCCGCTTTCAAGTTGATATACAGATCCACAATGGTTTCACTTTCGTTGTTGACGACCGCCACGTACTTAGTAGCAGAATTGCCGACCAGACCGCGCAGATCTTTGGTGCGGGGCGCCATGCCTGCCACACCCAGCACCTCAACAGCCGCCGTACTGGCAATTGTGGCGATCACTTCTTCGGAAATGATGCAGCGCCCTTCCGGAGTTTGATATCCTTTGTCACCCATAACGATGACCTCCTTTTGCATTTATGGCTATATTATATACCATAAAGTGCCCGAAGGGCAACTGTTTTTTATTATTTTACGGTTACAATATTGATATTTTGTGCCGAAATGTCCGCTTGTGAGGTTACAACCTGCGAAATTTTAGCCGTATCCTGCACCGTCAGACTATCACTTTGCACCACCACGCTACAAGAATCGTCCGCAAGATACACCACACATTCCGCAAACCCCTTTGCTTTAATAAGACTTTCGATGTTGCTTTCTTGCTCGATCGCCTTGGTAATGGCTATCACCTCAGCGGTAGCGGTCTGCTTTTGCGCGTCGGTAACCTTGACGTCGTTGAGCAGATCTTTGACGGTTTGCACCGCTTCCTCACGAGCGGCTTCGCGACTTTCTCGCGCCTGCTTAAAATACTCCGCTGCCGTCGGAGTATCGGTTCCGCCGTTCACGTTGATCGCCTCACCCAGCGTTTTATCGTCGTTTGGTTGCTCGGTCTGCGTATTGTTGTTATCCATTATGCCGGTCGTACCATCCGCAAAAAAATAATTAAGATAGATCGCCACCCCAAGGGCGAGCACCAAGGTGCCGAGCAACACTGTCTTTTTGCCAAAAAACTTTTTCATACCATAAACCCCTTTATGAAAGTTTTGTAATACAAACACGTTTGGAAGAAATGTTTAACGCAACCGTCACCGCTTGCAACACACGAGCACGCACCTCCTCGTTATCTCCGCCCTCACACACGACCACCACGCCTCGCACGGTCGGTTGGATTTCAGTCACGAGAAGTCCCTCGCGCCCATTGTCGGTATCAATAAGGATGGCGGTGCTTTCACTATCGTCCCGCTGCGTCAACCGTGTATCCTCACCATTCACGTCTTCTTCGCGGTCAGAATTGTTTTTTTGCTCGGTCGCGTAAACGTATTCCACACCGTTTTCCAACGTTACCATAACCTTACACACACCTGCGCCGTCAATACTGCCGATCAAAGTCGTCAGTCGTTCCTCCGTTTGACGAACAAAATTATCAGCCGTCAACACAGTTTCTTTTTCAACCTTTTCGGGAATAAATTCAGGAATAACCAATAACAGCACACCAAGTATCCCACATACGATCAACGCCGTGCGCGCCTTGTCGGAACCCAAAAACGCTCGCACGCGTCCCATCCATATCGATAGCTTTTCCTGCATCTTCCGTCACTCCTCCACTTTGACGACGATCGTCGTTCCCAAACTCTTTTCCAACACCTCCCGTACCACCGCCGCACCCGGCATGCTTTGTTTGTCCACGTAGATCGTAATCTGCTTCATATATATGCCTCCCGATTCCGAAATATCCGTAATCACTTTCACCTTTTTAGGGTCAATATTTCGTACCGCCATCGCCTCGTCCACATAGGCGACAGTTGCCTCCTTTACTTGCTCTGTCAGTTGCTCCGTCACACGTTCCTCCAACAGCCCCGTCACAACGTCAGGCGGCAACAGATCAATTTCCAATTCCGGCAATGAGCCGATATTCAACAGCGGCAACGCCAATGCGCACACAAAAAACGATGCCGTTATCAGCGAAAACAGTTTCCCGCTCCCCGCTTTCGGCGCAAGCAGACGGATAGCCGAACACCCGAGTGCCGCCATACAAATCGCGGTACTCCACGCACGAATCTCATTCATGTCGTTCCCCCCGTAGCAACAGTAATGACCGTCAACGATACCGTTAACAGCATCCCACTGACGCACAGCACCCCCACCAGACAGCGCATGATACCATGTGCTGTTTTAAGAAGTTCCGAAAACGAGGATAACCCAAACAGTTCGGCTGCCATCTCCCCCACTGACAACATCACATTCCAAATCAAGCACGACAACAATGGCGGCAACACGATGATAAGCGTCGCCGCTATACCAAAGCACCCCACCGTTGACCGCAACAAATGCAAGCACCCTCGAATAGTGGAAAATGCTTCGCTTATCGATCCGCCTACCACCGGCACAAAATGAGCAATCGAAAAACGCAAGGCGCGGTCACTGAGTTTATCTGCTGCCCCGCCCACAAACGTCTGTAAAGACAGCACACCGGTAAATAACACCATGCCCAGTGTTAAGAGCCAGGTCGCCGCCTTACCGGTCATCGCACCGACTCGACCGAGTTTTAACTCGGGTGTCAGCGAACCGGTCAATCCCAACGCCAATGAAATGGATAACAATGGCACGATTAACGAACTCGCCACCCACGACAACAGTTCAGCGGCATACAACACGATGGATTGAAAGGATACGGCAGCCGACAGTTGCCCCCCGCTCACAAGAATCCCCGCATACACCGGCACGAAGCTGGACATGAACACCGATACTGACGTCATCGCCTCGCTTACGCGCTCCAATTGACCGGCAATGGGAAGCATCACCATGCCGCACGCCGCCAACGCACAGATAACACCGAACACTGATGATACTTCCTCGGTGCGCAACGTTTGTCGCATACCATCCACCCAGGCATAGATAAGCAGCACGCCAAGCACCGAACCGCACGCCGCAAGTGGTTCGCCCGCCACCGTTTTGAACAATTGCCACAGTTCACTGAGCAATGAATCAGTGTCCAATTCCCTGAAAGTATCTGCTTGTAACGAGTCGATGTTCAATCGTTCGAAAAGTTCCCGTGTTTCCTCCGGCAAAGCATTCAAGAGTGCTTTACCGCCGCTTGCCTCCAACTGTTCGCGGTACAACTCGTCAAGTGTCTTCGCCCGCGTGGGCAACACGCACAACATTAGCAGTATGATGGTACACACCCCGACTTTTACTGCCCGCATAACCGTTTATCCTTTCTCAACAAGCGACAACGCGATACTGCCGATCTTTTGAAACAGTGGAAGCGCAAGCGTAAGCAAGGTCAGCTTACCGGCAAGTTCGGCTTTGGCCGCAAGCCCTTGTTCACCCGCATCGCGGCAAGCATCGGAGGCCAACTGCGTAATGACACAAATACCGAGTGCCTTAAATAAAATTCGTGTATATTCACCGGTCAACCCGCTCGTTTCCAGCATCGTTTGAATATCATCAAGTAATGGTGCCACGCCACCAAGCGCTGCCGTCACCATCAAGATTCCGGCAACCAGCGTCACACCCATCGCTTGCTCGGGGTGTGATCGACGAAGCATCACTGCCAAGAAGGCGGTGATAACCGCCACCGCTGCAACCGCCATCCACTCCATCGTCACAACCCGAATACCGATTTGACCATACGAAACAGATCGCTGATCTCCGTTACGACCATGGTTAGCACCACGATCAATCCTGCCAACGTCGTCAGCATCGCCTGTTCCTCGCGTCCGGATCGTATCAACACTTGATTCAGCACTGCCACGATAATACCGATCGCCGCGATCTTAAAAATCAGATCCACTTCCATAGTGCTTCGCCCCTCTTATTTTACAAAAGCAGAAGTGCCACTGCACTGCCGCCACAAAATCCGAGTGCCATATACAGACCGCCTCGCGCACGCGCCTCTTCTTTACGTTCTTCCAAACATTCCCGAATCCGTCGGGAATAGTACTCGCAATGACGAACCTCGCCGACAATATCAGCCGTACCGAGCCCGTCCGCAAAATCAAGGAACAAATTCGTTTCCTGTTCAGAGAGTGCCCACACACGGCACTGCTCCATCGCAGCCGCCCGCCATGCTGCGCGAAATTCACCGTCAACGGACAAGTGTTTCACCGTCTCTTGAAGCAGCAAAAACGTCGAAAACTCGGGCATTTCAGCCAGTAGGCGCAACACGTCGGCAACCGACATGGCAGTATAACGGATCCGTTCCGAAAGTCCTTGCAAAAACCGTTCAAATAACGACAGCATGTCGATGCGGCGTTTGAGCGTATGACGCGCCGTCATTCCCACACCGATCCCCGTCGTGAGCAGCGCAATGGCTCCAAACAGTTTCATGTAACCATTCCTCCGTTCGCAGCACCCGTGCGATCTCGCCGGGCGCTTGCCGTCCGTGCAATTGAATCAGATATTCAAATACACCATATTCCAGCATGTCCCGTAATCTGTCACGACGATACAGTTCCTCCAAGGATCGTGCATGTACCGTCGCAACCGTCGGCACGCCTCGTAAAAAACCGTCATGTACCGCCGCCAATTCATCCGCATCACCCAATTCATCCACTAATACCGCGCGCGGTGCCAAGCATCGTATCGCCTGCTCAATCCCAACCGCCTTGGGGGTATAGCGCAAGACGTCACACCCGACAAGCGGTCTGCCACCCGACAACTCTCCGCGCTCGTCGATAATCGTTATCGGTAATCGACGATACGATAATTGAAGGGCAAGGTCGCACAACATACTGGTTTTTCCACCGGCAGGTTCACTGCAAATCAACGCACTATGTACGGTATCATCACACAAATACGACATCAGTTTCTCGGCGCAACCGTCGTGCTCTCGCTTCACACGAATACACAAGGTGTCAATTGCTCGGTAACCGGTAACCATACCGCCATCCAATACAGCCGTTCCGGCAATGCCGACACGACACCCGCTTGCCGTTACAAATCCGCGACGTAATTCTTCGCGGTGCGCGTATACCGAATATTCAAGCAGACGCTCGGCAGTCTGCCGAAGTAATGCTTCGCTGCATACGATTCCGCACGCGCGTTGCGCAGTGACTTCCCCTGTGACGGTAACAAACCATTCCTCACCGCCAAATCCGAGTGAAACGGCCTGTCCCGATCGCAAGCGGATCTCCTGCACACAACCGCCAACCGTTTCACCCAACGCGAGCAACGGCACCTGCAATTCCTGCGGCAGCAAGGATACTGCCCTCATATACCCTTCCACGTTCCGCTTCACCTGCCTGTCCTATTCCTATGCGATCCCTTGTCCCGTTAGAACAAAAATGCAAAAAAGCAACGGGCTCGCCTTTCGGCGAGCCCGTTGCTTAGTTAGAGGGGTGTTTTGAGGAGGGGTAATGCACCCAGGCTTAACGGAACAGTTCCGGTGCGGCTCCATCCCTGTTCCCTGAGTACGTTTTTAGTGTAACAGCCAATTCGCATGCGAATGTGAATTGAATATGAATAAACTGTAATAAAATTTTTTATTTCAAAAAGCAAACAAATGTTTGCTTTTTTGAAAAAGGTGTGTTATACTATCATACGAAAGGGTGATACAGTATGAAGCCTTTGAATGAAAAACAACAAAAAATGTTGTCTTTTTTGAAGGAGCGTATCCGGACCGGTGTCCCCCCTACTGTGCGTGAAATTTGCGCCGCCGCGGGGATAAAATCCACCTCCACCGTACACTCCTATCTTCAGAAATTTCAAGAAGCGGGGTATATCGACCGCGAGACAGGGTTAACCCGTTCCATTCGCATGCCGGGTGAATCGGTATCGCGCGTGCCGCTGCTCGGTAAAGTCACCGCCGGTCTGCCGATTTTAGCAGTCGAAGAAGTGGAAGACTATGTCCCCTACTCCGGCAGCGGGTATCCCACGGAGGAACTGTTTGCGTTGCGCGTATCGGGTACCAGTATGCTGAATGCCGGTATTTTGGATCGTGACATCGTCATCGTCCATAAAACGCCCGCGGCAAATAACGGTGATATCGTGGTTGCACTCGTCGGGGACGAAGCAACCGTCAAGCGCATTTATTTTGAGCATGATCACATCCGCTTACAGCCTGAAAACGATGCTTTTGAGCCAATTATTGTCAAAGAAGCACTCGTGCTTGGGAAAGTGGTGTCACTGCTTCGAAATTTCGGTTGACAAATACGCAAAGTTTGCCTATACTGATACTCCGCCGTGATTGAGAGCGCACGGCGGTATATGGGGGCGCAAAGGTTTCGACGGGGATTGTGAGCCCTGGTAAGCGAGTAGCGGTGCAGGACCGCTATAAACCCTGCAATCTTTTCAAAATAAACGACAACAATAAAGTTGCTCTCGCTGCTTAATTAATAGCAGCCGTTCCTCCCCGAAGTACCGCGGTCGGGGTTGGAGCGTCGATTAGCGGTGAACGTGAACAAAACGCTGTCGCGCGCTTTGTCATGACCATGCGACTACCGTAACCGAAAGCCTGCCTATCGGCGTTCGGTGAGGGGAATCCCAAAAGATCGGCTGCACTCGGAGAAAACCACGGTAAATGATTTTCGGACAGGGGTTCGATTCCCCTCGCTTCCACCAAAATGAAAAGCAGACCCTTTACGGGTCTGCTTTTTTATTTTTACAAAACGAGGGGAATCGAAAGCCCGTTAAGAAAACGCCACAGTGTGGCGTTTTTAGGGCGTAGCGTTTCACCGTCCTAATGGGCTGTACCGAAACTCATAGACGAGATCAATTTCCCGCGCTCTACAATCAACCCCTCGCTTCCACCAAAATGAAAAGCAGATCCTTTACGGGTCTGCTTTTTTATTTTTACAAAACGAGGGGAATCGAACGGAGATTGGAAAATCGAAAGGGCGTAAAACACATATCGGAACAAAAAAACGGTTGCAGCGACTTGCTTTTTGTCCAATTACACTTTATAATGACATTAATTACGGATTATGAGGAGTACACAATGCAAAAACCAACGAAACTATGGCTGTTTTCCGTCATCTCGCTGGTGTTGGTCGCCGTCATCGCTGTTGGCACCGTACTAATTACCACGCAGCAGGCGGTTTACGTCCCCATTTCCAATCGCTATTTGAATAAACTGGAAACAAAAGCCGAAGCACGGCGCGAGGAGATCCGCAATTCACCGAACATGAAGATCCCAAAGGAGGCGAAGGTGATATACCTCTCTCCGAACGGGAACGACGATAACGACGGTCTCTCCCCCGCTACCGCTTTCAAAACCTTGGAGCGCCTCTCGTGGGAGATGTTAGACGAGGGGACGTACGTCTGTTTTGAGCGCGGCGGCGTGTGGCGCGGTGAATTTTGGGCGGCGCCCGGAGTCACCTATACCGCTTACGGCGAAGGTTCAAAACCCGAAATTCGCGGTTCTCTCTGCGACGGTGCCATAGACGGCAGTTGGGAAGAAGCTGCTCCAAACATCTGGAGATATTCCGAAAAATTCAAGGACGACGTCGGCATGATCGTGATGAATGGTGGCGAGGAAAACGGCATCAAGATGCTGATGGATTACAGCGGTGA
This sequence comes from Acutalibacteraceae bacterium, assembly GCA_045595445.1. Lineage (GTDB taxonomy): Bacteria > Bacillota > Clostridia > Oscillospirales > Acutalibacteraceae > RGIG3009. Next base: position 19,408 of record JAZOAK010000017.1, read on the forward strand.
AGAAACCAAGGAACGCGTAAGTCAAAGGATTTGGAACGGCTATACGAGTTTGGAGAAAAACTATGAGTTCGTTCACGACTTCGGTGAGCGGTATACGGAGAAAACCAGTCGCAAAGGCGGATACGTATATTTGTACTGCGACAAAGGCAACCCTGCCAAGGTGTGGAACAGTATTGAGTTTGTGACACTCGGCGCGATCATTCAAGTCGGCACCTTTGAAAACGTGACCATTGACAACTTGTGCCTGAAATACAAAAACTACGGTATAACCGCAAAAACCTGCGAGAATCTGCGCATTCAAAACTGTGAAATCGGCTGGATCGGCGGTTGCATTTTCAGATATTCGGAAAGCGGTGTTGCGTCTCGTTGCGGCAACGGGGTGGAGATCTACGGCGGATGCACAAATTTTGTGTGCAATAACAACTGGGTATACCAGTGCTACGATGCAGGATTAACGCAACAGTATTCCTCCGGCGGCAAGGATGACGTGATCATGGACGGCGTTCGTTACACCGATAACGTGATTGAAAAATGCGTGTACGGCATTGAATATTTTCTCGGCGCACCCGAAGAAGGCGCGACCGCAACGCGATACATGGCAAATTTTGAAATCATAGACAACTACTTTTTAAATGCGGGTGGTTTCGGCATGCAACGCCCCGACGCCTCAACGACCGCTCATATTAAGGGCTGGGATCATCAAAACGCATTAGAAGGCGAGTTTATTATAGGAGATAACGTATTCCTGCGATCGGAACGTATGATGGTCCATACCGGTTGTGATCTGGACGAAGACGCACCTCTCTACCGCGATAACGTTTTCGTGCAATATGGGGATGGACAGTGGGGACGCCACGGCGGGAAGCCCACGAAGTTTGAAATGTATACACTCGAAACTATTAAGGCAGACGTATATGCGCAAAACGATTTTTACGTCATCGAACAATAAAGGAGGCGTCTATCATGGCAAATAAGCAAATTCCCGTGATCACCGAAAAACAGCTGCGCGCATTTTACGCCAAAGCGGATGCGCGTCGCGAGGAGATCTTAAACACTCCCAATATGGAGATCCCCGCAGGGAGTACGGTGTATTATCTGTCGCCCAACGGCAACGATAACAACGACGGCCTCTCCCCCGAAACCGCTTGGAAAACCATTGCTCGGCTCAAAGCCGCGGGCGAACTGCCCTACGGCGCGTACGTATGCTTTGAACGCGGCGGTATCTGGCGCGGAAAATTCGACGCGTACACGGGCGTGACCTACACCGCCTACGGTGAAGGCCCGAAGCCCGAACTGCGCGGCTCAGCCTACGACGGCGCCGTAGACGGTTGGTGGGATGAGGTTGCACCGAATATTTGGCGATATTCCGAGAAGTTCCCCGGCGATGTTGGCATGATCGTGATGAATCACGGCGAGGAAAACGGCATTAAAATGCTGATGGACTACACGGAAGAGCAAGCCAAAGAAATCGTCAGCAAAAGAGATTGGAACGGCTATACGAGTTTGGAGAAAAACTACGAGTTCGTTCATGATTTCGGCGACAGATGGATGAAAAACGCCAACGTGGAAGAGCCCGGATACGTGTACCTGTACTGTGACAAGGGAAACCCCGCCAAGGTGTGGAACAGTATTGAGTTTATTGATTTGTGTCCCATCATCGCCATACGCAGACGTGATGATATCACAGTAGATAATCTTTGCTTAAAATACAGCAATTTCGGTGTATCGGGCGGTAAAGATAACCTGCACATTCGCAACTGCGAGATCGGTTGGATCGGCGGTTGTATTCAAGGTTATACAGCAACCGGATGCGCTTGGCGCTACGGCAACGGAGTGGAAATTTACGGCGGCTGCCTTAATTTCGTATGCGATCACAACTGGGTATATCAATGCTACGATGCAGGATTAACACAACAGCACTCCGCTCGCGGCACTAACGACGTCATAATGGACGGTGTCTTTTATACTCGCAACTTAATTGAAAAGTGCGTATATAGCCTTGAGTATTTCCTCGGTAAACCGGAAGAAGGCGCAACCCCAACGCGCTATATGGCAAATTTCCATATCAAAGATAACCTTCTACTGGATGCGGGAGGATTCGGTATGCAACGTCCCGATAAATCCTCTCCCGCCCATATCAAAGGTTGGGATCACCTCAACCCGCTCAAGGGTGAGCTCTTCATCGAGGGTAACCTCCTTGTGCGGTCTGATAAAATGATGATCCACACCGGTTGCGGCAATGCGGGCGACGAGCCGATCTATCGCAACAACATCTTCGTACAGGATGCCGGCGGTCAATGGGGGCGCAACGGTGTGATCCCGACAACGCTTGAAATGTATACCGATGAAATCGCTGAGCAATACGCAGGAAACGAGTTTTATGTGATCAAATAACAAACAACGCCACCGTACACAAAGCGGTGGCGTTGTTTTTGCAATTTTTTTATTTTCGTTTACACAACATTCATATATATATGCTATAATATGCTTGATTTTCCTGTTAGGAGGACTTCGTCTATGCTGAAATTGCAAAACATTGTCAAAGAATACCGTGCCGGTGAGGAACGTGTGGAAGCGCTGAAAGGTGTATCCACCGCGTTCCGCGAGAATGAGTTCGTGGCAATTCTCGGCCCTTCGGGTTGCGGAAAAACGACACTGCTCAACATCATCGGCGGTTTAGACCAGTATACCAGCGGTGACTTGGTCATCAACGGCATATCGACCAAGCAGTACACCTCATCTGATTGGGATACATATCGCAATCACTCGGTGGGGTTTGTCTTTCAAAGTTATAACCTTATCCCCCACCAAACGGTACTGGCAAACGTGGAGCTTTCGCTGACGTTGACCGGTGTCAGCCGTGCCGAGCGGCGGGCACGCGCCAAAGAAGCATTGGAGCGTGTGGGGCTGGGCGATCAACTGAAAAAGAAACCGAACCAGATGTCGGGCGGGCAGATGCAGCGCGTGGCGATTGCCCGCGCACTCGTCAACAACCCCGATATTCTGCTTGCGGATGAACCAACCGGTGCATTGGACAGCGAAACCAGCGTGCAGATCATGGAGATCCTAAAAGAGATTGCCAAAGATAAACTTATCATTATGGTTACGCACAATCCGGAACTTGCCGAGCAATACGCAACGCGTACCATCCGCCTTTTGGATGGGCACATCGTAAGCGACACCGCGCCGTATGAGCCTGAAACGGTGGAAGCACCGCCGAAAACACGCAAAAAGATGCGCAAACCGTCCATGTCCTTCTTCACCGCCCTTTCCTTGTCGTTGAATAACCTCATGACCAAAAAGGGACGCACCTTCATGACGTCCTTTGCGGGCAGTATCGGCATCATCGGTATTGCGCTGATCTTAGCCTTGTCGAGTGGCTTGAATCAATACATTGCCAAAGTAGAAGAAGATACTCTATCGAGCTATCCGATTGCGTTGCAAGAATCCACGGTGGATATCGGCGATATGATCACCACGATGATGGGCAATTCCGAAAACCGTAAAGAGCACGAGCTGGATCAGATCTATTCCAACAACATCATGACAGATATGATCGAAAGCACACTCACCGGTGTAACCACCAACAATTTAGAAGCGTTCAAGACGTATCTGGAAGAGGCGGATAACCCGATCGCAGCGCTTTCCAGCGCGATACAGTACACCTATTCCACCACAATGAACGTTTATAAAGCGGACACCAGTGACGGTATATATCAGGTGAATCCCTCGCAGGTGTTTGATAAAATGGGCATGCCCCTGTCACCGATGAATCAAGAAAACTCGATTATGGCAGGTTCTCCGATGGCATCGATGTCCAGCGGAAACGTGTGGCAGGAGCTTCTTGACAACGAGGAACTGCTCAAAACCCAGTATGACGTGATCGCAGGTAAAATGCCCACATCCTACGACGAGATCGTATTGATGGTGGATGAAAACAACGAAGTCAGCGATTACACGCTGTATGCACTCGGGGTGTTGGATGCCGCGGATCTGAAAGCGATGTTTGAAGCAGCAGTAAAAGGTGAGGAAATCCCCACAAAAGAACTCACCAACTACAGCTACAACGAGATCTTGGCATTGCGTTTCAAACTGCTTGTCAATACCGATTATTACGAGAAAGATAAAAAAGGTAACTGGGTCGATCGTTCCGATGACGACGTCTATCTACGCAACAAACTGGCGGAAGCAACCGAACTCAAGGTGGTTGGTATTCTGCGTCCCTCCGAGAATGCGGCGGTTTCTCAAACGGGTGGTACGATCGGATATCGTGCCGATTTGATGCGCTATCTGGTGAATGAGGTCAACAAAAGCGAACTTGTTAAAGCACAACAAGATAACCCCGACACCGATGTCTTGACCGGCCTTCCATTTGATGACGGTGAAGAAAAAACAGTCACTATGGCAGACATTCAAGCGTATATGGCGACACTCCCCCCTGAGGAACAAGCGGCTATGGGCGCCACCTTGCAGCAAATGCAGATGCAAGGGATGACCGAAGAACAGATCTGCGCCATGTTTGCCAATTCTATGAATCAATCGTCAGATGCTACCTATGACGGCAACCTGCTTACCTTTGGTGTAGCGGATCTGAAAAAGCCCAACGGTATTAACATTTATCCGAAAGATTTTGAAGCAAAAGACACCATTGAGGACTATATCACGCAGTACAATGAAGGCGTTGAGGAAGCGGACGCCATCAATTACACCGATTACATCGGACTGATGATGTCTTCCGTGACCACCATCATTAACGCGATCACCATCATTCTTATTGCATTTGTGGCGATCTCGCTGGTGGTTTCCTCCATCATGATCGGTATCATCACCTATATTTCCGTTTTGGAGAGGACAAAGGAGATCGGTATCCTGCGCGCGATGGGTGCATCCAAAAAAGATATTTCCCGCGTATTCAATGCCGAGACAATGATCGTCGGCTTTGCAGCGGGCGCGATCGGCATCGGTGTCACCTTGTTGTTGGTGCTCGCAGCCAATGCGATCATTTATCCGCTAACCGGAATTGCCAACGTTGCCAAACTTCCGGTCGACGGTGCAGTTCTGCTGGTGGTCATCAGCATTGTACTGACACTCATAGCGGGACTTATCCCCTCTCGTGTGGCAGCACGCAAAGATCCCGTAGTGGCTTTAAGAACCGAATAATGCATAAACAAAACGCGGTAGAGCATTTCGCTCTACCGCGTTTTTATAATACATTTATACGCCTGAATAAGCAGAAAAACCGCCGTCAACCGGCAACACGACACCAGTGATGAAGCTTGCCGCTTCGTTATTCAAAAGGAACAACAACGCGCCGTCCAGCTCATCGGATTCGCCGAAACGTCCCATCGGTGTTGCAGCCAAAATCTTGCCCGTACGAGCCGTGGGCGTGCCGTCGTCATTAAATAACAGTTTGGCATTTTGCTTCGTCGAGAAGAAGCCGGGAGCAATTGCGTTCACACGGATCCCCACGCGGCTGAAATGCACCGCCAACCACTGCGTAAAGTTCGAAATAGCGGCTTTGGCTCCGGAATACGCCGGAATCTTCGTCAGCGGCGTATACGCATTCATACTGGAAATGTTCAGAATGTTACAGCCCTCTCTGCCCACCATCTGGCGTGCAAAGGCTTGCGTCGGCAACAAGGTGCCGAGGAAGTTTAAGTTGAATACAAAGCCAACACCCGCGGCATCCAGATCAAAAAAGCTCTTGGTATCCGCGTCAATGTCACCGAGTTCAAAATATTCCTTATCGGTGGTGGCTTTCGGATTATTGCCACCGGCACCGTTCACCAGAATATCGCATTTTCCGAGTTCCTTTTCAACTTCGTCTGCAACGGCATAACAGATATCCTTATCCAGCACGTTGCAGGAAAAGGCTTTGGCAATACCGCCCTCAGCAACGATCTCATTGGCATAGGCTTGTGCCGCTTCCACATTGATATCCAACAAAGCAACCTTGGCGCCTGCGCGTGCCAGCGTTTTGGCAAAAGCGGAACACAGCACACCTCCCGCGCCGGTGACAACAGCGACCTTACCGGTCAAGTTGGTGTTCAATACGTTCGTCATTTACTTTCCCTCCGCTTTTTCACAGGCTTCAAACAAGCCGTTAATATACGCGGCGCCAAGCGCGCGATCAAACAAACCGTAACCGGGTTTGCCGGTTTCACCCCAGATCATGCGACCGTGATCAGGACGGACGTAGCCGTCAAAACCGGTTTCCACCAGTGCTTTGACGATCTCGTACATATCCAAACTACCACAGTTTGACAGATGACCGCTTTCCTCAAAGCTGCCGTCCTCCATCAAGGTGACCTGACGAATGTGCATGAACGCAATGCGATCCATCGCACTGTATTTGCGCACCATTTTGGGGATATCATTGAATTTGGCACAGCCGAGCGAACCGGTGCAAAGGCACAGACTGTTAGCAGGGCTGTCCACTATGCTGAGCAACCGATCCAAATTCGCCTCACAGGTGATGATGCGCGGAATACCAAAAATCGGATACGGCGGATCATCGGGATGAATCGCCATACGCACACCGACTTCTTCCGCCACCGGAATGATCCGCTTTAAGAAGGTTTCCAGGTTATGCCATAAGCCTTCCTCACCGAGTTTGCCATAAGCGCTGATCAGTTCGCGAACCTCTTCCTGCGTGTAGCTGGAATCCCAACCGGGAAGATGAATATCGTCTTTGAGGGGATCAAGATCACGCATTTGATCCCAGTACATCACAAGACTGGTCGAACCGTCCGCCGCCACTTTATCCAACTGCGTGCGCGTCCAGTCAAATACCGGCATAAAGTTATAGGTAATGCACTTGATGCCGTATTTCGCACAACGGCGAATATTTTCGCAATACACTTCAATCAGCTCATCGGCATTCGGTGCACCGAGCTTGATCTCCTCGGGAACCGGAACCGATTCCACGATATCAAACAGCATGCCGTTTTCCTCAACCTGCTGTTTCATGCGGGCAAGACTTTCCTCCGGCCAGACCTCTCCGGGTTTTACATCGTAAACCGCGCTCACAACAGAACGCATATTGGGAATCTGTCGAATATACTGCAAGGAAATCGGGTCACTTTCTCCATACCAGCGAAAAGACAGTTTCATACCAAATCCTCCCTACATCAGCGCTGTACGCGACCGGAACCGTCACCGCCGGCAAGTTTTTCAACCTCGCTGACGGATACGCGGTTATAATCACCCTCAACCGAGTGTTTGAGAGCGGAAGCCGCAACGGCAAACTCAATCGCTTCTTTGGACGATTTCCCCGACAACAGCGCATAGATCAAGCCACCGCCGAACGAATCACCGCCGCCGACACGGTCAACGATATGCAGATGATACGATTTAGAGAAATGATAGTCCTCCCCATCATACAGCATACCCGCCCAATCGTTGTCGCTGGCAGAGATCGAGGTGCGCAGCGTAATCGCGACCTTCTCAAAGCCGAACTTGTCAGCAAGTTGTTTTGCAACCGATTTGTAACCGTCGTGGTTGAGTTTGCCACCGTAAATATCGGTGCCTTCCGCTTCAATACCAAAAACATCCTTGGCATCTTCTTCGTTGGAAATGCAAACGTCAACGTATTGGCAAAGCTCGGTCATCGCCGCACGCGCTTCGTCACGCGTCCACAACTTACCGCGATAGTTTAAGTCACAAGAGATTTTAACGCCTCTCGCCTTGGCAGCCTTACAAGCGTCCTTGCAGATCTCAACCAGATTCGGGCCGAGCGCGGGCGTGATGCCGGTAAAATGGAACCAATCGGCACCCTCGAAAAGGTCGTCCCAATCAAAATCCTCAGGCTGTGCCATCTGAATCGCGGAATACTTGCGATCGTAGATACACACGGAGCCGCGTTGCGAAGCGCCTTTTTCAAGATAGTAGATACCTACGCGCTCACCGCCGCGTACGACTTTGGAGGTGTCCACACCAAAATACCGCAGGGAATCCACCGCCGCTTGACCGATCGCATGCTTCGGCAGTTTCGTGACGTAAACACTGTCTAATCCGTAATTGGCAAGCGATACCGCGACGTTGGCTTCACC
>JAZOAK010000018.1:0-52468 GCA_045595445.1 Acutalibacteraceae bacterium
GCCACACTTGCCGATGGCAAGTGTGTATTGATCCGTTCGCTACGCTCACTCTACGCGCAGAGGGGAACCCTGACGGTTCCCCCTGCACACATCCCCTTCCCTCCGAAAACTCTATTTTGTGGGAAGGGCCGCGCGGGTAGGTGCCAACATAAAAGAGACCTCGACGATTTCGTCAAGGTTTTTTGCTTTGTGAATGAAGAGTGAATGATGAATATTGAAGAATGAAAAATGATGGTGTCGCGCGCGGCGCGACGGATTGTATGCGGTGGGAGCAAGCCCCCGCCCTACGAGGTTGGTTGTAGGGGACGTTTTCAACCGTTCCGATACGCGGGCAGATGATATCCGCCCCTACAACGGTGATTTTGCTTTATATAGGGGAGGCGTCAATATCAAAAGAGCGCTTAATCGAAAGGTTAGGTGCTTTTTGCTTTTTAGAGTGGATTTTTAGTGGTAAGTATGATAAACTACAAGTAAGTCAAGCGTGAAAGAGGTGCTTTTCATGAAAATACGGTTATCAACGATTATCAAATGGGTTATTTCAATTATTATTATCGGCGTTTTGTACTGGTTTGTATTGCCGCCGCTTAATTGGCGCAGTACGGCAATGTGGACATTTTTGGTGCTTTGCATTGCAATGTGCACGGCTATCAATTTTGCTCACAAGATTATTGAAATGATCGTGCCTTATGTTTCCAATCGCGGTGTTGTTGCAAAAAAAGGACGCGTTAGCCTTAAAGAGTTGAGTTTGCCGCTTAAAGTTGCCGTGATAAGCGTGGTAGCGATCGTTGCGTTTAGTGTCATCGGCGGAGTTACCGGTTGGGCACTGTTTTCTGCCAAAGCGTACGGAAACCTCTTGACGTATGAGGAAGGTGATTTTAAGGCAGAGATCACAAACGTCGTCACCAAGGAAAACGGCAAATTAAATATGGATGCCGTGCCGGTCGTGGATCGTGATACAGCGGAACGATTATCCTTGCGCAAGCTCGGTGAAATGAGTGATCTGGTATCGCAGTTCGAGGTGGATTCTTGGTATAATACGCAGATCAATTACAAAGGCGCGCCGACACGTGTAACGCCGCTGGTTTACGGTGACTTTTTCAAGTGGTTGAACAATCGTCAAAACGGTATTCCCGCGTATATTACGGTGAACATGGAAACGCAGGAAACGTCTTTGGTGCGCTTGAGCGATGGGATCAAGTACAGCGAAAGCGAGTATTTTTTGCGCGATCTGAACCGTCATTTGCGTTTTCGCTATCCGACCAAGATCTTTGATAACATTTCGTTTGAAATTGATGATAACGGCACGCCGTATTGGGTAGCGTCGACGTTGACCTACCGCATTGGTATTTGGAGTGGGCGCGATGTCGAGGGTGTGGTCTTGTGCAATGCAGTCACCGGTGAATGCGATTATCACGCCATTGATGAAGTGCCGCAGTGGATCGACCAGGCATACGATTCCGAGATCATTTTGGAACAGCTGACCTACAACGGCGCGTACGTTAACGGCTACTGGAACGCGCAGTTTGGTCAAAAAGACGTGCTGCAACCGACCGACGGGTATAATTATTTGGCGCTCAACGATGACGTCTATCTGTATACCGGTATGACCAGCGTATCCAGCGACGAGTCCAACGTGGGGTTTGTGTTGGTTAACTTACGCACCAAAGAAACGGTGTTTTACGAGTGCCCCGGCGCGGAAGAATATTCTGCTATGGAGTCGGCACAAGGCAAGGTGCAGGAGAAAAATTATGTATCGACCTTCCCGCTTTTATTGAACGTAAACGACCGCCCGACTTATTTTATGTCGCTGAAAGATGGCGCGGGTTTGGTGAAAATGTATGCCTTTGTCGACGTGCGGCAATACCAGATCGTCGGCACCGGCACCTCCGTTAAAGAAGCGTTGAACGCCTTTTTCCATGAGTTGCAGAACAACGATGAGGTTGATTTGGGCGATGAGGGCGACTCTACCGTGAAAGAACAAACCGTTACCGGCGTGATCGAGGATATTCGTTCTGCTGTGGTGGACGGCGAGACCCGCTACTATATTCTGCTGCAAAACGATACGAACGTCTACGTCGCAGAGGTGGGCATCAACAGCCGTTTGCCGTTTGCCAAAATCGGTGACAGCGTTACCATGGTGTGCACGGCATCTTCTGATGCGATGTCAGTTTCTTCCTTGGAACTAACGGTGATACCGTAAGGAGGAAACGTGATGATATTTGAGGAAGTAGCAAAAGCGATAGGTGTTAAAACGTATCCTGAAAAAATGGAAGAGTTTTACCGCGCGGAAGAACAAAGTATTGCGTGTGATGTATCGCTGATTGATGATTTGCAACAAGAGTTTCGTTTGTTTGGCGATTATTATGAATTGGTGAAGGAGTACGCGGTTCGCTGTAACGAGAGTGCGGCGCACAGTGCGTGGATTCGAACGGCGGTTGCGTTTGCCAAAGCGGGCGATTTTACGCAGGCATGCTCGGTTCCTGTCCCTGCGGCCGACGGTACGGTGCTCACCTCAATGCTTCCGTTTTATATTGTGCTGGCACAAATTCCTGATGCGCTTGCCGAGTATCGAAAACGGGGGTTTTCCGAGGATGAGATAAGGAGCTTGTTTTGCGTTTTTCGGGCCTCGTTGTCAGCGGTTGAAAATCGCACGGGAACGCCGGGTATCAACACGTCGTTTTACACGTGGGACACCGTTTTTACCAAGGTTCAAATCTTCAACGTTGGGGGATTACAGTTCCAACTGAAAACGCTTCCCAATCGTGCTGTTTATCTGCGTGAGAAAGCAACGGGTCGTGTTGTACCGCTGATGTGTAACGGTACGTATCATCCCAGTGGTGCGCAGATGATCGGCTCAGCAGGCTATGAGGATGACACGGATGCATTTACTTGTCATTTTAGTGAGGACGATGCCTACTATTATGGCTACGCGGTAACAGACGGTGTAGTGGAGCCGACCGAACGCTCTTTTGCCAAAACGGAATGGGAGTGTGTGTTGCGACCGGGTGATGAATGTTTGAGTATGCATATTCCCAGTCGTTCTGATATTTCGACCGAAGCAACCGATAAGGCGATCGCTGCCGCACGCCGCTTGGTGAAAGAACGGTTCCCGGAATTTTCAGGGAATCGTGTGTATTGCTCTTCGTGGTTGTTGGATCCGAAACTGGGCAAATTATTAGGCGATCAAGCGAAAATAACACAGTTCCAAAAGCGATACGTGTGTATTCCTGAATGGAGTAACGGCATGCACGTTTTTGGGAACGTGTTTTTCGGTCGTTTTGATTCGTATGAGGATTTGCCGGAGAAAACGCGTTTACAACGCGCCTTAAAGGACTTGTACCTCAAAGGCGGATATATCTATTGCTATTCCGGAATTATAGTTTCATAAAAAACAGCCCCTTGTTGCCGTAGCAACAAGGGGCTGTTTGCATTGTTAATTTCACAGTAATGCTTTTATCATACGAGCGCATTTGTAGATGTCGCCGCCGCCCATAGTGAGAATAAGGTCGTGCGGCTTGGCATTTTCCGCAACAAAGTGGCTGATCTCATCGAAGGTCGCGAGATAGTGGGCGCCGTCGATCTGATCGGTAATTTGCTTGGAGGATACGTTCCATTCGTTTGTTTCGCGCGATCCCATAATATCGCTGACGATAACCTCGTCCGCAATGGTAAGTGCTGCGGCGAATTCATCCAAGTGGCGGGCGGTGCGCGAGAACGTGAACGGCTGGAAAATTGCCCACACGCGGTTGTAGTTCATCGCTTTGGCGGCATTTAGGGTGGCGACAATCTCGGTGGGATGGTGTGCGTAATCGTCCGCGATGGTGATGTCATTTACTGTTCCCAAAAACTCAAAGCGTCTGCCTGCACCGTGGAAGGCGGCAAGTCCTGCGGCAATCTCGTCTGCGGTGGCGCCGCACAGATGCGCGGCGGCAGCAGCGGCAACGGAATTTAACACGTTATGCTCACCGGGGACACCGAGCGTGATGGCGGCGACTTTTTCGCCGTTGTGATACAAATCGTAGCAACCGTAAGCACCATCGTGTACCGATACGTTTTGTGCATACCATTCACAATCGGGAGAATAGCCGTACCGCACGATGTCGGCGTGGGAAAGCCCCTCCACGGCTTTGCGCGTGTTAGCATCCTCGGCGTTGACGATCAGTGTGCCGGTGGTTTGTATGGAAAACTGACGGAACGACGCAATGACGTTGTCGAGCGAACCAAAATAATCGAGATGATCGGCATCTACGTTAAGAAGAATGGAAATAGCGGGCGTCATTTCTAGATAATGGTCCTTAAATTCGCACGCTTCGCACACAAACACGTCCGATTTACCCGCGTGACCGTTGGCCTCGATCAGCGGTAATCTGCCGCCGATGAACACCGATGGATCGTGGTCGGCTTGCAGCAAAATTTGCGAAACCATGGACGATGTGGTGGTCTTACCGTGTGTACCCGCGACCGCGACGGTGCGGGGGAAACAGCGGGACAAGGCACCGAGCAGCTTGGCACGCTCCATTAGCGGGATCCCTTTTTCGGTTGCGGCAACAAGTTCCGGATTGTCCGCAGATACGGCGGCGGTGTAGACAACTAAATCGCAGTTGCCGACGTTCTCCGCGCGTTGCGGTAAGAACACGGGAATCCCCAAACGGCGCATGCGCGCCAAATTGTCCGACTCGTTAACGTCCGAGCCGGTAATCGAATAGCCCAAAGAATGTAAGATCTCGGCGAGTGGGCTCATACCTGAGCCGCCGATGCCGACAAAGTGTACGGACTTCATACCGGGCAAAACTGTTTGGTTCATGGGATCCCCTCCTTAACATTCTTATTATATTGGTTTTTGAAGGAAAAATAAATACCTTTTTGTAAATTTTAATGCGAAATAAAGATTGAATTAGAATTTGAAATTTGATATAATATCCTTATCTATACATCAGCGAGGAGAAAGCATGTCTGACATTCGTGTAATCACGCCGGAAGAACTTAGCAAACAACAGGTTTTTATTCGGCAAATACGTGAATTTTATGAGCGGCGGTGTGCCGAAAGTGCACCGCTTGCTTACGTGCGCACCTACGGATGTCAGCAGAACGTGGCGGATTCCGAACGGATGAAAGGATTACTCGCGCAGATGGGTTTCGGATTTACCGAAACGCCCGAACAAGCGGATTTTATTCTCTTTAACACCTGCGCGGTCAGAGAACACGCGGAGGATCGCGTTTTTGGAAACGTCGGGGCGCTCAAAACCTTAAAACGGCGGAAGCCGCATTTGCTTATTGCTTTGTGCGGTTGCATGGTGCAGCAAGAGCATATCGCCGAAAAGATCTATAAAAGTTATCCGTTTGTGGGGTTAGTGTTCGGTACGCACGTGCAGCACCGTCTCCCCGAACTGATGGCGGGGGTGCTGCTCGGCAAACGGCGAAAAGTGGAAATTCCGTCGTGCGACGGTGTGATTGCCGAGGGAATCCCGACGGTGCGTGACGGCGGCTTCAAGGCGTTTGTGTCCATTATGTACGGCTGTAACAATTTCTGCACCTATTGCATTGTGCCGTACGTGCGCGGCCGTGAACGCAGCCGTGAGCCCGAAACGATCTTGTCGGAGATGCGCGAGCTTGCCGAGCAGGGGTATAAAGAGATCACGCTGCTCGGTCAGAACGTAAACTCCTACGGTAAGGGTGAGGCGCACGGGGTGAATTTCCCCGAATTGCTCAAACGCATTAATGCGATACCGGGGGATTTCGTCATTCGTTTTATGACCTCGCATCCGAAAGACGCGACAAAAGAATTGTTCGATACCATCGCTCAGTGCGAAAAGGTATCGCGGCATTTTCATTTACCGTTTCAGTCGGGAAGTAATCGCATCTTAAAAGAAATGAACCGTCGGTATACGAGAGAGCAATATTTAGATCTTATCGCGTATGCGCGACAGGTAGTGCCCGGTATTACTTTTACGAGCGATGTGATCGTGGGTTTCCCCGGTGAACAGCGCGAGGATTTTGAGCAGACGTTGTCGCTCATTCGGGAAGTGGGGTTTGCTTCACTGTTCACGTTCATTTTCTCGCCGCGAGAGGGAACACCCGCGGCAAAAATGGAGGATCCCATTCCTGCCGAAACCAAATCGGCATGGTTCTCCGAAATGACAGCGTTGCAGGAAACACTGTCCGCCGAGCGGCTGAAAGCCGTTGTCGGGACGACGCAACGCGCGTTGTTGGAGGCGGAGGCAGGCGGCTTCTTGGAAGCGCGGCTTGCGGATAACAGTATCGTACGCGTGCAGGGTGATCCCGCATGTATCGGTGAATTTGCGAAAGTGCGTATCACCGGCGCGCGCAGTTATATTTTAACCGGTGAGATTGAGAATTAAGGAGTGTATCAACTATGGAACAGATTTTGGAAATGGCAAAAGAAATCGGACACGCTATTCAGCAAGATGAGCGGTTTGTCAAATTGCAGATGGCGCAGGCGGCGGCGGATAACGATACCGCGTTGCAGGAGCTTATCGGCGAGTTTAACCTAAAACGCATGGCGATCAATGCCGAGGCTGCAAAACCTGAGACTGAGCAGGACGCAGAGAAAGTTAAGCAGTTGAATGTCGAACTGCGTGAGGTATATGCTCGCGTGATGGCTAACGAGTCGATGTCGGCGTACAATGCCGCTAAGACCGAGCTTGACAAAATTATCAACGGTATCGGTGCCATTATCAATATGGCAGCACAAGGCCTTAATCCCGATGACTACGACGAGCATCAATGCGGCGGCAACTGTTCCAGCTGCGGCGGATGCCACTAAGTGTGACAGAGTCTGAGTCCTGTCGCACGATTAAAGTAACAGACGTAAAAAGGAGGTGAGCGGTATGCCGGTAACTCCCATGATGCAACAGTATTTTGAGATCAAGAAGAATTACCCGCAGTGTATTTTATTTTACCGTTTGGGTGATTTCTACGAGATGTTTTACGACGATGCCAAGATCGCATCGCAGGAGCTGGAGCTCGTACTGACCGGCCGCGATTGCGGGCAGGAGGAACGCGCCCCGATGTGTGGTGTGCCGTTCCACAGCTGTGAGGGGTATATCGCGAAACTCGTCAACCGCGGTTACAAGGTTGCGATCTGCGAACAAACCGAGGATCCCGCGACTGCCAAAGGAATTGTTAAACGTGACGTAGTGCGTATCATCACGCCCGGTACGGTGATTGAAGGCAGTATGCTGGAAGAGGGCCGTAACAATTATCTGTGTGTAGCGCATGCGGAGGATGGCTTTGCTAAGGTTGGTTTATGCTTCGTGGATACTTCTACGGGTGAATTGCACGTAACCGAGCTTGCGGGACAGGACGTTGTTCCGCGTATGCAAAATGAGTTGGGGCGGTTTGCGCCTCGTGAAGTGTTGCTCAACGACGTTGCCATGGCGGATGTCGTTGTGACGGAATTTTTAACAAACCGTTTGAGCGTGACACCCGAGCAGGCGGAGTCCGTTTGCTTTGATTCGCAGGCAGCCGTTGCACGGGTGCTTGAGCATTTTCATAAAACGTCGCTGGACCAGTTGTCGTTGCAGGATAGTTCTTCGGCGGTGCTGGCGCTCGGCTGCGCGTTGCATTATCTGTATATGACGCAGATGACCGGTATTGAGCGCATGACGCAGCTCGACGTCTATTCCGATGCGCAATTTATGCGATTGGATTTGACTGCCAGACGTAATTTGGAATTACTTGAAACGATGCGCAATAAAGAAAAACGCGGTTCGTTGCTCGGCGTGTTGGATAAGACTCGCACCGCGATGGGGAAACGGTTGATCCGCAACTGGATCGAGCAGCCGCTTTTACATCCCGCACAGATCACCCGCCGTCAAAATGCAGTGGCGGAGATCGTGCGTGATGCGGTGTTGCGTGAGGATCTGCGGGAATTGCTCGGCGAGATTTACGATTTAGAGCGTATTATGACGCGCGTGGTGTATGGCAGCGCGAACGCAAAAGAAGTTGCGTCGCTCGGTCAAACTATCGAACGGCTTGCTCCCATCAAGGCGCGGCTTGTCGGTGCGCAGTGCGCGTTGCTCAAAGATATTCAAGAAACGATTGATCCCTTGCCGGATTTGTTCAGCCTGATTACCGAAGCAATTGCGGAAAACCCGCCGTTCTCGGTGCGCGAGGGCGGTATGATCCGTGAGGGGTACAGTGCGGAACTGGATGAACTGCGTCTGATTATGGACGACAGTAAAAGCGTTCTTGCGCGCATCGAGGCGGAAGAAAAAGAAAAAACCGGCATTCGCACCTTGAAGATCGGATATAACCGCGTGTTCGGTTATTACATAGAGGTATCGCGCAGTTTTGCGAACGAAGTGCCGGAACACTATATTCGCAAGCAGACCCTTGCCAATGCTGAGCGGTACATTACGCAGGAACTGAAAGAACTGGAAGCCCGCGTGTTAGGGGCGAAAGACCGCGCGGTAGCCTTGGAATACCAGTTGTTCTGCGAGGTGCGTACGGCAATCGCAAACGAACTTACGCGTATTCAATCGACCGCGGAAGCGATCGCCAAATTGGACGTGCTGTGCTCTTTCGCACAGGTGGCGGCGTATCACAATTACGTCTGCCCGATTGTAGATCTCAGCGGGGTCATTGATATTAAGAACGGTCGTCATCCGGTGGTGGAGTCATTGCAATCCGCACCGTTTGTGCCGAACGACGTGTTGCTCGATAACCATACTAATCGGGTAGCGATCATCACCGGCCCGAACATGGCGGGTAAATCTACCTATATGCGGCAGACTGCCTTGATCGTGTTGATGGCACAGATCGGTAGTTTTGTACCGGCAGACAGTGCGACCATCGGTGTTGTAGATAGTATTTTCACCCGCGTGGGTGCTTCGGACGACTTAGCGTCGGGGCAATCCACGTTTATGGTGGAAATGAGCGAGGTGGCGTCGATTTTACAAAATGCGACGTCAAACAGCTTGATCGTATTTGACGAGATCGGACGCGGCACCTCTACCTTTGATGGCATGAGCATTGCGCGCGCGGTGCTGGAACACGTTGCCGATCCGCGCAAAGTCGGTGCCAAAACGTTGTTTGCCACCCATTATCACGAGTTAACGGTGATGGAGGACGAGCTGGATGGCGTGAAGAACTATAACGTTGCGGTCAAAAAACACGGCGACGATATCACGTTCTTACGCCGTATCGTACGCGGACCGACCGATGACAGTTACGGTATTGAGGTTGCGAAACTCGCCGGTGTGCCGGATTCGGTTGTGGTGCGGGCAAAAGCGATCTTAAAAGATCTCGATAACGGTACGATGCCGACGACGGTCAGCCGTGGCAAGGCGGCTGAGGAGGGCGGACAGTTGTCGCTGCTTTCGGCGGTCGACAATGAGCTGATCCGTCGACTGAAAGACATGGACGTTAACGTGCTGACACCTATCGAGGCGATGCAAACGTTATATGAATTGCATAAAGAAGCTCAAAATTATTAACGAGAGGGGGCACGGATGATGGCCAAAATTCAAGTATTGGATAAGCATACCGCGGAACTGATTGCCGCGGGCGAGGTGGTCGAGCGACCTGCCTCGGTTGTGAAAGAATTGGTGGAAAACGCCATTGATGCCGGTGCCACCACCATTACGGTAGAAATCAAAAACGGAGGGATCTCGTATATCGGGATCACCGATAACGGTTGCGGATTTTCCAGAGAGGATGTGCCGACGGCATTTTTGCGGCATGCGACCAGTAAGATCCGCGCCGAGGAAGATCTCAACACCATTTCCACGTTGGGATTTCGCGGTGAAGCGCTGGCGTCGGTGGCAGCGGTGGCACGTGTCGAACTTGTCACGCGCACCGAGGACGAGCTTGCCGGTACGCGGTACGTGATTGAGGGCGGCGAGGAGATCGAATTATCCGACGTCGGTTGCCCCCGCGGTTCGACCATCTGCGTACGGGATCTGTTTTATAATGTCCCGGCGCGCATGAAGTTCTTAAAAAAGGACGTGGGGGAGGCCAATGCGGTTGCCGGCGTGGTGGATCGCCTGGCTTTGTCGCACCCTGAGATTTCGTTCCGCTTTATCCGCGAAGGACGGGATGAATTGTTAACCCCCGGCAACGGCGATCTGTATGCGTGCATCAGCGCGGTGCTTGGCCGTGAATTTGCCAAAACGCTGACAAAAGTTGAGTACGACTTAGGCGGCGTGCACGTGCACGGCTATACTTGCCGTCCGGAGGGGGCGCGAGCCAACCGTACGATGCAGCATTTCTTTATCAACGGACGGTACGTGAAAACACGTACCGCCATGGCGGCGATTGAACAGGCGTATAAAGGCTCTATCATGGTGGGGAAATTCCCTGCGTGTGTGTTGTGCGTAGACATGCCGCCCGAAACGGTGGATGCCAACGTGCATCCTGCGAAGATTGAAGTGCGCTTTGTCAACGAAAAGCCGGTATTTGATGCGGTGTATCATGCCGTTCGCTCGGCATTAGAGGGCGACAGCGCGCTGCCCAAAGCGACGTTGCCGACACCGGTGATACAGCCGCCGAAACCGCAGTATACTACACCCACTCCGGCCAGAGAACTGGCGCGTCGCGTGACCGAAACGCCGTCGGCGACGTTGTCGACACCACCGCCGCCTGCACGGTCAAAACCGATTGCACAGGGGCGACCAACGATGATGCGGGACGGTACCTCGGTGATGAACAGTTTCTTTGAGACACCGACTAAAAAAGAGGTGCCGGCACCGCCACCGGTGGTGACTCAACCACAACCGCAACCCGAGCCGGCACAGCAGACAATCGCACAGGAGCAACCCGAACCGATTCGCCTGCTGGGCGAAGTGTTGCATACGTATATCGTTGCGGAGTGGCGCGGATCGGTGTATTTTATTGATAAGCACGCCGCACACGAGCGGATCTTATACAATCAACTCAAAGAAACTACCCGGGAGGGCTCACAACTCTTGCTTTCGCCGCTGTCGGTATCGCTCAGCCGTGAGGAATACGGTGCGTTGACCGAGGCGTTTGAACAGTTGGAGCAAGCGGGTTTTGAAGTAGAGGAATTTGGCGGGAACACGCTGCTGGTGCGCGCGGTGCCGATGATGCTCATCGACGGTAACATTGCCGAAAGTTTGCGCGAAATCGCGGGTGGGTTGCTCACCGGCAAACGTGAGATCACGACCGAACGGCTTGACTGGATTTATCATTCCGTCGCCTGCCGTGCCGCCGTAAAAGCAGGGGACGGCAGTACACCTGGGGAATTGCTGAAACTGGCACAGCGCGTGCTGTATAACGAGGATATTCGCACCTGCCCGCACGGTCGACCGGTATGTTTTGAGTTGACCGCCAGAGAAATTGAAAAACAGTTTGGACGGATCGTATGACCAACAAGACGAACAAGGTGCCGCTTTGTGTGGTCGCGGGACCGACGGCATCGGGCAAGACCGCTTTGGCGGTCGAGTTGTGCCGCCGTTTCGGTGGCGAAGTGATCTCTGCCGATTCGATGCAGGTATACGACACGCTATGTGTCGGTACGGCACGACCGAACGAGGAAGAACAAGGCGGTATTCCGCATCATTTGATGGGGTTTTTACCACCCGATGCGTCGTACAGTGTGGCAAAATATGCCGAGCAGGCGCACCGTGTGATTGCAGAAGTGCACAGTCGCGGCAAACTGCCGGTGCTGTGTGGCGGTACCGGCCTGTATATACAGGCGGTGACCGAAAATCTTTCCTATGAACAACAGCCTGAAAATCGCGAGGTGCGTGATCGTTTGCATGAACGGATTGCACGCGAAGGCGGCGACGTGTTGTTGAGAGAACTTTCAAAACGGGATCCCGAAACGGCGGCGCGCTTGCACCCAAACGATCACGGTCGCATTATTCGTGCGTTGGAGATTATTGAAACAACGGGGCGCACCATTACGCAGCAAAACGAGGCATCGCGCAAAGCGGGGTCGCCGTATGCGCTGTGTGGATTGCGGCTGGATTTCCGTGACCGCGAGCGGTTATATGACCGCATCAATCGCCGCGTGACGGCGATGCTTGAAAATGGGTTGGAAGCGGAAGCGCGTTGGTTACGAGAACAGCCGAACACCGATACGGTGCGTCAGGCAATCGGATATAAAGAGTTGAATCCGTATCTGACGGGCAAAGTGACGCTGGACGAGGCAGCGGATGCCATCCGTCAGGGGACCAGACGATATGCGAAACGGCAGTTGTCGTGGTTTCGACGCGAGGAGTGGATGACGACCGTCTATATGGACGATGCCGATTGTATCGAACAGGCGATGGCTTTGGTAGAAACATTTTTGCGAAAGGAGAAGTGACGGTATGAATCAAGCAGCAAAACGGATTTTGATTGTCTTGTTGTCGTTCTTGCTCATTGTTTATGTGGGCGTACAAGGGTATCTGATCTTCTCGGCATCGCTTGAAACTATCACCGCCGACAAAGAGATCGCTTACGATACGATCAAAACAACCGGTGTGGTATATCGTAGTGAATCGGTGATCCGTCAGCAGACGGACGGCTATGTATTTTACACGGTTCAAGACGGCAACCGTATTTCCAAAAACGGTAATATCGCACACGTCTATACGAGTGCGAACGACGCGTTGGCACAGCAGGAACTTGATCTTTTGGATGAGGAGATCGCTTCGCTGACGTCTATTAACGCGCAAGGGTCCAGCAATCGAGCAAGTTTGAACAGCATCAATCAACAGATTAACCAAACGTGGTTTTCAATCTCCCGATCGGCGCAGATGGCGGCGTATGGTGAGATCAATGAGTTGCATTCCAAAATGTTGACCTTATTAAATAAAAAGCAACTCACCATTGGAAAAGAGGAAAACTTTGATGCACGCCTGTCCGAGCTCAAAGCGCGGCGGGCGGAGCTTGCCGCATCGTTTCAACCGGCGACCGCTACGGTTTCTTCGCCGATTTCCGGCTATTTTGTCGGGTCTGCAGACGGTTTTGAAACGCTCCTCACAACCGAGAACGCACAGTCACTCACGGTGAACGATATTAAACAGGCGATGACGCTTGAACCCAAGGTAGACGAAACGAATTTCGTCGGCAAGATCGTAGGTGACTACGAATGGTATCTCGCTTGTGTGCTGCCCCTTGAAAGCGTGGTGACGCTGAAAAAAGGCATGCAACGGGCGGTGTGTATGCCGTTCGTGCAAAGTGATCCGTTGCAAATGACGGTGGTAGCACTCAACAAAGCAGCGGACGATCAAGTGGCAGTTGTTTTTCAGTGCACCCAAATGTCGGGTGCGTTGTCCACGGTACGCCGTGAACAAATCGAAATCCGATTAACGCAGTACGAGGGTATCGTGGTGCCGGATGAGGCGATCTATTTCAACGAGCAGCACGAGGCGGGCGTATATATTCAAGACGGCAACATTCTGCGTTTTAAGCGGATACAGGTGTTGCATCACAACGAGAGTGAGCGATACTCGGTTTGCGAGATCAAAGACGATAAAGCTTATGTGCAACTGTACGATCTCATCGTAACAGAAGGAGAGGATCTGTATGACGGCAAACTGGTCCGTTGATGCGCAGCGCGTGCTGGATAACCTAAACGCTGTGGAGGAACGTTTGTGTGCCGCTTGCGCGGCTGCCGGTCGTCGCCGCGAAGAGGTTACTTTGATGGCGGTTACCAAAACGGTGGCGCCGGAACTTATCAATTTAGTGCTGGATGCCGGTGTTACCTGTATCGGTGAAAATCGCGTTCAAGAATATCTTGCCAAGCGTGACGCGCTGCATCTGAACGGTGTTGAACGGCATTTGATCGGACATTTGCAAACCAATAAGGTCAAACGAATCGTCGGCGAGGTCGATATGATCCAGTCGGTGGATAGCGTACACTTGGCAAAAGCCATTTCGGATGCGGCGAAGCTGACCGAGCGCGGTGTGATGGATGTTCTGGTTGAGGTAAATATCGGCGGTGAGGACTCAAAAAGCGGTGTTTCTCCCGATGCTTTGGAGGAGTTGTTGGACGAAACCGGCGAGTTCGACGGTATTCGCGTGCGGGGTCTCATGACAATTCCGCCTATTTTACACACAGAAACGGAAAAACGTGCGATTTTTTCTAAAATGCACAAACTGTTTATTGACATTCAGGGTAAAAATATGGATAATAGTACTATGGAAGTATTGTCCATGGGTATGTCTTCTGATTTTGCGGAGGCTGTGCTGGAGGGATCCACGTTGATTCGCGTCGGCTCAGCGATCTTCGGCGAAAGACAGTATAAATGAGCAGGAGGAACAGAAAATGGGATTTTTGGACAAGCTGGAAGGATTGTTCGGCGATCAAAGTGAGGAAACCATCGGTTTGGAGAATGAGGAGTTTGTTTCTCGCACTCCCGAAAAAGAGGTTGAGGATGTTCCGCGCAAAAACAACAAAGTGGTCAACATCCACGCGACGGCACAGTTGCAGGTCGTGTTGGTGAAACCTGAGCGTTTTGACGATGCCAGTGCTGTGGCGGATCACTTGAACGCCAAGCGCACGGTTGTGCTGAATCTGGAATCTTCCAACAAGGATGTGGCGCGCCGCATTCTGGACTTTTTGAGCGGTGTGGCGTATGCCAACAACGGTCAAATTAAAAAGGTTGCTAACTGCACCTACATTATCACGCCGTACAACGTCGGCTTTATGGGCGATTTGTTAGACGAGCTGGAGAATAATGGGCTTTACTTCTGATCTGTCGGAGGAGGACGCGCTTTTACGCGCCCGCATCGACGATGCCTGTGAATTGTGTGAAATGCGCTCGTGTCCCCGATTTGTCGGCTTCTTAGATGAACACCGGCAGGCGGTGGCACGAGCCGTCTTGCGTGAAAAGGGAACATTATCCTTCTTATTTTACGGCGGATACGAGGACGCAGAGCGTACCATTTTGGGTGTGTTTCCGTCGTTTTTGCCGCCCGATACCGAGCTGTTTCCGCTCAAAGCGATCGGCTTTCGGTATCGTCGGACAGCCACCTTGTCACACCGCGATTTTCTCGGTGCATTGTTGGCAACGGGGATTAAGCGCGAGAAGTTGGGGGATATTGTTTGCGGCGAAGGATTGGCGGTGGTGTTTGCCGATGAGGAGTTAGCTTCTTTTTTGGCAGACTCGGTTAATAAGGTTGGATCGGAAGGCGTGCAAGCCCTTTTTCCGTATACCGATGATGTCACCGTACACCGTGAATTTCGTGAATATCAAGACACGGTTGCATCTCCGCGATTGGATGCGGTGCTGAAAGCGGCACTGCGCATCTCCCGCGAAGAGGCGGCTCGTCACATCACCGCCGGACTGGTTTCGTGTAATCATATGCCGTGTGAAACGGTAGCCCACACCGTCAAAGAAGGCGACGTTTTGTCGGTGCGTGGGAAAGGACGGTTTTTGGTTGCGACCCTCGGTCCGCTCACCAAAAAAGGACGATTGATTATCAAACTGCATAAATATATATAACGGAAAGTGAGGAAGACAAGATGATGACTCTGGAAGAAATCCGCAACATTGAGTTTAACCGTGGGCGTGGATACCGCTCGGAAGAAGTGGATGACTTTATTGATGAGTGCGTTGAGACCATCGAGCATCTCGTGCAAGAAAATGCCGAAGTGAATCAGAAAATGAAGGCACTTGCTGATAAGGTGGCCGAGTACCGTAACGATGAAGACAACATTCGTTCGGCATTGCTCAGTGCGCAGCGGACCGGTGACACCATCATTCGTGAAGCAGAAGCGAAAGCCAAAGCACTCTTGGAAAGTGCACAGCAGGAAGCAGATGCGGCACGGCGCGATCTTCTTGCCAATATTGAGCGGGAAACGAACGAACTTGCCCGCGTGAAAAACGAAATTGCTCAGTTTAAGGCAAAATTGCTGGGGCTGTATAAAGAGCATTTATCGCTTATTAATCTGCTGCCGGAAGAAGCGGCGGAACAACCCGCGGCGGCAGAGGAGCCGGCGGCTGAAGTGCCTGTTAGTGAACCGCAGGAGGACGACAGCGATATGATCGTGGTGGCACCGGTGACCGAAGAAACGGTGCAGGAAGAGGCGGATGAGGAACTCAAACCCTTGTCGCGTTTCGCCGATCTGAAATTCGGAGACGACTATGACATCCACGCGGATGATGAGGAAGACGACGAGCACGAAAAACTGACTCGCGGATTGTTTCGGAAAAAGAAATGAGTTCCTAAAAGGAGATTTATCACATGCAACAGCAGGATTATAACCAAACACTGAATTTGCCGCAGACTGAATTTCCCATGCGTGCCGGACTGCCGCAACGCGAGCCGGTCATGCTTGAACAGTGGGAAAAAGCGGATATTTACGGAAAGATCATGGAGAAAAACGAGGGCAAACCCCGCTATATTCTTCATGACGGTCCTCCGTACGCCAACGGCGATATTCACAACGGGCATGCGCTTAACAAAATTATTAAAGATATGATCGTTCGCTATCACAACATGGCGGGCTATCAAGCGCCGTTTGTGCCCGGTTACGATACGCATGGGTTGCCCATCGAATTGAAAGCGCGCGCAAAAGCGGGTGTGGAAAATGCGTTGTCCATGCCGCCGGTAGAGCTGCGCGGTATCTGCCGTGAGTTCGCACTCGGTTACGTGCGTAACCAGACGGAGCAGTTCAAGCGGTTGGGCGTGCTTGGCGATTGGGAGCATCCGTATTTAACGCTGGCGCCCGAATTTGAGGCGCGCCAGATCGAAGTGTTTGGCGAGATGGCCATGAAAGGGTACATTTACAAGGGCTTAAAGCCGGTGTACTGGTGCCCCGAATGTCAGACTGCACTCGCAGAGGCGGAGATCGAGTATGGTGAAGATCCCTGCTATTCCGTGTATGTGAAATTTGCCGTAAAGGATGATCGCGGTGTGCTGAGTGCCGCCGGTGTGGACGTGTCCAAGACGTATTTTGTGATCTGGACCACCACTACCTGGACGTTGCCTGCCAACTTGGCGATTTGTCTTGGCCCGACCTTTACCTACCAGGTGGTCAAATGCGGCGACGAGAATTATATTCTCGCCGAGGGCTTGGTTGAGGAGACCATGAAAGCCGCGAACATCAGCGACTATGAAGTGCTGGCATCCTTTACCGGCGCCGAATTGGAATTGATGACCGCACAACATCCGTTCTTGGATCGCGAATCACTTGTCATCGTCGGCGATCACGTGACGCTCGAAAGCGGTACCGGTTGCGTACATACCGCTCCCGGTCACGGTGTTGACGACTTTAACATTTGTAAAAATTATAAACAGATCGGTATGTGTGTCCCGGTGGACAGCGAAGGTCGCATGACCGAAGAAGCCGGTCCGATCTGCGCCGGCATGACCACCGACGAGGCGAACAAGGCAATTGCCATCCATATGGATAAAACCGGTTCCTTGCTCGCCATGAAAAAGATCGTTCACCAGTATCCCCATTGTTGGCGTTGCAAAAAGCCGGTGCTGTTTCGCGCGACCGATCAATGGTTCTGCTCGGTGGAGAGCTTCAAGGAAGAGGCTGTAAAGGCTATTCAGGATGTGAAATGGATTCCGTCGTGGGGTGAGGATCGTATCATTTCGATGGTGCGTGAGCGCAGTGACTGGTGTATTTCTCGTCAGCGCTTGTGGGGCGTGCCGATTCCGATCTTCTACTGTGAGGAATGCGGCAAGCCGATCATTGATGCCGACTTTATCAAAGCAGTTTCCAATCTGTTCCGCAAAGAGGGTTCGGACGGTTGGTACACGCACGAAGCAGATGAGATTCTGCCGGCAGGTGCCACCTGCCCGCATTGCGGCGGTAAGCATTTCCGCAAGGAAAGCGATATTATGGACGTCTGGTTCGACTCCGGCTCGTCCCATGCTGCCGTATTGAAAGAACGCGAGGAACTCGGTATTCCTGCCGATCTGTATATGGAGGGAGCCGACCAGTATCGTGGTTGGTTCCAGTCTTCGCTGCTCACTTCGGTCGCCTGCACCGGTAAAGCACCGTACAAAGCGGTGTTGACTCACGGTTGGGTCGTCGACGGTGAGGGTAAAGCAATGCACAAATCGTTGGGAAATGCCATTGCGCCCGACGAGGTGATCAATCAATACGGTGCCGAAATCCTGCGTTTGTGGGTGGCATCGCTCGATTACCGCGTCGATGTGCGTTTGTCCAAAGATATCTTAAAGCAGTTGTCCGAAGCGTATCGCAAGGTGCGTAATACCGCACGTTATATCCTTGGTAACATTCACGATTTTGATCCGAACAAGGATAGCGTATCGGATGACAAATTGCACGATATCGACCGTTGGGCTTTATTGCGATTGAATCAAGTGATCGAGCAGGTGGATGCTTCGTACAAGGCGTTCGAGTTCCACGATGCCTTCCATGCGATCCATCATTTCTGTGTCGTCGATCTGTCCAACTTCTATCTGGACGTGCTGAAAGATCGTTTGTACGTGGAAACCGCGGATGGTGTTGACCGCCGTGCTGCACAGACTGCCATGTATCGCATTCTGAATGCGCTTACGCGTTTACTGGCGCCGATCCTGGCATTCACTTCGGAGGAGATTTGGTCCTTCATGCCGCACGCCGAGGGCGACGATGCTCGTTCGGTGTTGCTCAACGATATGCCCAAGGCGCAAGCCGTTGCGACAGATGCCGCGTTTGAGGAAAAATGGAACCGCATTCACGCATTGCGTGACGATGTTCAAAAAGCACTGGAAGCCGCTCGTACTGCCAAGGTTATCGGCGGTTCGCTGGATGCTAAGGTTACGCTGTACTGCAACGCGGAGCTTCTGCCGTTTGTACGCGAGATCGAAGGTTTGCTCAAAACGGTATTGATCGTGTCGCAAGTTGAAATTTGCGAGGACGGTATCGGCGATTTTACAGGTGACTTTGAGGGCCTTTCGGTATCGGTCGCGCACGCGGACGGTGAAAAATGCTGCCGTTGCTGGGCATATAGCGATACGGTGAAAGCCGATGGTGAAGCAGCCGGATTATGTGCTCGCTGTGCGGCAATACTGAATAAGTGATATCCATATCCGTCAATCGGCGATTAACGGATTGTTAAAGGGGGAACGGTATGTTCCAATTTACGCTGCTGGCAATTACAGCCGCACTGGTCAGTATTGATCAGCTGACAAAATGGCTGGCGGTGCTCAGCTTAAAAGGTGCCGAACCCACCACTATTATCCCTAAACTGTTAGGGTTTGCGTACGTGGAAAACACCGGTGCCGCATTTGGTATTCTGCAAGGGCAACGTTGGTTGTTTTTAATCGTTACCGGTGCGGTCATGGCAGCGATTCTCTGGCTGCTCTTGTTCGGCAAATTTCGTAAACATCTGCTATTTAACATCAGCGCGACGCTTATCGTGGCGGGCGGTATCGGTAATTTCATAGACCGCTTAATCCATGGCTATGTGGTAGATTTTATCAAGGTGTTGTTTTTTGAATTTCCGGTATTTAACGTAGCAGACTGTTACGTCGTAATCGGTTCGGTACTGCTCTTGGTATTTTTCTTGTTTATGTATGACGATAAAAAGGTCCCTGTCGCAGGCAAAACGGAGGAGACCCATGAAAACGATTCAACTGATCGTACCAACTGAACATCGCGGGGACAGGATCGATACGGTCCTGTCCCGCTCTCTTAGTATCACACGATCGGCAGCGCAGCACTTGTTGGAGCAGGGTTGCGTGACAGCTTGTGATGGCGCAAAGCTTACCAAAAGCACGCGTGTGGCGGGCGGTGAGGAACTGACGGTGGAATTGCCTGATTTAGAACCGTGTGAAGCGGTAGCGCAGGATATTCCGCTCGACATTGTGTACGAGGACGCGGACCTGCTGGTTGTCAACAAGCCAAAAGGGATGGTTGTACATCCCGCGGCGGGTAATCCGGATGGCACGCTTGTCAATGCTTTGTTGCACCATTGTCCCGACAGTTTGTCGGGTATCAACGGTGTGATGCGTCCCGGTATTGTGCATCGCATAGATAAGGATACCAGCGGACTGCTTATCGTTGCCAAAAACGACAAAGCCCACCAAGGCTTGGCGGAACAAATCAAAGAGCATAGTTTCACCCGCATATACGAGGCGGTGATTGTGGGCCACCTGCGCGAACAGGAAGGTACCGTCAATGCCCCCATTGGTCGGCATCCGACCAATCGAAAAAAAATGACCGTCATTGATCGCAATTCCAAACCGGCGGTGACACATTATCGTGTGTTGGAGGAATTTATCGGTTATGCACACGTGCGGTTGCAATTGGAAACCGGCAGAACGCATCAGATCCGTGTCCACATGGCGTATCTCGGTCATCCGGTGGCGGGCGACACCGTGTACGGTGGAGCCAATCAGCCGTCGGGACTGAGTGGACAGTGCTTGCACGCGAAAACAATCGGATTTGTGCATCCCACCACGGGTGAATATTTGGAGTTTGAAAGCGAATTGCCCGCCTATTTTGATGCATTTTTGCGTAAGATCCGTGCAAGATAACGATATCTCGCGAATTGTCGGGGAAAGAATCAAAATTTTCCTTGACAATTCGGGATGAGTTATATATAATAGCATAGCACGATTCATTAGCTCAGTCGGTAGAGCACCTGACTTTTAATCAGGGTGTCCGGGGTTCGAGTCCCCGATGGATCACCAAAACGAAAATCCGTTCTCGCAAGAGAGCGGATTTTCGTTTTGTATTATTCATTGTTCAATATTCACTATTCATTATTCATTAAAACGGATTTTCGTAATGAATAATGAATATGTAAGTCGCTTCGCTGATGAATAATGAATAATTGATTTAAGACGCAGTTTTTGTTATAATATCTCAAAGGTGGTGTGCTATATGAAAGAAAATTTACTTATAGATAAATCTATCGTTTTTGCGGCAAGGATTGTAAAACTACATCAACACCTAATTAAAACAAAAAAACAGTGATTTCAAAACAAATAGTTCGTAGTGGCACAAGCATAGGGGCTAACATAAATGAGGCCAATTATGGTCAAAGTAAAGTGGACTTTATTTCAAAAATGCACATTGCCTTAAAGGAAACTGCTGAAACAGAGTACTGGATCAAACTGCTTTATAGCTCTGAATATATCGATGATAAGATGAGTAGTTCCCTATTGGTTGATTGCCTTGAAATCAAGCGAATACTTATCACCTCTATCAACACAGCAAAGGGAACAAGTAAATGATAAGAGACATCAAATCTATTTTTTCTAATACAGAGATTTATACGATATATTCGGCGTGTATGTTTGAACCGACTTATGAGAAATTCAAAGAAAAAGCACGATCGTTCCAAATGGATTCTTCTGTTTCCGTTTATGGAAAGTTTGAGGCTGACTCTGTTGTCGGTGTAATCGCAACGCAAGAAAATGAAGTGGTCGTTGAAATTATTGGCATATCCGTTGATGAAAAAGTGAGAAATACCGGTATTGGAACGAAATTGATAGACTATATACGAAAAAACATCGATAAACAAATCGTTGCGGTAACTGATCGTGATGCGGTTGGGTTTTATAAAAAATATGGGTTTTATATAAACGAGGAGTTAGTATCAAAGTCGGGTGAAACCTTTAACAGGTATGTATGCCGTTTGAATTAATGGGATGAAAACCGAACCGAGCGTGGTACACACGCTCGGTTCTTTTGGTGTATAGCGGGCGCGTTGTAATGTATTGCGTTTTGGGTGCGTCTGTGATAGACTAAACTCAAAGATGAGGAGTGATGATCTTGACCATGCAGTCTATATTATCAAAAGTGGATCATACCTTGTTAGCACAGGATGCAACGTGGGGACAAATACAAACGCTTTGCGATGACGGCATGCAGTACGGTGTGGCATCGGTCTGTATTCCTGCGTCATTTGTGCGGCAGGCGAAAGCGTACGTGGGGAATCGCTTGGCGATTTGTACCGTGATTGGTTTCCCGAACGGTTACAGTACGACGGCGACAAAGGTGTTTGAAACCGAAGATGCCGTACAAAATGGTGCCGATGAGATTGATATGGTGATCAACATCGGATGGTTGCGTGATCGTCGCTATAACGATATACTGGCTGAAATTAAAGCCGTAAAAGCCGCTTGCCACGGCAAATTACTCAAAGTCATTATTGAAACTTGTTTGCTTACCGAGGAAGAAAAAGTGGTAATGTGTGATATTGTATCACAGTCGGGTGCAGACTATATCAAGACGTCGACAGGGTTTTCCAAAGCGGGCGCCACGCGTGAAGACGTGGCACTTTTTGCCGCTCACGTTGCGCCGCACGTTAAGATTAAAGCGGCGGGCGGTATTGCTACCGTTCAGGACGCTGAGGACTTTTTAGCCCTTGGTGCACACCGCCTGGGGACCAGTCGTCTTATCAAGCTTGCAAAGGAACAGATGGAATGAAACGCGTATTTTTAATCGTGTTGGATAGCCTGGGTGCGGGTGCCATGCCCGATGCCGCGGCGTTCGGGGATGCGGGCGCGCACACGCTTCAAAGCTGTTATGCTACCGGCAAGCTCTGTGTGCCGAACTTGAAAAAGCTGGGAATTGGTAATGTTGAGGGCTTAGAATTTCTTGGTCGAGAGTTGTCACCGACGGCGGCATACGGCCGCATGGCAGAACGCTCTAACGGTAAGGATACGACCACCGGTCATTGGGAGATTGCAGGGCTTGTATCCGATACCCCCATGCCGACCTATCCCAACGGATTTCCCGCGGATATTATCGAACAATTTAAGAAGCTCACCGGGCGGGGTGTCCTTTGTAATAAACCCTATTCCGGAACGGAAGTAATCCGAGATTATGGGGATGAGCACGTCAAAACAGGCGATCTGATTGTGTATACCTCGGCGGACAGCGTGTTTCAAATTGCCGCGCATGAGGACGTTGTGCCGATTGAAACCTTGTATGACTATTGCCGTATGGCACGAAATTTGTTGTGTGGTGAGCATGCGGTGGGGCGGGTGATTGCCCGCCCGTTTGTGGGGGAGAACGGCGCGTACACGCGAACGGCAAACCGTCATGATTTTTCCTTGGAGCCGCCGAAGGCTACCATGCTGGATGCCTTGAAAGCTGCCGGCAAAGCGGTGATTGCGGTGGGCAAGATTACCGATATTTTTGCCGGGTGCGGTGTTACCGAAACGATTTTAACTCACGGAAACGACGAGGGAATGCAGGCGACTCTGGATGCCGCAAAGCGGCCTTTTGAGGGGCTCTGCTTTACCAATCTCGTGGATTTTGATATGGTATACGGTCACCGTAACAACGCAGTAGGGTATACGGAGGCGTTAAACGCATTTGACCGCTGGCTCGGTGAGTTTTTACCCCGACTGCAAAACGAGGATTTGCTGATTATTACCGCCGATCACGGATGTGATCCGGGTGACGTCAGCACCGATCACACCAGAGAATACGTACCACTACTCCTATATGGGGATGGCGTGATACCGCAAAACTTCGGAACGCGCACCACCTTTTCCGACGTGGCCGCAACGGTGTGCACCTATCTGGATGTGAAATACCAAACAAAAGGGGTGAGCCTCCTGTGAAAGAAACGTTAATTACCGCTGCCAAGCAAGCCATGCAAAATGCCTATGCGCCGTATTCGGTATTTCATGTGGGCGCGGCGCTTTTGTGCGCAGACGGGTGTGTTTACACCGGCTGCAATATCGAAAACGCAAGCTACGGCGTTACCAATTGCGCGGAACGCACCGCCTTTTTCAAAGCAATCAGTGATGGAAAGAAAGCGTTTACCGCTATCGCCGTGTGCGGCGGAAAAGGTGGAAAACTCAACGATTCCGTCGTCTCTCCGTGTGGCGTTTGTCGACAAGTTATGCGGGAGTTTTGTGACGATGATTTTCAAATCTATTTGGTTAGCCACAACGCGGTGCGAATGATGACGCTCGGCGAATTATTCCCCGCCGGTTTCGGTTCGGATGCCTTGAAATAGACCGAAAAAAGTTATGTCTCGTGTTGTAAAATGCGGTAAACTATGATAAACTATCCACAAGAGGTGAAGCTATGTTTATTACAAACGATATTCAATATATTGGGGTCAACGATCATAAGGTCGACCTGTTTGAGGGGCAGTACGTTGTCCCGAACGGTATGTCCTATAATTCCTATGCGATCATTGACGAGAAGATTGCAATTATGGATACCGTGGACGTGAATTTTACGCACGAATGGTTGGATAATCTGCAAAACGTCTTAGACGGACGCAAGCCCGACTATTTGATCGTTCAACATATGGAGCCGGATCATTCCGCCAATATTGTAAACTTCGTTAAAACGTATCCCGAGGCGCACATCGTGTCGTCTGCAAAAGCGTTTGCGATGATGAACAACTTTTTCGGCACGGATTTTGCCGATCGTCAGATCGTGGTGGGCGAGGGGGATACTCTCTCGCTCGGCAAACACGAGCTGACCTTTGTTACCGCACCGATGGTGCACTGGCCCGAGGTTATCGTGACTTATGACAGTACCGATAAGGTTCTCTTTTCGGCAGACGGTTTCGGTAAGTTCGGCGCGCTGGACGTGGAAGAAGACTGGGCGTGCGAGGCCCGGCGGTACTATATCGGTATTGTCGGCAAATACGGTGCACAGGTGCAAAATCTGCTCAAAAAAGCGGCGGGACTGGAAATCCGGACCATTTGCCCGCTTCACGGACCGATCCTCAAGGAAAATCTTGGGTATTATCTTGGCTTGTATAACACCTGGTCGAGCTACCAGCCCGAAGAAGAAGGTATCGTAATCGCGTACACCTCGGTGTACGGCAATACTAAAAAAGCCGTGTTAAAACTGGCGGAAAAACTAAAAGCCAATGGTTGCCCCAAAGTGGTGGTGAACGACCTTGCTCGTTGTGATATGGCGGAAGCGGTTGAAGATGCGTTCCGTTACAGCAAGATGGTGCTTGCGACCACAACCTATAATGCGGACATTTTCCCGTTTATGCGGGAGTTTATCCATCACTTAACCGAGCGCAATTACAGCAATCGTACGGTTGCTCTCGTTGAAAACGGCAGTTGGGCGCCGCTTGCCGCCAAGGTGATGCGCGACATGCTCTCGAACAGCAAAAATATTACCTTTACGGAAACTACCGTTAAAATTTTGTCGGCGTTGAACGATGAAAGTTCGGCACAATTGGACACATTGGTTGAGGAGCTTTGCCGCGAATATTTGGCACAGCAGGATCAAACCGCCAACAAAAACGACTTAACAGCATTGTTTAAGATCGGTTACGGTTTGTATGTGGTGACCTCAAACGACGGTAAAAAAGATAATGGTTTGATTGTTAACACGGTTACGCAGGTGACCGATACGCCGAATCGTATCGCGGTTACTATTAACAAAGCGAACTATTCTCATCATGTGATCAAACAGACGGGCAAAATGAATATCAATTGCTTGACGGTGGATGCACCTTTCAAAGTGTTTGAGGCGTTTGGCTTTGTCAGCGGACGAAACGTGGATAAATTTGCCAACTGTGAACCGCTGCGTTCGGATAACGGACTGGTATTCCTGCCGCGGTATATCAACTCGTTTATGTCCCTCAAAGTTGAACAGTACGTTGACCTCGATACGCACGGAATGTTCATTTGCTCGGTTAGCGAGGCGCGTGTGTTGTCCGATCGGGATACCATGACCTATGCCTATTACCATGCCAACGTGAAGCCAAAGCCGGAAACGGATGGCAAAAAAGGGTTTGTGTGCAAGATTTGCGGGTATGTTTATGAGGGCGAAACGTTACCGGATGATTTTATTTGTCCTTTATGTAAGCATGGCGCCGCAGATTTTGAACCGATACAATAACAAATTAAGGAGGAAACGATTATGAAAAAATATGTATGTGACGTATGTGGTTGGGAGTATGACGAGGCTGTCGGCGATCCGGAAAACGGCATCGCACCCGGCACGAAGTTTGAGGACCTTCCCGACGATTTCGTCTGCCCGCTGTGCGGCGTAGGCAAGGATAATTTCAGCGAAGCCTAAAAACGCACGCACGGGAAGCCTGTTTCGGCTTCCCGTGTGTTTTAGAGGTGACAAACGATGGAAATGGTGTTGTTAACGGCTCTCGGTGTCGGTGGTGCTACCATATTCGGCTCGCTGATCGGGTTTGCGTTCAAAAAAATCTCTCATCGCTTTTCCGATATTGTCTTGTCCTTCGCAGCGGGCGTGATGCTCGCCGCAGCGGTGCTGGGACTCATCCTCCCGTCTTTGGAATACGGAGGGGATTGGGGTTTGCTTATTACGATCGCGGGCATTTTCACCGGTGCAGTGTGTCTGAATCTCATCGACAAACTGGTGCCGCATTTACATAAACTGGTTGGCCCTGATATCGAAGTACACAACAGCACGAGCTTGAATAAAGTGCTGCTGTTCGTCACGGCGATTGCCATCCACAACCTGCCGGAAGGCATTGCAGCGGGTGTCGGATTCGGTTCCGGTAACACCTCGCAGGCGCTTGTGATTGCAGGCGGTATCGCCTTGCAAAACATTCCGGAGGGTATGGTCATTATCGGTCCAATGCTGGCAACGGGGATTAGTCCGCGCAGGACGTTTGTGTGTGCCATGGCGACCGGATTGGTCGAGGTGGTTGGCACGCTGCTTGGGTATTTTGCGGTCAGCATTGCCTCGGCGATCTTGCCGTTTGCGCTGGCGTTCGCGGGCGGTACGATGTTGTACGTTATCAGCGACGAAATGATTCCCGAGACCCATGCACATGGCAGTGAGAGAGGTGCCACCTACGCCTTGCTTGCCGGGTTTTGTGTGATGTTGGTAACGGATGTACTGTTGGGATAAAGTTCATGAATGTGTAATTCTTATAAAAAATACAATTCCGCCGTTGACAAACACGGCGGAATCTTTTATAATGGGAGCGTTGCACGGAGAGTTGTCCGAGTGGTCGAAGGTGCAGCACTCGAAATGCTGTGTACGAAAGTACCTAGGGTTCGAATCCCTAACTCTCCGCCAAAAACGAGAAGCCGCCCAAAAGGGCGGCTTTTGTTTTTTAGAAAAAAGAGTTAGGGATTCGAAAGGCCGTTTAGAAAACAGTCCGGTGGACTGTTTTTAGGCCGTAGCGTTGCGCCGCCCTACCGTGTTGCGCCGAAACTCGCAGACGAGAAGAAACCGCTACACTGTACAACCCCCTAACTCTCCGCCAAAAACGAGAAGCCGTCCTTTTGGGACGGCTTCTTGTTTTTTTAGAAAAAGAGAGAGTTAGGGATTCGAAAAGCCGTTTAGGAAACAGTCCGGTGGACTGTTTTTAGGCCGTAGCGTTGCACCGCCCTACCGTGTTGCGCCGAAACCGGCAGACGAGAAGAAGCTGACGCATTGTACAAGATTCCTAACTCTCCGCCAAAGGAAAAGCATCGGTCCTCTTGGACCGATGCTTTCTTTTTTGGGGAGAATGGGTGAAAGGTTACAGATCGTAAAAAACTGCCTTGTCGGGCGGTTTTTGTTTTATCAATATTTTGTCAAATGTCCTGCGGTGCGTAAGCTTGGAAATCCCCACTGACGCAGTACCTCGTATACGCCGACGGCGACGGTGTTAGACAAATTCAGGGATCGTGCCGCATCGTCGTCAAGCATCGGCAAACGGACGCAAGACTCCGGATGCTCGTGCAGCAGTTCCTCCGGCAGACCGGCAGTTTCCTTCCCAAAGACTAGATATGAGCCGTCGGGATAGTCAACGTCGGAATAAATGTGGGTGCCTTTTGTGGTGAAGTAAAAAAACGGACCGCTGTTTTTTTCAAAAAACTCGGCTAAGTTCTCATAGTACGTGATATCCAGCAAATGCCAGTAATCCAAACCCGCGCGTTTGAGTTTTTTGTCATCAATGGTAAATCCCATCGGTTTGACGATGTGCAGGCGGCTGCCGGTGGCGGCACAGGTGCGGCTGATGTTACCGGTATTTTGCGGGATCTCGGGTTCGACCAATACGATATTGAGTTGAGGCATGAAAACTCCTCCATTTTTCGGTAGTAATCGCCTTTTATTGTAACGCATTTCAGACAAGCGTGTCAAGTGGACCTCTTGTTACGGAGGGAAACACTGCATTTTTTGTGCATAATAACTAACGCAAACCCATAAAAAGTGATAATTCATGGATTTTATTGGTTATGATGAATAACTATTGCAAAAAAATCAATTATCGTATATACTAATAACAAGCACTGCTATCATGACAAAAAGGAGTTTCCGTTATGGCTGCTGCAAAAAAAGCAAACAACAAAGCGATGAGCGCGCAGGACACCTTTCGCAATGACTTGATTGCGAAACTGATGACCGCATTTTCGGTGGAACCCGAGCAAGCGACCAACGAGCATTTTTATCAAGCGTTGGCGCTGGTCTTGCGTGATCGGATGCGGACGTCGCGCGTAAAGTATATCTCCAAAACGCATAAGGAACAGGCAAAGCAGGTTTACTATTTGTGCATGGAGTTCTTGATGGGGCGTTCTCTGAAAAACACCCTGTTCAATTTGAATTTGACCGAGGATGCCGAGGCGATTCTCGGTGAGTACGGTGTAAAACTGGAATCTTTGTATAAACTGGAACCCGACGCGGGACTCGGAAACGGCGGACTCGGCCGTTTAGCGGCTTGCTTTTTAGACGGCTTAGCAACGGCATCTATCCCTGCCATTGGGTATTCGCTTCTTTATGAGTGCGGTATTTTTCGCCAGAAGCTGGTTGACGGTTGGCAGACCGAAATGCCCGACTTTTGGCTGCCGGGCGGTGAGTGTTGGCTGTTGCCGCGCCCCGAGCTTGCCAAAGAGGTGAAATTCGACGGTTTTGTCCGCGAGTGGTGGGATGGTGACTATCATCACGTCGAGCATGACGATGCAACAGTGGTTATCGCGCAGCCGTACGATATGATGGTTGCCGGCAAGGACGGTAAGGCGATCTCGACGTTGCGGCTTTGGAAAGCCACTGCTCCCGGTATGGATATGTCGCTGTTTAACCAAGGCGAGTATATGCGTGCGATGGAACAAAAGGCGATGGCGGAGGTCATCACGCAGGTATTGTATCCCGCTGACAATCACCGCGAAGGCAAATCCCTGCGGTTGTCACAGCAGTACTTTTTAGCCTCGGCATCGGTACAAGACATTGTGCAGCGGCATTTGGAGCAATTCGGCACGCTGGACAATCTGCCAGATATGGCGGCAATCCATATCAACGATACACACCCCACACTCGCGATTCCGGAACTGATGCGCATTATGTTGGACGAATGCGGCTATACGTGGGAGCGCGCATGGGATATCGTGTGCCGTACGGTAGCGTATACCAACCACACCGTGATGGCAGAGGCGCTGGAATGTTGGCCGGAGGATCTGTTCCGCCAGCGACTGCCGCGTATTCACCAGATCGTGTGTGAGATCAACAATCGCTTTGGCGCCGCCATGATGGAAGCGACCGGCGGGGACGTTGAGAAAGTCAGCCGTATGGCGATCATCAGCTACGGCGTGATAAAGATGGCAAATCTGTGCGTTGCGGCATCTCACGCGGTCAACGGTGTGGCGAAGATCCACAGCGAGATCTTAAAAGAGACGGTCTTCCACGACGCATACACCGTGATGCCGGAGAAGTTTACGAACGTGACCAACGGTATCGCGCACCGTCGCTGGTTGTGCCAGGCAAATCCCAAGTTGACGGCGTTTATCAAGGACAAGATCGGTGACGGTTTTGTGTTAGATGCCGCAGAACTTGAAAAATTAAAACCGCTTGCCGACGATGCGGCGGCACGTGAGGATTTTTTAAGAATCAAGCGCGACAATAAAGCGCGCCTTGCCGATTATATCAAACGGCACAATGGTGTTGCGGTGGATCCCGACTCGTTGTTTGATGTGCAAGTAAAGCGCTTGCACGAATACAAACGTCAGCACCTCAATGCGTTGCATATTCTAAACACGTATCTCGAACTCAAAGAAAATCCGTCTTTGGATATTCAGCCGCGCACCTATATTTTTGGTGCGAAATCCGCACCGGGGTATTTCCTTGCGAAAGAGATTATCCGCTTTATTTGCAAGCTTTCCGAGGAGATCGAAAAGGATCCCGCGGTGCGTGATAAATTGAAAGTGGTGTATTTGGAAGATTATCGTGTAACGTTAGCCGAACTGCTGATGCCGGCGGCGGATATCAGCGAGCAGATCTCGCTTGCGGGAACCGAGGCGAGCGGTACGGGTAACATGAAACTGATGATGAACGGCGCGATCACACTCGGTACGATGGACGGTGCCAATGTGGAGATCTGTGAACAGGTGGGCGCCGACAATATGTTCATCTTCGGTATGAATGAGCAGCAAGTCAAAGCGTTGCAGGGGCAGGGTTATCACCCACAGGCGTATCACAATGCCGATCCGCGCATTCAGCGCGCGATCGCGTACATGCACAAAGGCTTTGGCGGATACACCTACGGTGAGGTAGCACGCTCGCTGAGCGACCGTGATCCGTATATGGTACTGGCGGATTTTGACGCGTATTGCGCGGCGCAACAGCGTTCGGGCGACGTGTATCGCGACCGCGATGCATGGGGTCGCATGGCGTTGCTCAACACCGCGTGCAGCGGTAAGTTCTCGTCAGACCGTTCGATTCGTGATTATTCCGAAAACATTTGGGGCGGCAGACCGCTAAAATGGTAATAAAAAAGGGTGGCATCGCCACCCTTTTTTATTGGTTTCGATGACGAACCCACACGACAAGGCGGGGAGATCGTGCTTTACATAGCCAAAACACGGCAAGGTTTGCGAGTGTGCCGACGATGCAACCATCGATTCCAAACGGGTTCGAGAGAAATACGTTCCACGTAAGGCAGGTAACAAACCCTGTCGCCGCACTGCACAGAAAACCGGCCGCGTTTGATGTGATGCCCAACAAAGCGGCAGCAAGCGGGACTAAAATGACCGGACTCCAAAACGAATACGCGAGAAGCAGAATGGAAAAAACGTCCGGCACACAGAAAGAAACGAGAACGGCGGTAATGCCGGTGACAAGATTGACTCCACGCAATAAACGCAACTGGGCGCGGTCGGAGAGATGAGGATGGCGGGGCAGAATGGTATCGCACACCAAACTGACGGTCGCACCGTTCAGAAAGCCGTCCGCGGCAGAAAGGATGATGGACACCATCGCCGCCATCAAGATGCCGCGCAAGCCGATCGGCAGGATCGCTAAAATCAGATCGGGCATCGCAGAGGCGGCGGTATCGGTGACGTCCAGTGCGCGTGCAGCGAGTCCCACGCCGGCGGTAACCAAGAAAAAGGGGAGTGAAAACAAGCCGCTGAGGATGGTGCCGCGTGCGGTAGAGCGCGGGCTTTTGCCGATGAGCAGCCGCTGCATATACGGCGGCGCCAGCGCTTCGCCGCACATCATGGAAAAGAACAACGAGAGGAATGCGGGGAGTGACAGCTTGTTGAAGGGGGAAAGCAATTCCGTGGGTAATCGGTCCATGAGAGTGCCGATGCCGCCACTTTTGATAACGCTTAAAACGAGCAACAGCGGCATACCGACTGCCAACAGAATAAACTGCAACATATCCGCGAAAATGACCGAGCCGAGCCCGCCGAACGTTGTGTAAACAAGCACCACAAAGCAGCCCATCAGCGTGCCGGTTTTGGGCGATACACCGAGTAACGAATGAAATACCAGCCCGATGGATTCCATCTGTGCCCCCACCACACCCGCACAGCATAAAAACGAGAAGATGCCGGTGAGATGCCGGGCGGATTCACCGTAGGCTTCGCCGATGACGCCGCCTACGGTTTTCGCGTTTGGGAAATGCCGTACGCCCGGCACTAAAAACTTGCCGATGAGGATCATGCCGATTCCAAAACCGAACAACGTCAGCGCTGTCCCGATGCCACGTTCAAATGCCGCAGCGGCATTGCCGGAGGAATATCCGCCGCCGATAAAGGAAGCGGACAGCGTGGCAAAGATCACAAAGGTGCCGTATTGTTTATTGGATGCGGTGAAATCAGCAGCGTTTTTAACGTTGCGTCCGCCGCGCAAACCAATACCGATAAGCAACAGCAGATATATCCCCACGATCGTGATATCCAACATACAATCGCCTCCCATCTTTTAATTTATGTTAAAAGCGGGGGAGGTAGAAGGAGAACAGAGAGTTCTCACAAAGCCATTGACATATTGAATACATCGTGATACGATGTATTGCGTAAAAGGAGGTATAGTATGGACGTTCAGTTGAAGCGAGGTCTTTTAGACGTTTGTGTGTTGGCGGCGATCAAGAACGAAGACTCTTACGGATATAAGATCATCAAAGATATGAAGCCGTATATTGAACTTTCCGAATCGACACTATATACCGTTTTAAAGCGTCTGGAAACCGCCGATATGCTGACTGTTCATACTGCGGAGCACGGTGGCAGACTTCGAAAGTATTATCACATTACCGATGAAGGACTCAAGCGTATTGAGGATTTTAAGGTCGAGTGGAAAGAGATTTTATCGATATATCGATTTGTAACAAAGGAGGATGACGGCAATGCGTAAAGAAGAATTTTTCGTACAGTTGCGTAAAGGTTTATCGGGATTGCCGCAAGAGGATATTGAGGAATGCCTGTCGTTTTACGGCGAAATGATCGACGACCGAATGGAAGATGGTCTTTCGGAGATGGAAGCGATTTCATCGATCGGTTCAGTTGATGAAATCGTAGAGCAAACCGTGGCTCAAACGCCCCTTGCGAAGATCGCAAAGGAAAGAATTAAATCGAAAAGACGGTTGAGCGCGGTACAGATCACGCTTTTGGCTCTCGGCTCTCCTATTTGGCTTTCCTTGGTTATTGCCGCAATTGCTGTGATTTTCGCACTTTACATTTCGTGGTGGGCGGTCCTTATTTCCTTGTGGTCGATCTTTGCGTCGTTCGTTGCTTGTTCTGGTGGCGGTGTGGCGGCGTGTGTGCTTTTCGTGTCGGGCGGTAACGGCGCTTCGGGACTTGCAATGCTCGCCGCGGGCGCTGTCTGTGCAGGCCTTGCCATTTTTATGTTTTACGGGTGCAAAGCCGCAACAAAGGGTACGTTGATACTGACGAAGAAAATGGGAATATGGATGAAGAATTGCTTTATCAAGAAGGAGGCTGCACAATGAGAACGAAAACAGAAGTATGGCTTATGATAGCCGCCGCTCTTGTGTTGTTCGGTGCTATCCTCTTTTCGGGCGTTATGATAAAACTCAAATGGGATTTTAACGCGTTGTCAACCGTGCACTACGAAACCAATATTCACGAGATTGATGAGGCGTTTGACAGCATTTCGATACATACCGATACCGCTGATATTGCCTTTGCCCTTTCGGGTGACGGCAAGTGCAGAGTAGAGTGCCACGAAGAAGCAAAAGCCGAACATTCGGTAACGGTCGAAAACGGCGCGCTTACCATAGAGCGGATAGCGGTGCGGTATATCGGTCTGAACTTTGATACGCCTAAGATAACCGTTTATCTTCCAAAAGAGGAATACGCATCACTTCACGTTGAGGAGAGCACCGGCGATATCGACGTGCCGAAAGAGATTTCTTTTAAAAACGTTGACCTCTCCTTAAGTACGGGTGATGTTGATTTTGCGGCATCCGTTGCCGATACGCTTAAAATCAAAACGAGCACGGGTGATATTTGCGTAGAGGACCTCTCTGTCGGTGTGCTGTATCTTTCAGTTTCCACAGGCAAGGTGACGGTTACCGATGTCGTTTGCGAAGGGACGATTACGGTCGGTGTGACAACGGGTAAAGCAAAGCTTACTGGTATTACCTGCAAAAGCGTTACGTCAAAGGGAAGCACGGGCGATATCGTGTTTGAAAACGTCGTTGCAGCCGAACTGTTTTCTGTTGAGAGGGGAACGGGTGACGTGACATTTGACGGCGCGGATGCCGCCGAGATTTTCGTTAAAACGGATACGGGCGATGTGACGGGCAGTTTCCTTACCGATAAAATCTTTATTACCAAAACCGATACGGGTGATGTCGATGTTCCCAAAACGACAAACGGCGGCAAATGCGAGATCTATACCGATACGGGTGATATCAACATAAGTGTATCCCGCTAAAAACAGAACCTATGGGAGAAAAGAAAAAGATGCGCGATATTTCGCGCATCTTTTTTGTTGCAGTTGTATCGATAAAAGGTTTTGAAGGATATGCTTTTA
Organism: Acutalibacteraceae bacterium; assembly: GCA_045595445.1. Classification (GTDB taxonomy): domain Bacteria; phylum Bacillota; class Clostridia; order Oscillospirales; family Acutalibacteraceae; genus RGIG3009. Next base: position 34,070 of record JAZOAK010000018.1, read on the forward strand.
CAGCAACGCGGCGACTTTCAAAACGGCAACCTGCGTTTTCGCGTCGGTGATCTCGTTTTGCAGCACCATTTCTACGGCACGGTTGAGCGGGATGCGTTCACATTCCAAAAACTCGTCCTCGTCAGGATCACTTTCGCCGAACGACAAGTTCTGCGCCAGATACAGATGGATGATCTCGTCGCAATACCCGGGGGAGGGGTATAACTTGCCGAGTGAGCGATAGTTTTCGGCAACGGCACCCGTTTCCTCACGCAGCTCGCGTTTGCCGGCTTCAAGCGGATCTTCACCGTCGCGATCAAGCTTGCCGGCGGGAAGTTCCAACAAGACCTCGCCGTAAGGATAGCGAAACTGCCGCACAAACAGCAGTTCTTGTTCGGCGGTGAGTGCGGCAACGCACACGCCGCCCGGATGCTCTACTACCTCACGTGTAGCGTGATTCCCGTTCGGAAGCAAGGCGTTATCAACTCTAAGGTTAATGATATGACCGTTGAAACGAACGTCTTGTGACACGGTTTTTTCATACAAATTCATACTGATTGCTCCTTTATCATATGCTGAAAAGAAAGGGGTGGTGTGCGTGGCGTATCTGACACGACCGCAGACGATAGACCACGGTACGGTGAGCCAATTACTCAACAGTTTGTGTGCGCAATATCCTTTTTTTAGCGCCGTGCCGATCGGTTGCAGCGTTTTGGGACGTCCTATTCGCGGGCTGACATTCGGCAGCGGAGCGGAACGCGTGCTGATGGCGGCGGCATTTCACGGCCAGGAATGGTTGACAGCGCTCGTTTGCTTGCGACTCATTGAAGAGATTGGTGAAGCCCTCGGTACCGGTGAGCCGCTTGCCGGCTGGAATATGCGCCGAGCACTGCGCGACCGACAGATTGTGTGGGTGCCGCTTGTCAACCCCGATGGCGTGGAAATCGCCGTTCATGGAGCGGCGACCGCCGGCGATTATGCCGAATTGGTGCGCCGAAGCGGCGGCGATGTTCACGGCCAATGGCAAGCAAACGCGCGCGGCGTGGATATCAATCATAATTTTAACGCAGGTTGGCACGAATTGCAACAGGCAGAACGTAAAAAAGGAATTGCCGGACCGTGTGCACGACAATGGGGCGGGCCGTATCCGACGAGCGAACCGGAAACAGAATCACTTGTTAAGTTGTGTGACGGTATACCGTTTCGCCACGTTGTTGCCCTACATAGTCAAGGGGAAGAGATCTACTGGTACTATGGGGAGCATACCCCACCCGCATCGCGACTGATGGCATCGGTTATGGCAGCGGTGTCGGGGTATACCGTTGCCGCGCCGAGCGGGCTTGCGGCACACGGCGGGTTTAAGGATTGGTTTATCGATACGCACCGCAAGCCGGGGTTCACCATTGAACTCGGAAAAGGGATAAATCCTCTGCCGATTACCGCTTTTGAGGAAATTTACCAAAAGGCAAGGGACTTGCTGGTAGTTGCTTTGTTAATATAATAACAATTCTTGTTTTTTGTCGTGAAAAATAGTATACTGAAATATATCTGTGTGTGGAGGAGGGAGCGCTTATGCGCGCGATACGATTTCGTCGCGGCGATTTTGTGGTGCTCCTGCTCGCTGCCGTAACCGCAATCGTCTGTTGCGTCCGAATATGGTGGCCGCGCGCTGTTGGTCAGACGGCTGTGGTTGTCACACCTCATGGTGAACAGCGTTACTCGTTATCACAGACTACTACGTTTACGGTTGAAGGGGATAATGGTACCGTACTGTCGATCGAGATTGACGGCGGCCGTGTGCGGGTGCAGAGCAGCAGTTGTCCCGATCAAGTTTGCGTGCATAGTGGTTGGCTGTCGAAAAACGGACAGATCGCCGCGTGTGTACCGGCGGGTGTGAGCGTGCGCGTAATCGGCGGTTTACAGGAAATAGATGGGGTGACAGCATGAGCCGAACGCATAAGCTGATGCTCTCAGCGGTGTTATCCGCCTTAGCGGTTGTTTTATCGTTTTTGGAAGGGCTGTTGCCGCCGTTACCCCTCCCCGGTGCTAAATTGGGGCTTGCCAACGTCACCGTCATGTACGCACTGTGTGGGGCATCGCTGCCCTGTGCCGCGGGAGTGACAGTGGTGAAAGCGCTCTTTGCGCTATTCCGTGGTCCCCTTGCTTGTTTGATGAGTGCCGCCGGCAGCGTTTTGTCACTGGTGGTGATGGCGCTTGTCCATCGTTTTCTTCGGGACAAGCTTAGCTTTGTCGGGTTAGGCGTCGTGGGTGCGCTCGCACACAATATGGGGCAATGGATAGTTTCGTACCTGTTGCTTGGTTCTGCAATGACCTATTACGCCCCTTTGTTACTGTTACTTGCTATTCCTGCCGGTGTTGTCACCGGCTTGGTGCTTAACGTTGCATATCCCTATTTGCAAACTATCCCACTTTTTCGGAAAGGATGAGAGTACGTGTCAATTTCCACGTTGATCCACAAAACGCGCGGCGGCGTGCATCCACCGCACCGCAAACACACGGCAGAATGTGAAACCGTGCAGATGCCCGCGCCGAAAACGGTTGTGATCCCGCTTTTACAGCATATGGGCGCACCGTGTATCCCCACGGTTAAGGTGGGGGACACCGTTGAGGTTGGACAAGTTGTTGCCGACAGCGAAGCGGCAATTTCCGCGCCGATCCATTGCGGCGTGTCGGGCAAGGTGATCGGGACAAAAGAAATTTTGTTGCAGGGTGGTCGCACCACCATGGCACTTGTCATTGAATCGGACGGTGAGGGTCGCGTACACAGCAGTGTAAAACCGCCGGTAGTCAATACTTTTGACGAGTTTATTGCGGCGGTACGTGCTTGCGGTTTGGTCGGGCTTGGCGGTGCAGGTTTCCCTATGCACGTCAAACTGAATCCCAAAAATTTGGATGAGATTGACACGATCATCATCAATGCGGCGGAATGTGAGCCGTATATTACCACAGACTACCGCGAGTGTATGGAAAACTCGTGGGATATTGTGTCGGGCGTGCAAACCGTGATGGAGTTTTTAGGCGTCAAGCAAGTCTACATTGCGGTGGAACGCAACAAACCCGCCGCTATTGAGGAGTTGTCGCGTATTGCATCCAGCGTGAGTACCGCCGCTCATCGAGTGGTGGTCAAGCCCTTGCCCGCCCGCTATCCGCAGGGCGCGGAAAAGGTGCTCATTGCCGCGTGTACCGGTCGTCGCGTTCCTACCGGCGGCTTGCCGGCGGATGTTAACTGCATCGTGATGAACGTCACGTCGGTCGCGGTGTTGTCGCGGTATTTGAAAACCGGTATGCCGCTCGTTGAAAAGCGATTGACTGTCGACGGCTCGGCGGTGGAAAACCCGATGAACGTACGCGTGGTGATCGGTACACCGATCCGCGATGTTCTCAATTTTGTGGGTTTGAAAAAACCGGTGCGCAAATTGTTGTTCGGCGGTCCGATGATGGGACAAGCCTTGATGGACGATAGTTTGTCGGTCTTAAAGCAAAACAACGCCCTACTCGCGTTTGCCGAGGAGGATGCACCGGATATTGCGGCAACCACGTGTATTCGTTGCGGTCGATGCGTTGATGCGTGCCCGATGAATTTGTTGCCGACCGCCATTGCGAAGGCGTATAAGGCGGGCAATACGGACGAACTGAAACGTCTGTGTACCATGACTTGTATGGAATGTGGCTGTTGCACGTTCTCTTGCCCCGCACATCGTCCCATCGTGCAAACCATCCGTATGGCAAAAGACGTGCTGCGTTCTGCGAAGTAAGGAGGGAGTCGAATGGAAAACACCTTAATGGTATCCTCATCACCGCATCTGCATTGCGGAATGAATACGCGTGATATCATGCGCGACGTTGTGATCGCCCTGATTCCTGCTTTGATCGCCTCGGTTTGGTTGTTTGGCTTCCGTGCGCTTGCGGTTGAAGTGGTGTGCGTGGCTTCTGCTCTTGCCTCCGAATATCTTAGCCGCAATGTGATGAAACGTCCGCAGACGGTGGGTGATCTATCCTGCGTGGTGACGGGTCTGTTACTCGCGCTCAACCTGCCGGTTACCGCACCTTTGTGGCAGGCGGCTTTCGGCTCTGTTGTCGCTATTGTGGTTGCCAAGCAGATGTTTGGTGGCCTTGGACAGAATTTTGTGAATCCGGCGCTTGTTGGTCGTATCGTGTTGATGGGTAGTTTTCCGGATGCCATGAACAACTGGGTAACCCCGCTTACGTGGACCGGAAAGGCGGATGCTGTATCCGGTGCAACACCTCTTGCGATGCTTGCTACCGATGCGGCGGCGGAAATTGATCCGATCTCGCTGTTGTTCGGCTTGCGCGGTGGGTGCTTGGGAGAAACTTGTGCAGTGGCGCTGCTCATCGGCGGTATCTATTTGGTGATCCGTCACGTCATTAGTCCGCTGATTCCTACCATTTATATCGGCACGGTATTCGTATTAACGTGGATTCTTGGCACCGATCCGGTGGTACATATCCTGTCCGGCGGGTTAATGATTGGTGCTATTTTTATGGCGACCGATTATGCCACCTGCCCGATCAACAAATGGGGTAAGGTTGTGTACGCTGTGGGCTGTGGTGCGCTGACGGTGCTGATCCGTCTGTACGGTTCGTTGCCGGAGGGCGTATCTTTTGCCATCGTGATTATGAATATTCTTACCCCGCTGATCGAGCGGTTGACACGTCCGCGCCCCTTTGGTGAAGGCAGAAAGGCGGTGCGTTCATGAAAAACCTCAAAGAGATCCTGATCTCGTCGGCTGCGTTGATGTTGATTGCCGCCGTGGTTACCGCAGCGTTGGCGGGAACCAACGCACTGACAAAGGACACTATTGCCAAACAGACCGAGGAAACCGAAACCGCCGCTCGTATGGAGGTTATCGAGGCCGATTCATTCGTACAAGGTGCGGTGTCGGTGGACGGCAAAGAACAGGTATATTACACGGCGTATGCGAATGATGCCGTAGTCGGGTATGTGTTCACGACCGAATCGGTAGGGAAAAGCGCAGGACTTACGGTTATGACCGGTATTTCCAAGTCGGGCACCATTACCGGTGTGAAGGTGACCGACGATAATGAAACCGCCGGTTATGTGGATAAAGTCATAAAAGCAGGCTTTTTGGCGGCAATTGCAGGCAAACCGGCGAAAGAAATGAAAGTGGATACCGATGTGGATGCCGTTTCGCAAGCAACCAAGACGTCTTCCGGCATCTGCAAGGCGGTTAATCAAGCGATTGTCGCCTATCAAGCGATAAAGGAGGGCGGAACCAATGGCAAATAAATATTGGCAGGCATTTTCAAAAGGCCTTATTAAAGAAAACCCCGTCCTGCGTTTGGTGCTCGGTACCTGCCCGACGTTGGCGGTCACTACTGCCGCGGTCAATGGTTTGGGCATGGGCGCGGCGGCTTCGTTCGTGCTTGTTTGCTCCAATATCGTCATCTCATTATTGCGCAAACTGATTCCCGACAAGGTGCGTTTGCCCGCGTATATTGTTATCATCGCCGGGTTTACCACCATTGTGCAGATGCTCGTGAAAGCGTATTTGCCCGCGATCGATAAATCGCTTGGCATCTATTTGCCGCTCATCGTGGTAAACTGTATCATCCTCGGTCGTGCGGAAGCGTTTGCCGGTAAGAACTCGGTAGGTCTTTCCGCATTAGACGGTCTCGGCATGGGTGCCGGCTTTACGGCGGCGCTGGTGATTATGGGCGGTATTCGTGAGTTTTTCGGTAATGGTACGTTGTTCGGTTGGCCGGAGGGTGGACTGATCCCGCCTATCACGATCTTCGTGTTGCCGGCGGGCGGTTTCTTTGTGTTCGGTATGCTGATTTGGTTGACGAACCGCTTGTCCACCAAGTTAGAGCATAAAGCGACTCGCAAGGAACTTACCGAAACGGTGTGCGCGGCATGCCCGATGGCGGGCAACTGCCATGGCGGAGAGGAGGCGGCTTGCTGTGAGTAATACGAGTTTCTTCGCTATTTTGATGGGTGGCTTGCTGGTCAACAACTTCGTGTTATCGCAGTTTTTAGGCATTTGTCCGTTCTTGGGTGTTTCCAAAAAACTCAATTCTGCCGTGGGTATGTCGGCGGCGGTCATATTCGTTATGCTGATGGCAACGGCGGCAACGCATCCAATCTACACCTATCTGTTGGTGCCGAACGATCTTGCGTATTTACAGACCATCGTGTTTATCCTTATCATTGCCGCACTCGTACAGCTTGTAGAGATCGTATTGCGGCGGTTTATTCCTCCGCTATATGACTCACTCGGCATTTACTTGCCGCTGATCACCACTAACTGTGCCGTACTGGGTGTGACGATTTTAAACATCGACAGCGGTTACAATTTTGTGCAATCGCTTGTCAACGCCTTGGGTGCGGGACTTGGTTTCTTGCTTGCCATGGTGATGTTTGCCGGTGTTAGAGAACGTCTGGAAAGCGCGGAGATTCCCGAATCGCTGAAAGGACTGCCCATCACGTTGGTGGCGGCGTCCATCGTATCGGTATCGTTCCTTGGTTTCCAAGGCTTGTTTGGTTTGTAAAGGGGGTACGCAAATGAATCCGATATTACTTGCTGTACTTCTCCTTGCCGGCCTCGGTTTGGTGGCGGGCTTGATTTTGGCTATTGCCTCCATTTTGATGGCGGTGCCAAAGGACAAAAAAGTCGAGGCGCTGTGTGAATTGTTGCCGGGTGTCAACTGCGGCGCGTGCGGATATTCCGGTTGTGCCGGTTACGCGGATGCGATGGCGAACCACGGAGCCAAGGTAGGACTGTGTTCACCCGGCGGTGAGGCGGTTGCCAAGGCAACCGGCGAATTACTCGGTGTGTCGGGAGAGGTGGAACGTCTTACCGCAATTGTTCATTGCGGCGGGTGCGAGGAATTTACTGCCCGAAAACTTGAATATCACGGCTTGGAATCCTGTCGTGCGGCAACGCAGTTTTACGGCGGTAACTGGCTGTGTAATTACGGTTGCCTCGGTTACGGCGACTGCGTGTCGGCGTGTGAATACGGCGCGGTATCGGTGGAAAATGGATTGGCACGCGTGGACGCCTCATTGTGTCGCGGTTGTACTAAATGCGTGACCGCTTGCCCGAGAAAATTGATCGTGATGACCGGCAGTGCCACGCGTGGTGTTGTGCGCTGTTCCAACCACGACAAAGGGGCGAAAACGCGTGCTGCGTGCAAGGTGGGCTGTATCGGTTGCGGAAAATGCGTGAAAGTGTGCGAGCATGATGCCGTGCAGGTCACCAATTGCTTATCCGCGATTGATCCCGAAAAATGCGTTGGTTGCGGCAAGTGCGTTGAGGCTTGTCCGATGAATTGCATCACGTTGTTTGGCCGTACATCGTAAAAAGTTTTCCTTTTTTCAAAATCGTACTTGACAAACAAAAGGGCATACTATATAATAATCTGCGTCCCCTTTTGGGGGCGCACATATGGCTGTATAGCTCACTTGGCTACAGCACCCGGTTCCTACCCGCGGTGTCACCGGTTCGAATCCAGTTACAGCCACCAATGGCCCGATGGTCAAGCGGTTAAGACACCGCCCTTTCACGGCGGTAACACGGGTTCGATTCCCGTTCGGGTCACCATATTTTGTGACAGGCGTATGCCTGTCACATTGTATTAGTCGCTGCAATAGCGGCGACTGAATACACGGGCGTATAGCTCAGCTGGTTAGAGCGCCTGCTTCACACGCAGGAGGTCAGCGGTTCGAGTCCGTTTACGCCCACCAGAAAAAAGACGGTTACGAAAGTAACCGTCTTTTTTTCAATGAAATTCGCCGTCGGCGAGTGAAATAACTTCGTTATGAAATACGCTAACGCGTATGAAATATTTGCTTCGCAAATGTTAAGGAGCGAATTTTATTTCACATTTTGCCGTAAGGCAAAATATTTTCATAATCTGTAAGAATTATTTCATATGGCGTATGCCATATTTCATTTAATCTTCTACCCCACCGCCGGCATAAGCTGTGGCATATTGATTTGATTGTGTATTTATAGTATAATCACCATAAAGGAGGCGAGAGGATGCTGAAACTATATTTCAAAAAACTGTTTTTTACAATTTTGTTTTTCCTCGGTTTCTTTTTGTTGGGTTTTCCCATCATGTATACCTGGTATTGGTTGTTACCCTACAAGCCCCTGGAAATCGTACGCACAATAGCGGTCCCCATTTTAGCGCTTGTTTCTGATTTTGCAATAGTCTGTGCAATGCGATCTCACAATTTATCTCACACGAATTGCATGGAAGCTTTTGCGGCAGACACGTTTTCTTTTTGGAAAAATTTTATCAGCATCCTCAAATCCAGAGATAACATCGTTCACCTACTCGCTTTTCTTTCTATCCTCTTGCCATTTTTTGTATCCATCGCCGTGATGGAGAAAACACCGCTTTTGCCATTGGTTGTCGGAACGCTCATTTTGCTTTTGTGTTGCGGTGTGATATTTTTAACGGTAAACACACTCCTTTGGAGTATACTATATGAATTCGTTTGGCGCAGACATAAAAAAGACACGCAGTAGCGTGTCTTTTTTCTTTTACTCTATTGGTGCATCCGGTGTCTTTTTAAGAAAGTGTATCATGAATGGAATGCAGGTTATTCCGTTTAACACGTCGGTTACGGGTTGCGCTAACTGAACACCGGTAAGTCCTAAGAAATGCGAGCCGAGTAACAAAAGCGGGATAAAGTATAACCCCGCCCGCAGCAGTGACAAAAACGAGGAGATGCCGGCTTTTCGAATGCTTTGATACAGCATGTTAACGGGAATGGACAGGGGCATAAACAAGAGTCCTACCGAGGCGTACCGTAACGCAGGTATGCCGACGGCGATCACCGCCGGATCTTTTTGAAAGAGATACACGATCTGTTCGGCAAAAGCAAAGCCGACGGCAGAGAGCAGGAGTACCATCACAAAACCGACGGCGGTCGTGAACAGCAGTCCCTTTTTGACACGCTTGTATTCACCGGCTTGGTAATTGAACGAGGCAACGGGCTGGAATCCCTGACCGATGCCGAGCCCGATGCACATCACAAACATCGAATAGCGATTCACCACGCTCATCGCGGCGATAGCGGCATCACCGAACGGCTTCGTCAGGTTGTTGAGTAATCCTGTCGAAATGGAGGTGAGACCTTGGCGAATGAGCGAGGGGAGACCGACCTTGCAAATTGACAGATACGTGCCAGCCGAACGGCTGATATAACGCGGTCGGAGCTTACCTTGTGCCATTCGTTCGTACATAACGAGGAGGATCAGAAAACTGACTACTTGTGAGATCGCAGTTGCCATACCGGCGCCGAATACGCCGAGCCCGCAACGCATCACAAAAATATAATCGCCCAAGATGTTGAGAATACCGCCTGTTGTCAGGCCGAACATGGCATAAAACGCTTTTCCCTCGTAACGTAGATTGTTGTTCAGAATCAGCGAACCGACCATGAACGGACAAGCGAGCAACACCCACAGACCGTAGTCTTTGGCGTGCGGTAAAATGGTTTCAGTACTGCCGAGCAATCGCATAAACGGATCGAGAAGTGTAAGCCCCAGTACCGTTAAAACCGTACCGGCAGCCATACCGACGTAAAAGGCAGAGGAGGCATAGCGCGAAGCCTCGTCGGTGTCCTTGTCGGCAAGTGCTTTGGATACGAAAATGCCGGAGCCGTGTCCCAACATAAACGAAAGCGCTTGAATGATCGCTTGCAGGGTGAACAGCACGCCGGTTGCCCCTTGCGCACTGGCACCCAATGTGCCGACGAAATACGTGTCGGCCATGTTATAAATATTGGTGATGAGCATCGAGATCGTGGTGGGAATGCCTAACGATACGATCAGCCGTGAAACCGGCGTTTCGGTCATCTTTTGATAATATAAATCTGCTTGCGTTGCCATGGGATCGCCTCCTGCGCTTTATTATATACCTTGCACGTTTGGATTGCAAATATTTCGGTTGCAAAACCTTGTCGATTTGTGTAGAATTAAGGGGAGGGTGGTGACTTCGATGAAACGGTTTGGCGTGATTTTCGTTTGGACAATGGCGGCGGTGCTGTTGGTGGCGGTATCCGTCACGGCAATGAGTGACCGCTTAGCGCTTACACCGCTCACCACCGAAGTCGTTACCACCACGAGTGCCGTGCAAACTCTTACCGTTAATCTGAATACCGCAACCGCAGAGGAGCTGCAACAGTTGGAAGGTGTTGGTGAAGTGCTCTCCGAGCGCATTATCGCGTACCGCGAAAAACACGGTAGTTTCCGCAGCGTGGAAGATCTCTTGGACGTGCAAGGGGTTGGTGAAACTCGATTAGAAAAATGGCGCCCATATCTGACAGTATAAAAACCTCCGACTTTGTTCAAGTCGGAGGTTTTTGTTATGTCTTTCGGACAATCTCGTTTCGGCAATTCGGGCAGGTAATGTGAACCTTGCCTCTGCCTTTGGGCACACGCAGGTACTCCTTGCAACCGGGGCATTTGTAAAACCGATGCGTTTTGCGATCGCGCCAGCGGTTTTTGATCAGATTTTTGCGCCGTTTCAGCTTGTGTAAGAAACGCAAGTAGGCATCGCGCTCTTTGGTGCGGCTGTAAATATTTTTTGAATACACTCGAAAAGTTGACCATAGCACCAAGGCAAGTGACAGCGAGTATAAAAACGGTACAAACAGTGAAAGGACTACCAACACCAGTGCCGCGATATTCAGGTGCTTAGACAGTATATCCACACCATACCGACCATACATAAAGCCTTGCAACCGATATGCAAGGTCTTGAAACCAATTTCGCATAGAGCCGCCTCCGTTTCCTTTATAGCCTACCACGAAAAAGTGACGGTATCGTGAACAAATCGTAAAATAACATCAGGGGAATGCCTTGCCTCCCTGATGTTTTATATTTTCTTAGGGAACGCTGTTCGCTGCTGACCAAGATGGGCGTCTTTGCCGACCTCAAGCAGTCGAAGTGCGCCCTGCTCACATTCGACAACGGTGACCGAAGCGTTACTGACCCAGGGGACGGTTTTCATCTCGTCAAGCGGTTTTCCCTCGCAGAAGCATTGCAGAGAGCGGATCGGGGTGGCATGCGTGGCGATAACAACGGTTTGTCCGTCGTGTTCGGCGGCGATGCGCCGCAAAGCGGTTAAGACTCGACCTTGAAGATGCGCCACCGATTCACCGCCGTCGCAGACAGCGTTACCGATATCGGTGAGCCAGGTGTGAAACGACGCGGGAAATTGTTTCGGCAGATCGTCGTAGACGGCCCCTTCCCAGTCGCCGGCAAAAATTTCGCGCAAGTCCGAATCGGGATTCATCGGCAGACCAAACTGATCAGCAACAGCTTTGCCGGTGTCAAATGCACGGGCAAGATCACTGGCGTATACGGCATCCACCGCATAGTGTGATCGGATATATTCGGCGGTGATCACCGCCTGAGCCTGCCCCGTTGTAGATAGCGGGGCATCCAAATGTCCGGCAAAGCGTCCTTCGACGTTTGCCAAGCTCTCTCCGTGACGGATGAGAAGAAATGTGGTCATACTAATCAGTCCTTGGCGTTGAAATCAACGAATAGTATACTACATCGGGCAAGAAAAATCAATGGGGATGGGGTGCGTTCGGACTGTTTCCTTAACGCCCTTTCGAGTCCCTCCGAGCGCACTAAAAAATACCGCCCACGCGAAAGCGTGAGCGGTATTTTGGCGCGCCCGAAGGGACTCGAACCCCTGACCTCTTGATTCGTAGTCAAGCACTCTATCCAGCTGAGCTACGAGCGCAGATGTGGACAACGAAATAGATTATAGTGGGTTTGTGGACAAAAGTCAAGGGATTTTTGAAATTTTTTTAGGGTTTAGCGTTGCGAGGCGCTTGCGTGTGTGCCTCCACAGCGTGACGGGTACGGAAAGAAGTGTCACGAACGGTTGACGGAGATAAATATGCGCGGTCACATCTGCAAAACCGATGATCATTAGGAAGTTGCCCACCAGTTTGGGGGAGAGGAACGGATAGTCGACCATGCCATACACGACGAACGCCACAACGAACATGACCATGGCATTGCCGAGTCTGCTGCCGCGGCGGTTGCGATTGGCGAGTTCCAGACTGTTTTGCAACATGCGGATGGCGATCATGCACAAAATAAACAAGGCAATAAAGCCGCCTTCGATCAACACTTGCAGTACAAGATTGTGCGAGTGAGGCGCGTCGACGCCGGCATTTTGCAGTTGTTCCCAGAAATTACTGACGCCGGGGCCCAGACCGAAAAGGGGACGGTCAATGATGGTACGAATGGCAACGTCCCACGCCTCAAAACGTTCGGAAATGGCATGATCGGTGCCACCTTTGCCGATGGATAAAAAGCGGTTGGTGATCGCTTCGGGAATCAAAGAGACGGCGGCGACTAAACACAAAGCAAGCGGCGTGATCCGTTTTAAGTTGGAAACGAAGATCATGAGCAGAATGGAAAGCATGGCAATATATGCGCCACGCGAAAAGGAAACCGCCGCACCGAGGATGGCGATAAACAAGAAGAGACGCGAAAGTAAAGAGTGACGCGTGCGAAATTCCGAGAATCCGCAATATCCGATCAGCGGCAGTGTCATCGTCAAATATTCGCCGAGAATATTGGGGTTGTTAAAAGTGCCGCTGGCGCGACCGTCCGCCATGTGCAAGTCGATGTCCATGGGGAAATAGGTGTAAAAAAACTCGTCAAGAGGTAACCATAGTTGATTGGACACCTCTTTTTCGAGAATGCCGATAAGCAAATACTGCACACAAGCCACCGCACCAATGAATGCGGCGGCCACCCCCACCAAAAACAGAGCGGTGTGCAGACGGTGACGTGTATATATCACGGTGGTAACGGTCAGGTAAGCGCAAAACATAACCGCCCACATCGCAAAAGTGGACAAGCTGTTGAGCGGGTGCGCGGAATAGAAAATACCGATCGCGGTATAAATTAGGTACACCAACAGAATTTTGCCGAGTACACCGATCTGAATGCTTGTGTTACGTTTGCGGGCATCCATTCCCGCGAAAACGAGTGAGCCGATTGCCAGAACGGGAGCGCAGTATTCCGGAAAGATAGGAATAGCGGTCAGCAGCAGGATAGCCCACATAAACGTGTGTTCGTGATGAAACAGACGGTGCCATTCTTTGCGCATGAACTATCCTCTCCTTTCCGTTAATACTGTTATGAGTATAACCAAAAGTTGGTCATTGTTCAATTATTGTTACAAACTTGTTACACTTTTCTCTTTACAGCCTCCCGCAGAAAATGATACACTATATCTATAAAGCACAGGAGGGATGATATGAAACGGTATGCGGCGATCGTTGTTCTGGTTTGTCTTTTATGTTCGTTGTGTGCGTGCGCCCCCCGATCCTCCTTGCCGTCGCGCACCGCGTTCGCGCTGGATACGGTTGTGACGATTACCCTTTACGATATAGGAAAAGCCGATGCACAAGAGGCGCTTTCTGCGGGATTCGCTGAGGTGGAGCGTCTGGAAGCGTTGCTCAGTATCACACAAGAAAACAGCGATGTGATGCGTATTAACACGGCAAACGGACAGCCGGTAACGGTTGCGAAAGAAACTGCCGAGGTGCTTGCCCTTGCCCAGCAGTATGCAAAACTGACGGATGGTGCGTTGGATATCACCGTTCGCTCAGCCTCCGCGCTTTGGGATTTTTCGGTAGGGGTGATACCCGATGCGGCGGCGTTACAGCAAGCGGTATCGCTGATAGACTATCGCGGAGTGCACCTGGACGGTCGGACCGTCACGTTGGAAAAGGGTGCTATCGATCTTGGTGGTGTTGCCAAAGGGTATATTGCCGATCGGGTAGCAACCGTACTGAAAGAAAAAGGTGTTCAGTCGGCGCTCATTGATCTTGGCGGCAATATCGTGGCGGTTGGCGATAAAGCGGGCGGGTCGTTTCGCATCGGTATCAAAGATCCGTTAGCTACCGACTCGCTGTGCGCGGTCATCGAAAAAAGCGATATGTCGGTAGTCACGTCGGGAATCTACGAGCGTGGCTTCGATCAAGACGGCGTAAGATATCATCATTTGTTGGATCCCGCTACCGGTATGCCGGTGCAGAACACGTTGGCATCCGTGACGATCGTGTGCGAAGCATCCGCAGACGCTGACGCGTTGTCTACTGCGTGCTTTGTGATGGGTGAGGAACGAGCAAGAACGTTGATAGAGTCGCTTGCCGGTACCGAAGCACTGTTTGTGCGGCGCGACGGAACGATCACGACAACAACGGGGCTTGAGTACATCGCACCGTAGAAAATCACGCGTTTTTGTTGCTTTTCTAAAAGTAATATGGTATACTGACTTGTAGCGCCGTGTACTTTGGGGCATACGGGCTGATGGGTCCTGTGCGACGGTGGCCCGTGAACCATGTCAGGCGGGGAACCGAGCAGCATTAAGCGGATTCTTCCGTGCGCCGCAGGTAACCTGTTGGCCCGTATGCCCGAGAGGACATGGCGCTTTCAAAAGGAGGCGAGAGCATGTATCAAGTATTATACCGCAAATGGCGGCCACAGACCTTTACCGAGGTTTACGGTCAACCGGCTGTGACCACGGCGCTCAAAAACGAATTGCGTTCCGGTCGTTTGGCACACGCCTATCTGTTCACCGGCTCTCGGGGAACGGGTAAGACCTCCTGCGCCAAAATTCTTGCCAAGGCTGCCAACTGCTTGCATCCGCAAGATGGCGATCCTTGCAACGAGTGCGATAATTGCCGCGGCATCGATGCCGGCACTATCTTAGACGTGGTAGAGATCGATGCGGCTTCAAACAACGGCGTCGATAACATCCGCGATCTGCGCGAGGAAGTTAATTTTGCACCCGCGGTGGCAAAATACCGCGTGTATATCATTGACGAGGTGCACATGCTGTCCACCGGCGCGTTTAACGCGTTGCTCAAAACTTTGGAAGAACCGCCGGAACATGCACTCTTCATTTTGGCGACTACCGAGGTGCATAAACTGCCTGCCACCATTTTGTCGCGTTGTCAACGGTTTGATTTTGGCAGGATTCCCGCCGCGGATATCGCTTTGCGATTGCACTACGTTGCCGAGCAAGAACAGTTCACCTTGGCAGACGACGCGGCATTGCTGATTGCGCGTCTTGCTGATGGCGGCTTGCGTGATGCGTTGTCGCTGTTAGACCAGTGCTTATCGCGTTCGCGGAATATCACTGCTCAGACAGTCGTGGATGCAACCGGTATGGCGGGCCGTGAGCACTTGTTCCGCCTTGCGCGCGCGGTGCGCGAGCATGACGGTACGGCGGCATTAACCTTGCTGGGTACCCTGTACGATAGTTCCAAGGATATGGAACGTCTGTGCGTGGAAATGATTGAGTTTTACCGCAATTTGATGGTCGTCAAGAGTGTTCGTAAATCAGAAGATCTGATCGCGGTGTCACCTGCCGAGTTACAAGAATTGCATAGCGAGGCACAAACGCTGACATTGGGTGCGATTTTGCATATTTTGGACGTGTTGCAGGGCACCTTGGATCGCTTAAAAGGCGGCGTTTCTCGCCGCGTGGAGATGGAAACGACCTTGCTGCGTCTGTGCGAACCGCGCTTGGATACCACGCCGGAAAGCTTGCTTCGCCGCATTGAGGATCTGGAAGCGGGTATGGTATCAGGAAAAACTGTTGCCGCACCCACCCCCGCGGTTGCCCCTGCACCGGCTGAAATGCCGAAAGAGGAAACAGCTCCTGTGCCGGCAACCACGTCGACGGCGGCCCCTACGGCAGAGATGCAACCGTTTGATCAGTGGGCGGAGGTGCTGGAACGTTTGGCTACCCAATGCCCGCCGCTGTACGGCGTGCTGATGGATTCGCAGGCCATGACCGACGGCGAACGGCTGGTGGTCGTTACCGATAACGATTTATTTGTATCGCTGGTAAAAACAGACGGCAATAAGTTTACGCTTATGAATGCTGTGCAAGCGGTTGCCGGTAAGCCGATGCGTATCAGTCGCGGTCGTCCGGTCAAACAGGAAACAACCGAAAAAAAGCAGGAAGATGATCCCCTATCGGCATTTTTGAAGCAGAGCGCCGAGGCGGGTATTTCGATTGAAATGAAAGGATGATCCTTGTATGAAAGCACGGTTACCGCAAGGTTATGGTAATAGCGGAGGCGGCAATATGCAAGCCATGCTCAAACAGGCACAGAAAATGCAGGAGGACATGGCAACCGCCCAGGCGGATTTGGAACAACGCGAATACAGTGCGACCGCGGGTGGCGGCATGGTGAAAGCTACCGTCGATGGCACGCACCTGTTGCGTTCGATTGAACTGCAACCGGAAGCGGTCGATCCCGAGGATACGGAAATGCTCTCCGATCTGATTGTGGCGGCGGTCAATGAGGCGGTGCGCAAAGCGCAGGCCGATTCCGAAGCAACGCTGGGGCAGATCACCGGCGGCATGAAAATGCCGTTTTAAGCTATGAAAAGTCGTATTGTTTGGTGGATATCGACTGTCTGCTGTGCGTTGCTGATTTTGGGCTTTTCATGTCAATCTGTGTCAAGCTCCAAGCGCCTAAGTGGCACAATCACGAATGCTGTATTAGAGCAAGATGATACCTATCAAGACTTAACACAGGAACAGCAAGTCATAAAGAAAGACTCAACCCATAAAAAGGTGCGTAGCATTGCCCATGTGATGATTTTCACGCCATTGGCTTTTTGCGTTTCTATGTTGGTGTGTAGTTATTCGATTCGATACTGGGCGTTGGTTGCGTTTCCGTCTTGCGCGCTTTTTGCTGTCGTAGACGAAAGCGTGCAGTATTTGATGAGAGCGGGACGCACCTTTCAATTTGCGGATTTGATTAAGGATTGGACGGGCTCTCTTTTAGGAATAGCGATTGCGGCATTGATCCTTTGGATCATTGCTCGCATGCATGGGGAGGAAACGGGTAATGGCATATCGGGTTCCGGCGCTTGACAATTTAATCGAACAATGGGAACGCTTGCCCGGTATCGGTCACAAAACGGCCGTGCGGCTTGCGTTTTCCTTGCTTTCTATGAGTGACGAGCAGAGTAACCGCTTCGTCGAAGCGATCGTGAACGCGAAAAAGAACATTCACGAATGTGAGATCTGTTGTAATTTGACAGACGGCGAACAATGCTCGGTGTGTTCCGCATCCAATCGCGACGAGAGCGTGATTTGTGTGGTGGAAGAACCGCAGGATGTGTTGGCGTTTGAACGGATGCGCGAATATCACGGCTTATATCACGTGTTGCACGGCACTATCTCGCCGATGAACGGTATCGGTCCGGAACAACTGCGTATCAAGCAACTGCTGACGCGCGTAGCGAACACCGACGTTACCGAGGTGATTATGGCGACCAATCCCACCGTAGAAGGGGAGGCGACCGCCATGTATCTTTCCAAATTGTTAAAGCCGTTTGAAATTAAGGTAACGCGTCTGGCTTACGGTATCCCCGTGGGCGGCGAATTGGAATACGCAGACGAAGTTACGCTCAGCCGTTCGTTTGAAGGGCGCAGCGAATTATAACATTCAGTTAAAGGAGATATGGTTATGGCAGGCGAGCGCATCGCGACAAAGACCATTGCGGAAAACCGAAAAGCCTTCCATGACTATTTCGTTGAGGAATCCATGGAGGCAGGCATTGAACTGTGCGGCACCGAGGTTAAATCCCTGCGCAAAGGCGCAGTAAATTTGAAGGATTCGTGGTGTTCCGTGGATAACGGAGAACTGTTTATCAAGGGTATGCACGTGAGCCCCTATGAGCAGGGGAATATTTTCAACCGCGATCCGATGCGGGTGCGCAAATTGTTGATGCATCGGCGGGAGATCATGCGGTTATACGGCTTGTTAAAGCAGCAACAGGGTCTCACCTTGATCCCGTTGTCCTTGTATTTCAAAGGCTCGCGCGTCAAGGTGCAGTTGGGGCTGTGCCGCGGTAAAAAGTTGTATGACAAGCGCGAGGATGCGGCGCGCCGCGATATGAAGCGCGAGGCAGAGCGCGCCATGCGCCAAAAGGAGGTTTGACGGATGAGTTTATTGTCCGTGATCATTCCCGCCTATAACGAGGAACAGAACATTTTACTTGCTGTTGCCGGTATCTCTGAAGTGCTGGAAACGGCAAACATTCCGTATGAGCTGATTTTTGTGGACGACGGTTCCAAGGATCAAACCTACGCACGTATCTGCGAGGAAGCACGTTGTCATCCTGCGGTGCGCGGCGTGTCGTTCAGCCGCAATTTCGGAAAAGAAGCGGCTATCTTCGCCGGCCTTGCCGAAGCAAAAGGCGACGCGTGTGTTGTCACGGACTGCGATCTGCAGTTCCCGCCGTCGGTCATTCCGCGTATGTGGGAGTTGTGGCGGCAAGGCTATGAAGTCGTGGAAGGCAAAAAGAGCGCCCGTGGAAACGAAAAAGCGGC
>JAZOAK010000019.1:0-8121 GCA_045595445.1 Acutalibacteraceae bacterium
TGATGTTCTTGGACCTGTTGGCAATTCGGATACCGTAGTGACCAAAATATTTGATCGTCAAGTTATCTACGATAACATTTTCTGTATCAGCAAGAATATTTAAGAAATCCTCACGACAACAAAGTTCGATATCCTCATACACATCGTGAGGACACCCCTTATCCAAATACAGATACAGAATGCCGTTTACAAAATCGTGATAAAACTCAAAGTTTTTATTCAGGTCGTCGATCTTCTCGATGTGATGCCCCATACAACGTTTGATGCCCGCTTCTTCACCGTGGTTGAACACGATAACACCGCAGTCAGCAAACGGGGTTTCGACCTTCCAGATGTTTTCGTACTCGGTCGGTTCCCAGCACTCTTCCCACGCATAGTTCTTAAAAGAACCGTAGATCGCGGGTTTCGGACCGCTGCCGTATGCACCGTACGACATACCGGATTTTGCTTTAAACAGAACCGGCAGCGGCGGTTTTTCCACAGCCGGGTTGAACATAGTAGCTTCTAAGGTAACCTGCGAACGCCAGATACCACCGCGTTCGAACAATACACCGTCGCCCGACTCAAAGATATCCTCGTGCTTTCTGACCGCATCTAAGGTCTTCCATGCGGTTTCGGGAGACGTACCATCGTTGGCATCGTCACCGTTCGGAGAAACGTAATACGTCGTACCGGTGATAACGAGTTTATCTTCGGCGTTCAAGATCTCCTGACGCAGGGCTTCTGCCTCGACATCGGCACCGCCCTTTTGGGGATTGAATTTAGCAGCGCTGTTCCCTTTCGGAAGAACCTCGGTATGTACTTCTTTCAAAAGTAATTTGCTCATAGTTAACACCTCAACATTAATCGTGACGTGGAGTTAGTCCAACCATTTAACCACTTTTGCCTCGGGATCAAACAAGCGAACTGCTGCTTCAAGTTCCTCTTGATTAGTGGCATTCTGCGGCTCGTTTTCGGCAAAGTGAACGGCTTTACCGGTGGCATTTGCTTTCTGATAGAAACTGTTTCCCGAAATGGTCAAGCCTTCGGTATAGGTTTTTCCACACCAGAAAACCAAATTTCTGGCAGAACAGTCGAAAATGTTGTTCCGCATTACAAAGCCTTTGCCGGGGAACTTATTGTAGTTCCAAGACCAGCCGACATAATGCGCGACACCCACTTGACTATCCGGGCGGGCGGCTGCCGGTAAAAATCCATAACCGGCAAAACGCAGGATATTGTTTTCAATAACGAGACCGTCCCAAACACTCTCATTGTTTCTGTCGAATACCTCAATGGAATAGTTGCAGTATTCGATCAGATTATTACGCAATACCACGTCTGTGTAGGAGTGGGGATCGCCAACCCCCTGCGGAGTAATACCTGCATCATAGCACTGGTAGATCCAACAATGTTCCACCAAACCGCCGGCAGCTCCTTGCCACCACGAAATCGCATTGCCAAGACCGACCTTGCCTTTCATAAAGCGGCACCCGCCGACCCAGCCAAACTCACAGTTGGTGATATGAACGTTGCGCGTGCGTTCTTGCGCGATCACGGCAAACAAGCCGGCATACTTGAACGCTAAGTTATCAATGGTAACATCTTCCGTATCACACGGGATACTTAGAATGGTTGCCCGTGTGCCGATTTCGATATCATCGTACACAGAGGCGGGATTGCCTCTATCTAAATACATATATAAAACGTGATTTTCCAGATCGTGATGGAAATCACCATTTTTGACTAATTCATCGATGCCGAAGTATTTCGGCATACCGGTTGCCACACCGTGGTTAAAAACAATGATGCCCGCTTCCACGGTATCAAGGGAAAGTTGCCAAATATTGGTTTTATCTGTCGGCTTCCACGCATGTACTGCATAGTTATAAGCCGAACCGTACAGTGCAGGTTTTTCACCTGCGCCGTAAGCTGCATAGGTTACACCGCTTACGGCGTTGATGGTAGCAGAGCAGCGGTATACGTAACCGCGCTCAAAAAGCACAGCGTCTCCCGCTTTAAGGATGTCTCTGTGCGCTATAACGGCGCTCGGCGTTTGCCAAGCGGTGGCGGGAGAGGTTCCGTCATGAGCATCGTCGCCGTTCGGAGAAACGTAATACTTCGTACCGGTAATAACCAGGTTATCTTCCGTATGTAAAATCTCCTGCCGTAAGGCTTCCGCCTCGGCATCGGCGCCACCGTGGTTCGGATACCACGGTGCGGTGGTTTCTCTTCTTAAACCATCAACATGCACTTTACTCATGTGTAACCTCTCCCATCCTAAGCAACATCGTTTAAGCTAACCACTTAACAACCTTCGGATTGGCATCAAAAACCTTTACGGCTTCTTCCAATTCCGCTTGGTTTGTCGCGCGATTTGGACCGTTATTCAGGAAATCAAACGCTTTACCGGCGGCACTTGCCTTCTGGTAAAAACTATTTCCGGAAACGGTCAAACCGCTGGTGTACGTCTTTCCGCCGCCGGGCCAATACACAAAGTTACCGGCGGTACAGTCAAAGATATTGTTACGAATGGTAATTCCCTTGCCGGGAAGTTCGTCGTAACCATAGTCCCATCCGACATAGTGTCCGACAGCAGGACTGTTGTCCGGACGATCGGCAGCCAGCAAGAAACCATAACCCGCGAAGCGGAGAATATTGTCCTCAACAACGAGACCGTCCCACTTGGAACCGGGATCTCGGTCGAACACCTCAATCGAATAGTTGCAATATTCGATCAAATTCTTGCGGAATACCAAATTGGTGTATCCGACAGGACCGGAAATGCCTTGCGGGGTAATACCCGCGTCGTAAACCTGATAGATCCAGCAGTGTTCTACCAACGCATCGTCAGTGGTCTGCCAGAATTGAATACCGTTACCAAGACCGACATCGCCGTCTAAGTAACGACAGCCGCCAACCCAACCAATTTCAAGATTGGTGAAACGGAGATTTCGAGTAAACTCTTGAACATCGAAAGTAAACATACCGGCATATCGGAGTGCCAGATTATCAAACGTCACGTTTTCGGTTTCATCCGATAGGGTGAATACGTTTTCTCTGGTACCGATCTCGATATCACGATAGACTACGTTTGGATACCCCTTGTCTAAGTAAAGATATAAGGTGGAGGTTTCCATGTTGTGATAGAAATCACCGTTTTCCGTCAGCTCATGAAGGCCGTAATAATGAGGCATGCCGACAGCTTCACCGTGATTGAACACTATGATACCAGCTTCACCTGTATACAACTCAATCTTCCAAACGTTTTCTTTGAGGCTCGGTTGCCAGTTCATACCCCACGCATAGTTGGTGGCGGAACCGTAAATCAACGGTTTCTCACCTTCACCATACGCAGCGTAGGTGACACCACTCACCGCAATAATGGGAGACGTACGGCGATAAACACCACCGCGCTCAAACAGAACTGCATCCCCTTCCTCAAGGAGATAACCGTTAACGCTAACGTTATCGATGGTCTTCCATGCCGTTTCCGGGGTTGTACCATCGTTAAAATCGTCACCGTTCGGAGAAACGTAATACGTCGTACCGGTGATGTTCAAATCCTCATCTTTTGTGTTAAGGATCTGTTGTCGGAGTGCTTCTGCCTCCGCATCTGCTCCACCGATTTGCGGATTGAGCAACTGGGCAATATTACCTGTCGGAATAATTTCTTTGTAATATGTACCGGTACCGACCGAATCCGAGTCATCATCGGTATTCGTATCGTCCCAATCATCGTCCCACGTGAGATCATCACTCCACGTAGTATCTGACCACGACGAATCGTCCGTTGATACGGTGGTGTTACCGGTCGGTTCAGTTGTGGTTGTGTCAGTTGTCGTGGTGCCTGTCGGCTGCCCGCTTGGAGCACAAGCGGACAGCCACAGGATTCCGATCAAGCAACACAATGCGGCAATTCTGCGCACATTGACCCCTCCACATCTCACTTAAAGCAAGATACTTATTTTTGCAGTTTGTCCAAGACCGAGTTAGTCTGTCTTACAGCAGCCTCAATTTCGTTTTTCTTACTGTTGAGTTGGGTGGTAACGCCGCCGGCAGTAGAACGCATGATCGATTCAACGAAGTATTTGAAGCCATTGGCTTCGGTGAGAACATAACCATAGTTATACGTCATGAGACGTTTCTCTTGTTTCATGCAGTGGTTGTAAACTTCGAGAACGGTTTTGTTAGCAAAGAACTGGTTGACGTTGTAGTTGTCAGCATCCAGCCAGTAGCGTAGGAAGTACGGAACAGCTGCCGTGTTCTTCGCGCCGGTGGGAACAGCATACGCCTCCAACTCAGCAAACAACTGATAGTACTCTTTGCCCTTAATCTCCGGAAGCGGAACGATACCAAGCGTACCGTCACCCTTCATACCGGTGAAGTAGAAGTGTGTTTTTCTCGCACCGATGATAGCATCGTGGAAGAAGAGAACGTTGCCGGCCTCAAACGCTTGACGCTGATAAGCGTTCTCTGCAACCAGGCCGTCTTCTTTCATCTGGATCATCTTGCGCAAGCCGTCACTGAGCTTGGTGTCGGTTACGTTGTTTTTGAAACCGTCTTTGGTATAGAGAACAAAGTCACTACCTTGGATCTGTGCGAAAGCCTGCCATTTGAAGGGAGAGAATGCGATGTAAGCGTCGCCGGCTTCTTCCTTGAAGGTTTCGCAAACCTCAACGAATTTTTCGTAATTCCACTGACCCTTTTTCCACAGCGAATAGGGGTCGAGATCGTTCATCTTGAATTTGCTGAGAAGTTTCTTGTTATACAGGAACACGTCAGGCTGCTGCATAACGGTGTTTTCCATGTTGACAGCATAAGCAACGCCCTTGTAGGAATAACGGTCCATAACGTCCTTATCCCAAGCTTTGTCGTTGAAATCATAGCCGGTGTTGGACAAGGGCTGCAACATTGCCATAAGCGCCGGGTTCAAGTCCTTCATACGGACGATGTCCGGAGCAGCTTTTGCAGCCTGTTTGGCAGCGATTTCGGTAACATAGGTCTGGTAGTTACCCACCTGATAATCAAGCGTAATACTGGTTTCTTTCGTGAAAGCGTTTACGGCTTTCTGAGCGTCGGTGATGGAGTTGAGCTCATTCCAGTTGAAGAAAACCAGTTTGGAGCCTTTCAGGTTTGCCGGCATCTTTGCCTTCACCTGAGCCCAAGTCAACGACGAAGCGTTACCCGTAGGTGCTTTGGTGCTACCCGTCGTTTTGCTGGTTTTAGAACTGGACTGCTGTGCGCTCGGCGCGGTCGTGGTGGTCACATCCGTATCCGCAACCGTTGTGGTGACAGTGTCTTCACCAGCAGTGGTGGTCGTTGCAGTTGTCTCACCGTCGCCGCCGCATGCGACCAGCGACAAGGTCAAGGCAAGTGCTAAAAGACCGAAGAGAATTTGCTTTGCGAGTTGTTTCATAACAATGCCCTCCTGTTTTTTATTTTTAACCAACTATACCGCTTGTCGCGACGCTGGCTATAAACCGTTTTTGAATGATGATGTAAAAAATGAGAATCGGTAACAGTGCAATCAAGCACGCTGCAATCGTGATCTGTGCTGCCGTGAAGCTGGACATCTGCATTGTCTGCGTCAACCAGAAGCCTAATTTCTGACCATAGTTTGCCATCATGGTACCGATGGGAAAATTCTCGGTAAGGTACATCTGAGCCAAGAAGGAATCGTTCCAGTGCCAAATAACCGAGAAAACCGTTACGGTGACAAATACAACGCTCGAAGACGGTAACACGATTTGGAGGAAGGTTCGCCACGTTCCGGCACCGTCCACCCAAGCGGCTTCTTCAATCTCCTTGGGAAGACCTTTGAAGAACTGGGTGTATATGTAGATGAACAAACCGCCGTTCAAGCCGACACCCAACAAGGACGGAATCCAGAACACGAACGGTGTATCCAAGAGATGGAAGTTCTGGAAGTTCACGTAGCTGGGGATAATGGTCATTGCGTTCGGCACCAAGATCGTCAAGATCATCAACGCAGACAGCAGCGACTTACCCGCGAAGTTGAAACGCGCTAAACCGAAAGCTGCTACCGCACACGATGCGATACCAATACCCGCCGCCACCAGCTCGTTAACGAGCGTGGAAACCAACGTTTTTCCCAGTTCCATCGACGCGAAGGCGTTTTCAAAATTTTGCCACGTCAGATGTATCGGCACCCACTGAACCGAGGGGTTATAATAATCTGCCGAGGTCATGATGGCGTTGACAATCATGTAAATGATCGGATAGATCAACACATAGCTGAACGCCAGCAGAAAGAGGTACCGGCAAACATTCGCTACAACCTTTTGAGCAATCTTTTTTCCGACCGGAATACCGTTGCTTTTTAATAAAGTCATCCGCTTGTTCATCCCTTCTGAGCCTTTGTTAACAATGTTTGTGTATTTTTGAAAACGTCGCCGAAATAAGGCGATACGCGGACAGAAAGCCACTCGACTTTTCTCGCAAGCAAACAACAATTTGCGCTGTTTACGCATACTTGGTTTTGCGACTTTCGTCAAAAACAACAACAAACACCGCAGTTTAACTGGTACTATTATACCAATAGTTTTTCAAATATGCAATAGATAATGTTGTCTTGTACTTAAATTATGTTGTCGTGAAAATCGAAATCAGGGGAATTTGTTCATATTTAGGACATATTATTTGTAATAATTGGAACCTTCGGCCCTACGGTGGGGGTTAGGAGGGCGAGGGGGGGCTCTCTCCCCCATCTCGCTGCGGCTCGCCCCACCCGCGGTTTTGATAGTAAACCGGACGTGTCATTCATTGCCGCAGGACGTTGCTTCGCCACCTCGCCGAGGGAGGCGTGACGTGGAAAATGAATAATGAAACAGTGAATGATTAAGGTGGCACCGTCGCCTGCAACGTTCCCCCTTTCCTTTATACCCGGGTAGCATTGCGGGCGGGTGAAAAATATAAAACGACCCAAGCGTTAAAAACGCTTGGGTCGTTATTTTGTGGTATTCCTTTTGTCCCGTTATAAACCAGACGGGTGCAAAGCGTACGCGATCGCAACTGTGACGTCCAGACACGCTACTTACGAAATAACGCCGAAGCAGATTACTCCAATTCGTCTTCACCGACGAAAATATCGTTTTCGGACTTATAGTCATCGCCCCAAGGAGTAAGTGCTGCAATGTGACGATCAGCAATCAACGTAACAACGGTAACTAAAGGTTTGGTATATTCTTTTTTCATTTTCGTTACCCCCAAAAATTAAGCGCGATTCGCTTGCCACGTAATTGATTTGGCAACACGCAAAAATACTTATGCACTCTATACACACCAATTATAGCAGATAGAATTTCGTTTTGCAACTGAAAATGTTGCCTAATTGCTGTAATATATTGTCCAATTTTCAATAAACAGAAAACGTAACAATCAACTTTGAGTAAGGGGGGCTTATTAACCCCCATCAAGCGCCCCGCGCACTCACACTCCGAGCGCACGGGGCATCTTATAACGCATTAAGGGGTTTCGTTATGCCATGCCGTGTTTTTTAAGCATCTCTTTTTCGAAGTTCAGCAGGTAAGCTGCCTCAGCATCGATGGTGGCCTCGCAGGGGTTCTCAACCAGATCGCGGAACACGTGAATGTCGCGACCGACTTCGCCGCCCTGCATAACGAACGGCTCGGACACAATGCGTCCTTTATAGTTGATGTCTGCCAGAGCACCGAAGATCTCGTCCCAATCCAGATGGCCGCGGCCGGGAGCGGTACGATTGTTTTCGCCGGTGTGGAAGCTCGTGAGCTTGTCGCCCACCAGACGAATGGCATCGCCAATGTTGTTCTCTTCGATGTTCATGTGATAGGTATCCAACAGCACACCGATATTCGGGCTGTCGATGCGAGCAACGTAATCCAGCGCTTCAGCAGCAGTGTTGATGATGCAGGTTTCGAAACGGTTAACCGCTTCAACGCAATAGGTCACACCACATTCCTCGGCGACTTTGATGATCTCTTTCATGCTCTTGACAGACTGCTCCAAATAGGGGCGCCTGTCGTCCATGACAACGTTGGGGCAACCCCAGCCCGCGGAGCTGACGCCCGACAGCAGCGTGCCGCCGCCGACGTGCATCTTGCGGATGGTGTTTTGCAGATATTTCACGCCGCCCAAACGAAC
>JAZOAK010000020.1:0-15054 GCA_045595445.1 Acutalibacteraceae bacterium
TGCCAGGGACCGGCGCGGCCTTCGTCACGCCTTGCAGCGCGTACCGTTCGCAGCAGTTGTTCCAACGCTTCCAACGCGTACAACGCGTTAAAGGTGTTGACCGGTTGTTGACTCACTGCCAGCGCCACGCAGCGCCACGCACGGCCACGCAAGCGTTCACGCCGTGTGATTTCCTGTCCGCGTCCTGAAGGCCCTTTCCGTGCAAATACGCGCAAATACGAACAGCCCCGAGCCGTAAAGCCCGGGGCTGCCCGTACATGATAAAAGTTTTGAAGGTTAAAAGCACATGGAAAAATTGCTTCGTTTAAATTATATCATTTCTCCACGTTGTCCGCAATACCGTTTTCCGGTTCTTTCTTTTCTTCAACCGGCTTTGCGGCCGCCGCGTCCGTGATAGCTTCTCCGATTATGTAAGCTATAACAGAACCTGCCGCCAGGATCAGAGCGGAAATTCTGTCCGCCAGCTCCGGAGATCCTGCGAAGAGCGCTACGACAGCGACGGCGAAACCTGCGACCGCAAGCCAGAATTTCCTTGAAGCCAGTTTTTTCTTCCAGTCAATCTTCATGCTACACGCCCCCTTAAATTTTCAATAGTGTGTGACAGCTCGTCGACGCGCTTTTCGATCTGATCCATTCTATACGATAAAAGCGCTGTTTGTTTTCTATTTGCGAAATAAGATCCAAGAAACGTTCCCAGGAATGAGAGAACGGCGACGATCAGTGAAATATAAGCGCTGCTATCCATTGTTTATTATCTCCTTTATTTGTTCCAGCTTCACGCGAAGCTGTGTATTTTCAGCTTCAAGCTTTCCGTATTTTTCGGAAAGCATTTTATATACAGACTCCCAGTCTGTCACCGGCGGCTGTTCGATTTCATAATCAATAAAAGACGTCTTACCGTGCGCCCACCATTTCCGGACCGGCACGGCGTCCGGATTCAGTCTGTTTGCAATCAGCGTACGCTGAACGCCGCACTTCCAGGCCGGCGTGGCTTCGATCACGTAGCCGCCGCCGATCGATACGCCCACGTGGGAGAATTCCTGATCGTAGAACAGGATTTCTCCAGGTTCAGGATCAGTGCTGAAATCTTCGGATATATCGTAGCTGTACGCTTCGTAAAGCTTCCTGATCGTGAAATCCGGCACTTTGTTTGATTCATATTTAGCGCCGCCGTAAGCTTTCGCAGGCGCCGCGCTGAAGCCCCACAGGCAGCCCTTTATTAAGCAAACGCAATCGAAGCCGAAGCTGACCGGTTTTGTGTTTGTGTGCGCCGCGATCACGGCAGCGTTCGCCTTGTTCCAGCTGTAGTTTTTGTCGTACCAGTCGCCGCCGGGATTCAACAGGCGCTGGCCGAAGCCGCCCTGAAGATAGCATGACGGATTGTCGAGCGCTTTATTTAATTTTTCCAAAAACACTTGAAGTTTCATCTTCTCATTCTCCTTTATAGGATAGCTATATTATAGCACGTTTTCAGACGCGCCGCACCTGTCAATAGTGATTCTTCGTCCGTAAATTTACACTTTCCCAGGGAAAGCGCTTTTCTTATCGAGAGTATAAGGCCCATCGGAACAACGGTCTTATCACGCCGGGCTTCGCGCAAAACGGCCGTGTAGGTTTTCTGCGCGTATTTCTGCGCGAATTCCTTATTACACGCTTCAATATAAATAACGCCGTTTGCCGGCATTATAAGCAGGTAGCCGTCGTCCGTAAATTCGATTGCGTAAACGCCGTTGACGGTTTCGTCCGCCGCCGGTTCTTTTATCAGCTCACCGTAAGCCAGATTGAAATGTCCGGAAGCTATGTCGCCGTAGCGTGTTCCTTTTACCATTTTCCGAAAAGCGTTGTTGTCGTCGTTCTCGACGTCAGGCGGCACAGGGACGTTCCAGGATACGCGGTTAAACGTTCGTTTTATCAGGCCCGGCTTGTCAAGATCGCCCATTGTGACGCCGAACAGCGCGTAGAGCGGATCAAGTTTGTTCAGAGCGTTTCCAAGAAAAATTGCCGTCACCCGGTTTTCGTCACGGTCTATCGTGTGGTAGGCCGTCAGGAATAAATCAATAAGTATTTCCGCGGCCCCTGCTTCGAGCTTCTGGCGCATGGCTTCGTCCCAGATCATCCAGCTAACGTTGAACAGTGAAGAATCGTTTTTTGAATCTTCGTCCGCTCCGGAAAGTGCTATGCAGTGTCCGAGCAGCTGCCAGCTTTCCTCTTCGTTTCTTCTTACGTAAAGATATTCTGTTGTGTAGCGCGTTTGCAGCTGCGGAAATTCGCAAAACATAACCTTACGCACCCACTTTTTCAACGCGCCGCGATCCATAAGCTTTTTTGTCGGTACCGTCAGGCAGAATTCGACGTTGTTTGCCAGGCAGTGTTCAATTATCGTTTTCTGCGTAGTGTACGATTTGCCCGGACCGCGGCCGCCGTAAAGCTGGATAAAATGTTCTTTTTGCGTCAGAAGAAACTTTGCGATTTCCGGGCGCAGCTCATCTTTCAACATGCCTTCGCCCAGATATTCGCCCTTGCGTGCTGCCATTAGTAAATCACCCCGGAAAGCAGAAGGTTTTTGATCTCGTCGCGTTCGATCTCTGTTGCGCTGGTAAAGCCGTCAAGCGTAACGGTTCCCATTTGCGCGTAACCTGTGCCGGCAAGCGCCGACAGCGTGCGGAAGGCGCCGTCCGGTTTACCGTATTCCGCGGCAAACGCGGTCGGATCAGTCGAGCTGTTTGACGTCTTTTTATAAAGTTTAGCTGCCGGGTATACGATATGCGGCTGCGGCGTAGCAACGTAGGATATAAGCGCGTTGTACGGGCTGCCGCCGTTGCTGGTACCGTTCAGCTTCAGACTGGCCGCCTTTTGATATTCCAGCTTCTGTTCTGAAAGCGCGAAATTCGCTGCGCCGATTCCCAGCGACGCAATCGTAGCAGGGATCGTTGCGCCTTCAGTCACTATTCCCGAAACTATACCGCCGACAGCTGTTCCCACCATTGACAGAATCTGCGCGTTTCGTGTTTCCTTTTCCGCGTTATATGACGCGTCCGTGATAAAGTTTGCGGAATAGTTATTCGGAAACGTTGTATAATCGACGCGCTGATAGTTGGCGCTGGACGCAAGCGTCATACTTGTTGCACCGGTTCCGAGTGATACAACATACTGATTGCCGCCGAAGTCGTAACTGATTTCTACGCAAAGGTAATAACCTGTATACGACGGAAGCCCGAGATTGTCAAGATCAACGTTGATTTGTCCCACGTAAGGAATATCGATCAGACGCTGCGCTTTCCTGTCCGCGTATGAAAGGCACGTATCGGCAAACGCAAGATATCGTTTTGCGTGATAGTCTTCCGCGCTTATCTCCCAGCAGTCAGGATCAACGTCTGATTCAATCGAAACCAGTATTTCAGCCGGATATCTTTCGTTTTTAATTTTAAAGATTTCCGGAGAACCAAAGGAAGCAACGCGCGTTTTTGTAAGCCCGGAAACGTCAAGCCATCGGACAACAGTTACTGAAACAATCGTATTTGCAACAGCAACGGCCAGCTGTTCGTTGCTTCCAATCAGCGAATAATACCTGTCTACAAACGCCTGATACGTCACAGGCGTAAATATGATATATCGCATTTGATTTGTTGCTTTAAGCCCGGCCGTTGTATATCCGCGATAATCCATGTACCGAATCGCCATGACGATATACGGATTGTCTCCTGTGGCGTCCCCTGTATCGGCAAGCGTTGTCGGGCTTATTGACGTTTTAACCGGCGGCAGGTTATACACCAGGCGCGGATCGTAGCGGCGGCTGTCTCCCAGTCCGGAATAAATAACGGTTCCGGATTGCGTTTTAATTGTAGAAGCGAAGGTTTGGAGAAGATCGCAGCGGAGAGACAGGCGCCACACGGTACCGGAAAGCCACGTAGTATTCGTAACGAAATAATACCTGTAGAAGGTGTCAATGTACGCGTACGTCCACAACGGTTTTGACGTGCTGTTTATGTTAATATAAATCCGGTCCACGTCCTGGTTTCCTTCGAAGCCGTAATCCGCCGTTATTTCAAGCTTGTTTCCCGATGACGTCGGAAGTGTTTTTTCAAGAATATTCGATTTGCCGCTGTACCGGTACAATGTCACTTTCATTTCGAATCACTCCTTAAAGTGTCGGAACATTCATAAACGTAAACGGAAGCCCCTTCAGATCAGCGAGAACGTCGCCGCCGGAAATAGTCGTCGCGCCTTCCAGAACAAACGCGCCCTTTGTAAGCGTGATCGTTCCCAGCCCGTCTTCAATTATATTCAGCTGCACTTCAGCCCAGACAGGCCACGTTACGTCGCTTTCGGTATGCAGCCAGGATATAACGGTTTTAAGCGTCATTCCGTCAAGGCCGCCGTAGTTATGGTTGTTGCTGTCTGTAAGCCGTACAGGAATAATATTATTATCGAACGCGTCCGTGCCGGCAACATAAACGATTTCGAATAAGAACATACCGTCAACAAGCTTCCACTGTCCGACTGAATAACCGCCGACCGTAGCGCCGCCGGCAATACCGCCGCCCTGCGGCACGTTGTACGTTGTGCCGGCAACGGTGATCGTTTCCAGGGTACCTTCGGAACCTGTAGCGGAAACTTCGGTTCCCTGCGGCACGTTGTACGTTACGCCGTCAACGGTTATCGTCTGGATCTCACCGCCGGAAGCCGTCGCGGATACCGTGGATTTCGTCGCAAGCGTGGTTTCGATCTCGTAAATTTTGTTTGTCATTTCCGCCACTTTGTATTCCAGAAGATCGAGCTTCTGAAGGAAAGTAAGCGTGTCTGATTCCGACGTCGGAAGGATAGGGTAAGGTTTTTTGCCAAACAACATTTTAATTATCTCCTTTATTTTCATATTATCACCAAACAAGCATAAACAGGCCGTCCGCCTGCATTTTATCGAATATTTGCGAATTCAAATCCAGGATCAACGCGCGGAACCGTTCGACGGCAGCCGCGACGTCAGAACCGTCCTTGCCGGCTCTGTGTTCCGTGACGTTTTGCGAGTCGGCCAGGTTGTTGTACGTGTCCGTGTAGCCGTTCGTGTCTGTTCCGGAAGCAACGTTTGTTTCCTGGCCGCTTTCGGCTGTCTGCGAAAGCTCGCGTTCCGTAGCCGCGGTCCCCAGCGCAACAATCGAATTTTTGTTTACACGTCCCGGCGTGAACGTATCCGTGCGGCCGTAGGTAGTCGAACCGGATCGGGAAAGCGAACCTGTCTTTTTCGACAGCTCGCCCGTTCTTGTCGTCCAGACGTCGATATTGTTTATTACGTCAGCTACGCTCGCGATATCCGACGCATAGAGCCGTTCGAAATATACCATATTCGTACGCAGCCATGCTTTCAGAACGTGCCTGAATCTGCCCATGCTGTCCTGGCCGATCTCATGGTAAAGGAATTTGTCCGTCCATTCTTCGACGAATTCCGTTTTATCCGCCGAAACGTTGTTATAGAAGGGCCAGTCTGTCGGGAACACATAGTCCGAAACGATCCGGTAATAGTCGCTGTCGTCCATTGACGTAATAACGTTCCAGGGCTTCGCGTCGGGATTTATTGACAGCTGCTGCGCAAGGTATACGCTCTCGCAATACTCTTTTATTGTCTGCGTGTATTTAGCCATTGTTAAGCACCCCTTCCGCAGGATTCATTCCGGGTAATATGTAATTTACCACGTCGGAAACGAATTTCGGTTCCACCGGTTCTTTCAGGTAATCGCCGAATCTGTCGTTAAGAAACTTTGCAGCGTTTCTGCGCGGCGCCATGAACGCTTCCTGGTAGATCATCAGTCCGCCGTTAGACGCTGCCACTTCGGACGTTATAAGGCGTTCCGCTTTCTGTGTGTTCGCACTGGCGATTCCGATCTGCAGCAAGTATTCGTCCATGATCGCCTGCTGGAGCGTCCGCAGCTGAAGACCCGTAAAGTTCGCGCCGGTGTTCAGCACTTCCAGCGCGTCGGGCTGGAAATCTTCCGTAACGGCTATGAATTCTTCGTTGTTATCAATGGCAGCGTAAGCGTTCCGGATTGACAGTTCCGTTTCTTTCGTAGCTTTGATAATGTAAGGCGTTTTCTGCGCGTTAGCGTTCAATTCGATAATACGATCCAGATTTGCAAGACGGAGCGCGTAATCAATCGCCAGCGGCGCCGTCGGACGCTTCAGCGTGTTGTTATACATTATCACGGAATTTTCGTTCGTAAGCTGTGCTGTAAAGCCGTTTTTCGCGTTCACGGTACGGACAAGCGGAATTCCGTACAGGTTCGGCTTTGACGATCCGAAGCCCGACAGGGCCACAAGGGAGCCGTCCGCGATAAAGAATATGACGCGGCCGTTGAAAAACAGCTCCCTTTCGACGTACAGCGGATCGACCGTATCCGGAAGGTTCCACTGTATCCTGGATACGGCCGCCAGCTGCAAACGTTCAAGCCATGTATCAAACGTTGTAAGGTTGCGCGCAAGAGCGCGCGTTTCTTTGTTCGGGATCATAAGGATTTACCCCTTTTTTCTAAATTAACTATTAGAATAATGTTCTGTAATAGTCAACGACGTAATCGCTGCGCCGCTTGTATTACCTTCTAATGTAAAGGTGCTTGAATTTGCAGGATCAAAAAATCCTGCGTAGATCGCAGAGGTAGCAGTCGATGTTCCTAATTGTGTTATTTGAAAAATTTTGTAAGCAGACATAACGACAGGCGTTGTCATTGTATAATTGACGTTTACAAGAACAGGAGTTCCGGCTAAAATCGCGCTTTTTATATCGTCAACAACAAGATTTAAACCTGTAACTGTAACCGTGCCGTTATCTTCAAGATCGGAAAATTGCTGATCGGTTAAATCAATTTGATAATATAACGACGAACTACCGCCGCCTGCTTCAATCTTGTACTTCGTATCCCCTACCTGCAAACCTTCAAGCGCAGCTTCCGTTCCTGCAAGCGTAGGATTAGCGACAACGTTTATCGGCTGCTCTACTTTGTATTTAGTTTCCCCGACTTCAAGCCCGGTCAAAGCAGCTTCTGTGCCGGCTAATGTCGGATTCGCCGTAACCTTTGTTGCGTCTCCGGCTTTTGCGACGGCTGCGTCGATCTCCGCGCCGGTATATTTCGATTTATAAAATTTTTTCCAGAAAGCCATGATTTTATCTCCTTTCTAAAAAGAGCCGGACCAGCGGCCCGGCCCTTCTGTTTAAAGCTTACGGCTGAACGTCGAAGCCTTCGGTGTCGTCAGATCCGGCCACGAAAACAACGGCGTTCGCAAAAGGCGAAATGCCGCAAACCTTCGCTGCGTGCAGCCAGTAATTCAGCTCTGCGTCTGCTCCGTTCTCGTTCATCCAGAGTTCCGGCTCGAATGTGTCGTAAAACTGGAAGAGATCAATATCGCAGATCACGCCGAGAACACCGGCCAGCGCGGTTTCCTGATCAGACGTGAACGTCCAGGAATCAAGGCCGGCAATCGTCATGATACGTGCCTTTTCCGCGGTCGTGAACGTGAATCTGTCGACCGGAAGCCTGCGTCCGATAAACTGTGCGTATTCCAGATTGAACGCTGCGGCAAGATCCTTGACGTCTACGTGCGCTTCTACGCCTGCCGGCATGATGATATACTCGTTGCCGTCGGTCGTTCTGGTAGCGGCTTCAGCGTCGTTGTACTCGTCACTCATCCATTTGAACAGCTCTGCGTATTCACGGCAGCCGGCAAGGAATCCGGTACCGTCGGACGTTACAGGCGACGGAACGGCGACTGTCTTTGAAGCTGCGATCCTGGAAAGGATCATCTGTGCCATTTTGTACTTTGTCAGGATCTGCGCGTCCCACTCATAGCCGTTATAGAGCGAATCAACGATCCGCTGCGCGAAAGCGTTGAGAGACGCGAAGCTCGCGAAAGCGCGGCGAAGCTGGATCCTTTTTACCTTTGCGCCGTAGACCATTTCCGCATTCGTTACGTGCCATGCGGTTTTAACGTCCGGAACGGGAGCGCCGTAGGGATTACGCGGCGACGCCGGGTTCTGGTTCTCCTGCTGCACAGCTGCAGGCGGCACCAGCACTTCTTCGACGCCTTCTCCGATATCCAGTACACCTTTAAAGGTAGGCGCAAGCCTTGATTTGTACATGGTATCAATCAGTTTGGTACGAAGGATCTTGTTTACAAGAGCGTTGCACCACTTGTTGCACATGGACGTGTTCGTGGTAACAACGTTACCGTAAGCGTGCAGCGTTTCGAGATTGTCCGCGACGACGGTTACGCCGACGCCGATATCTTCACCGATCGCTGTAAGTGTTTCTGCGGAAAGCTCAAAGTTTCCGACAACCTGGGGAATATAAGCCATAATTAAAATCTCCTTTATTTATAAATTCTTTCAATTCGCGGAAGATCCGCTTTGCCTGGTTCCGATCCTTCCGGAACCGGCTTGAAGAAGCCCTGCGGCCCTGCCGCTCTCTTCTTCTCCATATCTTCAATATTACTGACGGTTGAAACAATCACGTTCAGCCTGTCTACCAGAACGTCAATCTGTGATTCAAGCGCCGTGATCCTGGCCGCGATCGGATCATCCGGAACCGTTATTTCCTCTTCAGTCGTGCCGCCAGCGTCTATTGTCTCCTCTTCGACTGCCGCTTCTTCGGCCGGTTCTTCTTCCGGTTCGACGATCTCTTCGACGGTTTCCACCGCTTCGACGGTTTCGGGATTCTCCCCTTCCCCGTTCGGTTCTTCAATAGCTGCGACCTCCGGTTCCCTGTCTATCTGTTCGGATTCCGTAAGATCGATAACTTCATAATTCTTTTTGTCCATTGTGGTATCACCCCTTTATATAATACAATATTACTTCCCTTTCTGTCAACAAAAAGAATTTTTGAAAAAATTTTAAAAAACCTCTTTACAATGTACTTTTTTCGTGGTACAATGTAATAGCGTCGGTACAATGTACCACGTGAATATTTTATTCCGGCACAGCCGGGGAAGGGAAGTATAAAATGATTACTTTAAAAAGAATGATGAGAATTGCCGAACCGAACGAACCGTGGACAATGGGCACCGAAAACGGCGTAGGCTGGCTTTTCTATTTCGACGGGACAGAGCTTCACAACGGAACAACAATCCCCTTTGAAGAATTCCTGGAACGAAACTGTATTAAATGCTACAAACGGCCAGAACGTAAACGCAGTAATTATATCAAGTTACCGGCAAATTTTTATAACCTGGAAGCAGGCCTTGCTTTTATTGTTAAAGGCGACGAATCCGGTGATATATAAGGAGAAACAATCATGACTAAAAACGCATATTATCTGGTTAAGATTTCAACGAACGGAACAATAACTGTTTTACCGACGAAGAAAACGCCGGAGCTGCAGCAGCTCTACGATCTGATCGGCTGCGACTGCGTCGAAACAATCCTGATCACTCATGACGTTCTAATGCTCGTTGACGAGAGCGGCTGGCTGAAGGACGATCCGGTCCCGAATTTTAAGGCGTCTGTTCTCTATTCTGACACGGCGGCAAGCATAGCAGGTAACGCGGTTTTGCTGAAGCTCAACCGCAGGGCCTGCGACTGGAAAGCGCATACGTATAAAGAAGCCGTCGGCCTGCAGATCGAGATTGACGCCAGGACTGAAGCTTACATTCACGACGGATTAATGCAGATCTGATATTGAAAGGAAAGGGAAAACAACATGATTACGAAAGAAAAATTCTGGATTGAAGATAAAGGTTTTTGCTGGGATCTTTACGTCTACGTTCCGCTAATGTACAGTTATTACCACGTTTTCCGGGCGCCTGATCGCGCCGGAATCGTAAATTACATGACGCGCCGGCACCTTGCCGGCAGCGTCCGTGAATCAAAGGCTGCGGCCTGAAAGGAGAAACAGACAATGCTTGAAATATGTATCGGGTATCAAATTTCGGATAAAGAGGGTAGATCCTTTCGCCCTCTTAACGAGATAGCAAGAGACATTGAACGCGAATTATTTTTAACTCACGCTTTTTTCTCTGAAGCGTCATATTATAAAATTATTGTTTCAAACAATTCTGAACATTCAGTGATTGAATGTTTTAAGAATAAGGAAGAAAGAGAACATTTAATGAAAGGAGAAATAGACAATGCGGAAAATAATTTGTGTCAGGATAAGTAAAAGCAGATTTAGATCCCTGTTTACAGACCGGGATAAATTCGCCGCTTTTATTACAAAATACCGGAAAATGCGTTTTACTGAAAACGCAGTTATTAAATTTATATTTAAGGAAACGCACGAAGAACCAGTGTAGCCTTTTAATCTTCCCGTTTGATGACGAAAGGAAAACAAAATGACAAAAGAACGAGCAATTGAGATGATCAAAGCATGGATAAAAGCAGATAAGAAAATCATTTTTCAAAATTACCATAAACAAGACGTGGTAGCTTATTATCGCGAAGCCGTCGAATGTTACGAATATGTGCTGAAAGTATTGAAAGGAGAAAAAGACAATGTTTAAACTGACACTCAAAGCTGAAGATTACAACGAGATTCTGCGCCTGGGAAAGATCGTAAAACCGGACCGGAAGAACACACACGAAGATCTGGATAATATCGCAATCTATATCGACGATCCGCTGGTAGAAGGCGAAGCGCTCTTCTGCGACAATTACATTTACGGGAAGTTCGTTTTCCCGATTCAGGAGATCGTCGATACGACCGGACACGCGAAACCGTGCGTGTTCATGCTGCCGCGGCAGACGTCCGAAGCCGTGAAGCCCGGAACGTACGTTTCCATTACCTGGTATGAAGCCGGCGAAACGGAAAGACAGTTTACAACAGAACCGGTTTATGCTAAAATCGAAGGCACTTCGAAATTCGGAAACAGGATCGCGCCAGAATTCGGCGTCCCTGTCGGATACTGGCCGGTTCGCCGCCTGGAAAAGGATTTTGAAAAAGAACCTGTGGAAGCTGATCTTTCCTACAACGTCGAACGCATGCAGCACTTCGCGGCCTTCTTCCCAAAAAACCAGCACGTGCGGCTGCAATTCCGACACTGGGGAATATTCGGGAAGGTTTCGATCCTGAACAACGAATGGTATTGTTACACGCTCGGCGCCAGATTATCGAAAAGGAGAGCATGACAAATGACACAGGAAGAAATCTACGAATACTGCAGAAGCGAAGGACTGGAATATCACCATTCCGCGATCATGCAGGGATACGTCGCAAAAGACGGTATCAAAACAACCGGATACAGGGGACGCTTCGGAGCCGGCGTCGTCGTACACCTGCCGACAACGCAGCTGTACAACAAAACAAAACGATTTCACCCCGTGGAATATTGGTTATTCCCGGAAACCGTGCCGGAAGAATATAAAGATTACGATAAAAGATAATGGCCTTCGCTGGCCTGTATTTGAAAGGGAAAACGCGCTGATATGGGGGAAGGGCTGCCGCTTGACGGTAGAGCGCCTGAAAGTTTTAATAGCCGAAAGGAGAAATAAAAATGGCTACTTACAAAATCAAAATTGCAAAGGTAACAGAAATTAAGGCACACAACGGTTCGTCGTTCAATGCGTACAAAACCGTTGACAAGACCGGCCGCTTTATGGATCTTAAGTTCCAGAAGAGCTGCCGCAACGTGCCGGACAGTCCCTGCTGGATCTACGTTACGGACGAAAACTTCAACGTAGACAGCAACAGGCAGTTCCCTGTCATGTGGGTAAAGGACGTCGATAAGATAGAGCCGCTCGCGCCGGTAAGCTCGAACGTCTCGGATTACTTCGATCCGGAACCGGAGCCGGCACCGCAGAAAAAGCCGGATACGGCCTTTACGCCGTTCTGATCCTTCCGGATCACGACCGCTAACAGGTAAATTCTAACAGGACCGGGAAGGAAGGCACCCCTTCCCGGTTCTCATCAACGAAGGGAAAAACAACACATGGAATTTATCGCAGACTTTGAAACAACGTCCGTTCGCGTGTACGAAGAAATAAAGAAAACAGTAAACACGCCTGAAGGACGGAAAACCGTAAAAGAAAAACGCCTGGATCGCAAGAGAAGTAAAGCTTTTGTCTGCGCCTGGGCAATCATGCCCGAAGAGCTGGAGCCGGACCCGTCGCACATAGTGCGCGGCCGGACTATAGAAGGTTTCATGGCCTACGTTGAACAGCTCTATTTTGACAACAAAAAGACGACTAAAAGCGGCAAAGGAAAGCCGCAGAAAATAAACGTTTATACACACAACCTGAAATTCGACGGAGATTTCATTCTGTATTATATCCTTAAAAACAAGATAGCTGAAGTTGTTTCCGAAGTGCGCGAAAACGTGCTTTATAATTTCAAGATCAGATTTCCTTCCGGAGCTGAAATCGCCTTCTACGATTCCCTGAAGATATTTCCCATGAAGGCCGAAAAGATCGGTAAACTTTACGGAATCGAAAAATTAAAGGGCGAATGGGATTATAAAAAATACAGGGACGTGACAACGGAAATCAGCCCGGAAGAATGGGCTTATGTAGATCACGACGTCATGATCGTTTCACGCGCTCTGGCGGACTACAGGGCGCGCGGATACATGGAGAATACACAGGCAGCGATCGCCTACAACGAGCGCCTGAAACGCACGTGGCCCTGGTTTCATAAGCTGCCGGTTCTTCGCCTGAAGAAGGGCGATTTTAACGTATACCGTGACAAATTCCCGAAGGAGATTAAGCCGCTTCCGGTACGGCAGCACAAACACCTTTTATACGGATATTTCGGCGGTATTTCGTGGGTAAATCCTAAATACGCAAATGTGGATATATTCGGCGCTTACGGCTACGACGTAAACAGTATGTATCCGGCACAAATGCACGACGCCATGCTGCCTTTCGGAGATCCGAACATAATTGAAAACCCGTCGCTGAAATATGCGCTGCACTGCCTGCGGACGTGGCCCTGCGTCGTCGCTGATATAGCCGATCTTTCAATCACCCTGAAATCTGAACGACACCTTCCGTTCCTTATGTTCCCGACAGATTCGGAAACGTCCGTCCGCATGCAGGGAAAAGTTATTTCTTGCCGGCATGAAAAGGCCGTTCTGTCGTGCCAGGACTTCCGGATCATGGAAGCGGAATACAATATCCATACAATGAAGATAACGCGGCTTTACTGCTTTAATAGTAAACGCGGACAATACGCGGCGTTCGTCGATTACTTCTACGGCATGAAAAGTGACGCGGACGAAGTAAGAAACGATCCGAACGCGTCAGCCGCGGATAAAATGCAGGCGGAGATCATACGCAACGTCGCAAAGGTTATGATTAACGCGAGCTACGGAAAGGACGGAACAAAGCTTCTCCGGACCACGAATAAAACCGTTTATAATCCGGCGGAAAACGTCCTGGAGAATCGCCAGGATACCGAAATAGCAATCCCGGAATATTATCTACCGTCAGCGATCTTTATATGCTCAAACGCACGCTGGCAGCTCTACAGCGCCGCACGTCTGGTTCGTGATGATTTCATATACAGCGACACTGACTCAATAAAGGTAACGTCGCACGGTAACGAGATCCTGCAGAATTCACCCGAATTTTTCGTTGATCCGCTGCAGCTGGGCGCCTGGGGATACGAAGGCCGCTACGAAACAGCGCGCTTCGTGCGGCAGAAAACGTACAGCTACGAACAGGTAGACAAACACGGCGAGCTGCAGCGCCACTACACGGTGTGCGGCGCTCCGGATAGCGTCAAACTCGCGATGAAAATTGACGACTTCAAGCCCGGTATGATCATTACGCTTGAACAGCTGCACCGGGAAGGACGAGAAGGCCGCCTGCTTCCGGTGCGCGTTCCCGGCGGCGTGATCCTGGAAGAAACCGGCTTCCAGATCAACACCGTTGAAAACTGGGACGAATCTTCAGGACGTAATATGCCTATCAATTACGAATTGTTCTGTGATATAATTAAGAAGAAAAACGAAGAAGGGAAGGTACTTGAAAATGGCTAAATCAATACGACTGTTTGCGAGCGATCTCTCAAACTATAATGAGATCCGAAAGGGCCTGACAACGAAAATGCGCGCACAGATCCCGACACGCGCGCAGCTCATGCAGGCAACACCGGACGTCCGCCAGAACATGATTGAAACCCTGAACGAATGGCGGCAACTCTCGCAAAAAGAGAAGGTAGCGTTCCAGGAGAGAGCCGGCACGGACTATGTAAAGATATATTCGGATCAGTCAAAGAACCTATACTTTACCGAATCAGAACGCGTCGAGTTCGCGACAGCTTCGCTGAAGCTTCGCATGATGACACCGGATCAGGCGGAATGGGAGATGAAAGAGAGCTTAAACGCCGTTGATCGTAAACACAGCCGGGAATTCTATAAAGCCATGTCGTACGTCGAAAACGACGAATTCGACGAGAACCAGGCAAGCGACGAAATGCTTTCGGAGATCATAAAGGACGCAGGCCAGGCACTCAAAGCCCACCCGGACGTGTTCGAACGGGCGTTAAAAGCGTATCTGGATCGGAAATACGGCGCGATGAAGATATCACGCGCAAAGAAAAGCGAAATGTACTGGGACGAATACGCGGATAAAATGGCGTCGTATAACCAGGACGTGCTGGCCGCTGCGCGTTTGATCAACGCTTGACAGCTCCGGGCGTGCATGCTACAATAGCGGCAGCGGAAATTTTTTCTTGCTGTTTTTCCTTTCAAATGGCGCACTGCCGGCACCGTGTAAGACTTCCCTTGCACGGTGTTTTTGTTTGTGCTATAATCGCCTTATCGAAACAGGCACGCAGCGAACACGGGCGCTGCGGTTCCATGGTTCATTTAATATACTTCCTGAAAGGGCCGTTCCGGATAGACTCTACGGAACGGTTCTTTTATTTTGCGCGTATTTGCCCGGAAAGAGCCTTCAGGACGCGGACAGGAAATCACACGGCGTGAAAGCTTACGTGGCCATGCGTGGCGCTGCGTGGCGCTGGCAGTGAGTCAACAACCGGTCAACACCTTTAACGCGTTGTACGCGTTGGAAGCGTTGGAACAACTGCTGCGAACGGTACGCGCTGCAAGGCGTGACGAAGGCCGCGCCGGTCCCTGGCA
>JAZOAK010000021.1:0-51222 GCA_045595445.1 Acutalibacteraceae bacterium
AAAAAATTTTAGAAATAATTTTCGTCAATAAAATTCGAGGCGAAGAAAATATACAAAAATAAAATTTTCGTACACAACCTTTAATCCCCTAAAAAAGCTGTGAACGAAATTTTAGATACAGGTACAAAGTGTTGGGAGAGCAAACTTGTGTACCAAAATTTTTGAGGAAAGGAGAAAGGTAATGGCTGATAAGAAAAGAACAAACGAAGATCAGATATTCGATCAACTGAATAAGGCGTACAAGCGCAATAATACCAAGAGTTTTGTAACTCAGAACGATTATTATAAATATGCCAAGATGATGGGAAGCTTTTATGCGAAAAACTTTAACGGTCAGAAATTCGTTAATATCTCGGGCAAGCACCTTCGTGCCTATGTTGAAGATATGAAACAAAAAGGTCTTGCACCCACAACTATGAGAGCAAGACTATCGGGTATACGCTTTTATTACGAGATTATGGGCGGTAAGAACCGTCTGCCTGATAATGAGTCGTTAGGCTTGGATAAGCGCAGGCTTGGCAAGGAAGACAGAGCATGGCTAAAAGAAGAGATTGCCGGTGGATTGGTACTTTCCGAAAAGCACGGCAGAATGGATGTATATTACAGTATTAAGCTTGGCGCAACCTTTGGTCTTAGACGTATTGAGTGCTGCCGTATTCGTCTTGACTGTATAGAGCGTGCCTTACGCTACGATGAGCTTACGGTCAAAGGCAAAGGCGGTCAGCGCCGTGCAATACCCGTTGTGACGAAAGAACAAAAGGAACTGCTATTAGAGTTATATAACTTTGCAAAGAAAAACAAGCTGCAGTCAATGGAGTATATTATTAGTCCCAACGGTAAAGGTGGAGTGAAGCACGAAAAAGAATCGTTGGAAAATTGGATGACTGCCCACAGAGATAAGTTTACGGTACAGAACCGCACTGAGCAAATAAAGCCCGGTGAAAAGCCTAAGAAGGATGTTTTAACCTGGCACGGACTTCGTTATTATTACGCACAGAATGAATATAAGAGACTGAAAGATAACGGCTTTTACAAGCCGAAGCACAAGACCAGCGAAGCACTTGGTCATCACAGACCGGATATTACGAACACCTATCTTGCAGAAAAGCCTGTAAGAAAGCGCAAACAATAACGTTGAGTATTCATAGATGAAGGAGCTATTTAATTTATATACGAAAATCTTTGATTTTCATTTGTAATGGGAAGTATAGGTCAGGCACCGCCTCTCCACGATGCCTGACTGTTAAGAAAGAATTCTAATAAAACGCGTTTTGGTATAGAGGACAAGACACAAATCATATTTTAATAAAAGAAAAATACTCGCAAAAAGGAAGGAGATGGACTGCATGACAAATTATGTCGCACGGACTTGGGAACAGAAAATCGGCAATAAAACCGTGTCGATTACCAATTTAACCCCTCAATTTTCTGTGGACGAAAAAAGAGAAGTAAAACTACAAATAGAAGCAAAATTATATGATGTTTTTTGCAAATATATGTCCTGTAAACCTTGAAGAAAAAGGGCTGTTATGGTATACTATATATGTCAGCAGCTCCGCTTCTTTTTGCGAAGAAGGGAGTAAAAATTGAATCTTTTTGACGCAATTTATGCAAGACAATCGGTTGACAGGATAGACAGCATATCCGTGGAAAGTCAAATCGAGTTTTGTAAAAAGGAAGTGACAGGAGAAAGTTATAAAGTTTATACCGACAAGGGTTATAGTGGCAAAAACATAGACCGCCCTGCGTTTCAAGAGTTGTTGCGCGATATAGAGGCGGGCAA
Organism: Acutalibacteraceae bacterium; assembly: GCA_045595445.1. Taxonomy (GTDB): domain Bacteria; phylum Bacillota; class Clostridia; order Oscillospirales; family Acutalibacteraceae; genus RGIG3009. The sequence goes on from JAZOAK010000021.1 coordinate 1,784, forward strand.
AGTAAACCGTGTAATTGTTTACCGCCTTGACCGTATTAGCCGTTCAGTGCTTGATTTTGCTAATTTAATTGAAGTGTTTCAAAAGAACCGTGTTGATTTTGTCAGCACTATGGAGAAATTCGACACTTCAACACCCATTGGCAAGGCTATGCTGATGATTGTAATGATTTTCGCACAGCTTGAGCGTGAGACCATTCAGCAGCGTGTTATTGACGCATATTCATCCCGAAGTAAACGCGGGTTTTATATGGGTGGCAGAGTACCGTTCGGATTTGAATTGGTTGAAACAACCATAGACGGAATACGAACAAAAATGTATAAGCCAATTGAGGAAGAAGCAGAGGTTATTCGATTGATATTTTCAATGTATTCAAAGCCTCAAACCTCGTTCGGTGACGTTATGCGCTACTTAGAAGAGCACGGCATACGAAAGCGTGACGGTAAACTCTTTAATAGAAGCCGATTGCGTGATGTGGTAATCAACCCTGCGTATGTAAAAGCTGACTATCAGCTTTATGAATTCTTTAAGGCGCAAGGCACAAACATTGTTAATCCACCTCAAGATTTTATCGGTATAAACGGAGCGTATCTTTATTCGGGCGATAATCTTAAGCGAAAAACCATATCTTTAGTAGGTCACACATTGGTTTTGGCTCCCCACGAGGGACTTGTTGATTCGGCAACGTGGATAAAATGCCGTTCTAAGTGCTTGAACAATCAAAGTGTTGCACGGCCCATCAAAGCAAAAGCAACATGGCTTGCGGGTAAAATCAAATGTGCCAACTGTGGATATGCTTTAACCGCTAAGATTTATAAGTGCAAAACTAAGTCCGACAACCGTTATTATCTCTGCACAAACAAATATCACGCCGGTGGATGTCATTTTGGCTCACTGGATGCTGATGTTGTAGATGATATTGTATTCAAAGAAATGCAGAAGAAATTAGCGGAGTTTCAGACACTGTCAAAGAAAAAGCAGGACGGCTGTAACCTGCAAGTTATAAAACTTAAAACACGTATAGAAGAGATTGACAAAGAAATATCCTCTTTGCTGGAAAAAATCACGTCGGCAAACGACACGGTGATGCAGTACATAAATAACCGTGTTGCCGAGCTTGATGCCGAGAAGAAAGAACTCGGTGCCGAGATTCTATCGCTTGATAATAATCATACAAGCGATGTGGGAGAAATCAGCGGGTATTTTGAGCATTGGGATGAACTGTCGGTAAGCGACAAGATCACGGTGGTTGACTGCCTGATAGAGCGCATAACCGCCTCAAAAGAGAGCATTGAAATCAAGTGGAAAATATAAAATAAAAGACGTCGCAAAAGCATTTCACCATTGTTGTTCAGGTGAAGGACTCCGTCTGGCAACCGATCGCTTGAACAGCAAAAACTTCTACGCCTGCAACCCGTCGTTTGATAAAAACTGCGGGAAATAAGCACTTGTCGGAATCTTCCTCGTGTGATACAATGGTGTCATACTGAAAAGAAGGGGGCAGACCGATGCATGCGGTGATTTGTGGCTTAAATTCCCAATATATCCACTCGACGCAGGCACCGTGGTGCCTGCTTGCCGGTGTGCGCGCATACGCGCCGTCGGTGACTGCCTCGGTGGTGGAGGGGACAATCAACGAATCTCCCGACGCCGTGTTTGCCCGCATTATGGAGAAAACGCCGCAGGTCGTGAGTTTTTCGTGTTATATTTGGAACATTGAAGCGGTGCTCCGGTTGACCGCCCGATTGAAGCGGGCGGTCCCGGGGCTCCAAGTCATTTTAGGAGGCCCCGAGGTAAGTTACCGTGCAAAGCAACTGCTGAAAACCGAACCATCGGTCGATTACGTATTATCGGGCGAGGGAGAATATCCCTTTGCTATGCTGCTCACCGCATTGGACAACGGATCGCCGCTTGTCGATGTACCGGGGCTGTGCTATCGGGACGGTGACGTGGTCGTTGAGGGTGAGCCGTACGTCACAAGCGAACTGCCGCCGAGCCCGTATTGCGCGGAGTATTTTGATACCTTAAACGGTCGCATCGCGTATCTGGAAACCTCCCGCGGTTGTCCGTTTTCCTGCGCGTTTTGTCTGTCGGGCCGTTGCGGCGGGGTGCGGTATTTCCCCCTTGAACGCGCGCAACAAGAGCTTTTGTTGCTGGCAAACAGCGGCACGAAAACCGTCAAATTTGTGGATCGCACGTTTAATGCCGATCGCAAGCGCGCTCTCTCGATCATTCGTTTTATTCGTGAGCATTACGGCACGGACATTCCGCACGGCGTGTGTTTCCACTTTGAAGTGGCGGGCGACCTGTTAGACGAAGAAACGCTGACAGAGCTCTCCGAATCCCCTGCGGGTCTGTTCCAATTGGAGATCGGTATTCAATCGTTCCACGAGCCGACGCTCGCGGCGATTGCCCGCAAAACCGATATTGAACGGCTTGTTCGCAACGTGCGTCGCTTGCTTGCGTGTCAGACCGTACACGTGCATATCGACTTGATCGCGGGTTTGCCGCGAGAAGATATGGCTACCTTTGCCGAGAGTTTTAATACCGCCTATTCGCTTTCCCCGCATATGTTGCAGCTCGGTTTTCTGAAACTCTTACACGGCGCGCCGATGCGTGAAAACCCCACCGATTATCCGTGTGAATATGGGATAACCCCGCCGTATGAGGTCACTCGCACGCCATGGATGAGCGAGCGGGATCTGGAACGCTTGCATTGCATTGAGAGCGTGCTGGACAGGGTGTATAACAGTGGTCGTTTTCACCGTACACTCGCTTATTTACTGAACACCACCGCAGATACGCCGTTCCGACTGTTTGAACGTCTCGGTGACTGTTTGCCGCGCGAGCGGGTGTCGCTGGACGCGTATACCGAGCGGCTGTATACGGTGTGCTCGACTTGGGATAAGGTGGACGCGGAGGTGTTACGCGGGCAGATGGCGTGTGACCGCATCGCTACCAATCCGTCGGGGATTTTACCGCCTTGCCTGCGCGCTCATGAAACCGAGCGCAAACGGCTCAAACGCTTGGCGGATACCGATGATCGTTTTCGCCGTCCCGCTTCGGTCAAACGCGGCACCGCCTACGTGGACGGACGACTCGTCTATGCCGATTATACGGCACCGCATCCCGTAACCGGTGAATATCCGCTTCATACTTTTACGGAAGACTGTCTTACCCGCAAAACACAGTTTTTACTGTTTGATCTGGACGGTACGCTGACCGATCCGGCGCTCGGTATCACACGTTCGGTGCAGTACGCACTCCATCATTTTGGAATTGAAGAAAACGACCAAGAGAAGTTGCTGTCGTATATCGGTCCGCCGCTGTTGGAGTCCTTTAAGGGATATGGTATGAGTGACGACGAGGCGCGCGAAGCCTTGCGCGTTTACCGCGTGTATTTTGCCGATATCGGGTTGTACGAAAACGAAGTGTATGAGGGTATCCCTGCCTTTTTGCAAGACGCACAGCGGGCGGGGTACCGACTGATCATGGCAACCTCCAAACCCGAAATGTACGCGTGTCGGTTGATGCAACATTTCGGACTTACCTCGTATTTTGATTGCATCGCGGGCAGCGATATGGCGGAAACCCGCGCGGATAAAGCCGCCGTCATTCGCTATGCGCTCCGGCGTGTCGGGGTAACTGACGTGAGCGAAGCCGTCATGATCGGTGATCGCAAGTACGACGTTGAGGGTGCGCGTGCATTCGGTATGCCGTCTGTGGCGGTGACGTACGGATACGGCAGCTGCGAAGAACTTGAAACCGCAGGCGCGGATCGTATTGTGGAATCCGTGCAAGAGTTGCGAGAGGTATTTTTATAAGAAAAGCCGATGAGTAAGTGATTACTCATCGGCTTGTTTTTTGTGATTTCGAAACGAGACGATCCGGTTGTAAATCAGCAATCCCGCCAAACTGACCGCCCCTGTGATGAGGAACAGCCAAACGGCGCCCCAGTACGATTCTTTTTGAATGAGGTTGCCGCCGATGGTGGAGGTTACCAGTGAGGGGATGCGCGCGATCAAGGAAATGATCAAAAATTCATGCAACTGGATGCGGGTAAGTCCCGCAAAATACGTAAGCAGGTCTTTGGGCGTTCCGGGAATAAAAAAGAGAATAAAGATCAGTCGTTTAAGTTTTTTCTCGCTGTTGATAAAGCGTAATTCGTTGATCTTTTCGCGGCTGATGAACAATTCCACCAACCGAATACCGAGGCGCTTGACCAAGAGAAACACGAGCGAGGAAGCGATCGCTACCCCCGCCATGCATAACAGAGTACCCTCCACCGCGCCAAAAGTGTAGCCGATGCCGACCTCCACCACTTCACCGGGAATCAAGGATACGACGACTTGTAAAACTTGGATTCCCAGCGCCACGAAGCGCCCTTTCCAGCCGTAACTTTCCACAAAGGCCTTAAATTCCTCGGGTGACCGATCAAAAACCAGAAATTGCTTGGTGAAAAAATACGTCAGCCAGCTAAACAGTGCCACAACGATCACAAGTGAAAAAAGGGCGATTATCCGCCGCCGTTTTTGTGTTATTTCCATTCGGTCACCTCCTTCTGTTACCCTTAGTATACGGATATCGTTGCCGCAATTCAATACCAATTTGTTAAATTTTCAAAACACTTGAACAACGAAAATGGTTATGGTATACTATATCTGTATTGCTATTTTTGCAAAAAGGAGTGTCTGCTATGCATGTTACCTTGATTGCGCATACACCGTTTCCGGAACACACCGTCGCGTCTGCGGCGCGGTTGTGTTATTCGGCTTCTACGATTGATGGGATCCGCGAAGGATTGACCGAAGAAAAAACCGCCGCTTTTGTGGATATGCTCGCAGAGATCGGCCATGAAAGCCCGATCGAGCACGCCACGTTCACCTTTGGCATTGAAGGTGTGTCGCGTTCGTTGCTCGCGCAGATTACCCGCCATCGTATTGCGTCGTACAGCGTGCAAAGCCAACGCTATGTTGCGGAAAAACAGTTTGAATACGTCTTGCCGCCCGAAATTGCGGCGATCCCCGAAGCAGAGGCGATTTACCGACAAGCGATGGACGAGGATCAACGCCATTATGAGGAACTGACCGCCCTGCTCAAAGAAAAGCATCTGAAAGCGCTTCTCGATACCGGCATGGAGCAAAAGGCAGCCGAGCGCGCGGCGGAAAAGAAAGCCATTGAGGACGCGCGTTTCGTGTTACCCAATGCGTGCACAACCAAAATGATCGTCACCATGAACGCGCGCAGTCTGGTTAATTTCTTCCATCACCGTTGTTGCAACCGCGCCCAATGGGAGATTCGTGAACTTGCCGACCGTATGTTGGCGCTGTGCTTAGAGGTCGCGCCGCATCTGTTCAAACAAGCGGGTCCTCCGTGTGTCAGCGGCGCTTGCCCTGAGGGGAAAATGAGTTGCGGCAAGATTTTGGAAATGCGTGAGAAATATAAACAGCTCAGAGAGGGGAATTGTTGATGAGTCGTTTGGTGGTGCTCGACGGATTGGATGGCAGCGGTAAATCCACACAGCTTGTCCGTCTGCAAGAGTATTTTGCCCAAAACCACATAGACTATCGACAAATCAGTTTTCCGGATTACGAGCAACCGTCCTCGGCGTTGGTCAGTATGTACCTGCGCGGTGAGTTCGGTGAAGCGGCGGACGCGGTGAATGCTTACGCGGCATCCTCGTTTTACGCCGTGGATCGGTATGCCAGTTATAAAAAATTCTGGGAAGAGGATTACAAGGCGGGTCGTTTGATCTTAGCCGCCCGTTACACCACGTCCAACGCCATTCACCAGATGGGCAAACTGCCGCGTGCGGAATGGGATGCGTATCTGAATTGGTTGCAGGACTACGAATACGGCTTGCTCGGTCTGCCGCGTCCCGATCGCGTAATCTTTTTAGATATGCCGCTTGACATTTCGCAACGCCTCTTGTCTACCCGCTATGAGGGTGACGAGGCGAAAAAGGATATCCACGAGCGGGATCTCCGTTATTTGGAAACCTGCCGTGAAAGCGCCTTGTATGCGGCGGAGAAAATGGGATGGGATCTGGTTTCCTGTGGTGAAAACGGACAGCCCTTGCCGATCAATACCATCAGTGAACGACTTGTCGCACTTGTCACCGAAGAGGAGTAACGTTTGTATGCAGTTGGAATTTCGAGAACTGCTGCCCGAAGATGCCGCGTGGGCGGCACCGCTGATGACCGCTTGCGGTCGAATGGGTTGTGAATATTCCTATACCACGGCGTATATGTGGAGTCGTCATTACAACGTGCGCATCGCGCGTGCGGGGGATGCGTTGTTTTTGCGTAGCGACAGCGGCAAAACGCCTTCCTTCTTGATGCCGATCGGTATGCCGCTCAAAGACGGTGTGGAGCTGTTGCGTGCGTATACCGACACGCTCGGCGTACCGCTCAGATTACACGGTATTGATGAGGAAACGCTCGAACGCTTATGCGCGTTGTACCCCGATCGGGTGCGCTTTGACTCAAACGACGGTGACTACGATTATATTTATCGTACCGAGGATCTTGCCAATTTGATCGGCAATGCCTACCATGGCAAAAAGAATCATATCAACGCGTTTTCTCGCAAGCACGACTGGCGCTATGAACCGCTTGCCGATACCAATGTGGACGAAGTTGAAGCCTTGTCGCTCGCATGGTGCCGCGAAAAGGGAGAGTGCAAGGATGCAAGTCTTGCCTCCGAACGCTGTGCTATTCGTCGTTTGCTGAAACATCGCGAAACGTTGTCGGTCGTCGGCGGTTTGATCCGTGTGGACGGCAAAGCCGTGGCGTTCACGCTTGGCTCGCCAATCAACGAATCGGTGTTCGATATTCATGTGGAGAAAGCGTTGTCGGCGTATGCGGGCGCTTACGCGGTCATTAACCGCGAATTTGCCAAAACGTTGACGCGGTATCCGTACCTTAACCGCGAAAACGATATGGGGATCGAGGGACTTCGCCGTGCAAAGGCATCCTACCGTCCCGCGATCCTACTTAAAAAATACACGTGTGAGTTGTTATAAAATGAGTGAAATTCGTTTTGCCCATGCGCGTGACGTGGAGGCACTTCGCCGTATATGGAGCGCCGTGTTTACGGAGGATACGCCCGCCGAGCGGGATGCGTTTTTAAGTACCGTGCACGTATCGGAGGAATGTATCGTCGCGTGTGAAAACGGTAAACCGATTTCCATGGCATTTTTCCTACCCGCCGTTCTTCACATACACGGCACCGCCTATACGGCGCGGTATCTGTATGCGGCGGCAACATTGCCCGCTTATCGCGGCAACGGCATTTTCAGTGAGTTGCTCCATGTGGCACTCACCATGCTCAAAGAACGCGGCATCGAGGCTTGCTTTCTCCATCCGGCACAGCCGTCGCTTGTCAGCTTTTATCAGCGGTTTGGCTTTGAACCGACGGTTTTCAGCCGCACGTTGCGCGGGGACGCGTCGCGGGAGGCAGTATCGTTTACGCCGTTATCCGCGGATGCGTACAGTTCCTTGCGGCAGCGGTTGTTGCCGTGTGACTACGTGGAGTGGGACGAGCGCTTGTTGCATTATGCGCTGTCATATGCAACACCGATACGCGTCGGTGAACACGCGTGCGCCTTGTGCGTAAAGAACGACGGCACGTTACACGTGCTTGAAGTGTTAGGTGTCCCGTCGGAGGAACAAGCTGCTGTTTGCGGCGCTCTGGCGCGGGTTCTGGAATGTGACGCGTTTTGTGCGCGTGTCTTTTCAAAAAAAGGTGATTGTTTTGGTATGTTTCTCTCGCTGAATGAGAATGTACCGATGAACGCCGCTCCGTATATGGGGCTGGCATTTGATTGAGGTGATTGATATGATCGTCGTCTTTTTAGCGAACGGATTTGAAGAAATTGAAGCGCTTGCCACCGTGGACGTGCTGCGTCGTGCAGGCTTATCGGTACGCACGGTAGGTGTTGGCGGTCATATGATCGAGGGCGCACACGGTATCGCGGTGCGAGCGGATGCCGCTGATAGTGAGCCGTTGCCCGCTTATGAACAACTGCAAGCAGTCGTGTTACCGGGTGGTCTTCCGGGCACCACCAATCTGGCGGCATCGGCCGTGGTGACACAGTACGTTATCGAGGCGGCGGCACGCGGCAAGTTGGTATGTGCCATTTGTGCGGCTCCGTCCGTGCTTGGCAAATTGGGATTGTTGCGTGGCAAACGCGCCACCTGCTATCCGGGATACGAGTCACAATTGATCGGTGCTACGGTGAGTGGTGACTCGGTTGCCCTGGACGAAGGGGTCGTGACGGCAAAAGGCGCCGGTGTAACGGTGGAGTTTGCTCTTGCGATCGTTTCTCAGTTGATTTCGCCCGAAAAAGCGCGGGAGATAGGGGACGCGATGCAATGCCGATAGAGGATATTCGCAAACTGAAAATGCGTCTGCGTGCACAGTTTCGCGCGATTCGTGAAGACATGGATCCCGCCGTTCGCGCGGAGGCTGACCGCAGTATTGCCGATACCGTGCGTACGCTATGGCAGTATCGAGCCAGTCAACAGATACTTGTGTACGTATCCACGCCGATTGAGGTAGATACGTATCGCATCATCGAACAAGCATGGGCAGACGGCAAACGCGTGGCGGTACCGCGTTGTGTACCGGATACACGCAATATGGAATTTTATTACATCGAGTCGATGGAGGATCTGTCCCCCGGCAGTTTCGGCGTGTTGGAACCGCAGGCGGATCCTCAGCATCTTGTCAGCGATTTTACGAAAGCAATGTGTCTGATTCCGGCATTCTCGTATGACTATACCGGGTATCGGTTAGGCTACGGAAAAGGGTATTACGATCGCTTTTTATCCCGCTTCACCGGATACATGGTGGGGATTTGTTACAGTTCGTGTGTGCGCCGTTACTTGCCGCACGGTCGTTTCGACCGACCGGTACAACTGCTCGTAACGGAAAACTATATTCGGCGAACCGAAAGGAGACAATAACGTGGCAGACGAAAAGAAGAACTATGATATGGATGCCATTTTGGATGAATTGCAGGGTAAGGCAAACGAGCCGACTTCGGAGGAACTCCCCGTCAAGAAAAAAGCGGTATTCAAGTTAGACTTGGATCTGGATTCCGAATACGGAGAAGCGGTGGATACCGCACCGATCGTACGTCAGGAAACGGTCCTTCCCGAAGAACCGATCGTGCAGCCCGCACCGCCCGCCGTACATACCGCACCGAAGCGCCGTTCCAAGCAGAGCGTTCAAAACGAGCAAAGCATCGGTTGCTTGAAAGCATTTTTATATGCGCTGAGTTTGTTGCTGGTATCGGGTATTTTGTCATACTTTATCGTGGTCGGCGGCTTGGACTATACCGGCCTTAACCGTTCGGATCGCATGGTGGATATCACCATCCCCGAAGGTGCTTCCACCAAATCCATCGCGAAACTGCTCAAAGAGGAAGGGCTTATCGAGCAAGACTTGGTGTTCCGTCTGTATGCGAAACTCAACGGTGCGGATGCCAAATGGCAACCGGGTGAGTTCAGCGTTTCTCCGAACATGGGCTATCAGCTGCTGATCAGCAGCTTGCAGGCGACCAAGGCACGCGAAACGGTGTCGGTGCTGATCCCTGAGGGTTTCACCATCGTGAAGATCGCCAAGCGCCTGGAAGAAAAAGGCGTTTGTAAAGAAACGGAGTTTTATCGCGCGGTCACCGAGGTCGATTACAGCAAGGATTACGATTTTATCAAAGACTCCATGAAAGCCGAAGGGTACGAGTCGCGCATTTACAAGCTGGAAGGCTTCCTGTTCCCGGATACGTATGAGTTTTACGAGGACTGCTCCGGTGAAACCGTCGTGCGTAAAATGCTGGATAACTTTGAAGACCGTTTGGGCACTGCCATCCGCTCGGCGATGAGCGCTCGCGATATCACGATGGATGAACTCATCATTTTAGCCTCCATCGTGCAAGGCGAGGCGGCAACGCGGGACGACATGGAAAAAGTATCGCGCGTGTTGTATAACCGTCTCAACGATCCTGTGAACTTCCCGAAATTGCAGTGCGATTCCACGGGTGACTACGTCGAACGGTTGGTGGGCAGCACCGGTGTTACCGTGAAGAACACGTCGTACGACACCTATGAAAAAGATGGATTGCCGGTCGGCGCGATCAACAATCCGGGATTGGACGCGATCAAAGCGGTGCTGTTACCGTCCGAGGATGCGGCAACCATGGATTGCTACTTCTTTGCCACCGATTACGATACCGGTAAAACCTATTTTTCCAAAACCTACGACCAACACGTGAATATCTGCAAACGCTATGGGATCGGTATGTATGGATAAGTTGCCCGAATTACTGTGCCCCGCAGGTGATACCGAGCGACTGGAAGCGGCACTCTTGTTCGGTGCCGACGCGGTATATCTTTCAGGTACGCGCTTCGGTATGCGCAGCGCGCCCGCCAATTTCACGGACGAGGAATTATCCCGTGCGGTCACTCTCTGCCATCAGCAAGGAAAAGCCGTGTATGTGACGTGTAACATTTTGCCGCGCAACGACGAAATTGACGCACTTCCTGCCTATTTGCAGTATTTGGACGATCTGCGTGTGGACGCACTGATCGTAGCGGATCTCGGCACCCTGCAACTGGCGAAAACGTACGCACCGCATTGTGCGCTTCACGTATCGACGCAACTTGGCGTGGTGAACTACGCCACCGCCACCATGTTGCATGAGATGGGCGCGTCGCGCGTGGTACTGGCGCGCGAATTGTCGCTGGATGAAATTGCACAGATCCGTGCCAAAACACCCGCTTCGTTAGAGTTGGAAGCGTTTGTCCACGGCGCAATGTGTATGTCCTATTCGGGCCGATGCTTACTTTCATCGTATCTGACAGGTCGCGACGGCAATCACGGCGATTGCGCCCAACCGTGTCGTTGGAAATATGAACTGATTCTGCCGAACCGCCCCGAACGTCCGTTGACGGTGGACGAGGAGGAAAACGGCACGTATCTTTTTAATGCGAACGATCTGTGCATGATCGACTATTTACCTGAGCTTCACCGCGCGGGTATCGGTTCGCTCAAAATTGAAGGGCGTGCCAAAGCCTCGTATTACGTGGCGGGTGTGACCAACGCGTACCGTCAAGCGTTGGACAGTTATCGTGACAGCGGTTTTTCGCCCGAGTATCGTGTGCCCGACTGGCTGTCGCGCGAGCCATATACCGTCAGTCACCGTCCGTACGGCACCGGCTTTTACTTCGGTGATCCGTCGCAGAACACCAAAAGCGGCGGCTACGTTCGTGAGTATCAAGCGGTAGCGGTGGTGACAGGGTATGAGGATGGGCATCTGCTGCTCAGCCAGCGCAATCGCTTCTTTAAGGGTGATCAACTGGAAGCGTTAATCCCGCATGAAAAACCGTTGCCGATCGTGGCGGAGCAGTTATTTGACGGTGACGGTGAGCCGATCGATGCGGCTCCGCATCCTACCATGGCGTTGCGATTGCCGTTTGACCGTCCGTTGCCTGTCGGCAGTTATCTGCGTCGTCGTATCTAACGGTGTGTAAACCTCCTTCTGTTTGGGAATACTCCCGATAACAGAGGGAGGTTTTTGTATGCCCAAACGTAGTGTAGCTCTGCTGGCGGCGGTATTGTTCGCACTCAGCGGGATCATGGTTAAATTGATGCAGCTTTCAAGCACTCCGCTTTCAGAAACGTCAGGCACCCATTCCACCGTCACGGTGACCGTCGCTCGGGGGCGCGGGACGATCTATGACCGTGATTTGAACCCGCTCACCAACAGCGAATCGGAATATGCTGCCGCGGTGATCGCACAACCGGAGGCGATGGCGGCACTTTCCAAACACTTGTCGCCGTCGGAATGGAAACTTGTCAGCGAGAGCCTGCAAAGCGGCAAACCCGTCACCTTGACTGCCGATGCGGTATTTCCCATCGTGAATGGTATCCGCCAGTTCACCGTACCGAAACGGTATGGGAACTCTCAAACGGCGGCACACGTGATCGGATACGTGGGAGACGACGGCATCAGCGGTGCGTGCGGTATTGAGAAAGCCTTTGACGAGGAACTGAAAGCGTCATCCGGCAGTATCACCGTCAGTTATCAAACGGACGGACGCGGTAGCGTACTCCTCGGCGGTGAAATGCAAGTGTCCAACACGTTGTTTCGCGCGGATGCGGGTATTGCCTTAACACTGGACAGCCGCTTGCAGCAGATGGTCGAAACGGTTGCGGGCGGCATGCTCAGCAAGGGTGCCGTTGTCATACTGGATCCCGAAAACGGTGATATTCTGGCGCTTGCCAGTTTCCCGAACTTTTCACCGAACAATCTCGCGGCCTATTTAGAACGCGACGACTCGCCGCTCTTTAACCGTGCCCTTGCGACTTATAACTGCGGTTCGGTGTTCAAGATCGTCTCCTCTCTTGCCGCGTTGGAATCCGGTATTCCGCTGACACAGTCGTTCACCTGCGTAGGTGCGCTGACGGTGGGCGAAAACCGCGTAAAATGCCACCATATTTTAGGACACGGATTGCTCGATATGTGCGGTGGGTTTGCGCAGTCGTGCAATCCGTACTATATCCAACTTATGCAGTTGTGCGGCAGTGCACCACTGTACCGCACCGCCTGCCTGCTCAGCTTTGACAGTCCCATTCTGCTTGCCGACAGGTACAGTACGGCGCGTGCAACCATTCCCGAAGAACAGATACTCTCACAAGAAAGTGTGCTCGCGAACGTATCTTTCGGGCAAGGTGATCTGCTCGCGTCCCCGATTCATATTGCACAGATGACGGCTTGCGTGGTAAACGGCGGATTTTACTACCGTCCCAATCTGTACGTCGGTGCGGTGGACGTTTCTGGCAATCTGACACCGAGGGTGATTGATCCACCGGTGCGGGTGTGTTCTGCGTCATCCGCCTCCCTTGTGAAAGATATGATGGTCGCGGTGGTGGAAAACGGCACCGGCGCCGCCGCCAAACCCAAAATCGGGGGTGCCGGCGGCAAAACGGGAACGGCACAGACAGGTTGGGTCGGTGAAGACGGCGAAAAGATGGTGCAAAGTTGGTTTACCGGCTTTTATCCCGCCGACGATCCGCAGTACGTCATCACGGTACTTGCCGAAGACAGCGGACGAACGGAGGAGAGCACCGCTTCGGTGTTTGCGTCCTTGTGCGATTCTATGTACCGCTTAGGATACCTGCAAGACGAATTGGGTGCTTGACAAACCGTGACGAGTGTCGTATAATCTACTCGTAATCGGCTGTGAAGAGGAAAACCGTTGGTTCCGACATTCAGAGAGGTTCGCTCCGTTTGCAAAACGGGCTGGGAGGCGGGCTTGCGGGAAAACGGAGGCCACCTCGGAGCTCCGTCGGAAACGGCGGCGTATTCCTGCGTTAAAGGGTTCGAGTGGCGCGGCTGTTCGGCTGCGCAATTTGGGTGGTACCACGGAGATCTCCGTCCCAAGTGTGGGGCGGAGATTATTTTTTTGAAAGGATGTTGTCATCATGAAATGGACCGGACTTAACGAACTGCGTGAACTGTATTTAAGCTTTTTTGAAAGCAAGGGGCATTTGCGCTTGCCCAGTTTTTCACTGGTGCCGAAAAACGATGCCTCACTGTTGCTGATCAACTCCGGCATGGCGCCGATGAAAAAATACTTCACCGGCGAGATCACGCCGCCGCGCAAACGCGTAACCACTTGCCAGAAATGTATCCGCACACCGGATATTGAATCGGTCGGTAAGACCGCCCGCCACGGCACGTATTTTGAAATGCTCGGCAATTTCAGTTTCGGCGATTATTTCAAGCACGAGGCAACTGCTTGGGCTTGGGAATTTTGTACCAAGGTGTTGGAATTGCCTGTTGACCGCATTTGGGTGTCGATCTATGAAAACGACGATCAAGCGTTTGATATCTGGACCAAAGAGGTCGGTGTATCGCCCGATCACATCGTGCGCCTCGGCAAAGCGGACAACTTCTGGGAGCATGGCTCGGGTCCGTGCGGTCCTTGCTCGGAACTGTACTATGACCGCGGCGAGGAATACGGTTGCGGCTCGCCCACTTGCGGCGTGGGTTGCGACTGTGACCGCTACATGGAATTTTGGAACAACGTCTTTACGCAATTTAATAACGACGGCAACGGCAATTATACGCCGCTTGACCATCCCAATATTGATACCGGTATGGGTCTGGAACGCTTGGCGTGCATCATGCAGGGTGTCAACAACCTGTTTGAGGTGGATACCGTTCAAAACATCATGAAACATATCAGCCGTATCGTTGGTGTAGAATACGGTGCCGGTGAAAAGACCGACGTTTCCTTGCGCGTTATCACCGACCATATCCGTTCCACCACTTTCATGGTGGGCGATAGCGTGATGCCGTCCAACGAGGGCCGCGGTTACGTGTTGCGCCGTTTGTTGCGCCGTGCTGCGCGTCACGGTCGCTTACTTGGTATTCATCGTCCCTTCTTGTATGAGGTATGTGAAACGGTCATTCAGGAAAATCTTTCCGCGTATCCCGAGCTGAAAGAAAAGCAAGATTTCATCGTCAAAGTCATTCGCAACGAGGAAGAAGCGTTCGAAAAGACCATCGACAGCGGTTTGTCACAACTGGAATTGATGCTTGCCGATACGAAAGATGGCGTCCTTTCGGGTGACGATGCCTTCAAACTGTACGATACGTACGGCTTCCCCGTGGATCTCACACGCGATATTTTGGAAGAAAAAGGCATGACCGTGGACGAGGAAGGTTTCCGCGAGCGTATGGCAGAACAGCGCGCCCGCGCTCGTGCTGCTCGCAAAGATGCGGGTGCAGACGCTTGGAAAGGCGATGCCAACGTGGCGGAGCAGTTGACCGCGGGTGCTTTCGTCGGTTACGGTACCTTGACTGCTTCGGCGGCGATTACCGCGATCGTGTCCGGCAACGAACTGGTGGAAACGCTGAGCGAAGGCGAAAACGCCACGCTGGTGCTCGATACCACACCGTTCTACGGTGAGAGCGGCGGTCAGGTTGGCGACGTCGGTGTGATTGAAGCAGACGGTGCTCGCTTTGAAGTCGCCAATACGCAAAAGAACAATGCCGGTGTGATTCTGCACACGGGTAAACTGATAGAGGGCACGCTCAACGTCGGCAATGCCGTCACCGCGCAGGTGGATGCAGATGCGCGCCGTGCCGTCATGCGTAACCACTCGGCAGCGCACTTGTTGCAGGCGGCACTGCGTCGCGTACTCGGTACGCACGTAGAGCAGGCGGGTCAGCTTGTTAATGCGGAGCGTATGCGTTTTGATTTCACGCATTTCTCCGCTTTGACAGCCGAGGAATTGCACGAGGTGGAAGCACTCGTCAACCGCTGGGTGCTCGGCGGTCTGGCGATCGAGATCAACGAAATGCCGATCGATGAAGCGCGCAAGCTTGGTGCGATGGCGCTGTTCGGCGAAAAATACGGTGACGTGGTGCGCGTAGTCAAGATGGGTGACGTGTCCGTTGAACTGTGCGGCGGTACCCATGCCGATAACACCTCAAAGCTGGGCCTGTTCCACATCGTCTCCGAATCGTCCGTGGCGGCGGGTGTTCGCCGTATCGAAGCGGTAACGGGTGCGGCAGTATTGGATCTGCTTCACAACTACCACGACAGTATGGTCGAGGCAGCAGGCGCCATGAAGGCCGCAGGCCCCGACGATCTCGTTCGCCGTGCGGAACAACTGCTCGGTGAACTCAAAGACGCTCAGCGGGAATTGCAGGCGGTGCGTGAACAGCAAGCCGCCGCGACGGTTGGCGACCTGTTTGAAAATGCAAAAGACGTCGACGGTATTCAGCTGATTACAGCGGTATTGCCTGACTTGTCGGGTGACGAACTGCGCTCGCTGTGTGATCGCTGCAAGGACCGCGGTTTGGACAAGGCAGTTATGGTAGTTGCCGGTACGTCGACCGAAAAGCAAAGCGTGACCTTTGCCTGCTACTGTACCCCGGGTGCTGTGGCGGCGGGTGCCAATGCCGGTGCGATCGTACGTCAGGTGGCGGCGATTTGTGGCGGTAAAGGCGGCGGTAAGCCGGATATGGCAATGGCCGGCGGTAAAGACCTTTCCAAGGTTGCCGAAGCGATGGACAGCATCCCCGAATTTTTGAAATAAGAGGTGCTTCACAATGGATTGTATTTTTTGTAAAATTGTGGCGGGGGAGATCCCGTCCAAAAAAGTGTACGAGGACGACAGCGTGTTGGCGTTTTATGACATTCAGCCGGCGGCACCCGTTCACGTGCTCGTCATTCCGAAAGAACATCTTTCGGGTTGCAGTGCCATCACTTCGGAAAACAGTGCGGTGGTTGCTCACGTCTTTGAGGTGATCGCCAAGATCACGGCAGAACTGGGCCTTACCGATTACCGTGTTGTCACCAACAAGGGCGAGTCGGCGGGTCAGACGGTGTTCCATCTGCATTTCCATATTCTCGGCGGAAAAACCTTGAAGGGAATGTGCTGATCCTTGACCTATGTAATTTTAGATCTGGAATGGAACGGCGCATACTGTGAAAAACTCGGCGGTTATTTCAACGAGATCATTGAGATCGGCGCGGTGCGTTTGTCGGAGGATAAACGCATCGAAGACCGCTTTGACGCGTACATTCGCCCCGTCGTCAGCCGCAAACTGACGCGGCTGGTCACCGATTTGACGGGGATTACCGACGATCAGGTACGCCGTGGCGTGTCGTTCGGACAAGCCATGGAGAGTTTATGCCGCTTTGTCGGTGAAGACGCGGTGGTCATGACGTGGAGTAACACGGATTTACTGGTGTTGATGGAAAATTGTCGCTATTTTTACGGCGACGAGCATATTCCGTTTCTGTCGGCGTACCTTGATCTGCAACACTATGCGCAATTGCGTTTGGAGTTGGGAACGACTCAGCAAGTGGCACTCGGCAAACTTGCCGAGCAACTGCGTCTTGACAGCGAAACAATGGAACTGCACCACGCGATCGATGACAGCGTACTCGCGGCAGCGATCTTTCGGCAGGTGTACGAGTTGTCCTCCTTTCAACAGGAAACAACATCGGTTGACGACGAGTTTTATCGCCGCTTAACCTTTAAGCCAACTTTCATCCGTGAAATCGACGATCCGTTGATCCGTCGCGCCGACCTGCGCTTTTCGTGTGAAACGTGTCAGCGCAATTTGAAACGGGTCGGTAAATGGCAGAGTCAGCACCGCTTTTTCACGGCAACGTTCCGTTGCGCCTCGTGCGGTACCGAGTATATCGGTCGCGTGCAAGCAAAGAAAAAATACGACGGTGTGGAAATAAAAAAACGACTTATCCGCAAAACGGCGGAAAAAGAGCAGGAGGGGTAATATGAATATTTTGGTTGTCGGTTGCGGCAAGATCGGTGAAGCGATCGTTGCCAGCCTGGTAACGGAAGGTCATAGCGTTGTGGCGATCGATCAAAATCCCGCCCCGCTTGCAGAACTGACGAACGTATACGACGTTATGAGTGTATGCGGCAATGGTGCAGATTCCGACGTATTGGAAGAAGCGGGCGTCGCGAAAGCGGATTTGTTTGTCGCGGTTACCGATTCGGACAACACCAATATGCTCAGCTGCTTTTTGGCAAAACGGATGGGTGCGGCACATACGATCGCGCGTATCCGCAATCCTGAATATAACGATAACAGCCTCAATTTCCTCAAGCAGGAACTTGGCTTGTCGATGGCGATCAATCCGGAATTGCTTGCAGCACAAGAAATGTACAAGATCTTAAAACTGCCGTCTGCGATCAAAGTTGAAACATTTTCTCGTCGCAATTTTGAAATGATCGAGCTTCATTTGAAGAAGGATACACCGTTTGATGGCTTGAGCTTGCGTGATCTGCGCGAGAAATATAAAGCAAAATTCCTCATCTGTGTGGTTCAGCGCGGTGATGAGGTGTATATTCCCGACGGTAATTTTGTTCTGCGTGCAGGGGATAAGATCGGCCTCACCGCTCAACTGACCGAGATCCACAAGTTGTTGCGCGAAATGGGCGTGCTGCAAAAGCAAGCACGTAACGTGATGATCCTCGGCGGCAGTCGTGTGGCGTATTATCTTGCTAAATTGTTGCTCGCGGGCGGTAGCGCGGTCACGCTCATTGAGCGCGATCAAGCGTTATGCCAGGAACTGTGTGCGACACTTCCCAAAGCGGTGGTCGTTCATGGCGATGGTGCCCAACAAGAGATCTTGCTCGAGGAGGATCTGCTGTCTCGCGATGCGTTCGTAGCGCTCACCGGTATGGACGAAGAAAACATCCTCATTTCGATTTTTGCCTCCTCGCAAAACGTTCCGAAAGTAATCGCCAAGGTCAACCGCGACGAGCTATCGCTGCTCGCCGAAAAACTGGGGATGGATTGCATCGTTTCTCCCAAAAAGGTGATTACCGACGTATTGGTACGGTATGCCCGAGCACTGCAAAATTCAATGGGCAGTAATATTGAAACCCTGTATCATTTGATGGACGGAAAAGCGGAAGCGCTTGAGTTCAACGTTTCTCCCGATTTTGCGATGCTGGGTGTTCCGCTCAAAGAGTTGGAACTGAAACCCAACACGCTGATTGCGGGCATTATCCGAAACCGTACGCCAATTATCCCGGGTGGTAATGACGTGATTTCGGCAGGTGACCGCGTAATCGTGGTAGCGGCGGATCGCCGTTTGCAGGATCTTTCCGATATTTTGAAATAAGGACTGCATACTATGAACCGAAAAATGGTGTTATATACCGTAGGGCGCATTGTTCTGCTGGAGGGCATCTTGATGCTGATTCCGTTGGCAGTGTCGTTGTGCTATGCGGAATTCACAACTGTTTTTAGTTTTATCATCGCCATCGCCGCGGCAGCAGTGATTGGCTCGTTGCTTATGCTTTTCAATCGCCATAACGATCGCACCTTGTTTGCAAAAGGCGGATTTATCACCGTCGCTTTGTCGTGGATCGCCATGGCGTTGATCGGCGCGTTGCCGTTTACGTTCAGTGGCGCGATTCCGTCGTATATTGATGCGCTTTTTGAAACGGTCAGCGGTCTTACCACAACGGGTGCTTCAATTTTACCCGATCCGTCGTTACTGGATCGAGGATTGCTGTTTTGGCGCAGTTTTACGCACTGGATTGGCGGTATGGGCGTTATCGTTCTGATGCTCGCCGTGTTGCCGTCGGAATCGGGTCGTTCGATTCACGCATTGCGTGCGGAAGTGCCGGGACCTACCGTCGGTAAACTTGTACCGCGCTTGCGTGATACGGCAAAAATTTTATATCTTATTTATTTGGCGCTGACGGTGATTGAGGTCGTTTTCTTGTTGTGCGGCGGTATGCCGGTGTTCGACAGCGTGGTACATACGTTTGGTACAGCCGGTACAGGTGGCTTCGGTATTAAGTCGAACAGTATGGCAAGTTATTCACCGTACCTACAATGGGTGATTACCATCTTTATGTTGCTTTTCGGTGTCAATTTCAACTTGTACTATTTTCTGCTCCTTCGTCGTGTCAAACCCGTCTTAAAAAGCGGGGAGTTGTGGTGTTATCTGGCAATTGTTTTGGTGGCAGTAGGGCTTATTACCAGCAACGTATTGCCGCTGTACGATACGTTTTCGGAAACGCTGCGTCACGCGGCATTTCAGGCGTCGTCCATCCTCACCACTACCGGCTATTCGACGACCGATTTTGCCGCTTGGCCCGAACTTTCCAAGGTGATTTTACTGTTGCTCATGATGGTGGGCGGTTGTGCAGGATCTACGGCAGGCGGCCTCAAAGTGTCTCGCGTGATCTTATTGTTTAAGATTGTGGGCAGAGATCTCAAAAAGATGCTTCATCCGCGTTCGGTCGGTGTGGTGCAGGTGAGCGGAAAATCGGTAGAGGATCAAACGCTCGGCGGTGTGTCTTCATACTTTGCTTTGTATATGATTTTACTGTTAGCCGTTTTCTTGATTTTGTCCTTCGAGCCGTTTTCGTTGGAAACAAACTTATCCGCTGCATTTGCTTGCTTTAACAACGTCGGTCCCGGCTTGGCGGGGGTTGGTCCCTTGTCAAACTATGCGGCGTACACCGATCTTTCCAAGATCGTGCTGTCCCTTGCCATGCTCTTTGGACGTTTGGAAATCTACCCGATTTTGTTCGCGCTTACTCCCTCTGTTTGGGGCAAAAAAGGTTGACTTATATCCTACCGATTACAGTGATGCGATCGGTAGGATTTTTTCGTAAAATCCGTTGACAAAAAACGCACTGCGTGATATAATTTCAAAAATCAGATCTTTAAGAGCGACCCCGAGAGGTCGTCAAGACTGTAACCAATCGGATGCGGTGTTACCGTATCTGTTTTCTGTTGCGTCTTGCCGCCCGTTGCGGTGAGGCTTTTTTTGTGTAAAGGAGAAGCGTTATGGCACAACTGAAGTCAAAAATTTTCGGACAACCGACTTTTGCAGACGGTATTGCTGTCCGCTTTTTGACCGACGATCTGAGTGTCTACAATTCTCCTCGGTATGCTGTTTTTCCCGGCTTTTGCGATGTGCATGTGCATTTTCGTGAGCCGGGATTTTCTTATAAAGAGACGATTGCCACGGGTAGTCAGGCGGCAGCAGCGGGCGGTTACACCGCCGTATGCACCATGCCGAACTTGAATCCCGTGCCGGATTCGGCGGAGAGCATTGCTCTGCAACAGCATATTATTGACCGTGATGCGTGTATTCACGTGTACCCCTACGGTTCCATCACCGTGGAACAAAAAGGGGAAAAGTTATCGGATCTCAAAGAACTTGTACCGTATGCCATCGCCTTTTCGGATGACGGTAAAGGCGTGCAGGACGAAACGATGATGCGCGTCGCCATGCGTCAGGCAAAGGTACTTGGCAAACTGATCGTTGCGCATTGTGAAGATAATGCGCTGTTACACGGTGGCTATATTCACGATGGCGAATACGCGAAAGCGCACGGTCACAAGGGCATCTGCTCCGAAAGCGAATACGGCCCCATTATCCGTGACTTAAAGCTGGCGGAGGAGATCGGCTGCGGCTATCACGTCTGCCACATTTCGGCGGCGGAAAGCGTCGAAGCGATCCGTGACGCCAAAAAAAGAGGCGTGAACGTCACTTGCGAGACAGGTCCGCATTACTTGGTGTTGGACGATTCCTGCTTGCAGGAAGACGGTCGTTTCAAAATGAACCCGCCGTTGCGCAGTAAACGCGACCGCGAAGCGCTTATTGAGGGAATCCGCGACGGCACGATCGATATGATCGCCACCGACCACGCTCCTCATTCTGCCGAGGAAAAGGCAAAGGGACTTTCCGGCAGCGCGTTCGGCATCGTGGGTCTTGAAACGGCATTTCCGATTTTGTATACCCACCTGGTCAAACCGGGTGTGATAACTATGGAACGTTTGCTGGAACTGCTTGTATACAATCCGCGCAAACGTTTCGGGATCCCGCTCGGTGAGGATTTCTCGGTCTGGGATCTGTCAAAGGCGATCACGGTGGACCCCGCGCACTTCTTGTCGCAGGGAAAAGCCACTCCGTTTGCGGGCGACACCTTGTACGGTGAATGCGTGCTGACGGTATGTAACGGTAAAATTGTGTATCAACGATAAAAGTTTGGGAGAGGATAGTATGGCTAAAAGAACAGACATTAAAAAGATTTTGATCATCGGCTCCGGCCCGATCGTGATCGGTCAGGCGGCAGAGTTTGACTATGCCGGCACGCAGGCGTGCTTGGCACTGAAAGAGGAGGGGTACGAGGTTATTCTGTGCAACTCCAACCCCGCCACCATTATGACGGATACCACCATTGCGGACAAGGTGTATATGGAACCGCTGACGCTGGAATACATTGCGAAGATTTTGCGGTATGAGCGTCCCGATGCCATCGTTCCCGGTATCGGCGGTCAGACCGGCTTGAACCTTGCTATGCAGCTTGAGAAAAAAGGCGTGCTCAAAGAATGCGGTGTCGAATTGCTCGGCACCAGCAGCGAAAGTATCGAGCGTGCGGAAGACCGCGAGCTGTTCAAGGAACTGTGTGAATCCATCGGCGAGCCGACCATTCCCTCCCAAATCACCTATTCGCTTGAAGAAGCAAAAAAAGCAGCGGCCGAGATCGGTTACCCGGTTGTATTGCGTCCCGCGTTTACTCTCGGCGGCACCGGTGGCGGTTTTGCGTACAATGAAGCAGAGCTGATGGAAGTTGGCTTAAATGCATTCAAGCTTTCTCCCGTGCATCAAGTGCTGATTGAAAAGAGCGTTAAGGGCTATAAGGAGATTGAATTTGAGGTTATGCGTGACTCGAAGGATCACGCTATCACCATCTGCGGTATGGAAAACATCGATCCTGTCGGTGTTCACACCGGTGACTCGTTGGTCGTGGCTCCCATTATGACACTCAGTAAAGAAGACGAGAAACGACTGAATGACAGCGCCATTCGCTTGATTCGTGAACTTAAGATCGAAGGCGGCTGCAACGTGCAATTTGCCTTGAATCCCGAAACCGGCGAATATTATTTGATTGAGGTCAATCCCCGCGTGTCCCGTTCTTCGGCACTGGCATCCAAGGCCAGTGGCTATCCGATTGCTCGCGTGACGGCGAAGATTGCCGTCGGTATGGCACTGGAAGATATTGCGATTGCCAATACCAACGCAGCGTTTGAACCGTCGCTTGATTATGTGATTGCCAAATTGCCGCGTTTCCCGTTTGATAAATTTGCCACCGCTCCCAACACTCTCGGCACGCAGATGAAAGCAACAGGCGAGGTTATGGGTATCGGTTCTACGTTGGAAGAATGCTTGCTCAAATCGGTGCGTTCCTTGGAGATCGGCGCTTGCCATTTCCACCTCCCCAAATTTGACAATATGTCCAAAGAGGAACTCCTTGCGTATATCAAAGAGTTCAAGGACGATAACGTTTTTGCCATTGCTCAACTTATCCGTCTTGGCGTCGGTGTTGCGGAGCTGTTTGAGGTAACCGCCATTACCGCGTATTTCTTGGAAGCCATTGAACGCATCGTGAAAAAAGAAACCGAGATTCAAGCAGCGCGCGGTGATATTGCCGTTTTGAAAAGCGCAAAAGTGATGGGCTTCAGTGATCGCTATATTGCGAAACTTTGGAATATGAGCGAGCTTGAGGTTTACAACCTGCGCAAAGCGCAAGGCATGTTCCCTGTGTACCGTATGGTGGACACCTGCCACACGGGTGCATATATCCCGTATTTCTACTCGTCGTATCAAGGGGAGAACACCTCCGTTTTGACCGACAAAAAGAAGATCGTCGTGCTGGGCGCGGGTCCGATCCGTATTGGTCAGGGCGTGGAATTTGACTATTCCACCGTTCACGCCGTTACCACCATTAAAAATTCCGGCTACGAAGCCATTATCATCAACAACAACCCCGAAACGGTGTCCACCGACTACACCACGGCGGACAAGCTCTACTTCGAGCCGCTGACGGTGGAAGACGTGATGAACATCATCGAATTTGAAAAACCCGAAGGCGTTATCGCCTCGCTCGGCGGTCAGACGGCAATCAACCTTGCCGAGCCGCTTATGGAACGTGGCGTCAAGATCATCGGTACCGATTGCGCGGCGATTGAACGCGCAGAGGATCGTGGCAGTTTCGAGAAGATATTGCGCGAATTGAACATTCCTCAACCCAAAGGTCGTGCGGTCACGAACATTGAAGAAGGTATCGCCGCTGCGAATGAAATCGGCTACCCCGTTTTGGTTCGTCCGTCCTTTGTCTTGGGCGGTCGTGCTATGCAGATCGTTGCCAAAGATGAGGACTTGCGCCACTACTTGAAGACCGCTGTGGAAATCGACGAAGACAAACCCGTTCTCGTTGATAAGTACATTGTGGGTAAAGAAGTGGAAGTCGACGCCATTTGCGATGGTTGCGACGTGTTTGTCCCCGGTATTATGGAACTGGTGGAGCGCACCGGTGTTCACTCCGGTGACTCTATCTCGGTATATCCCACGTTCTCGGTATCGGATAAAGTCAAAGGCACCATTTTGCAGTATGCCAAGAAATTAGGTCTCGGTATCGGCATCGTTGGTTTGTTTAACATCCAATTCATCGTTGATAAAGATGACAACGTCTTTATCATCGAGGTCAACCCGCGTTCTTCGCGTACGGTTCCGTTCCTGTCTAAAGCAACCGGTTACAGCTTGGCGGATATCGCAACAGAGGTCATTTTGGGCAAGAGTTTGAAAGAGCAAGGCATCTTCCAACTGTATCCCGAAGAGAAAGAACGCTACTATGTCAAAGTTCCGGTATTCTCGTTTAATAAGATCAAAGGCTTGGATGCATATTTGTCACCTGAGATGAAATCGACCGGTGAAGCGATCGGTTACGATGACAAACTGCATCGTGCGATGCAAAAAGCGCTGATCGCCGGCGGTGTGAACCTGCAGAACTACGGCACGGTTATCGTGACGTTAGCGGACGAGGACAAAGAAGAAGCACTCCCGCTTGTCAGACGTTTCTATGACATGGGCTTTAACATCGAAGCCACGGTCGGAACGGCGAACTTCCTCAAAGAGAATGGCATTCGCACCCGTGTGCTGAAAAAATTGCTGGAGGGAAGTGAAGAAATCTTCGATTCCATTCGTTCCGGCTATGTCAGCTACGTTATCAACACTCGTGCGATCATGTCCGGTGTGCATTATGATGACGGTATCTTGATCCGTCGTTGTGCTGTTGAGAACGGCGTTACGTTGTTCTCGTCTTTGGATACGGTTCGCATTTTGTTGGATGTGTTGGAGGAGATCACGAACAAGGTATCCACCATCGATGCAAAATAAAGATCGCATAACAAGGAGATAACCATGAAACAAACGCTTTTTACCATCTTGGAAAATGCTCCGTTGACCTCCACCGTGTATCGAATGGTGCTCGGCGGGGATACGGAGGCTATTACTGCCCCCGGTCAGTTTGTGAATATTAAACTGGATGGATTGTTTTTGCGTCGTCCCATCTCAGTGTGCGATTGCGAAGACGGAAAGCTCACGCTGGTATACAAAGTTGTCGGCAAAGGTACCGAGCAAATGAGCGCGATGCCCGTTGGAGCACAACTTGACATTTTAACAGGTCTCGGCAATGGTTACGATACCGAAAAAGCGGGGAAACACGCGCTGTTGCTCGGCGGCGGTGTCGGTGTACCGCCTTTGTATATGCTGGCAAAAACGCTGATCGCACAGGGCAAAACCGTTTCGTTGGTGTTAGGTTTTAACACTGCAAGCGAAGTGTTCTACGAGCAAGAATTTGCAGCACTCGGTGCAAACGTCACGGTTACCACTGTCGACGGCTCGTACGGTGTCAAAGGTTTCGTGACCGATGCACTGCCCTCAAATTGCGATTATTTCTTCACCTGCGGTCCCGAGCCGATGCTCAAAGCCGTGTATAAAAACACAGCTACGTCCGGTCAGTTCAGTTTTGAAGAACGCATGGGCTGCGGCTTCGGCGCGTGCATGGGCTGTTCTTGCAAGACGGTAACCGGCTATAAACGCATCTGCAAGGACGGACCGGTGCTTACAAAGGAGGAGATCTTATGGGACGCTTAACCGTCAACCTGTGTGGGGTTGAACTGGACAACCCCATTATCCCCGCCAGCGGCACGTTCGGCTACGGCTACGAATTTGCTCAGCTGTACGATATCAATATGCTCGGCTCGTTCTCGTTCAAGGGAACGACCAAAGAACCGCGTTTCGGCAATCCTACCCCGCGTATCGCGGAATGCCCGAAGGGCATGATCAACGCCGTCGGCTTGCAAAACCCGGGCGTGGATAAAGTGATCACCGAGGAACTGCCCAAAATGCGGCAGCATTTCCATAAAAAAGTCATGGCGAACGTCAGCGGCTTTTCGGTGGAGGATTACGCGTACACCTGTGAACGACTGAATGGGGAAGAGGACATTGGCTGGTTCGAAGTCAACGTCAGTTGTCCCAACGTTCACGGCGGCGGTATGAGTTTCGGTACGTCGCCCGAAGCGGCGGCAGAGGTTACGGCGGCAGTGCGTAAGGTGACGGATAAACCGTTGCTTATCAAATTGTCGCCGAACGTTACCGACATCGTGTCCATTGCCAAAGCGTGTGAGGCGGCGGGTGCCGACGGTATCAGTTTGATCAACACCTTGCTTGGTATGCGCATCGACTTAAAAACCAAAAAGCCGGTCATTGCCAACAAGATGGGCGGTTTTTCCGGCAGTGCGATCTTCCCCGTAGCGGTACGCATGGTGTACCAGGTCGCCGGGGCGGTGAACATTCCCGTTGTCGGCATGGGCGGTGTCAGCAGCGCCGAGGATGTCATTGAAATGATGCTCGCGGGCGCCACTGCCGTTGAGGTGGGCGCCGCGAATCTCATCGATCCGTTTGTTTGCAAGACCATCATTGAGGAATTACCGCAAGTGATGGATAAATACGGTATTCAAAATTTGAACGATATCATAGGAGGAGCACACCATGGGTAAGGATGTGATTGTTGCGTGCGATTTTGCGAGTGCCGAGCAGGTTTTTGCGTTTCTGGATAAGTTTACCGGAAGAAAACCGTTCGTCAAGATCGGCATGGAGTTGTTTTATGCCGAAGGTCCGCATATCGTGCGTGAAATCAAAAAGAGAGGTCACAAGATCTTTTTGGATCTGAAATTGCACGATATTCCGAACACCGTCAAAAAATCCATGTCGGTACTGTCGCGCTTGGACGTGGATCTATGCAACCTGCACGCGGCGGGTACGGTACGTATGATGGAAGCGGCGATCGAGGGATTGACCCGTGATGACGGTACCCGCCCGCTCTTGATTGCCGTGACACAGCTCACCTCCACCGACCAAGAAAGTATGGAGAACGATCTGCTCATCCGTGAGCCGATCGACGAGGTCGTTATGCACTATGCGGCAAATGCCAAAAAAGCGGGTCTCGACGGTGTGGTGTGTTCACCGCTGGAAGCGGGCAAGGTACACAATCGTTGCGGCGCGGACTTTTTGACCGTCACCCCCGGCGTTCGTTTTGCCGATGGGGATATCGGTGATCAAAAACGCGTGATGACCCCTGCCGAGGCGAAACGCATCGGCTCGGATTATATCGTGGTCGGTCGTCCGATCACGGCAGCCGAGGATCCGGTTGCCGCTTACGAGCGCTGTGTCCAAGAATTTTGTGACTAATGTAAAGGGGATAAGGACGTATGGAAAGTTACAAAAGAGAGTTTATCAAGTTCCTTCAAGGCGCAGGTGTGCTGAAATTCGGTGATTTCACGGCAAAAAGCGGCCGTAAGATCCCGTATTTCATCAATGCCGGTGACATTAAAACCGGTGAACAAATCAAAACGTTAGGTGAATTTTACGCGAAAGCGTATTTGGACAAAGTCGGTGCCAAGCGCACCGTGCTGTACGGTCCTGCCTACAAAGGGATTTCGATCGCGGTATCGTCCTCCATTGCGCTTGCCAAAGAGGGCGTGGACGTACCGTTCTTCTTCAACCGAAAAGAAGCCAAAGACCACGGTGAAGGCGGCATCTTTGTCGGTTACGTTCCGAAGGCGGGCGAATCCGTCGTAATCGTAGAAGATGTTATCACCGCAGGTACGGCTATCCGCGAAAGCATGGCAAATCTTTCCTCGTTGGAAGACGTCAAAGTGGAGGCGACCTTCGTAATGGTCGACCGCAAAGAAAAAGGCAAGACCGAAAAATCCGCTATGGCTGAGGTGGAAGAAGAATTTGGATTCCCGGTATACTCGGTGGTTGACGTGTACGACATCATCGAGTATTTGGAAGAAGACGAAGCAAATGCCGAAAACGTGGCACGCATAAAGAACTATCTGGCTGTAAACGGTGCAACGGTATGAGAAGTTTGATTGATATTTTGGATCTGACGATTGAAGAATTGGACGATCTGTTAAAAACGGCGTGCGATATGATGAAGCACCCCCAAAAATACGCCCAAAAGTGCAAGGGCAAAAAACTCGCGACTTTGTTTTTCGAGCCGTCCACCAGAACCCGCCTCAGTTTTGAAGCGGCGATGCTGGAACTCGGCGGTAGCGTGATCGGTTTTTCGGATGCGGACTCTTCGTCTGCCTCCAAAGGCGAAAGTATTGCCGATACGGCAAAGGTCATCAGTTGTTATGCCGATATTATCGCCATGCGCCATCCCAAGGAGGGCGCTCCGTTTGCCGCATCGCAGAGTGCCGGCATTCCGGTCATCAATGCCGGTGACGGCGGTCATTGCCACCCCACGCAGACACTGGCTGACCTTCTCACGATTTATCGTGAGAAAGGCACGTTAAACGAATTGACTATCGGTTTTTGCGGTGACTTAAAATACGGCAGAACGGTTCACTCGCTCATCGCGGCGTTGTCGCGTTATCACGGCATCCGCGTGGTGCTGATCTCGCCGGAGGAACTGCGCTTGCCCGGTTACGTTAAGCACGAGTATATGAGTGATATGACCTGCGTGGAAACCACCTCGCTGGACGATGCTATCGGTGAGCTCGACATTCTGTATATGACCCGTATTCAGCGTGAACGTTTTGACGATGTCGAGGAATACGAGCGCTTGAAAGACAGCTATATCCTCACAACCGATAAAATGGCGAAAGCACCGCAGGCGATGTGTGTATTGCACCCGCTTCCGCGTGTCAATGAGATCAGCGTTCAGGTGGACGACGATCCCCGCGCTTGCTATTTCAAGCAAGTGCTTAACGGCAAATATATGCGGATGGCGCTTATCCTCAAATTGCTGTCGGAAGCCGATGGTAAAAAGCAACCTGTTGTGACGGATCTTGAAGGCGTTACCTGCCAAAATCCGCGTTGCATCACCACCACCGAGCAGGAAGCGCGACAACTGTTCCGCTGCGTAAACGAGGAAAAACAGATATACCGTTGCGTGTATTGCGAGGCGCAGGTAAAACGGTAAAAATCTTGCCGAAAAATGGTTTCGATATCTTGACAGTAACCATGCCATTATGGTATACTTGTCGAGTGAAAATAAGCATTCTTTGCAACTGACGGATTGAGTGGATAACCACAAAGGAACAAAGAGTGCAAAGGCCATTTTTGTTTGCCGACCGTCTGGGCACACGAGCTTATTTTTCAGAGTAAGCTTGGTGTGCCCTTTTTGTTTTGTAAGGAGAGAAAGCGATGAAAAAAATAGCACTTATCATGGGTAGCGACAGCGATCTGCCGATCGTGGAAAAAGCGGTAGCCGTGCTTAAAGAATTGGATATTCCGTACGAGGCACACATTTATTCCGCCCACCGCACGCCGACCGAGGCACGAGATTTCACACTTGCGGCACGCGATAACGGCTTCGGTGCCATTATTTGCTTCGCCGGCATGGCGGCTCACTTAGCGGGTGCCGTTGCGGCAAACACCACCTTACCGGTTATCGGCGTTCCGTGTAAATCCTCGGTGTTGGACGGTATGGACGCGCTGCTTTCCACCGTACAAATGCCGACGGGTATTCCGGTTGCTACCGTTGCCATCGGCGGCGGCGCCAACGCGGCGCTGCTTGCGGCACAGATCGTAGCAGTTGAAGATAAAGAGTTGGCGGTCAAACTGGATCAAAAACGCAAATCCGATGCTGCCAAGGTGTTGGGAAAAGATGCGACCGTCGCGGCCGCTCTGTAAATCAGTTAAAAAATTTTTGATAAAAGGGGTTTTCCAAAATGAAACAGGTCTATGTAGGAAAAACGAAAGATGTCTTTGCTCTGGATAATGGCAATTATTTGCTGAAATTCAAAGACGATTGCACCGGCAAAGACGGCGTCTTTGATCCCGGTGAAAACACCGTGGGCTTAACCATCGACGGTGTGGGCGATGTCAACCTGCGTATGTCGATCTACTTCTTCGAGAAAGTCAATGCCGCCGGTATCAAAACCCACTACGTGGATGCCTCTTTGGAAGATACCACGATGGAGGTTCTTCCCGCCAAAGTGTTCGGCAAAGGCCTTGAAGTAATTTGCCGTCACAAGGCTGTCGGCAGTTTCTACCGCCGTTACAGCGATTATATCGAGGAGGGCGCCGATCTGCCCGCCTACGTAGAAATGACCTTTAAGAACGATGAAAAGGGCGACCCGCTGGTTACCAAAGACGGTTTGGTGGATCTCGGTGTGATGACCGCCGAACAGTACGACGATATGAAGGCCATGACCCAGAAGATTACGCAGATCGTTGCGGATGATCTGAAAGAAAAAGGTCTTGTTCTGTACGACATCAAGTTTGAATTTGGTTACGATGCCGACGGTAAAGTGATGCTCATCGACGAGATCGCTTCCGGCAATATGCGCGTATATAAAGACGGCGAATACATCGATCCCATGACCCTCTCGGAGTTGTTTTTCGCGTAAGATAAATACGAAATCCAAATACGCCCACGAGGCGTATTTGGGTTTTTACGGATTAGTTTAAGGAGGAAATCATGGGAGGATTTTTCGGAATCACCTCAACCAAAGAATGCCTGCTGGACGTGTATTTCGGTGTGGATTATCATTCACACTTAGGTACGCGCCGAGCGGGGCTCGCGGCATACGATGTTGAGATCGGCTTGCAACGGCAGATCCACAACATTGAAAACTCGCCGTTCCGCACCAAGTTTGAACACGTGCTGGATGAAATGAACGGCACGGCGGCAATCGGCTGTATCAGCGACAGCGATCCCCAGCCGCTTCTCATCCGTTCCAAACTCGGCACGTTCGCGATCTGTACCACCGGTGTTATCAACAATGCCGATGAACTGATCGAACAGCACGTTCAGCGCGACGATCATTTTGATGCGATGACCGGCGGCAGAGTCAACTCGACCGAACTGCTCGCTTCTCTCATCAGCTTGAAAGACAGCTTTGTGGAGGGCATCCGTTTTGCGCAGGAAGTCATCGACGGCACCACTACCATTCTCATTCTGACAAACAGCGGCTCGATCATTGCCGCGCGTGACAAGGTTGGGCGTTTGCCGATTCTGGTCGGCAAAAACGAGGATGGCTATTGCGTCACGTTCGAATCGTACGCAGCAAACAAGCTCGGCTTCGAAATTGAAAAAGAACTCGGCCCCGGTGAGATCGTGGAACTCACTCCCGATACCATGACCGTGTTGGCCGGGCCCGGCAAGAAAAAACGCATCTGCTCGTTTTTGTGGACGTATTACGGCTATTCCACCGCCTGCTACGAGGGCGTCAATGTGGAGGCCATGCGGTATCGCAACGGCGCCTTGATGGCGAAAAGCGATAAAGAAAACGGCACCATCGGCGATCTCGATTACGTCTGCGGTATGCCGGACAGCGGCATCCCGCACGCGATCGGCTACGCCAACGAAAGCGGTGTGCATTACGCCCGCGCGTTTATCAAATACACCCCCACCTGGTCGCGCAGTTTCATTTCGTCCAAGCAAGCTGAGCGTGACAAGGTTGCCAAAATGAAACAGATTCCTGTGCACGACCTTATCACCGATAAAAAACTGCTGTTCGTAGACGATTCCATCGTTCGCGGCACGCAGATCAAGGAAACGGTGGATTTTCTGTATGAGAACGGCGCCAAGGAAGTGCATATGCGCTCTGCTTGCCCGCCGATCATGTTCGGGTGCAAATACCTCAATTTCTCGCGTTCCACCTCCGATCTGGATCTTATTGCCAGACGAGTGATTATGGAACTCGAAGGGGAAGAGGGTTTTGAACATATCGACGAATACAGCGACGGCAATACCGAGCGGGGTCAGAACCTGCGCGCAGCGCTTTGCAAACGCTTTGATTTTGCGTCGTTGGATTTCCAATCGATCGAAAACGTAGTAAAAGCAATTGGGTTGCCGGAATGTGAACTGTGCACCTATTGCTTAAACGGAAGGGAATAACCATCATGCATAACAATTCAAGATCCGATTCGTACGCGGCGGCGGGCGTGGATATTACCGCCGGCTACAAGGCCGTGGAATTGATGAAATCGCATATTGCCAGGACCCGTAACGCGGGTTGCTTGGATGATGTTGGCGGCTTCGGCGGTTGCTTCGGCTTGCCAACCGGCATGGAAGAACCCGTTTTGGTGAGCGGCACCGACGGTTGCGGTACCAAAGTTAAAATCGCGATGCTGTTGGACAAGCACGATACCATTGGCATTGATGCGGTGGCCATGTGCGTCAACGACATTATTTGTGTCGGGGCCAAGCCCTTGTTCTTTTTGGACTACATTGCTTGCGGCAAAAACGTTCCCGAAAAGATCGCAGATATTGTCAAAGGTGTCGCCGAAGGTTGTGTCCAGTCGGGCGCCGCGTTGATCGGCGGCGAAACCGCCGAGCATCCGGGCCTCATGCCGGAAGATGATTACGATTTGGCGGGCTTTGCTGTCGGCATCGTCGACAAAAAAGATGTTTTGGACAACAGCACGATGAAAGCGGGCGATGTTGTGATCGCCCTCCCGTCCAGTGGTGTCCATTCCAACGGTTTTTCGCTGGTCAGAAAAGTGTTTGACGTCGAGAACGCCGACCTTACTGCACCGGTTGCGGAACTTGGCGGCAAATCGCTTGGCGAAACGCTGCTGACCCCCACCAAGATCTATGTAAAACCGGTGCTCGCGCTGTTAGAGCAAGTCAAAGTTAAAGGTATTTCCCACATCACGGGCGGCGGCTTCTACGAGAACATCCCGCGCAGCATTCCGGACGGACTCGGTGCTGAGATCGAGCGTGCCGCTGTCAAAGTACTGCCCATCTTCGATCTGCTTGCCAAAGTCGGCGGCATCGGCGAGCGCGATATGTTCAACACCTTCAACATGGGTGTCGGCATGAGCATCGTGGTCGCCCCCGAAGACGCAGATAAGGCGCTGGCTGTTCTCAAAGAGAACGGCGAAGATCCGTATATCATCGGTAAAATCATCGAAAGTGACGAGAAGATCGCAATCGTCTGAGAGGACTTTACGTTATGAGTAACAAAGCACGCATCGCCGTTTTGGTTTCGGGCGGCGGCACCAATCTCCAAGCGTTGATCGACGCACAGCAAAGCGGTATCCTGCACAGCGGCGAGATACAATTGGTGATCTCCAACAATCCCTCCGCATTCGCACTGGAACGCGCAGCAAAAGCCAATATTGATACGCTGGTTATCAGCAAAAAGGCACTTGGCTCGCAAGAGGCCTTTGAGCAAGCGATCATGGATGCGCTGGATCAAAACGGTATCGATATCATCGTGCTCGCGGGTTTTATGTCCATCCTCAGCGAGCGGTTCACGAGCGCGTATCCCAAGCGCATCATCAACGTGCATCCGTCGCTGATTCCCGCCTTTTGCGGTAAAGGCTTTTACGGATTGCGCGTGCATGAGGCGGCATTGGAATACGGTGTCAAGGTCACCGGCGCCACCGTACATTTCGTCAATGAGGTGCCGGATGGGGGAGAGATCATCTTGCAAAAAGCGGTGAAGATCCGCCCAAACGACACCCCCGAAACCCTGCAAAAGCGCGTCATGCGTCTGGCAGAGTGGAAACTATTACCCGCGGCTGTGGAACAAGTGTCAGCGGCAATGAAAGGTGAGTAATTATGGCTTTATTTGATTTGAAAACACTTCTCAGCGAGAATACCTATCCCGGTCGCGGTATCGTGATCGGCAAATCGGCGGACGGCAAAAACGCGATGATCGCGTATTTCATCATGGGGCGCAGCGTCAACAGCCGTAACCGCGTCTTTGAAAGCTTTGAAGGCGGTATGCGCACCAAAGCCTTTGATGAATCCAAATTGTCCGACCCGAGCCTCATTATCTACAATCCGTATTTGCAGCTCGGTGATACCGACATCATCACCAACGGTGATCAGACCAATACCGTGTACGACTATATCAAAGAACACGGTGAAGACGGCTTTTCGTTTGAAAAAGCGTTGCATACTCGCGAATTTGAGCCGGACGCCCCGAACTTCACCCCTCGCATTTCGGGTATTCTGTACTACGCGTTCCCGGGACAAACTTTCCACTACAAATTATCCATTCTCAAAAGCAACAACGGCAATCCGGATGCTTGCCAACGGTATTTTTACAGCTACAACCCGTTAGACGGCATCGGTCATTTCATCCACACCTACAAGTGCGACGGCGATCCCATCCCGTCCTTCTACGGTGAGCCGGAAGAGGTCGCTTTGCCGAACACCGCCGAAGAACTCGCGGAACTCGTGTGGAGCAACTTAAACGACGATAACAAGGTCTCGCTGTTTGTGCGTGCCGTCCCGCTGGATGGCAGCAAGCCCACCGAGATCATCATCAATAAAAACAAGTAAGGAGAAGGCATCATGAAAGAATTTGAACTGAAATACGGTTGCAACCCCAACCAAAAACCGTCCCGTATCTATATGCAAGACGGCAGTGAACTGCCGATCGAGATTTTGTGCGGCCGTCCCGGCTATATCAATTTCTTGGATGCCTTCAACTCCTGGCAGCTTGTCAAAGAACTCAAAGAGGCGCTGGGCCTTCCGGCTGTTACTTCTTTTAAGCACGTCAGCCCGACCTCTGCGGCAGTAGGTATTCCGCTGTCGGATACGCTGAAAAAAGCGTGCTTTGTGGACGACATTGAAGGCTTGGACGATTCCCCGCTCGCGTGTGCGTATGCCAGAGCGCGTGGTACCGATCGCATGTGCTCGTTCGGTGACTGGGTCGCACTTAGCGATGTGTGTGACGTCACCACCGCCAAAATGATCGCGCGTGAGGTGTCGGACGGTATCATCGCCCCCGGCTACGAGCCCGAAGCACTTGAAATCCTGAAAACCAAACGCAAAGGCACCTATAACATTGTGAAGATCGATCCCAACTACGTCCCTGCTGAGCAAGAAACAAAGCAGGTTTACGGTATCACCTTTGAGCAAGGTCGCAACAACTTCAAAATCAACCGCGAGTTGCTTTCCAACATGGTCTCCGCTAATAAAGATCTGCCCGACTCAGCGGCGCGTGACCTCATCATTGCGCTGATCACGCTTAAATACACCCAGTCCAACTCGGTCTGCTACGCGGTAGACGGTCAGGCAATCGGCGTGGGTGCGGGTCAGCAATCGCGTATTCACTGCACCCGTTTGGCTGGTGGCAAAGCCGATACGTGGTTCTTGCGCCAACACGAAAAGGTGTTAAACCTCCCGTTCAAAGCGGATCTCAAACGTCCCGATCGTGACAACGTCATCGACGGGTACATCAACAAAAACGAAGAAGACGTCTGCGCGGACGGCAACTGGCAGAAATACTTTACCGAGCAACCCGCCCCGCTGACCGACGCGGAGACAAGAGCGTATCTCGATACGATCAACGGTGTGGCGCTCGGCAGTGATGCCTTCTTCCCGTTTGATGATAACATTGAGCGTGCGTACCGCAGCGGTGTCAAATACATCGCCGAGCCGGGCGGCTCTATTCGTGACGACGTGGTCATCGACTGCTGTGACAAATACGGCATGACCTTGTCATTCACCGGTATGCGCTTGTTCCACCATTGATCTTGCAAGGAGTTTTTGTATGAAAATCATGGTTGTTGGCGGCGGCGGACGCGAGCACGCCATCATCAAAAAACTAAAAGAAAATCCCACGGTCAGCGAAATCTACGCGCTGCCCGGTAACGGCGGCATGGCAAAGGATGCCACGCTGGTTCCCATCGGCGCAAAAGACATTGATGCGATCGTGGACTTTGCCGTAAAAACGGGGATTGATTACGCGGTCGTCGCCCCCGACGATCCGTTGGTACTCGGTGCTGTGGATGCCTTGCAGAAAAAGAATATTCCCTGCTTCGGCCCCGAGGCAAAAGCCGCTATCATCGAGGGCAGTAAGGTGTTTTCCAAAAATCTGATGAAGAAGTACGGCATTCCCACCGCTGCATACGAAGTGTTCAGCGACATGGAAGAAGCACTCCGCTATCTGGATACCGCACCGATCCCCACGGTTATCAAAGCAGATGGTTTAGCGCTCGGCAAGGGCGTTATCATCGCCATGACGCGTGAGGAAGCCAAGGATGCCGTCCGTTCCATGATGGAAGATAAAGTGTTCGGCAAGAGTGGCGACAACATCGTTATCGAGGAATTTTTGACAGGTCCCGAGGTAAGCGTCTTGTCGTTCACCGATGGTGAAACCGTCGTCCCCATGATCTCCTCTATGGACCATAAACGTGCAGGAGATAACGACACTGGGTTAAACACCGGCGGCATGGGCACCGTTGCCCCGAATCCGTATTACACCGCCGACGTTGCCGCACAGTGTATGGAAACCATTTTCCTGCCCACCGTTCGCGCCATGAAAGCGGAGGGTCGCACTTTTAAGGGCTGCTTGTATTTCGGCTTAATGCTGACCGAAAACGGCCCGAAGGTCATCGAATACAACTGTCGCTTTGGCGATCCCGAAACGCAGGTTGTGTTACCGCTTTTGGAAAGCGATTTACTTACCGTTATGCAAGCGGTAACGAACGGCAGGTTGTCGGATGTGGACGTTACGTTCAGCAACAAACACGCGTGCTGTGTGATCATGGCATCCAACGGTTATCCGTCAGCGTACGAAAAAGGCTACGAGATCACCATCCCTGAGTCGATCGCCGATAACGTATACGTCGCAGGCGCGAAACTGACCGATGAAAAATTGCTGACCGACGGTGGCCGTGTACTCGGTGCAACCGCTGTTGCCGATTCACTCGCCGAAGCAATCAACGCATCGTACGCATTGGTCGATCACATTCATTTTGATAACAAGTATTACCGCACCGACATTGGTGCGCGTGCCATGCAGGCAAAAGTGGAGGGCTAACAATGGTATACAGAGTATTTGTAGAAAAGAAAAAGGAACTCGCGAGCGAAGCAAAAGCCCTGCTCAGTGATGCCCGCACCTTGCTTGGCATTACCACGCTTAACGACGTGCGTGTGATCAACCGCTACGACGCGGAAAACATCACCGAGGAACTGTTCAACTACGCGAAAAAGACGGTATTCTCCGAGCCTCAGCTGGACACCGTCAGTGATGAATTGTCGGTAGACGGTGCCACCGTGTTCGCGGTGGAATACCTGCCCGGTCAGTTTGACCAACGCGCCGATTCCGCGGCACAGTGTATTCAGATCATCTCCACCGGTGACCGTCCGCTTGTTCGCACCGCCAAGGTGTATGCCCTGTACGGTGATTTGAGCGATAAAGACGTCGCCGAGATCAAAAAATACGTTATTAACCCTGTGGAAGCGCGCGAAGCCACGTTGGACTTACCGCAAACACTCCACATGGAATACGAACTTCCCACCACCGTTAAAACACTTGAAGGCTTTATCGAACTGGATAGGGAAGGACTGGAACAGTTCGTTGAGGACTATGCCTTGGCAATGGACGGCGACGATATTGCGTTCTGTCAGGACTATTTCCGCAGCGAAAAGCGTGATCCCACCATCACCGAGATCCGCATGATCGACACGTATTGGTCGGATCACTGCCGTCACACCACTTTCCTCACCACCATTGATGACGTGGTGTTTGAAGATGCGCTGTTGCAGGCAACCTATGAAGATTATCTGAACACCCGAAAAGAACTCGGCAGAACCAAACCGATCTGCTTAATGGACATCGCCACCTTGGCGGTGCGTTACCTCAAAAAAGAGGGCAAGCTTGAAAAGCTGGATGAATCCGAAGAGATCAACGCTTGTACCGTTAAAATTGAAGTGGAAGCCGACGGCAAAAAAGAACCATGGTTGTTGCTGTTCAAAAACGAAACTCACAACCACCCGACTGAGATCGAACCGTTCGGCGGTGCAGCGACCTGCATCGGCGGCGCTATCCGCGATCCGCTTAGCGGACGCAGCTACGTGTACGCCGCTATGCGTGTGACGGGCGCGGCCGATCCGCTCAAACCTGTCAGCGAAACCATTCCCGGAAAATTGCCGCAACGCAAGATCGTCACCACCGCGGCGGCGGGGTATTCGTCCTACGGTAACCAGATCGGTCTTGCCACCGGTATGGTTGATGAGATCTATCACGACGGCTATGCCGCCAAACGCATGGAGATCGGCGCGGTCATCGCGGCGGCTCCCGCAGAAAACGTGCGCCGTGAACGTCCCGAACCGGGCGACATCGTGATTTTGCTCGGCGGTGCCACCGGCCGTGACGGTTGCGGCGGTGCGACCGGTTCCTCCAAATCGCACACCTCCAAATCGCTTGAAACATGCGGCGCGGAAGTGCAAAAAGGTAACGCTCCCGAGGAACGCAAACTGCAACGCTTGTTCCGCAACGGCGAAGCTACCCGCATGATCAAGCGTTGTAACGACTTCGGCGCAGGCGGTGTATCGGTTGCCATCGGCGAGTTGGCAGACGGTCTCGAAATTGATCTGAATGCCGTACCGAAGAAATACGAAGGTCTTGACGGCACGGAACTTGCCATCAGCGAATCGCAAGAGCGTATGGCTGTCGTCGTGGAAGCGAAAGACGTTGACGCGTTTTTGGCACTTGCCAAGAGTGAAAACTTAAACGCTTGCCCCGTTGCCGTTGTCAAAGCCGAGCCGCGCCTTGTCATGAAATGGAACGGCAATACGATTGTAAATATCAGCCGTGAGTTCTTGAACTCCAACGGTGCCGAAAAACATATTGTTGTTACTCCCGCCGCTCCCGCCTTGCAGGAGAAGCAGGTGGAAGGTGACTTCGCCGAAGTATACACCAACATGGCAGCAGATCTCAACATCTGCTCCAAGCGCGGGTTGTCCGAGCGGTTTGACTCTACCATCGGCGCAGGCACGGTCTTGATGCCGTTTGGCGGCAAACATCAGCTCACCCCGATCCAAGCCATGGTCCATAAGATCTCCATGGAAGAAAAGCACACCGACGACGTGTCCTTCATGTCGTGGGGTTACAATCCGTTCCTCACGGAACAAAGCCCCTACCACGGCGCGTATTTGGCGGTTGTGGAATCGGTTTGCAAACTGATCGCAACAGGTGCCTCGTTTGAAGATGTGTACTTAACGTTCCAGGAATACTTTGAGCATCCCGGTAAGGATGGCAAACGTTGGGGCAAACCGCTCTCTGCATTGCTCGGCGCATTTGCTGCACAAAAACAACTGGGCATCGGTTCCATCGGCGGCAAGGACTCCATGAGCGGTACGTTTGAGGATTTGGATGTTCCGCCCACGCTCGTTTCCTTTGCTGTTACCACCGGTAAAACCGCCGACGTTATCTCGCCCGAATTTAAGTCCGCCGGCCACAAGGTGGTTATGTTGACTCCTCAGTTTGATGAAAACAAACTGCCTGTCACCGTCTCGCTTTTAGAATTGTTTGCAAAAGTCACCGAACTGCAACGCGCAGGCAAGGTGTACGCGTGCTATACGCCCACCATCGGCGGCATCGCCGAGGCAATCCTCAAAATGGCAATGGGTAATGCGCTCGGTTTTGCGTATGACGCCGCCCTTAGCATGACCGACATCTTCGGTTATCACTACGGCAGCTTTTTGCTGGAAGTCGATGCCGATACCGAGATCGGTCAACTTGTCGGTTATGTGACCGACGACGGTCAAATCACTTATGGTGCGGAGCGCTTGGTCCTTTCAGACCTTGTGGACGTGTACGAAAACAAACTCGAAAGCGTTTACAGTTGTAACATCGAGCAAGGTGGTAAAGACATCCCGAATTTCGAACGGAAGTACGACTTTACGCAGATTGCCGGTTACTACGTGGCAAAACCGAAAGTGCTCATTCCCGCATTTCCCGGCACCAACTGCGAATATGACTCCGCAAGAGCCATGCGTGATGCGGGCGCCGATCCCGAGATCATTGTTATCAACAACCTGTCTGCGGACGGTATTCAGCGTAGCGTCGAGTATTTTGCGAACCGCTTAAAAGAAGCGCAAATGGTGTTCATCCCCGGTGGCTTCTCGGGCGGTGACGAACCGGACGGCAGCGGTAAATTCATCACGGCATTTTTCCGTAACGCTGCTGTCAAAGAGGGCGTTACTGATCTTCTTGATAACCGCGACGGTCTCATGTGCGGTATCTGCAACGGCTTCCAGGCGCTTATCAAATTAGGTTTGGTACCGTATGGCAAAATCATCGATACCGATGAATCCTGCCCGACCTTGACGTTCAACACCATCGCGCGTCACCAATCCCGCATCGTGCGTACGCGTATTGCTTCCAACAAATCTCCGTGGCTCTCCAAAATGCGCGTTGGTGACATCGTCAACGTCCCGATCTCCCACGGTGAGGGCCGTTTCTTGGCAGATGAAGCACTCATCCGGGAACTCGCGAAAAACGGTCAGATCGCCACACAGTACGTGGATCTGGACGGCAATGCCACTGCGGATATCCGCTGCAACCCCAACGATTCCATGTATGCAATCGAGGGTATCACCTCGCCCGATGGCCGTGTCTTCGGTAAGATGGGTCACAGCGAGCGTATTGGCAGCGGCTTGTATCAAAACGTCCCCGGCAACTACGACATCCGTATGTTTGAGGCGGCAGTCGATTACTTCCGTGCGTTTAAGGAGTTGAAGTAGTATGGCATATAAAACTGATATTGAAATCGCTCAAGAATGTCAAATGCGTCACATCACCGAGATTGCCAAAACTGCTCACGTGGATGAACAATACATCGAGCAGTACGGTAATTACAAAGCCAAAATCGATCTGCGCTTGTTAGAAGAAACCGACCGTCCCGACGGTAAATTGGTGCTCGTCACCGCTATTACCCCGACGCCTGCGGGTGAGGGCAAGACCACCACGACGATCGGTTTGGCGGACGGCATGAAACGCATCGGCAAGGACGTCACGGTCGCGCTGCGCGAGCCGTCCCTCGGTCCGGTGTTCGGTGTAAAAGGCGGTGCCGCAGGCGGCGGCTACGCACAGGTCGTCCCCATGGAGGATATCAACCTGCACTTCACGGGTGACTTTCATGCCATCGGCGCTGCTAACAACCTGCTTGCCGCGATGCTGGATAACCACATTCAGCAGGGCAACGCACTCGGCATCGATGTGCGCAAGATCACGTGGAAACGCTGTGTCGATATGAATGATCGCCAGTTGCGTTTCGTTGTGGATGGCATGGGCGGCAAAGCCAACGGTGTCCCGCGTGAAGACGGCTTTGACATCACGGTTGCCAGTGAGATCATGGCAGTATTGTGCTTGTCCTCGTCCATTACCGACTTGAAAGAACGTTTGTCCCGCATCATCGTAGGGTATACCTACGACGATAAACCGGTCACCTGCGGCGAGCTTAAAGCCGCCGGTGCCATGACCGCTCTGCTTAAAGATGCGCTCAAACCGAATTTGGTGCAGACCTTGGAGGGCACCCCCGCGTTTGTGCACGGTGGTCCGTTTGCGAACATTGCCCATGGCTGTAACTCGGTCATGGCAACGCGCATGGCACTCAAAATGGGCGATTACACCGTAACCGAAGCGGGTTTCGGTGCCGACCTCGGTGCCGAGAAATTCCTTGATATCAAATGCCGTATGGCAGGGCTGACACCGGATGCGGTTGTGGTGGTTGCCACCGTCCGTGCGCTTAAAATGCACGGCGGTCTGGCAAAAACCGAATTAGCGACAGAGGATTTGGTCGCCCTTGAAAAAGGTATCCCGAATCTGCTTCGTCACGTGTCCAACATCAAGAACGTATACAAACTGCCTTGCGTTGTCGCGGTCAACCGTTTCCCGACCGATACGGATAACGAGAT
The DNA here is from genome assembly GCA_045595445.1 of Acutalibacteraceae bacterium. Lineage (GTDB taxonomy): Bacteria > Bacillota > Clostridia > Oscillospirales > Acutalibacteraceae > RGIG3009. Next base: position 43,344 of record JAZOAK010000021.1, read on the forward strand.
TGACTTCATTATTGCCAAATGCAAGGAACTCGGTGTCAACACCGTACTGTCCACCGTGTGGGCAGAAGGCGGCAAAGGCGGCGAGGCACTTGCCCGCGAGGTCGTTCGTCTGTGCGAGGAAGAACAAGGCGACTTCACCTTCTCGTATGAGCTGGACGGCACCATTGAGGATAAGATTCGCGCCGTCGTGCAAAAAGTATACGGTGGTAAGGACATCACCGTAATGCCCGCGGCGAAAAAGCAGATTCAGCAGCTCACTGAACTCGGCTTTGCCAACTGCCCCGTCTGTATCGCCAAAACGCAGTACAGCTTCTCGGATGATCCCACCAAATTGGGCGCTCCCGAAGATTTCACCGTCACCATTAAAAACGTGAAGATTTCGGCAGGCGCCGGTTTCATCGTTGTGCTGACAGGTGACATTCTCACCATGCCGGGCCTTCCGAAATCCCCCGCTGCCGAACGTATCGACGTGGACGAAAGCGGTAAGATCACCGGCTTGTTCTAAACCATACAAAAATCCCCCGAACGGTAAGGTTCGGGGGATTTTATTATTTCGTCATTTTCTCTTGTTTGACCTTGTGATCAATCACGTGGCGGGATGCCAGTTCTTTGTGGATATCCTCTAAGCTGATACCCTGCTCGATCATCAGCACCATCACGTGATAGGCAAGATCCGCGATCTCGTAGATCGTTTCGGGCTTATCGTTATCCTTGGCGGCAATGATGACCTCGGTACACTCCTCACCGACCTTTTTCAGGATCTTATCGAGCCCCTTTTCAAACAGATAGGTGGTATATGAACCTTCCTTTTTCTCGGTTTTGCGTCCCTCAATTAAGTCCATTAACCCTTGATACGAAAACTCGTGCCGCTCTTCGCTTTGAAACACGGGATTTTCAAAGCAGGAGGTCGTGCCGGTATGGCAGGCGGGACCGTCAGGCTCCACCATCACGACCAACGCGTCGTTGTCACAGTCGGCGGTGATGGAAACGATATGTTGGTAGTTACCGCTCGTTTCACCTTTGAGCCACAGCTCGTTCCGCGAACGGCTCCAAAAGCAGGTGAGTTCTTTTTCCATCGACACCTGTAAACTTTCCTTATTCATGTATGCGAGGGTCAAGACCTGCTTGGTAACCGCGTCCACCACGATGGCGGGAATCAGTCCCTTTTCGTCAAATTTGAGTTTGTCAATATTAATCATAGTTTTCTCCTCACAGTCTGGTCGGAATGGCAGCGTTTGCCATGTGTTGTTTTAGCTCGTGAATACTGACCTCGCCAAAATGGAAGATCGAGGCGGCAAGCCCCGCATCCACTTTCGGCAGGGTGTTAAAGAGGGTGACCAAATCATCAATTTTACCGGCACCGCCCGAAGCGATCACCGGCACCGACACGGCGTCACACACCGCTTTTAGCATCGGCAGATCAAAACCCTGTTTCACACCGTCGGTATCAATGGAATTGACCACCACTTCACCCGCGCCGCTGTCTACACAGCGTTTGATCCATTCAATGGCTTCCATACCGGTATTCTCTCTGCCGCCCTTGGCAAATACGCGGAACACGCCGTCCACGCGCTTGATATCCACCGATAACACCACACATTGGTCGCCGTACAACTTTGCCGCTTCGGCAATCAACGCGGGATTACGAATAGCGCCCGAGTTTACGCTCACCTTATCCGCACCGCATTTTAAGACGCGGTCAAAATCGGCAACCGTGTTGATACCGCCGCCCACCGTCAGGGGAATAAAGACACTTTTGGCGGTCTCGCACAGAATATCGGTGAACAAACGTCTGCCGTCGGATGAGGCGGTAATATCGTAAAACACAAGCTCATCTGCACCGTTATCGCTGTAATATTTGGCAAGCGAAACGGGGGAGGAAACGTCGTGCAATCCCTCAAAATTAACTCCCTTTACCACGCGACCGTCCTTGACGTCGAGGCAGGGGATAATGCGTTTTGTTATCATTTTGCCACCTCAATCGCTGTTTTCAAGTCAATGGCACCGGTATAATACGCTTTACCGATGATCGCGCCGTGAATATCCATTTGAGCCAACCGCTTTACGTCATTGATAGACGACACACCGCCCGACGCAATGATCTGCATATCGAACTGTTCCGATAATTGCTGATACAACTCGTGATTGGTGCCCTGCATCGCACCGTCTTTGGAAATATCGGTACAGATGAGCGTTTTCACACCAATATCCTGCATCTCTTTACAGAAATCCAACGCTTGGTGCTCGGATTTCACCGTCCACCCTTTAATGGCGACAAATCCGTCTTTAATATCAATCCCCACGGCAATTTTCTCGCCGTATTGCTCAACAGCCTTTTTCACGAACCCTTCTTCGGTCACCGCGGCGGTGCCGAGGATCACGCGATCAATACCCGCAGACAGATACCGATCGATCACCGCCATACTGCGAATACCGCCGCCGATCTCGCAAAACAAGCCCGTCTGCGATTTGATCGCGCATACCGTTTCCAAATTCGGCGTTTCACCGCTTTTGGCACCTTCAAGGTCAACCAAATGAATGTGCGAAGCGCCGCTTGCCTTGAAATGCGCGGCGATCGCGGGCGGCTCACCGTACACGGTCATCTGTGCGTAATCGCCTTTGTAAAGCCGAACGGCTTTTCCTTCAAACAAATCGATTGCCGGATAGATCAGCATACCGCGTTCTCCTTTAACTCCACAAATGCTTTCAAGATGGAAAGTCCCACCGCACCGCTCTTTTCGGGATGGAACTGGCAACCGTACACGTTACCGCTTGCCACCGCCGCGGTGAGTTCGGCGCCGTATTCCGCGGTTGCGATGACCGATTCGTCACAGTCGGTTGCGTAATACGAATGCACAAAATACACGCAGTCGCCGTTTTGAATGTTTTTAAGCAAGGCGTTGTCTTGCTTAAAAATCAGAGGATTCCAACCGATATGCGGAATTTTATAGTCGGTCGAGGGCAGGACGTCCGCAATTGGGCGAACAGATCCTTTGATAAGCCCAAGCCCCTCGTGCTCACCGTATTCATAACTCTTTTCAAACAAGAGCTGCATACCGAGGCAAATGCCGAGCAACGGTTTGCCGTCTGCTGCTAATTGTTTCAGCACGGTATCCAAACCGCAAGCACGCAACTTATTCGCCGCATCGCCGAACGCGCCCACACCGGGCAACACGATACAGTCAGCCGCTTGTAACACGAGCGGATCGGCGGTCACCGTTACCTCGGTACCGATGGCAGCAAACGAACTGGTCAGCGAAAACAAATTGCCGACGCCGTAATCAACAATGGCTACCATTACAGAACTCCCTTTGTGGACGGAATTTCATCTGCACAAGCGGGATCGATCGCGACCGCTTCCCTCAAACTGCGAGCGACGGATTTGAACGCACCTTCAATGATGTGATGCGAATTACTGCCGGCAGGCTGCCGCAGATGCAGCGTACATTCCGCATTGCGTGCAAACGCGATCCAAAATTCCCAAACGAGTTCCGTATCAAACGTCCCCACCTTTTGCGTGGGGATATTCAGCTCATACGCAAGGTACCCTCTGCCGGACAGATCTACCGCCGACACGATCAGCGCCTCGTCCATCGGCAGAATACAACTGCCGTAACGCGTAACGCCCTTCTTATCGCCCAGAGCATCCTGAAATGCCGTTCCAAGCGCGATGCCGATATCCTCAACGGTGTGGTGATCATCCACCTCTGTATCGCCCTTGCAGGCAATTTCTAAGTCGAATCGACCGTGTTTGGCAAACAAGGTCAGCATGTGATCCAAAAAGCCACAGCCCGTTTCAATAGCGGAAGAACCGGTGCCGTCCAAATTCAGCGTCAGCACAATATCGGTTTCCGCCGTTTTGCGATTGATCTTTGAAGTTCTCATACTTATCCCTCCAAAAGTGTTGTCAGCGTATTGATTAACGTATGCATCTGTTCGGCACTGCCGATGGTGATGCGGTTATAGTCGCAGAGCTTGTCTTTGTCAAAATGACGTACCAAAATGCCGTTTTCTTTGAGTTGCAAGTACAGATCCTTGCCGTCCACCGCGGGGTGCTTGGCAAACACAAAATTCGCCGCGGAATCGATCACGGTAAACCCAAGCGCACGCAACTCGTTCGTCGTCCATGCGCGGGTGTCTATGATCTTTTGGCAGTTTTCCTTGAAATAGTCTTCGTCCTCCAACGCGCCCAACCCCGCAGCCATGGTCATACGGTTGACGTTATAGGGGTTGGTGGAATACTTAATGGTATTCAGATCACGGATAAGCGCTTTGCACGCAAAGCCTACACCGAGTCTGGCACCCGCCATGGAGCGCGATTTGGAAAATGTCTGCGTGACGAGCAAATTATCGTAGGTGTGAATGAGGGATACCGCACTCTCGGCACCGAAATCAACGTATGCTTCGTCAATCACCACCACGCTGTCGGGACTGCTTTTGACAATCGCCTCAATTTCCGATAGCGGTAACGCAATACCGGTTGGCGCGTTGGGATTGGCAATGAAAATCGTTTTTTGCTGTCCCAAATAGTCAGCGACGTTGATGGTGAAATCCTCGGCGAGCGGGATCTCGGTAAACGGAATACCGTTCAGTTTTGCAAACACCGGATAAAACCCGTAGGTAATATCGGGGAAGATGGCGGGATGTGTTTTATCACAAAATGCCATGAACGCGAAATTCAGAATCTCATCCGATCCGTTGGTGAATAACATTTCGTCGGGTGCAACGCCAAACGTTTTGGCGGCTTTTGCCGTCAACGATTTACATTCGGGATCGGAATACAGTTGCAACGTCGCTGCTGCCTCACTCGCTTTTGCGATCGCTTTGGGTGACGGGGGATATGGCGACTCGTTGGTGTTGAGCTTCACGTATTGTTGATCTTTCGGCTGCTCGCCCGGTGTATAGGGGGTTAGCTGATCGTATTTTGAGGTAAAAAAACGGCTCACTGTGCGTCACCTCTTATCACGGCGCTCTTTGCATGCGCGGTCAGTCCTTCTGCCTTAGCAAAATAAGCGACGTCGTCAGCAACGGAGGCAAGCGCCTCACGCGTGTAGTAGGTGTACTGCGTTTTCTTCACAAAATCATCTACCGACAAGGGACTGGAAAACCGTGCGGTGCCGCTGGTCGGTAAGGTGTGGTTGGGGCCGGCAAAATAATCACCGAGCGCCTCGGGGCAGTGGCGCCCCATAAAGATACTGCCCGCATGACGGATCTGATCCAGATAATCAAATGGATTATCCACACACAGTTCCAAATGTTCGGGCGCGATCTCATTGGCAATTTCAATCGCCGCTTGTAAGGTGTCCGCTACAATGATCTTGCCGTTGTTATCAATGGATACGCGCGCGATTTCGGCGCGCGTAAGCTGCGGAATCTGGTTTTCCAGTTCCGCCTGCACCGCCACGGCGAGTGCTTCGGAATCGGTCACCAATACCGCGCTTGCCAATTTATCGTGTTCTGCCTGTGAAAGCAGATCGGCGGCGACGAAACGCGGATCGGATGCGCCGTCTGCAACGACCAAAATCTCGCTCGGTCCCGCGATCATATCAATAGACACTTTGCCGAACACTTGCTTTTTCGCTTCGGCAACAAACGCGTTACCGGGACCGACGATCTTATCTACCTTCGGCACACTCTCGGTACCGTAGGCAAGCGCCGCGATGGCTTGTGCACCGCCGACTTTGAAGATCTTATCCACACCGGCAACCGATGCCGCTGCCAAAATGACGGGATTTATCTTACCGTCAGCACCGGGCGGGGTCACCATCACGACCTCGCGGCAACCCGCGATCTTGGCGGGAATGGAATCCATCAGCACAGTGGACGGATACGCGGCAGTGCCGCCGGGAACGTATAATCCGGCGCGGTCGACCGGGATGACCTTTTGACCGATCACGATGCCGTTTTCATCGTTGATGATAAAACTGTTCCGCACCTGCTTTTCGTGAAATTTTCGAATATTTGCCGCTGCTTTTTTGAGAATTTCCAAAAAGCGCGGCTCAACAGCCGCTACCGCCTCGTCAATTTCCTCTTTTGTGACCTGCAGGGAGGTGAGGGTGGCTTTATCGAATTTTTCACAGTATTCGTATAAGGCTTTGTCACCGTTCGCTTTAACATTTTCGATGATCTCTGTCACAATATCTTCAACGTTGACGGTGGGTACGGCGCGAGCAAAGATCTCCTCGTTTGCGACCTCACCGTATTTCAAAATCTGGATCATAGTGTTTACGCCTCCGTCTGTGCGGCAAGTTCCCGCACGACCGTTTCAATTTCTTCGCTTTTGAATTTATAACTTGACTTGTTGGCGATCAGTCGTGCGCTGATCGGCACGATGGTTTCGATCACCGACAAGTCGTTCTCTTTGAGCGTGGTGCCGGTTTCCACGATATCCACGATCACGTCCGACAAGTTTAAGATCGGTGCAATCTCGATTGATCCGTTCAAATGGATAATATCAATATCACGGCCTTTGGACAGATAATGTTGCCCCGCAATGTTGGTGAATTTGGTTGCCACGCGCAGGGTGCGCTGGGGATCGTCACGAAATCCGTTCTTCGCGGCGACCGCCATACGGCAATTACCCATTTTCAGATCCAGCAGTTCATACACTTCTGGCTCGTATTCTAACAAAATATCCTTGCCTGCCACACCGATGTCGGCGGCACCGCGTTCTACGTAAATGGCAACGTCTGACGGCTTTACCCAAAAATACCGCACACCGCATGCGGGGTTTTCAAAAATGAGTCTTCGGTTATTTTCATGAATGGACGGGCACTCAAAACCGGCTTTTTCAAACATCGCCAGTACTTTTTCGCCCAACCGACCTTTCGGAAGAGCTACGTTAAGCATTGTTTTCAAGAATTTCCACCTCGTTACCGCAAAGCGTCATCAGCTGCTTATAGCGGATCGTTTCGGGTTTTTCACGCTGCGCCAAAACCGTGTAACCGCTTTGTGTCAGTTCCGACACCTTACTGCGGATAACGGCGAGATCAGCGGTTGCATGGTACAACAGAACGACGTCCACGTCGTACTCGTTGGCAGTATCGTCCAGCCGTTCGAGCATATCCATATACACCGCAAACCCAACGGCACCCGATTGCCGCTTCATTTTCTGCATCAGCTTATCGTACTGCCCGCCCGACAATACGGCGGCGGGCAACCCGTTGATAAAGCCCTTAAAGACGATACCGTTGTAATAATGAATGTCGTCCACAACGGAAAAATCAACACGGAGATTTTCCCCGATCGCATCGTCTGCGAGCGCGCGAACGATACGTTCAAAATCTCCCCACGACGGCAGATCGGACAAAAGCGTCGCCAGTTGCGGCAACACCGCGTCAGGCTTTCCGACCGTGGTTATCACCTGCTTCAGCGTGTCGAAGGCCGTATCGTCAACACCAACTTCACGGCAGATGCTTTGCAGTTCGTGCGTGTTTTTCTCTCCGATGCACTTGAACAGCACGCTCTTTTTCTCACTCGGCACGCCAATGCGGTCGACCAGATCGGATAACAGCCCGATATGCGACACGTCCAAAATGCAGGCGGGGGAGATGCGCCGTAAACTTTCAGCAGCGAGAGCGAGTACCTCGCAGATGCAATATTCATCGATCGCACCAAGGCACTCCAGACCGACCTGCATGATTTCCTTGAACGAGTGTGAACCCTTGGATACGCGGTATACGTTTTCGTTGTAATAGACCTTTTGCACGGCGTTCGGCTCATCTTTGCTGTTTTTGACGATGGACAGCGTCACGTCGGGCTTGAGCGCCATCAGCTTGCCGTTGGTATCGGTAAAGGTAATGACGCCCTCGGAGACGAGAAAATCCTTGTTTCCCGCATAGAAGTCGTATTCCTCAAACTTGCTCATTTTGTAGCGAAG